>QWII01000005.1 GCA_021405325.1 Caldilinea sp. CFX5 | reverse complement strand
GGTAGCCAACGGTGTCCCCTGGCTGTAGATCTTGGGGAACGGAGAAAACGACATCTTTTAAGGAAAATTGACCCTGTTCCACGATCGCACGGCGACTGCTCTCGACGGTTACCCCGTTGACCACCAGCGCGAGCGAAGAAGCGGGGAACTCACCATAGCGCGAGCGAAACAGCGCGGCGATCACGGCAATACGCTGTTGTAGGTCACTGGTCCAGGTGCTATTTAGCCCAAATTGGGTAGTTAAGGGGATGGCACAAGAGGGTGGTTCGCGTTCAAAGACGGGCAGCGCTGCCATCCGGTCACGCTGGCCGTTGTAGCTGGTGAACGAAACGGGCACCCAACCAACGCCGGTATTCCAAACCACCCGTAAATGGGTGCCCGTGGCATTGCGGCCCATGACAAAGACTGTTTCCCCGGCCGGCACCGGCACTGGGACAATTAACTCGGCGCGGTTGGGCGAGGCGTACAGCCCTGTTGCATTGGTCAGGGTGGCGGGTGGTAGATTGTAGAAGAGCGGCTCAGGCGTTGGCGCTGGCGTGTCGGTTGGTAAAGCTTGGGGTGTATCGGTTGGCGCCGGCGTATCCGCCGCCTGATTCGCTGGCGTTTCCGTGACAGCGGCGGGCGTCTCTGTCGGCTGGGCAGCGATTGTGTTTGCGGCTTGTGGCGCCGACGCCGTTGTTGCTACGGCGTCGACCGCACCTGGCGTCGGTACACGGGGACAGGCAACAACACTAAGGGCGCAGAGGAAATAACAAATGATCCGGATCATTTTGTGCATAACAAAGAGACCTTTCGTTCATCAAGGATTTAGCTGAAGGGTTGCGATAAGCATTGCTTACCGATCACCGCACCAGGATTGACTAAGCTTGCCGTTCCAGTATTGGCGAGCATCCAATGCCGCCACTTTCCCGACGTTGGCATATTCATAGGCGCCACTGCCGCCGTACTCTTGTCTGCTCCAATAGTTTAAGCTGTGGTAGGCATAGGATTGTTGGCGCAGAAAGAGAGTGTAACTCAAAAGCAGCGTAAAAAGGGCGAGGCCGATCATCACAGCCAGCCGTTCCTGGATAAAGAGCCGCCTCAAGTTCTTCAGCCGGCTGTACCACGGATCGCCCATGCGCAAGATCACAACCGCCAGAAAGGCCGCACCCAGGCTATAGGCGCCCAACGCCAGCCAGATCGAAGCTAGATGGCCGGCGCTATTAAACTCATCAAAATGCCAACTGTCCTGCCAACAGTAGAGGCTGATGCTGGCCGCAAAGCCCGAAAAGGCCCATTTGCCGGTGGAGAGAAAGGCGAGCGTATCGATCAGTTGTTCCAGTTTCTCATTGCGAATCAAACCCGAAAAGAGCACAATGAAGACCACGACAAAGCTCAGGTAGAGATACCCTTTGTCGCTATCGCCCGCTAGGGCGGAAATCAAGAGACCCAACGTCACTGAGGTGATACAGGCCAAAACCAGGGTACACATAATGAGCCAACTACTTTGCCGCGTTAACAACCCGACCAGTTGAAAGCGGAACAATTGTTCCCACGGGCCAACGACTTCCCCAAATCTGGGTTCAGGAAAGCCCGGCAGGGGTTGACCATAGACCAGCACAATAAAACCAACCAGGACCAGGGGCGCCAGAATACCCACCGCCAGGGTGAGCCAGAGCCATTTGGAGAGGAAATAGGCCGAAGGTGACAGCCCTTTCAACCGTTCATGTTTATAGATGTGAAACTCCTTCGCGATCTCCGTGTAACTGGTAATGAGGCCGAGCAACGTCACAACCAGGGAGACAACATAGACCGATTGGCGCGCCTGGTTCAACGCCAACGCCGTCTCGCTTTCATCAATGGGGGCGACAAAGGTTTTGCCCGGCAAGATAAAGAAGAGAATGCCGCTAAAGCCGGCCAGCAACGTCAAGATCAAACTCCAGCGGTCGGCCCAGCGGATCTGGGTATAGCGCTGGAGCAGGCAACGCAACTGATAATGCCACGGCGCGGCGACCGGGGGACGCGCTGGCGCCGCGGTGGGCGCTTGTCCGCTTTTGCGTGGCAGATCATGACAGCCTTTGCGCTTACTATCATCCGTCTTGTAATGATCAAAGACCGCTGCCCACCGGTAAAAGAGCGAGCTTTCCTGGCGACGATTAGCGAGTTCGCTTTCTAGCGTCGCCAACACTTCCTCGCGCTTGCCGGCGGCGCGCAACTGGGCATTCTCAATAAAGATGACTTCATCGCAGACATCAATGGTATTGAGCGTATGGGTAATCACCAGAATGGTCTGGCCGCTGCTATGGGCATAGTCGGCTAAGAGGCGCATCAAGTTGCGTTCGGCGTCGGGGTCCAGGTTGCTGGTCGGTTCATCCAACATCAGGAGCGGCGGGTCGATGATAAGTTCGGCGCAAACATTAGCGCGCTTGCGTTCGCCACTGCTTAACACTTTGATCGGTTTTTGGCGCCGTGCATCCTGGGTGGGAAAGTCAAACTTAGTCAGCAACGCATCGACTTTTGCGGCAATCGCGTCTGGTGACAAGTTCGGCAGCCGTAACTGGCCGATATAGCGCAGCGCCTGCTCCAACGTTAGTTGTTCATGGAGAATGTTGGTAACAGGGACATAGCCAATCTGTTGCAGCCAGTATTGGGGATCCTGATACATCTCCTCCCCATTGATGAGCACCTGCCCCTCATCAGGCCGTTCGCCAGAGAGGGCGCGTAGTAAGGTCGTTTTGCCGGCGCCATTGGGGCCAATGATGGCGGTAAGCGTGCCGGGCTGAACGCGAAAGGAGACATCGCGCAGGATCAATTTTCCTTTACGACAGACCGATAGCCCTTTGGCGACTAACTCGACACCCAACTTGGGTATGGTCGCTGCCGCCAACGGTAGATTTTCCGACAAAGTTGTGTTCATGACAGCTTTCCTACAAAGTGTACAGAGTCTCGGTAGTCCGTAGTCGCGTAGTCCGTAGTCCATAGTCGCGTAGTCAGGCGTCGGTCAGGGGCGACCGCGGCAGTGTATGGGTGGCTGAGTCAATTAGCGAATTTTCTGTCTTTTGACTTCTCTTCCGGCCTGGCACTGCCCTGTTACTCTGTGTTTTGCTGATTGATCAGACTACAGGGTTCAATGTAGCCGAGGAAAACGCGATAAGTGCCCAGCCGATTGCCTTCGCCTTCCTTGCCTTCGTTGATCACCCCTTCCGCCCAGCGTTCCGTCCACTCGACGGTGACAATGGCTTTTTGGCCGGCCGGAATGACAACGGAGACGGGACACAAGGCTGTCTGCACCGTGCCTTCCGGATCGTTGGGCGGGAGTTTGTATAACTCGACAATTTTGTCTTGTACCCGCTGCCCGGAGACGCGATTATCGGTGATGCGATCAATGATTTGATGGCGATAGTTGCGCTGAAATTCAATCTGCACCTGAAGCGGCGCTGTACCGCTGCTGTTGTCCAGCCCAGCTTCTTGGTCGTAGGAAACGACTTCCGATAGCTGTTCGCCGGTTACGTCGCTAAAATGTTTGACAGCAAATTCCACTTCTGCCGGACCGCAGGCGGCCAGTAAGAAGAGCGAGCAGAGGATCATGAAGGTGGCTAACAGCACAGTCGTTTTTCCGTAATTCCAATGCTGTGACATGGTTGTCTCCTTTTCTCAATGGGTTATGTTTTAGAAATAGTTCAGTTCTTTACTAAATCTCTGAATGGATTATCAAAAGGATACAGCGAAAGAGCTATTCGCGATCTATTGAATTCCTATTGAATTCCTATTGAAGTTCTACAAGTACATGAGTTAGCGGTATGGCGTAAAAATGAACTATCGGTTGGGTCAAGCGTCAAATAAAAACAAAGGGCTCGTGCTTCAGCGGTGTTAAGCCAGGCAAGAACGATGTGGGTCATGCGGTTAACACGCGTGGTCGCCGGGGGGCGAGCAGTGAAAGATGATGGGCAAAGTAACCTTTGCTGTTCCAATGGTATTAGCGGTTGTAAAAGACGAAAACAAATTTGGTGGCAGGCTTAGGTGCGAAGAACGGTCCCCTATGACAAGCCATGATTCGGGATTGTAGAAGAGGGCGCGCCGAGATGAATGGTAGGCGCCAAAGATCATCGTTTATTGCCGAGCAGAGCAACCACTGGAAGAATGTGAGAGACACGGGGGCCTCCTTTGGATTGAACAGCAGATACAACAAGAAACGCAGGCTTTTACTACAAGGGACAGGAATAGCGAAAGGTAGAATTGCCGTATTTACTGGAATAACGTTATTTATTCGTAATTCGTTCCTGCTGGCAATGGTACAGGATGAAAGATAGTTTACTGGAAAATGGCTACACTGTCAATTTAACGAATGGTTTGGCTCCTTTTAGGTTAGGCAAGCGCAAGCTTCACGCCTGCTGTTGCCTAACCCGAAGCTGCGGTTGGTCAATCAATGAAGCCAGGGCTTAGCGGCGAATCAAGGGCAGATAAAGCGCTTGTTTGGGTAGTGGGCCGACCAGAGCAAATTCGGTAAAGTGATTAAGGACAACCGTGACGGTGCGGTTAGTTGTATCGATAGCACAGCCGGTGCAGGGTAGCAAGGCAGCCCACGCCGTTCCGTTCCAAAAGAGCAGATTCAACTGGGTGGGATCGGTGATGCCGGCGGCTAGGAGATCACCTTCATCGTAGGCGAGGACCATAGTGTAAGGTTGGTTAAATTGTGTAATCGGCGCGCCATTAGCGGTGGCAACCAGAGTGAAGGCGCGATTGGCAAAACTGAAGTTGGGCAGCGGCTGTTGAGGTGAGGCAAGCAACCGGAAATCGACAGTGGTTGTACTGGTGACCGCGCCCGGCGGAAAGGTGACCGTGAGATAGCCGGGGTCGGGTTGCAGCGTGCCACCACTTTCCGGTGTGATGTTGCTGGTGGCTGTCGCTGTGGGTGTTGTAAATTTACGGATGGTTGAGAGTGGCCCCCAACCATAGTCATTCCGTGAGCGAACCCGCCCAAAAACGAGTTCTTTGGGGTTGAATACGGCAGTGACGGCTGGTTGGATTGTCCCGCTACTACGATACCAGTCTCCCTGCTCGGCTGATTGAAGTGAATCATAAAATTCAACGCGATAACCGGAAGCGCCAGTAACTTGAGTGAAACGTATAATCACGCGAATTGAACCGGTCGTGATACCGTCATCCGGAAATTGAAGCGTGGGTGAGGCCGGTAACTGCGTTTCGTCACCACCGGTGTGAAAGGACAAGGGGGCAGAGTAGGCGCCCAGCGTATCGATGTCAGCACAGATGCTGGCAACACGCCAATAATATGTCGTGTTGAGTTCGAGATTATCAGTGGGCTGGTCGCTCAGTGTTGCGGATTTATCCGGTCTCACGCCAAACACGACGCCGCTGTCTACAAGCATCGTAAAGGCTTCGTTCAAAGACCATTGATAGCGATATTCATAAACATTGCTTGCTGTCGCCCATTTGATGGTGGGGATTAAGGTATTCACCTGGGCGCCATTCGTTGGCTCCAGAAGGGTTGGCGGCGGCAAGGTGCATTCCGTTGCGCTAGAGCCTGGACCGGCCTGAAAGGAAGAAGGTGCGGAAAAGACGCCGATTTGACCATTGGCGCAGACACTGGCGACACGCCAAAAGTAAGTAAGATTCGGTTCCAGATCTTCAAAACTAGGATGTTTTACCTGGGCATCATCGGGAAATGCCCCGCTGTTCTCGCTGGTAAGCGGGTTGGCAAAGCTGCTGTCATGGGCGATCTGGAAGATATATTCCGTGATGTTGGGAACAGGCGACCAGTAGTAGGAAGGATTTTCCAGATCGTTAGTGGTAGCGCCTTGCGCAGGAATGAGTAAGGTAGGCGGGGCTGCGGTGCAGCTATCATGGACTTGACGGGCTGTTGGGTTGAAGGAAGGCGCCGAGTGTGAAGCTGTTTGTTTGCCTGTGTTACCGCTTACCTCAATAATTGGAGGATCGGGGTCGATCGGCTGCGCCCGGAGATGAGCAGACAGGGTGAAGGCCAGCGCTATGCAGCCGGCGAACAAAAGAAAGATGCGGGTCATTGTGTGCAGAAGATGGTTCATCGGAATCCCTTTCATGGCTTTGTAGGTGAGGACATGCCTGCCATGAGGATAGCATAGGTTGCATGAACACGATCTATTGAATTCCTATCGTCTTTCTCTACGTTTTGTCGATCTCGCATGTTTGTAATGAAAACTAGCTGTTCCTGAATAGTTATATACCAAATGGGAGCCGTTGGTAGCTCAAGTCCCCTTGTCTTAGATTGTGACTACCCGTTTCCCACAGAAACAGCTACCGCAACCAGGACATACATACCCTGCACAATTAGACTCAGGTTGAATTGATCGATGCTGAAGCTGAAAGCTGAAGTTACCTTTGTATAGGGGAAAACCACATTTACAGCGCTGCAACCACCATTGATGCCCGCAATTTTCACAAACGCGATGATTCCCTGTTTCGGTACCTTGTTGGTTGCGATAGGATTCTTTGCGAACATGTGTAGAACCACAGGCCCAGCATTGCTCCACATCGACTTCAAGTTTGATCAAAAAAAGCATAGTCAATAGGGAGCGAAGCGGTAACAGATTGCCAGGCACAACGGGGATAAAACCGTACCTGTGAGCATTGGATGTGTAGGGACCATCTGCACTCCGTTGGATGATAGCGCCATAGTTTTCAAACCACTTATCTTGGCTTTGAATGTGTAATAGGAAGGCGGTTAGGGGCTGATCTGTGTGCAATCCATTGCGCAACTTTTGATAGGGATCGGTGACTTTGAAGAAATCCTCTGCCCAAAAATATGGGAGACTATTTTGTCCTGTAGCGTCGGTGTATGATTTGTATTTGGCATCAAAGATAAAGCGAGCACGTAAACGCTGTCTTTGGGAAACGTCCAACGTTATGTCTGGCCGTCTATTTTGATAGGAGTAGGTTCTGTCATAGTACAGAGATAGTACTATGTTGTCATAGACATTTTCATCGCCCAGCAATGTGACACAGCTACCAGCCTTTAGATAGGGGTTGAGAACATCGTCATTGATAGCTTGTAATAGTTCGTCCTCATGTTTGGGGTAAAAGTGCAACCGAATCAGTTCATGGTAGAGCGCAAAAAAGGTCCAGTATTCATAGATTTTATAGGTTTCTTTGACACCTAACGCTGTTAGGGCATCGATAAAGCGGGTGACGAGATCCAAACGCTCGATGGCACTATCGCAACCTAGTTCCCGGTAGAAAGCAAAGAGACGGCTATAGTGAAAATCCTGGCTCAAGGTTAAGGAGAAGTTGAGCCGAAAAAGGGCCGGCGAAAAGGTTATCCCTTTTAGAAAATCAAGCTGGGTAAGACGTTTTAAGCGACTCTGCAAGCTTGCCGTGGTCTGGTTTAACGTCAGCACCTGTTGTTCTTGTAACCCTAAGGAATGAAGCAAGCTTGATTTTTCATATTGCTGCTGTTGTTTCATCTCCCGGCGTTTGTCTTTGAGCGTTGAATCCAGGATCCGCCGCAAGAAGGCAAGCCGATGTTCGAGCCGGTGGAGAAAAAATAAAATGAAGTGATTTTCATAGACATCATAAGAAGTGACGTTACGGAAGGCCATACTCCTTGCCTCTGCTGGATTTTGTTCGGCCCAGTGCAGTGTAACCCGATCCTGCGGTTTATGCAGATGCGTGGTGCGGTAGTATTCTTTGACAATCTTTTTCTTGGGGGCGCGCGCAATTTGTTGGAGGATCTGTTCAATTGTATCAATGGAGTTGCGGATTTGATCGAGAAGCAATTGTTGTGAGCGTAAAATCTGGGAGAACTTATCACTATAGCCGATGCCTAAGGCAACAGGCGAGGCGATTGAAAAGAAGATCCAGTGTGATATATCATCGAGCATCCCGTGAAATTGTTCTTCTTGCAGATGTATCGGGGAAATGGGCAGGATAATTTTTAGCTGCTCTAGTTGATCCGCCTCAACGAGTTGAAGCTGGATTTGTCGTACACCAAGTAGACCACCATGTTCACGGCGCACGATCAGATGGTAACAATTAGCGCCCTTGGGTTCCACTGTAGCGCTTGTCGCTTTGATGCTGATTTTTGTTTTTGCTTTGATGCGCAGCTCAATACGGACTTCCTGATAATATTCGGGCACCGCTTCTGGTAATAGATAGACATCTTCTGCAATTATTTCTTTTGACCAGGCTTTTTGATCAATGCGGTATCTGAGCCAGACAGGGGAGGATAACATGATTAGCGCACCTCCCAATAGTTGATGTAACCTTTGCCGGCCAGTTGTTGGAGCAGACCGCCATACTCTTTGCCATTGCGTTGCCGTCCGGCAATCTTTTCGTGTGACATGGTGTATTTTTCTTTGAAGAGTGTGGCGAGTTCGTCAAGGGCTTGCTTTAGTTCTTTGCTTTCCATACCGCGTAATTTGGGGAGAATGCGCTGTTTGATTTGAAAGTCAAAGGCGACTTCCGGTTGGTCAAAATAGCTGCTTTGCATGACGTAATGCATATAGCGCTCAATTTCCTTGAAGATGCGAAAACCGATGTTCATGCCGCTTGGCTCCAAAATTTCGTTGATCTGCCGTACTTGGTCAACACAAATCTGTAAATTTTTCGCCTTAGCCGGCGATAGGTTTTTCAGTATGCAGTAATCAGCAAACTGGCTGTAACCAAGCCCTTTGGCCTCTACCTGGGCAACTTCGAGCTTTGCACTAAGGTCAACTCGTTCAAATTGGATGACGTTAGCGCGATCCAGCACTTTGTCACTAAAGCTGTGGGTGGTGTGATCGATATTCACCGTGCCAACAAATCTAACATTAGGGGGAATGGGGATTTCCTGATACTTTTCCAGATCGGCTAATGCTTGGCTCCATAGGCGCATTTCACGTTCGACGGCATCCAGGGCAACGCCCTCCAGTTCCGCCTTTTCCTCTTGCAATCTTCCCAGTTCAATTAAAGCTTTTTCCTCAAAACGACTGACTTCCATCGCTGTCAAGCTTTCATCAGGTGGTTTGAGCTGAGGATTATCACTTTCGAGTACACTGAGCAGTTGGGCGAAATAGTACTCAACCGGGGCGAGGTTCATTTCATCGAGACAGACAATATACAAGCGTTCTTGATCTGCGTTGGCGCGTAAAAGAAATTCGATAAAACGCGTGCTTTGATAACGTTTGACGCGCGCGCTAAACAAGCCTAGCAAGTCCCGGTCATCATTCCAGTTGGGTCTGACTGGAATGAGTTCAAATTCTGCGCCAATCGCTTCGGCAAAGAGTTGCGGCAGCTTGGATTTGCCTGTACCTGAGATGCCGGAGAGGATCACAAGATAGTCGGTTTTGAGGCAGGTGTAAAAATTTTCCAGCAACCGCTCGGCGTAGTAAAAGCCTCTGGCTTGAATATAGTCCTTGATGTGGCCGACAACGGCCTCTTCGCCGGCAAAGGGATAAATAGGGGCGGCAATAGCCTTAGTTTTTGGCTTTTTAATCGGTAAAAGGATTTCTTGTAATTCTTTAATATCTTGTTGCCAGCGGATAAGTTTGTTAGTGCGTTCCTCAACGGCTTGCTCTTTCGCAAGAAGCAGGCGATGTTGTTCGGTACTCTCTCTCTCCCTTTCCATGTTTTCACGACTTTGGGCTTCAAGCGCCGCTTTCCACTGTTCATACCCCTGTTCAAGGTCTGCTAATTCGGCAATTCGTTCTTGCCGCAGCCGTTCATACACACTGGGTTGTGCAAGCAATAATTTGATCAAATCATCAGACAATTGTAGTTGACCCGTTGCCACTGTTTCCTGGGTTAAGCCATAGGATTGCAAGCGCGCTTCTACGAGGGCATCGGCTTTCTGTAACGCTTCGCGCTGGTTATAGTATTCTTCACACTCAGCAAGAAAGGTCAGGCGCTCCTGCTTCAGGGTCAGGAGCGCTTGCTCCAACGCTTGGCGGTCGGCTTCGATTTCACCAGCCCAATTGTGTAAACGCGCTTCTTCGGCAGCCCATTGCTTTTTGATTTTTTCACGCTCTTTGTCGAGATAATCTTGGAGAATAAAGAGCTTTTCACCGACAAGCTGCACGTTGCGGATGGCGGTAGAGAGTTGACGATCCGGCGGGACGCCGTTTTCTTGCAAACGGTCACACAAGGGTGCTACTTCGGTCAAAGGGCGGATATGGAGGGCTTTTAGTCGTGGGGTGTGCGCCAAGTGAGCAGACCCATCGATAAAGTCATAGCTATCGATAAGAACCCAATTATCTTTCTTGTATGCCGTTTCACCATTAAAGGTGTAGGTAATGTCATCAACGGGGCGCCCATCAGTGTATAGCCATGGTTCACCTTTGTCGACCTGGTAGGCTTCCAGAATGCCTTCACGTGTTTTAGGGTTGATCTCTTTGATGCGAGCAATCAGCGAAGTACTACCAAAATGGGCTTTAAGTTGTTCTATCGCTATGTCCATCGAAAGCTTCCTTACTATTCAGATTTACAATTTCTGCCTGCGTAAGAGGTGTGAAGATTAAACTTCTACTCTGGAAACGTTAATTGTGGCTAGAAATTGTGCTTTTGTTTAGCTTAGTGCGGATTGATTGTCTGCCGCTTCAACAACAATTGTGCCGTTCTCTTGTACCCAGTAGTAGGCAAAGCCGGCAACAGGTTGGAACCAGGCGATTTTATGCGCCAGGGTGTGGTAGCGCGGGAAAGCAGGGAGAGCAAGGCCGAGTTCGGCGTTGGCATCTTCGCCACGGTAGGCGATGATGTCGAATACTGCCTGTTTGAACCAGTGGCCGGCTTGGGTGGAAGGGCGCGTTTTGGCGGTGCCGGTTGGGTAGCCTTTGACGGTAATCCACAAAGGAATGCCGTTGCGCACCGCCATCAGATCTTTGCCACGGGCTTTGGTTGCTGTGTCGGCCAGCGAGTGGATTGCGTAGGCTTGGCTCACCAAATAGCTGGCAACAGCGGTTTGGACATTGCCTTCCCAGAACCAGGACCTGGTTGTATCGACTGCCCACGTGGGTGTGGCGGGTGTGGCAACAGCAGCTATAGACGCGTCTGTAGCCGGCTGGGTGCGCCAGATGTTATGAATTTTGCCATTGACCATTTGTCGAACAAGGTGGCCCTCCTGTGCCAACTGCCGGCAACGACTGCTGGCCTGTTGGCGTTGTTTCAGCTTCAGGGCGGCGGCCAAGCTATCGTCATCAATCCCTTCTGGGCGTGCTTGCAAAAAGTCGATAATGCGGTCACGGATGGTCATTATGCGTTCTCCTTGGATGGTTAGAGCAACTACGAATCATTGGCACCATTGTCAACCTGGCGGAACTGAATGGCTTTCTGTACAATGTTCATTGTTCGATTGAGCTTTGTGATGTCATTCTTCAGGCCAATAAGCTTGTTATTCAAGGCATTGGCATCCACTGGCATATCCAGAAATTCGCCCCACTCGACCATGCTATCAAATTTGAGACGATTGAAAATTTGGTACTCTAATAGTACATCAATGATGGTCTTTAACTGATACATATGCGCCTCAATTTCAGATGAGCCTTCGTCGTCGTGGGTAGAGCGATTGCGATTTTCACGCAAATGTTCCAAAAGCTGCCGATAATAATTGCGTTCTTCAAAGAGAAAACAAGCGCGTTCAATTGTGACATCGTACTTTGCATGTTGGGTATACGTGAGTAGTTCCAGCAAACTCCACAGACGTGAAAAGGATTTCTGCCAGTCATGTTCATCGAGGGCGCGTACATAGCGAAGCAATGCCTGTTCCATTGTTGTGCGATAGTTTAGTTGCTTTAAGCAGTTGCGGATCTGTGTCTCAAAGGCGAAGAGCTTATCACGCTCCTTGCCCAGACTTAGGGGTTGTGGGGGAAAGCGATACCCTGGTTCATACCAAAAGATTTCGGTTGCCAGTTTGCCCGAAGGATGATGAAGGGAATGAAGTGGTCCCAACACAATCTGGTTCACGGGATCGTCACGTCGCCCCGATGTTATTCTAGTTTGACCATATTGGAGATGTAATTCCAAATTGCCCTTAGCAGATCCACTTTATCTAGTGCGAATTGCGCTGCTTCGGCTGGGGATCGCGCATGAACATGGACGCGCACCGCCTGATACCCCATGGGAAGTGAAGGAATCCGTAGAAGCTTTTCGCGTTCAGCAAGGCTCTGCCGTGTACGTCGAAACTCTGCTGGTAGGTTGCGTGTAAAGGTAAGTACTGCCCCCTCTATCGACTTGCGTGGGAGTAGAGAATTGCTTTTCACCGATAATGCAGTTGCCAACACATAGGGCTTGGTTGGTTGCTGCCAAAAATCGTGTTCTAGTGTACCAATAGCGCCTAGTAGATTAGCCACAGTTACTTCAGGGCCACGCAATGCTTGTTGGAGTGCGTTACTAACGATACGACGCTTCTCTGCCTCTGGGAGCGCATGATCAAACTCAATCATACTGAGTAAAAGGGTTTGTGTTTCTTTATCGAAAAACGGGAAGCCTTTTCTGCCAGATTTGCGATACTCTTCAATCTTTTGGACTATCTGCTCAGGCTGATAACGCTTTTTCTTCCAGACGGCCAATGGTAGTCTCCATCCTATTGATAATCGCTTTAACTTTACGGAGCAGAAGCGACGACTATACTAAAAAGCTGGTCAATACTCTATGCCATCCTCATTCCAGTGGAAAACGCGCCGGATTGAACTGGTAGAGCGAACACTCCCAAACCCATTGGCGACATTGGCGGGTTAGTGTTAAGTGGCGCAGTGGATCTTGAATCAATGCGACTTCGAGTTGGGTGTTGGTTTGGCGGACGATAGCCAAGTAATAGGCTGTGTTCTTTTGGCGTGCTACCGCTTCTTCATTGCTGGTGAGCGTAAAGGGTTGGCCGGGGTTATCAATCGCTTTCACCTCAATACACACCGCTGCACCTTCCGGGGTCTGGCCTTCAATGTCATAGCCGACATTTTGCCGGCTCACGTCTTCAACGCGCCAACCTTGGGCTTTGAGCAGTGCTAAGACTTGTTGCTCTGCACTCCGCCAGCGTTTTAAGCTGAGTGGCGGCGCCAACGTTTGATTACTCGCTTCCGGCTTTGTCTGGAGGTCGGTCATTGCTCCTGCGGTTGGCAGCACGGCGACACTCTTTGGGGTAGGCAACAGGGTGGCAACCGTTTTGTCATCGGTGAGTTCGGCGACCAAGCGCTGCAGTTGGGTCTGTGTGCCTGTTTTTTCAGAGACCAGATCGGTAAAATCGCGATCTAAGACTTGGGGGCTTTGCTTGACCTCCAACAGTGAGCGCGGTGTCCCGGCGGTTGGCCAAAGTCGCCACTCGCTGCGAATGTCCGTTGCCGTTAGTTGTTTGGTGACATGGCGATTGGCAACATGGGCGACGACTTCGGCGGCGCCGGCCAAGGATGGGATGGTTTTTGCCAGACCAGCCGATAGCTCTTCGAGGGTTGCTTCTTTAGCGCCCAAAAACTTTAGAAAGGTGGGTAGCCCTTCCACACTTTCAAATTTGCGCAGTACACCACGCACCTTGGCGACTCTTGTTAGATTTTCATAATCCACGGCATTGAGCCAACCAGGGCGATAGCGCAGATCGGCAAAGTGACTTTTGGCCGCATGTTGCAGTGCTGCAAGGAATTCGGTTTTGAATGAGCGGCGTTGAAAGCTGGCCATGCGCGGATCGGAAAAGGGGATGAGGGCCGCAAGCATCTGTTCATTGATGTTTGCTGAGGCGCCGTCTAAACTTTCGCTGATCACATCAATCACCAACTGGGCAATTTGCTCGATGCAAGCTTTGGTCCGCTCATCAAGGACGACACGGGTCCGTGATGGATCGGTGCTGATGTCACCGTTGATTTTGATCGCCAGGCCCGTGGTCTCGTGTGTGGGCAGAAAGGCATGGACGACGGCTTGACGTTCATCCAGCCGCTTGATGCCCTTCTCGTCATGGGCAAAGGCCAGAGCAATGCCGGCACGCTCCAGCAAGGTCCAGGTGCTAGTCCCACTTGGGCCGGCTAAGCGGACGAGGCGTAAACGGTGATCAAGCGTTTCCCGTCGGACACTAACGACGGTTTCCACATCCGTACGCAATTCGATTTGGCGAATGTGTCGTAGAAACAGCAAGGCTGATTCATCAAATGCACTGAATTCGGCCTCAATCCCCGTGGCGATCAGATCAGCAAACACAAAGATCGTGATAAAACCCAGCGATCTGAGATCATGGATGGCGCGGTCAAAGTGTATACGATCTGCTTGCGGCAGGGGATGAGGAATGCGAATCAGCGGCACACGCGTGGCGGCTGGCAGTTCACATGCAGTAAGCTCACGCGAGAAGGTAGCTTCCAATGTTCCGCTAATCAAGTGAATTTTTTCAGCGAGACCGACAACAGACTTGAAGCCGATCCCGCGGTAACCAATGCTCGTGCTGCGGCTTTTGGAGGACGCAGCGCTACGACAGAGACTTTCAAAGTCAGTCTGGGTAAAGGGGCGACCGTCGTTAGCGACCAGAAGAAAGGCACCTACCCTTTGGATCAGAAAACGGCCGGCGCCGGCATCATCCGCATTTTGTAACAATTCGACAAAGGAGCGGGCGTCATAACTTTCAGCAATATAGCGCTCTAATCCAGTTAAATCGGAAAGGAGCGCAGGCGATTGCCGTGCTTCATCGAGTAGTGGTTTGCGAACCTGTTCTAGCATGGCTTACTTACCATGCCTTTGGATAGATACGAATTTTGGAAATAGGGGCAATCGGTGGCATTAATAGGATTGAAAATGTTTCAAAGCCGAAAAAAGATTCGGCATTAAACTGTGTTGTACTTGTCCCGATAACACGCCCGGCTGCATCATGTAAAGATACAACTACCTGAGTATTTTGTTCAATTTCTGCACCGTCGCACGAATGTAGCTCCCCATTAATTTTTACAAAGTTATTGTCTTCCACAATGGCGAATAGTCCTTCAAGGGTGACACCCATTCGTTCTTCAAACGTATCAAGACGTTCAATCAGGTTTGTAATGTCTTTTGCCATAAATGTTTCCTATCTGTCATCTACTCATTTTACTCAAATAATGCCAAGTCTAAGGATAGAGATAAACCTATACTCGTCGTGCGAGTGGCGTTTCTACTTTTCAGTGGTGCTTACTCCTATTTTTACGTTTCCGACCATTTGCTTGGCTCGCACTGCCGCTCCTATGATCGCTATTTTTCCCATGCACGGTCACGCCAAACATAACCTTCATCGTGAATGGCCCCGGCGGCTTCAGGGATAAAACCTTTGGGCCATTTAACATTTTCATAGCGAGCAGAATTAAGATTCACACCTTCAAGACTAGAGCGGCTCAAATCCAGATCATATATATCAGCTAGACTCAAATTAGCTTTGTCAAAAACTGTCCCGTATACGATCGTTTGAGACAGATTGACGCTTTTTAAATTTGCCCCATGCAAATTCGCTCCTGTAAGATCGGCTTCTTGTAAATTCGCTCTATGCAGATTTGCGCCAATTAAACTTGTGTCAAGTAGGAGCGCGTTTCTAAGGTTTGCCCCACTTAAGTCAACGCGATTCAGTACCCCTTGGTGTAGAAGGGCCTTTTCTAAATTTGCGTAACTGAAATTTCGATCATTTAACGAACCGTCTCGGATCCACGACTTCTCCCTGATGAGCCGCACAGCGTCACGAGAAAAGTCGTTGCTGTGACTTGCCATCTGCCGTAAAATGCGCTCTTTTTCTCGTTCATCATTTCGTAACTCAAAAATGTAATCGATAACTAGGACTGTGATTGCTATACTGATTAATTCTGTCACCAAATTCGCATAAAAGGTGTCGATAAAACCCTTTAGAAATGTTCCTTGATAGTTATAGCCTACTATTGCCACGAAAATGCCAAGATGTAGGACAACGAAACCAAACAATTTAACTGCGTCACGCTTGGTGATCCACTTATGTATGGGTAAATTCGGGTCAAGCGCTTTGAGTCCCCAAAAAAACCAGGCAAAGATCATGAGTGCAACTGTTAATCCCAGCCAAATTCCAGCCATAGTTCCATTGTTCCCAATTTCAAGAGCAGGTCAATTGCAGAAGGCTTCACTCAAACAATTCCAACTGTGGCTCATCAACTTGACCACTGCGTTTGCCGCATTTCATTGGTAATGGCTTATTCGCGGCCGCAGCCCGTTCATGATTCAACCCTCACCTCCAACAACGGTGTCAACCCAAACCTTCAACCTATGGGCATTGGTCTCTAGACAGAGTTGTAAGTAACCAGCCAGTTGCAGGCCCACCACTGGGTACTACCTCTCCATAATTATATTTTGTGCCTTCTTTATCCACCGCAGAAAAGGGAGCTTGAATCGTGAAGCCTGCGGGGACACCGGTAATCAAAACGGCGTTGGGTGTATCAGCTAGACACTCCCAACTGCCGCCACTAAGCGCGAATGTAATGCTCTGCTTTGTGGGCGTTTCAGGTGTCGAAATAACAGATATCGGATTGGGACACTCAGCAGGTTGAATTCGGGTATTCAGCCAGACAGTTCCACTTCCCCCAACAGGTATCTTTTCATTGGCATCGTATAAAACACGATTTTTCTCTATAGCTTTAATCGGACTGTTTAGCATCATGTTGTCGGGAATTTCTCTGATGCCAACTGCATCTAACCGATCAGACATACAAAACCAATTTCCTTCACCCAATATGCTGTTGAGTTGACTTTGCACTCCCGCCGGCGTATTAGTCGGTGCCAGTGTGGGTGTGGCGGTCGGCATAGCTACTGTCGGTGTCGAAGTAGGTGTATCCGCAACTACAGTGGGCGTAGAAAGCAAATTATTTTGTGTATTACTGATCGTTTTAGATGCCACAAATGAGGACGCCAGAGTTACACCCTCTTCTCGGGTTAACGCTGCAATAGGCGTAGGTGTATTCATTAAACCATAGCTCACGGATTGTTGTGAATTCAGTGTATCAAATAACAGTAGCGGTGTTCCCACAACCGCCAAAACAATACCAAAAAGAATCGTCTTGAATCCAGGTTTTATTTCGATCCATTGCTTAACAGTAACAATACTTGCACCAGCAAGGAACAGAGTAATGCCTGAGAAAATCAACAGCAACCCAATCAATTCTATGGCTGAGACGGTCGTATTTATCATTTTGTGCGTGTCCTGCAATCTATCGAATCATATACGTCTAAAAGCAACCAGTAATTGCACCTACATCAATCCCTATAGCTGAGATGTGCGGTAGGGATACTGCGTCTATACCTGAAACATACTCATCTGTTCACTACTAGCCTCTGTGTCATTGTCGTCTTTTTTCTTCTTCCCCTTCTTCTCATGCAACCCCGCCTTCATCTCCTCAGCGGCCCGTTCGTGATTGAGCGCCAGCAACCGGCGGAGGAGTTCTTTGCGCGCGGAGGGGCTGATGGTGTAGCGGATGCGGTCGTTTTCGGGCAGGGTGTCGATGGCGTGGAAGGCGTGGCCCAGATCCAAGGCTTGCCCTGAGCCGGTCGAAGGGTCGGCCCAGCCATAGGCGGCGACGACGGCGAGATCGAGTTCCCGGTGGCGGGTGCGCAGGTCGATGAGGCCCTGGTAGCCGGCGGTGGCGATGGCATCAGGCTGCTTGCTGACTTTGGCGACAAGGGCGGGGGTGAGATCCGGGTTGTGGAAAAGGTTGTAGAGATCGGTGAGACCCAGCCAGAGGTGGCGCATGAGGGCGCGACGTTCTTCATGGTAGCGCTCGCCGATAGCCGCTAGCGCCTGGTTGGCCGTTTGCCATAGCCCTGCGGGAAAGGGAAAGGTATCAAAACACTTGGATGGTGAATAACGTAAATCTTGTTTTAGTGAACCACTGTATTTGCGCGCCCACACTTCATGCACCGTGGATTGAACAATGGTGTAGAGATCCCAGCGATTGGTGGTGAAGACGTGAATGGCATTTGTATAAGCAATTCCACTTGAAAGTCTAGAAAAACATAGATGTTTAGTTGTGCGGGCAACAACTAAACACCACTCAAGCGGTTTAAGTTTTGTCCACAATTCTATACGAGCACGCTCAAAGATCCACCACTTTTCACGCAGGATTGCTTCAGAAAGAGTCTCACGCTCTGGTTTGACATGTGTAAGGACATGTTCAAACGCTTCTGTAAATTTTTGGGCTTTTTCTAATGGCCAATCCATGAAATTAATGATGTAGCGAGATGGTTGCTGTTGTGGGCTTCCATTCAATTCTTCACCATTCAAGCAAGGAATAAGTACTTGTTCACATTGTGGATTCTTTGTTGCCATCGCATTAGCCTGCTGCGATGTAATAAGGAAACCGTCACCTCTAAAGTGGATTCCATTAAAAATCAGCGCGGCATTTTCAGTCAACTCTTGTGGTGTACCAGAATCTTCAAAATCTTCTAGAAATGCACTTATATAAGAAACGTTCTGTCCATCTAGTACACAAAGCCGATTCTGCCATGCACCTTTATAGATTGAAATTAGGGACACAACTAGATTAGCATGACCTGGCCACTTGATACCACGTATGGCAAAGTTAATTGCCCCACCCTGAGCTAGCACCTGTTCCAATCCGTCCTTACGGATATCTCCATCCTTAATTGAGTTAGTCGTAATAAAGGCAGTAAAACCGCCAGGGCGCAATAAATTATAAATTCGACGTATAAAGTAGACAACCAGGTCACTGAGTCCAACAGGTGCGTAGGACCATTTGACATAGGTGCAAAAAGGATGACCGTAGGTTCCACTGAGATGTTTATCTCCCAAATAGGGCGGATTGCCCAAAATGCAATCAAAGCCGCCGCGGGCCATAATCTCAGGAAACTCCAAGAACCAGTGGAAGAAACGCTTTTGTAGTGCCATCGCCCACGCCGTGGCGGTGGCTTGCCCTTGGGGCGTGCGTTCGCCTTGCCAATATTGCCGAAATTCGTTGTCGGTGATGATCCAACCACGACTGGGTACGGTCTTGGGTAAGTAGAATTGCGCAATGGGGATGGCGGCGATCTGATTGAGCAACCAGGCGTCGCCGCTGGCCGTGAAATCCTGGTAACGCTGTTTCTTCGTTTCGATTTCGACCGGCGTGCGTTCAGGTAAGGCAGAGATCGTGCGCCAATTGCGGATAATTTGATCAAGCTGCTGTTGCGATTGGGGCGTAAGGGCCAATGGTTGCTGATGCTTTTGCACACGCTCCTCCTTGTTCCGCTTGCGTAGCGCCGCGGCGACAGCTTTGTCATCGCTCGGCAGGGTGACAAAGGCTTCGTCAGGGATGCCTATCTCGATTTCCTCGCGCTGGACGTAGCCGACAATGGCGTTGCCGCACTTGATGTGATGGTCGAGAAAATTGAGTGGCTCACCCGGATTGTGCGCTTCGAGCCAAAGCGCTACCTTGCAGAGTTCAACGGCCAATGGATTCAAGTCTACGCCAAAAATACAAGTGCGGATCACATCGCGCACGGCCGTGCGAAAGGCGACGGGTGATGGCTGCTCTTCACCCGTGCGTACAGTGGCCAATGCCGTAGCAATACGGCGGGCGGCGGCCAGCAGAATATGACCAGAACCGCAGGTAATGTCTGCCACCCGTAGAGACAGGAGCGCCTTTTCCGGGTTGGCTTCTTTGAGTTTTTGGGCGATCAGATGGTCGAGCGAGTGTTTGAGCAGTGGCACCACCAGGTTGTCAGGTGTATAGTGGGAGCCGGTGACGGCGCGTTTATCACCTTGGGCGAAGACAAACTCGATCTGATACCCCACCGGCAAAAAATCCGGTTTTTTCTCCAGCAGCCCTTCATAGACTGAACCGAACTCCTCAACATTGAGGGCGGCATAGTTGACCCGAAGCTTCTGCTTGGTTTCTGGATGCTCATAGAGGCTCAAGGCGCGTAGCGAATGAAGTAACACGTCATTACTTAAGGTGCAATGTCTAAGTGGCCCGATGGCTTCGGCGCCAAAGAGATCGCCGCCAAGTGGCGCAATCCCAAGTTTGTGGCCGGGGCCTTCTTCTTCAAAGAGATGGAACGTTGTCAGTAACGCCAACCAGAGGTCATGTTGGCGACGATCGGCTAAGTACGGTTTTTCCGCTAACCGGCGTAACCTTTGCACGCTATAATAGTGGTCATAGATAGCACGTCGGTTGGTATCGGCTTGCGACGGAAAGACGAGATCCCGATCTTCGATTACCATCAAAAAAAGAAGTCGATAGATCAAGCGCAGCAGAGATTGATAATAAGCCTCAGCCGTAAAAGGGTTAGCTTTATTAACAACCGCCTGACGTAGCGCGTCGTTCGCTAGGTGAGTCAAAAAGCCATTGGCAAAATTCTTGATTGCTTCTTCGACAGCATAGCTCAGGCGATCACGGATACGCGCACCAGAATCGAGTGAATCTTGATGATACCGTTCGATGATGCTCTCGGCAGCGTTTTCCTGGATGAGGGGCAGGCGCGAGGCGTGAAGCAACCGGAAGAGGATAGCAAAATCGGCAAAGAGACCGTCGCTAAAGATACGCTCCAGATCGAATTCCAAGTAGGTGAGTTTGACCAGCCGTGAGCTATCACGCAGGAGGCGAAGCAGATGGCCATTGGTAACCAAGCCATAGAGCTCGTCATGGAGGTTGAGGTATTCCTGCACCAGCGCATGGGCAGACATACGCAGCATGGCCTTTTCCGGCTTGCGATCCAAACCGGACGGCTCGCGTACCCCAATGATGTGCAGCGGCGTATTGCTGCGATTGATGACACGATGCGAGATCGCATAGCTCTTGCCGTTTAGCTCCGCACCTCGCGCTTGGTATTCAAGCTGATAACCGAGCAATCCCAACAATGGAACAACCCAATGATTGCGTGTCTCGGTCGTCGCGGGGGAATTCGGTTTGAGCGATGCCAGCTTGCGTTGGAAGATACGCCAGTAATCCTGGGCATCCGCCCAGGCGCGGGCAATTTCGTCTTTAACCTTCGTTGATGGGTCAAAGCCGAAGTCAGTTGGCTGTTGACCAGCAGCGTCTTCGAGCCGGTCAAGAACGTCGGCGGAAAGAATACCACCTTCGATACGAATGCTGGGATAATTCATAAGAATACCGTCAAGTCTTCAGCCGAAAATTCGCTGTTCCCGTGTCGGCGAGCGTTCGCACCAATGGGTTCCCGGCGCTCACGCCGAAGTCTCACGTCGAGCCGCTGGGCTACAACCGAATTTTCGGCTAGGTTCCAAGTTGCTACCGTTGATGCGGCAAGAGAATATAAATACCTAATAGATCCATCGGCAATACGGGATAAACGACCTGATAATGCAACCCATCCATAAGGGCGCTAAAGCGTTCATGGGCTTCGACTAAACGTTTTGACTGTTGTTCGGCTACGGCATCAAATTCGATGGTAAAGACAGTCTTAAACGCCGTGAAGAGGGCGAGTTCATTTTTAAGAAAATTTTCACGGGCTTCTTTGGATAGCTCGGCGGCAGCCCGCGCCCGCTTTAGGAGTTCTTTGGCCTGGTTGTGTTCCAGAAATTGGCGCTCTTCCGGTGTGCCACACCATCCCCATAAGAGCATCTCTTCCGCAATGATCTGGTGGTTGCGCCGACGCTCTTCGATCACGTTGCGGCAGCGGAAAAGGAGCAAGGTTGTCTTGATGGTTACGTCATTCGTGCGAATGACGGCGGCGCGCGCGGCGCGTTTATCGACACGGTTCACGGTATTGGCCATGATCAGGTGGCAGAGTTGCTCAACAAAGCGATGATTGCGGCCTAGATAATGGTAACCAGCGGGTGTGGGCGAGATAAAACTGACTTTAAGCGGGTCGGCTTCCGGTAGCAAGCTGCGTAGCTGAGGCGGCAGGTTGCCAAGGACAATCCGGTATCCGCGCGGGTCTTGAATTGTTTGTACACCAAATAAATTATTGAGCGTTGCAATGACAAATTCTTCCACTGCCTGTGGATCGCCAATCGCCTCGTCCACCGCGGCCAGGTCAGCCTCGATCTCTTGCGCTTTGATGGCGTTTTGGGCAAAGATGCTGCGTGATACTTTTTCGCGTTCGGCTGCCTCGTCAATTTTACGCGTGACATTGGCTTTGGCTTTGGCCGCTTCATCGAATTCTTCAAAATCAAAGGCGAGTTGATGTTTGCTCTGGCGCTGGCGCTTGAGCGGTTGGCGCTCTGGATTCAGCAGGAGGGCCTGGGTGATCGTGTCGATGATACTTTGCGAGTCATCCGGGAAGGGTACATTGATGCCCGTAGACTTCCTAATTTCTCTGACCTTGCGTAGGAGTACATCGAGGACAATGCCGTCGATTGGGTTGTCCGCACCATAAAGCAAACATGCCTTTACCGTGGGCGCTAGTTGGCCAAAGCGATCGACACGACCCTCACGCTGTTCTAAGCGATTGGGATTCCAGGGCAGATCATAATGCAACACACCAGTAAAATGCTGTTGCAGGTTGATGCCTTCACTTAGGCAGTCAGTGGCGATCAAGATGCGACGCGGTGACTGTTCCATCTCTTCAATTCGCTGTTTGCGCAGGTCGTCTGGCTGTTCGCTCGTAACGACTTGAACTTCGACATGGGGAAATTGCTTTCTAAGCACGGGGGCCAACTGTTCACCAAGATAATTGGCCGTGGCAATGTAGCGGCAGAAGACCACCGGGTTGTAGCCTGTTGCCAGCCAGTCCTCAAGAATTAGCGCCACTGAGGCGAGTTTCTGGTCAGCGTTCAGGTTTGCGAGCTTTTTTAGTTGATCAGAAAAATTGCGTAACTGCTGGCGCTGATGGGCAGTCCACTGGTTACGTTCAACAAGCTGGGTGGGTGCGTTGTCGCTTTCAAAGCCAAATTCCGTGTCGCGCACGGGGTTTTCTTCCGCTTCATTCGCATCAAGCGTAGCCTCATCGGCGCCGTCATCCGCAGAGCCTAGATCCAGCTTGGTAAGACGAGTATTGAGCATTTCGATACCAGCCGCGGGGCTTGACATCACGCCGCGCAATAATGCAAGCACAGTCCAGTATTGAACCTTGCGTGAACCGCCCCGTAACGGATCAGGCGCAATCAATTTACGCGAGAAGTCAAGGATTTCTTCAAAAAATTGCGCATATCCGGGGGAAAGCTCGTAAGGCCATTCAAACGGGTCGCGTTTGGCGAAGGGGGTCTCTTCGCCCATCCACTTTTCAACGTCGGCTCTTTTACGTTGAACAAAGTATTGCGCCAATTCGCGTCGCTGTGACTGGCTGGACCTGGGTAGATCGAGCGTCTCAAAGTCAGACCGCAGCATCCCCAGTAAGGAATGGAACTCTTCCGGTTTGCCACTATGGGGTGTTGCTGTCAACAGCAGCAGATGCTGATTGGACTTTTTGGCAATACGACTAACCAAATGGTAACGCTGTTGCTGGCTGGCCGATGCGCCGGCCGGTCGGGCACAAGTATGAGCCTCGTCAACAATGACCAGTTCTGGACATTGCTCGATAAAAACATCGCGCCGGTGATCGCTCTTAATAAAGTCGATACTAATCACTTGATAGGGATAGTAGTCATAGACACTGGTATCGCCCTGGATCTGACGGTCGAGCCGCGCCTGGGTATTGGAGCGGATGATCACGGCTTCCAGGTCGAGTTTGTCCCGAATTTCGGCCTGCCATTGATCACATAAATGCGGTAGGCAGACCACGGCGAATCGTTTGATCTTGCGGCGATCTAATAATTCCTTGACGACCAGTAATGCCTCTATGGTCTTGCCAACCCCAACATCGTCAGCGATGAGTAAACGCACTATTTCCTGGCGCAGCGCCATGATCAGCGGCACCATCTGATAGGAGCGTGGGCGAAAGGAGAGCTTCGCCAGGGAGCGAAAGGGGCCGGCGCCGTTGCGAAAAGCCAAGCGCGCTGAGTCATAAAGCAGGCGAGCCGTGCGAATGTCACCCAGATCATCTTTGGTTGGTTCTTCAAAATTTTTATCGCGTGGCCGTTCGGATGCAATGGCGAGTGGTAAGTAAATACCTGTGCTTTCGGCATCCGAACCGCCCAAAGGCTTGACCATTAAGAGGTGATCAGGGTCCTCCGAAGGGAGGACAATCCAATCGCGCCCACGTAGGGTCACGAGCTTGCCTGGTTGCCAAGTAATTGTCATCGTACCTTCCTGAAAATATCTGGCCGCGCTGCGACACAGTCAACGAGATTATCTTTGTAGTAGTAAACCCAGACTTCGTCGCCACGGGCCATGATAGCTTGCCGTTTGCGCTCATCATCAGCTTGGACAGCGGGGGCGTCGTGGGGCGTGCCGTCGCAGAAGACCCAAATGCGCGGCTCGTAGTAAAAGTCGGGCTGGACATAGATGCCATCGACGGTTTTTTGTGCGGCATCAGGCAACCGCAATCCCTGTTGATAGAGATAGTCGATCAAGGTGCGTTCGGTGATCGAGTTGGGGTCAAGCCCGCGCAAGAGCGCTTGGTAGTGATCGTCATAGCTTTGGAAGCTAGGGTTGCTTTGGATCTCAATGTCGGCGATGAGCAACTTTTTCAGCGCGTCCTGAATTAGGTGACGGTCGATCACCTTGTGGTCACGCTGGTTGTAGTAGCTGAGTAAATCATCGTAGGAAGCCGGCCCTTTGTAGGTCGGATCATCGAAGCGACAGAGGATGCGGGCGGCTTCGACCACTTCCTGAAAGATAGCGGGATCCAGGGTAAAGCGAGAAAGAATGCCCAAGCTGCCTTCGGCCGCTTCAAAAAGCAGGATGTTGGGCGCCGCCGGTTCACCAATGGCGATGACGCCGATCTCATTGGGTTCGACCTGGAAACGCAGTTCAATGGCCCGTTTCAAGGCATATTGGAGGGTAATCACGCCGGCCGGAGTCAAGCCCAACGGTTGGATGGGTTCAATGTAGAGGGCGTCGGCCAGATTCGAGGTCCAGAGCTTGATCAATTGGTAGGTTTCTTTACTGTTGCTGGCGGCGTCAGGGATGGAACTACGCCAGTTACCGGAAATCATGCCGATAGGAAAGCCGTCAGCCTCTTGGCTGCGCCACTTGTAGTTGATATGGATCAAGCGGGCAGCGGGGATATAGCGCAGGTTGAGCAGGGTATTTTCGCTCGTGCGCGCCGTGGCCTTTTGCACACGATCAAAATCGCCGCCGTCAATCGAGAAGTAGGTGCGAATGTCATAGCCGCGGGAGAGACGCTCTTCCTCTTCACAGGTAATGCGGTCGATTTCTTCGGCGCGCGATTCGGCCATTTCGAGCAGATGATGGAGATAGTCGGCATTGGCATTGTCACTTAGGCTACGACCGGAGAATGGACAGGTTTCCCGCAGCTTCTGGTCGTCGGTAAGGAAGTAGCCGGCCTGTTTGCTGAGTTTGGCCTCACGCAGGGTTGATTCAATGTCTTGGGCGACCAACTGGGAGAGCCGGTATTTCCGGCCATTGTGATAGATGATGTTTTGGGGGCCAAACTCGCGCAGGGCAATCGACCGCGGTCGCGAGATGAATTCGCCGCCATTGTCACTGGTGGGCAGGAAGACCCGCAGGGGCAGACGAGTGAAATTGTAACCGGGTAGGAAGCCTTCCGATGCCAGATAGCGATAGGGGTAAAACTCTGATAGCTCGGAAGCCAGCCCGGAAAAGCTGTTGCGCAGCAGGTCTAATTGGCGGGTGGCCTGATCTTGGTTGCGTTTGTGTTTTTTGTACTCATCACTGCCCAGGGTGTAGAGACCACTCTTGATCTGCTGGGTCGCTTCGATGAGAATGGCCAGAGCCGAGTGATAGAGGCGACGCCAGCGCACCAATGCCTGATCGAGGTGGTCAGCGACTGAGGCCAGCTTTTGTTCGAGCCACTGCTCGGAATACCAGTTGGCGCCGTTGGCCTGTAAATCGGCGGCAAAATCATAGATGACACGCGTAAAGAGCGCCTTGAGCGTCTCGAACTGCGCTGGTGCAATGGTCAGCCCAGCACGCACTTCACTTTTGAGCGGCATCGCCTCATCGGTGTCATCGACAAGCCGCATGATCGAGGGGGTGACGCCAATGGCCCCGTCGAGACCGGGCAGGCCGATCTCGGAAATGACCAGCGCATTGAGATGAGCCGTGAGCAGTTCCGGGTTACAGAGGTCGAGACGGGGCGCCAGCACTGTCCCGGAAACAAGCGCCTTCTGCTCCTGGAAATAGTGGCGATCATGGGGAGCATAGCTGGAGCAGTAGGTAAAGACCAGGGCGGCTTGTCCACTACGGCCGGCGCGACCGGAACGCTGGGCATAGTTGGCCGGGTTGGGTGGCGCGTTGCGCAAGTGGACCACGCTCAGATTTTTGATGTCAATGCCCAACTCCATGGTCGGCGAGCAGAAGAGGGCGCTGATCTTGCCCTCACGGAAGAGATCCTCACGCTGGATGCGCACCTCGGTGCCCAATTGGCCGGTGTGGTCTTCGCCACGCAGCCGTTTGCGTTGGGCAAAGTCGCGTTGATAGAGCGCTTGAAAGAAGGCGTTGGGCTGGGGCGTTTGATCTTTGTAAGAGCGCTGCTTGATGACATCGGCTTTGACGGTTACCCCATCGCCCAATTGCCAGATGATCTTTTCCAGGCGCAGACGGTAGACCGGCACCTCAGCATTGTGCTCATTGCGGGCAGTCTGGGAGAGTAAGTAATCGGCGTCTTCCAACTTTGCCATGATCTTGAGGATCAAGGTGCGATAGTTGTCACCCTTGAGATCAATGCGCAGGCCACGCTGGCGCACGTAGAGCTTGAGAAACTTGCCCAAGCCACTGGCCGGCCCCATGCTTTTTGAGGGCAGCTTGCTATTTTTGTTGAGCGGGTCCAGGCGAATGACATAGGGTTCGCGCAACTCTTCATTGCGATCCAGGGTCCAGGGTGCGCGCAGTTGCTCGCGGAACTGTTTCTCATTTTCCTTGATTTTGGCTTGGGTGAGATAGTTTTCGCTATGAATGGCATATTCCAGCCGATAAAAATCGAGAATGGTCTGCAAAAAGTCACGGCGTTCTTGGCCCCTGAGTTCGTTGACCAGCGATGTATCGGCCCAAAAACTTTCCTCAGCCGCAATCTCATCGAGATCGGCATAGGCAATGGTAAGAAGAGCACATTGCTCCAGGTTGGGCAAAACGATACGCCAACTGCGGCGTAGATCGGCAATCGCACGATAGAAGAGGTAATCTTGCAGGCACTGTTCATATTTGCGCCGAATGGGGGCTAGGGCCGGCTCTTCATTGCGATTGGCAAAGTCTAAAAAGGGTAAACCGAGCGCTTTGAAAATTGCCTCGCCCAAGCTGGTGTAGGTGAGGGTTTGGCCGGGCGCGGCGACTAATGCTTTGTAAATTGCCGCCCGCAACTGGACAACCTGGATGAAATCATTAAAGTGGCCGGCTTGGAGCGCAGCATCCTGGCGGTTGTCGGTGAAGCTGAGCAGCTTTTGATCGGCGGCATTGAAACCGGCAGCGTCCAACTGGTTTAAAATCGACACGGCGGTGATGGTGGTCGAGGTGCTGCGACCTTCGCTGCCAAGCTTGGTTAGTTTGGTCCCCTCATTGGTTTTGGTATCAAAGAAAATACCACCGGTGGGGTCAAAGAGCAAGGGCGCCTTCATAAACCAGCCCCACCACTTCATGGGCATGGTTTCGGAACAGTTACCCATTTCATCGAAGTAGAGTTTTTTGGGGAAATAGTCTTTCTTCTCTGAACGCGGTTTAGGACCTTCACGCGTTAAACGGAGCCAGGATTCAGGTAATAAATCAACATCTTCTTTCTCGTCCCAAACCTCATCGCCGATGATCAAATAGCCATCCGTGGCTTCAGACTCATCTTCGGCGCTTTCCCGAAATTCACGGGGTTCCAGGCAATTGCCAATGCGTGAGACACAGATAAAGGCATGGCCACTGGCGCGGCTGAAGACATTGGCAAAAATGGGCTTCTTGTCGGCGTCATCCTTCTTATAGACGCCAGGTTCCAAGGTGATAAACCGTTGGTCATCTTGATCGAGCGTGGTGTAGACCGAGCCGGTCTGTGAGATGAATTGGTGCAGCTTGAAGGGGAGCAAGGTATAGCGCTGACCGGCAGCCTGTAATTGTTGGTTGGCCACGCTGATCCACTGCAGCAGTTGCTCCAAAAAGACGCGGCACGGATCCACGGCAAGCCCAGAGGCCGCGGCCAAGGCCACGACAATTTCGATGATGCGCTGTGGCTTGCCACGCACCAGAATCCCTTCGCGTGACTCTAGCGCAATTTGATTTTCCAGCCAAATGGCCACCGGGTGCGCTTTCAGTTTTTCCAGCGAAGCAGTCGGGTCGATACCCGCTGTTACGGCAGCCGCTAATTCGGCGCGGGTTGGCAGTGTGCCGGTATAGGTAAAGGAGCGATCCAGCCACTCGTTGACAACCTGGTCGGCGGTAAAGTCTTTGCCAAAGAGCTTAGTCGCAACGCTGGCAACCTCTTTTCGTTGCTCAGCCAGCGTTCCCCCGGAGACCATGGTGGCGGAGGTGCCGATACAGACAACCGGGTGAGCAGCGCGCGCCCGAATCCGGCGAATCAGGAGGGCAACATCGGCGCCCTGGCGGCCGCGGTAGGTGTGTAGTTCATCAAAGACGAGAAAACGTAGATTTTCGTAGATGCCATCGCGAATCGAGCGTTCGCGGACGCGGGTCAAGAGCAATTCCAGCATCATATAGTTGGTGAGGAGAATCTGGGGTGGGTTCTCCCGCATTTTCTTGCGTTTATCTTCCCCTTCCTGGCCGGTGTATTGGCCATAGGAGATGGGAAATGGCTTGCCGGTGCTCTGCTCGTAATTTTCCTGATAGCGCTTGAATTCATCGAATTGGGAGTTGATGAGCGCGTTCATGGGGTAGACAACGACAGCCGTTACCCCTTGGGCGCCGGGATTAGAGAGCAGATGATGAAAAATGCTACCAATATAGGTGAGCGATTTCCCGGAGCCTGTGCCCGACGTGACAATGAAATCCTGGTCGGTGGTTCCCAACTTGATGGCTTCTACCTGGTGGCGATAGAGGGTATAGCCCTTGAAAATATCACGAATATCGCGGTGGAGGGTGCCATTGGCAACTAAGGTTTCAAGCGCGCCAAAGGTTTCAAAGGTGGGATTGAACTGGAGCAGCGGCTCCGGCCAGAGTTTGCCCTGGCGTAGCTCGGCTTCTACTTTACTGCGGATCTGGGGATCGGCAATTTTGAGAAAGCTACCAATATACGTGGCATAATCTTTGACGATTTGGGCATGGGTTTGAAAAACGTTCATGAGTAGTGCAGCTCACATCCTATACATGACAATATACTTAACAAAGCCGGTGTTAAGTTGGATCTACTGAGCATGCTAGAACGGATGTGCAGAAGGGGCGAGGGATGCGGTATACTACAGTCCACAAGCCTGCTGCTGGTTTGGTACAAAGGCTCAGCAGTGGGTGCATAGCGTCGGGTCAGAAAAAGGCTGACCCGACGCTTTTTTGTTGCAAAGATAAAAGGAAATAAGATTTCTGTAAGTATAACGAGGATTGGGTGAACGTGCAAATTACAAAAATCTGAAATGCAAGGGCAGTATAGTTAATTACGGCAGCGTAGCAATGAACTATGGTGCTGGCGATATAGCTGATGGGCGTGCCAACCGATATTTTTGGAGGCGGCTCTGGGGCTTGTCAGGTATGGTCTGTTCAATCTGACCCTGGGCAAGGAGGATGCGAAGCGCTCTTTTCAGTGCACCTGACACGCTGTTTTTCCCTAAAGCAGTCGCGATTTCAGCAGCGGACGCTTCACCCTGTTGCAGAATGAGCATGATCTGATCGGCTGCTGACTCGGCCTCGACTCGGCCTCGACTCGGCCCTGACCCGGCCTCATCCGCTGTAGGTGTAAGTTCGTCCTTTGTTTGGGCTGCCGGGTGGACTGGCAGGCGCACCAGAAAATAGTTGCGTTCCTCATCGCTTTCAAATTCGGGTGGTGGGGAACCATTGCGCTGCATGGCGTTGAGGATCTTAGGGATGCCAGTAGCGCGACCTTCAGTGAGATCTAACTCTTTCAGAAATTCACCGATGCGGCGATTGCGATAGCGGCGGGTGACGGCCCGCCCGATGCGTAATTGATCCATGCGAATGGAACGGTCAGGGCCAGGGTGACTGAGGACGACTAGATCGTCGGGTGTGATGCGAATCTCGACTGGCTCGCGAATTTCATAACTGCGATGATAGACGGCATTGACCACTGCTTCTTCAATGGCTTCGTAGGGGAAGTTGGTCACACGGGTGGCCTCGGCGCGGTTGCGCTGTTTGATTACCGTCTCGCTTAGGTAGTTGCGACGAATATAGTCGAGTACTTCACGCACCATGCGAGGAATCGGCCCTTGAAAGACCTTTTCCGTAAACTTATCACCGCCGGGGCCATCGGGAAACCAGACGACATCGATCTGCGTGACGGGAAAGAAGCGGTGTGGCTCGCGATTGAAGAAGAGCAGCCCGACATTGAGCGGGAAGGGGGCTTCGGTGGGGCCGCCGATGACATGCATCTGGCGGCCCAGTTCGAGTAGGGGCAGGGTAGGGGCGCTAGTGGCCAGAGTGCTATCGACATCGCGCAGAAAATCGACCATGAGGGTCTGGTCGAGGTCGGTGACTTGCGCTTGTTGATTGAGCCGATCATCAAAGGGAACGGTGGCGGCCAGGGAGAGCAGTTCGATTTCATCGGCACCGCGAGCGCGCACGGTGCTGGAACCTTTGCGGATAAAGTAACCAAACTCCTTGTTCTCTTTGCCCAGGCCTAATTTTGCTTTATAGGGTCGCGTTTGCCCACCCGGCGCCCAGATAATGACAATGGTACGATCCATGAGTAGATAGGGAATGACCACTGGGTGATAGGCCGGCTGCAGGGCGGTGTGGCCCAGATTCAGGATCTCCTTTTGGATGCCGTCAATCGCATCCTCGCTCACGCCGACGGGAGGCAGCACCGGGCGGCCATCCTGTTCAGCCACGCCAACAATGAGATAGCCACCGCGCCCAAGTTGTGAAAGTCGTTGGCAAAGGCGCAGATGGTCTGTAGGATGTCCAACGGATTCCAGCCGGCCTTGAACTCCAGCCGCTCCCATTCGACAGACTTGCCATGTAGGAGATCATTGATGTTGATTGGGAGCGCGTTTGTGTTCATCGTCTCTTCTAGTTCAGTTTCTGATCCTGGTGCTGGGTAGGTGAAGTTGGGGTAAGTATAGCGAATGGGGGTGGATTGGACAAACACAACAGCGGATTTAACAACGGATTCGAGAAAGGAGCGGATTGGACGAGAGATTTAACAGCGGATCGATTGGAAAGAGACGAGGGAGTGGTGCGTTATGAGGGCGTAGTACGTTTGTGCGATATTTCTTAAGGAATGGTAAACTGTAACGGTAGTCCAGAGTCGCGTAGTCCGAAGTCGTATAGTCCAGGCCAGCGACTTCGATGCCTGGCGCCTTATGGTCTATGGAATATTCAATTGATAGCATGGAAATTCAAAGGCGATGAGTAAGGAGCAAAGGCAACGGGCGTTAAGCAACGCAGGAAAGAGGCCACGGCCGGCGAAGGTGACGCCAAAGGGGGATCGGCGCGCTGGTGAGGCGATTTCGTGTAATCATACAGTTGCGCCCAATTCCGAAAATTCCGCTTCTTCGTCGTTGGAGACTCCGAATGAAGGCGCCGTTGAGCCAAGTCAAGGACTGATCATCTATAGTTGGTATCAGGAGTATGTGGCGTTGACCGAACGCTTTCCCTGGCGGCTGGCGGCTTATATTGCCTGGGCGGCTTCGCCGGTGATTGGACGGCTGCCGGCAACCCAATTGGAATTGGCACAGGCATTAGGATTGAAGACAGATCGCACTATCCGTCAGTGGAAAGAGAAAAATCCGACGATTGATGAAGAGATTGAGAAATTGCAGGCGGCGCCATTGTGGCGGCATCGGCGGGATCTCTATGATGCGCTGGTGCGGACGGCGGTGACCGGGGATGTGCCGGCGCTCAAACTGGCATTGGAGATGACAGGGGACTATGTGCCGCGGATGAAACAAACGGTGGATAATACCATCAAACCCGGCAACTATACGGCTGACGATTTAGCGACGGCTCAGAAGGAATTGCAGGAGTGGGAGAGCCAGAGACAAGGTGACAAGGTGGCAGGGTGAGTCCAGAGCGGCAGAAATTGGAATGGCTCAAATGTTCTAAAAGTATCACTTACTTTTTTGTCACCTACTTGCGCCTCTTTAATGCGACAGAGCAGGCTTGGGTGGGCTTTGACTTGTGGCCTGGGCAAGAGCCGGTGTTGGCGGCGCTGGGGTCGCATCGGCAATTGATCATCCTAAAGGCGCGCCAGTTGGGGATGACGTGGTTGATGTTGGGGTATTTTCTGCACCGGATGTTGTTTGCGCCGGCGTGGACGGGGTTGCTCTTCAGCCGACGGGATGATGAGGCGATGGAGCTTTTGAGCGAAGAGCGGTTAAAGGGCATGTATAGCCGGCTGCCGGATTGGATGCGCTGTCGAGGGGTGACGGTAGATAATGCCCATGAGTGGGTACTCTCCAACGGGTCGCGCGCCTTGGCTTTTCCAACCACTGCTGGCGATAGTTATACAGCGAACGCGGTACTGGTGGATGAGGCGGATCTAGTGCCGAATTTGAACCGGCTGATGCGGAGTGTGAAGCCGACGATTGACAATGGGGGTCAGCTCATCCTCTTGAGTCGGGCCGACAAAGAGGCGCCCCTAAGCGAGTTCAAACAAATCTACCGTGCTGCCAAACGCGGGGAGAATGGCTGGCACCCCGTTTTCTTGCCATGGTCGGTGCATCCGGGGCGGGATCTGGCGTGGTATAATGCGCAGCGATTGGATGCGCAGGCAAGGACAGGGGCGCTAGATGATTTATATGAGCAATATCCGGCGACGGATGAACAGGCATTGGCGCCCCGGCAAAAAGACAAGCGGCTTGCCCTGGCTTGGATTGAATTTTGTAAAGTGGAGAGTGCACATCTCCAAGTGCAAGGGATACCGGCGTTGCCGGGGCTGACCATTTATCAATTGCCGGAACGGGGGCGGCGGTACATGATCGGCGCCGACAGTGCGGAGGGCAACCCTAGTAGTGATGATTCGGTGGCGTGCGTGATCGACGTGCAGACATGGGCGCAGGTGGCGACGCTGGCCGGTAAGCTGGAGCCGGGGACGTTTGGGGCGCAGATCCGGCAGGTAGCGACCTATTACAATCGGGCGACGGTGATGCCGGAGCGGCAGAATCATGGTCATGCCACCATCTTGGCCCTGCAGGCGTTTGGCGATGCGACCATTGCCTATGGGCTGGATGGACGACCGGGCTGGAATAGTGACGAACGGGGTAAGGTGCTGATGTATGATCTGACCGCGGAAGCGTTGCAAAATGGGTCGTGTCGGGTGGCGTGTAGTGAGACCCGTTCGCAGTTAGCTAACATTGAAAACAACAGCCTGCGGGCGCCCAATGGGCTGAAGGATGATTATGCGGATGCCTTTGCTCTGGCGCTGGCCGGGTGTCGGTATGGCATGGTGTCAAGTATGGCCTGAGTAATTGTTAATGGAGAATGGAGAATCATTAATGGTTAATGGGGGTGACAGGGTGATGGACCAGAGTGGGCAAGGGGATGAAATGGTAATGCTGAAACAGCACGTGACGCGTTTGACGCAAGCGTGCTTGGCGGCTGATGCATTGATCTCTTCGCTGCTGGCAATCCGTGAGGGTGCCACTGATGCGCTGCTAATCGAGGTGCGGGATTTTCTGCGGGCGGCGGTGGCATATCGTGAGCAAAAGGAAGGGTGATCATGCATCCGGCCTTTGAATTGACCGAGCGGGAACGGGAGGTGTGCCGGCGATTGGCGGCGGGGCAGGCGCCGCCAGAGATTGCGGGGGAGTTGCGGATCAAGACCGATTCGGTTTACCGGTATTTGGTGACGATCAAAGAGAAATTGGAGGTGCCGCACCTGGTGGCGTTGGTGGCGAAGGTGTGCAAAGAAGAGTTATGAACCGGGGCAAATTTCCAACTGTTGGAAATTTGCCCCGGCTTTTTTTATGGGGTCGAGGGGGCATTAGGAGCCGTGATCAAGATGGTTGGCTCTTGCCAGTTGGGGTTAAGCTCAAGCTTTTTGTTCTTCACGACATATTTACCGGCGACGGCATGGGCCAGGATGTCAGGCAGATCTAGCGTTCTCGTCTCGCCGCCTGCCCGTGCCCCTGGGGCTCCCGCAGCATGTTTGGTGATGGGAAGGAGCAGACTGTCAGCAGGATGGACAGAGCGATTGCCATGCGCGTCGGTGATGATCAGCCGCTTTTCAAAGATGCCTACGGCCTCTTCATAGGTGCGCCGGCTGACAGTTTGGTCGTCGTGGGCGGTGCGATAGGCGCGGTCTTTGGCCGGATCGATGGTGACCAGTGTGGTTTGCACTGTGCTGTCGATAACCGCGATGATGAGGGCAGCGCTGATCACGCCGTTGTTGTGTAAAACGAGCAGTTTGTAGGTCATGATAGTTTCTCCACTTGAAACCAGGAGTAGCCGCTAGTGGTCAGCAAATTGTGACTAGTGTTGTCATCGTGGATGAGGGTAAAGGTCACTACGTCGCCGGCGTTGAGTGACAGAATGCAGGTGAGCGCGGTGGTGTAGGCGAGAAATTTGCTGTTGCCACTGTTGACCGGATCGGTTTGCAGTTTGCGGCTATGATCGAGGCGCCCGCCGGCGTAGACCATCGTGCCGTTGACATTGATAAAGCCGTGGATGCCGCATTCCGTGAGCCACGTTTCCGAGGCCCACCAGACCGAGGCTGTCACCAGGTAGCGACCGGCAAATTGCACGGTGATGTTGCTGTTGGCGCCGGTGGTGGCGGCGGCATTCTGCTGATAGGCGATCTGGGAAAAGGCCGGGTTTTTGGCGACATTTTGGGTCAGACCGGTGGCGGTGGCGTTGATGAGACCGGCGCCGGCTTTGATTGGTTCGGGACTCTCGACATTGGTGGCGTCGCCAATCTCATTCACCAACCAGACATAGTCCGGATCTTCCACATCCCCATTGACAAACCGGTTGTAGATAATTTGTGTGCCAGCCTTGAACGGCCCATGATTGTCAATCCAGGCTTGCGCCTCCATTTGGGTCGGGTTCACCGGATCAGCAAACGCATTGGCCGGGATCTCCTGCGTGTCACTCGAACAACAGTCGTGCAGATGGGCAGCGAGATAGTCCAACATCTGTTGCGTGGTGACAGTGGCGCCGGCGCCCAACCCCAGCAGGTTGTGGGGGTCGGCGGCTTTTTCTTCCGTGGCGGTTTGTGCCGGCACGGTGACAGGCGCGCCCGTCGGCGGGGTGATGGTGAGGGCGCCGCTGGTGGCATCGTAGGCGATTTTATAGCCGGTCAGCTTGTTGGCGTTGGTGCCGTTGCCGGTGATGGTGACGCCATCGGCGACCACGGGCAGCAGCAGGGAGGCTGGGATCGTAAAGCTGCTGCCATTGCTGAGGGTAATCCTTATGTTTTCCGTGGCGGGATCATAGTTGCCCCCCGTAGCGTGAATGTCGGCGCCGCCTTGGGTGATGAGGGCGGCCAGGACATCGGCCAGGGTGGTGCATTTGTTGAAAGTGACGCCGGTCAGGCCGGGGATCGGCTTGTCGACGATGATGCTATGTAGATTGATGAGCATAGTTACCTCTGTGATACGTGTTTTATTACAAGACAAGAAGAATTTGACGATCTTCTTCCTGTCTCCTTGTCTTCCTGTCTTCTAACCGGTCATCCAGTAGATCACCACCAACCCATGACCGCCTGCCGCATCCACCATCGCCCCCGGCGCCCCCACCCCAACGCCCGTTTGGTAGTCGGGGTCGCTGCTGTTGGGCGCGGTGCGTTGGCCGTCTGGGGTGGATAGCATCACTACATTGGTGGCGCCGGCGATGGTGTAGCCGCTGCCGCCTTCGCCACCATAGGGCAGCATGGTGGCCAGCCCTTGGATGCTGTCCCGATAATGGCGACCACCACCCCGATAACCCCCACCGCCGCCGCCGTTGGCGCTGGCGTTGCCCTCTGTGTTGTCTGAAATCCCCTGCATGGAATTCTGACCGCCGCTGTAGACGGGATCGTTACCGTTGCCGCCGCGGGATTGCGTTGTGCCGGCATAGTCGGCGCCGCCACCACCACCGGCGATGATGAGCGCATAGTGCGCTTCACTGGGCAGCACCCGCACCGGCCCCGCTTTGCGAAAAATGCCGCTAAGACCACCCCCAGCCCCGTGATTGGTGGCGCCGGCAAAGCCATAGGAGGTAACGGCGGTCGTCGCCTGGCCCACCACCACGCGCAACTGTTCCCCAGGAGTGACGGGGATCACCGGGGGCCCTCTGGGCGCGGTGTAGCCGCCAGCGCCGCCGCTGTGGGTGAGGAGGTAGCTTTGCGAATGACCCCCGGCACCCCAGCATTTGGCGCGCATCTTGGTGGCACAAGCGGGGACGGTGATCACTTGGTCGGCACCGGTGTAGGTGAAGATCCGATGGTAGAGAGCGCTGCCCGGTAGCAGACTGGTCTTTACATCGGTGGCATAGCGGTTGCAGTTGTCGGTTACAGTGAGCGTCACGCGGTAGTTGCAGAGCTGGCCACCAACAGCATTCCAGTCGATCAGCGGTAGGCTATAGCTACCGCTCACCACATACGATTCGGCACTGGCATCGGCCAAGGGTGCGCCGGCAAAGGTGACGGCTGCGCCTAGAGGGCCCCCGGTCGCCAGATTTTCCAGCGTCCAGCGGTATTCGGTGAGCGGGCCACAAGCGGCTGAGGTGGCGACGGTGCTGGCGAGGGGGGCGTTGCGATTTATGGGAGTTACTAGGACGGATAGGGGGGAGCCTTGGCCGGCGTTGTCGATGATGAGTTGGCCGAGGGCGGCGAGTACAGTGCAGAGATCATGGCAGCCGTCCAGGGCAAGGCCGGGAATTGTGCAGTTGACTTTGATGTATTTGGCGTCCATTAGTCGATCAGCCCCTGTTTTACTGCCATGTAGACCATTTGTTCTGCACTCTGGGCGCCCAGCTTCATCTGGATGTTATAGAGATGGCGCGAGAGGGTGGCGTAGGAGATCGCCAGATAGCGCGCTAGTTCTTTGCGGCTTTTGCCGTGGGCTAAGGCCCGGATCACCGCCAGTTCGGATGGTGTTGGCGGGTTGCGATGACGGGGATCAAGAATGGCGTCAATCACAGTTTCACCTTTCGATAATGGAGATAGATCTCCCGCTGCGGATCATTGGGGGCGATTTGCACCACAGTCGTCACACTCAGCGGGGTGTTGTTGCCGTCAACGAGGGTGATCCCCCATTCACCGGTGAGATCGAGATCCGGGTGCAGGAAGCGCGGGAAATCGATCTTGGCGTTGTAGGTCTTGTTCTCCGGGCTGGCCGGGTCGGCGGGCTTGGTCACGCCGCTGACGGCGTAGCTGCTGGGGCCGCTGCGCCACTGTTGGCCGCCGTGAGTGACAAGGAGGTAGAGATCCCCCACAATGGCTTGGCTGTCTTGAATCAGGGCATAGGCGACCAGCGTATTGGCTTCGCTGTGCCGTTCCATGGCCACACTGTAGCCATAGCTGGGCAAGCGCGTTGGCGTCGCCGTTGGTTCTGTGTCATTGGCGCCGCCTACCAAGCCGACCGTAGGAACCGCAGGCAATGTGCTGATCGCCGACACGGTGACGGCATCCCCTTCCGTCACCCCTAGCGCGCTATGCATCCAGGCGACGCCCCCATTGACGGTCACTTGCCACCATTCCTCGCTGCGCCCGGTAATGGGGTAGCGGTTGCCGGCATGGGTCACGCCCAGGATCGGGTACTCGGTTCCCGGCCCGCCGCGCAGATTGGCCAGCGGTTGCTGCACCAGAAACGCCGGCGATGCTGACGCTATTGTTGGCAACATCACAGCCGTCGGCGCCGGCGTCGGCGTCACAAGGTCGCCAACAACAGCCGGCTTTTCCGCCAATCCGCTGCGCGCCACCATGGCCAGGGTTGCCCGTGGCCACACGCTTTCTGCCGCTGCACTCAACGCTTGCTCATCGGCCACGCTGTTGCTGCTCATGCTGCCTTGCTGGTCCGGTCCCAGCGCCCAGGCATGAGCGGTGTTGTTCACGCCGGGTACGATCTCCGCGTAGCTTTGCACCCGCACCCCCGGCCCCGTTGGCTCTTGTAGGGTTGGCGAGCTTGTCGAGCCACCCCACCCGCCGACCAGAGAGCGATCAAAGAGATTGGCAACACTGCCGGCGACCAGGAGCAGCACCACCAGCACCGCCAAGACTGTTACTGCGCGCACGGTGCGCCATACATTCTGTTCAATTTCGTTCATTTTGCCGTTCCTTTCTCTACTTGGCGCCAGGTTCCCCTTGACGCCGCGCAACAAGGGCAAAATGATGCATCGATTCGTTTCCTTTTTGAGCGCACCTGCTCGAGGAGGTGCGCTTCCGATTAGGTGATCCAGCCCTGACGCAAGGCCAATACCACGATCCCCAACATTGAGCGTTTCTGATATTTCAGCCGCATCTTTTCGATATGCGAGCGCACCGTGTAAAGCGAAATCACCAGCCGTTCGGCGATCTCTTCTGTGTCCAGATCGTCCGCCAGCAGGGTGATCACCTCCAATTCGCGCGGCGTCGGCGCCGGGGGCGGCGCCAATGTTTCGCCGGCCTGAAAGGCGCGCACGAGCAATGAGGGTTGAGCGGCTAGATCCGCTATGCTGGTATCGGGTGATAAGATTGGCTTGGCAAAGCGTCGCGTTTTGGGCATGTGCCGCCATCCCCTCAGTTAATCGAGTACAAGCTACTCGACCAGTTGCCTAGCGGGTTGATCATCTGGGCGTCCCAGCCGCAGGTGCGCAATTTGCCCTTGTCATCGAGGGCGACAATGGTGCAGGAATCGTCAAAGCCGAAGATCCGTCCGGCGACTACGGCATTTTTTACCCCCACCTGTCGCCACTTGGAGCGGTAGGCGGCATCATCCTGCCGATTGCCCAGGCCGCGCTGACCGTAGGCGTTATAGCCCACGCTCCAGAGTTGGCCGTCCGTGGTGATGACATAGGCCGTCGCGCCGTTTTGGCCGGCGCACTGCACATCTTTGACCTTCGTCTGAAAAGGTGCTTGCGCTGCCGTGAGTTTGACAAAGTTCGTTCCATTCGCCACATTGCCACCACCCAGGCCCAACTGTGCAAAGGCGTTGTCACCCGCCACCCACAGTTCGTTATTGGCATCCACCACATAGGCGGAAAGGCGCGTATAGCCATTGGCGCGGATCAGTTTTGCCTGCCCGGTGAAGCTGGTCGCCTGCACCCACACATTGCTATTGGTGGTGTTGCCCCGCCCAAACCAACCCGTGCCATTGGCACCGCTACACCAGAGTGCGCCGGTGGCGGCGTCGATCACAAAGGTACCGTTGAGGGAGCAATGGACATAGGCGCAGCCCGCGCGTGATAGCGTCCAGGTGTTCTGTTGCGTCGTGTTACCCAGGCCAAGCTGCCCAGCGGCATTATTGCCGGCCACAAAAAGTCGGCCATCGGCCAGCAGAACAGCGGCATGAACCGCACCCCCCGCTGGCCCGCTGTGTATTTGCACCACCGCCGACCCGCCAAAGGGCGCACTGGCCAGCGTTGGTGTGCCAGTGTCCGTGGTGTTGCCAATGCCCAACTGACCCAAGTTATTGCGCCCCCAGACATAGAGCGCGCCCGTGTTGGTGATGGCGTAGGCGCTGGCGTAATTGTCGTCGGCGTCGCCATCACTCAGCCAGGCGTCAACAACGGTTAGGTTGTTGGTCACAAAGAAATCCAAGATCGTCGGCTGCTCCAGAATCTCACCCGTCGCCGCCGCCACAATGCCGGATTGTCGTCCAAAGTTTGTGCCGCGATACCAGAGTTTGCCTTGATCATCGAGCAGTAAAATGCCCTGGCGGTTGGCCCAGAGGCGCACAAAGGTAGGCGTGCGACCCACCAGCGTATCACCGAAGGTCATGGCATTGTGGGGGATAGCGGTGGGGGTGCGGTTGTGTTCGAGGGCGCCATTCTGGCCCGCGCTGGCGCCGTTGACGTTCTGGCCATAGGCCCATAGTTCGCCATCGACCAGCCAGCAGGCGCCATAGGCGCGGCGGCTGGGGCTGTTCACCGGCAGCACCACGGTTGTGGCAGGGGTGTTGGTGGGGGCGGTAACACTGTTCCAATAATTGACCGCCACATTGGCCGGCGCCGTGGGTTGCCAGTTGCCGGTCGCGTCGCGATAGTAGAGCGTGCCGGTGGTTGGGTTGTAGCCAAGAGCGGCGGTGGTCGGGGCGACGCCGGTGAGTGGCCCGGTGGCGCGGATCACTTCATCGGGAACGGTGGCGGCCGCTGCGGTCAGCTTGCCGTCAGCCGCGCGCACGATGGTGATGCCATCGACGTTGGCCTCGACCTTGTTGTTGATCACCTCCAATGAAGCGCCCAAGTCGGTGGGGGTGAGGACTTTTTGATTTGGCATAGAGAACTCCTTTCAAATTACGAATGACGCGCCCAGTGGGCACCCGCGAATTACGATGCAGACCAACGTAATTCGTAACTCGTCATTCGTAACTCGTCATCAGGGCAGGCCATAGTAAAGATGATTGCCGGCCAGATCCGTCACATCGACCAATGTTCTACCGGGACCCAAATAGGCTTTGCCGTCTGTGCCGTCCACCAGGTAGTTGCCGGCATCACTGCTGACGCCGCTGGGCGGCAGGTCATGATACCCCTTGACGCCGGCGGCGTCGGTGCCGTAGTACTTGCTGTTGCCGGGAGCGGCGGCATCGTTGACCAGGGTGACGGTGTCGTCGGCGTTTTTCTTGATCGACAGCGGGAAGCCCAGATTGGCCATAGCTGTTTTGATGGTGTTGGCCACATCATCATAGACGAGGGTGCCGCCCGCAGCGGCGAGAATGGCCTGGCCGACGGCGTCTTGGACGGCTTCGATGAAGGCGGGGTCGGCCCAGTTGGCGGTGATGGTGATCACATGGCCGTTGGTCCCGCTGGGGGTGATGGTGAGAAAGGCGGGTTGGGTTGGGCCGACTGTCAGCGGGGTTTCTGGGGGAATGGCGCCGGCTGCAATGCCCAGCTTGCCACTGGCGTCCTTTTGCAATGAGCTATCAAAGCTCACTTCCACTTTGCCACTCTGTACAGCCAGGGTCGTACCGAGATCCGCAGGTGTAATGACAACTGCCATAAAAAACTCCTTTTATAATTCGTGATATGTGTTGCGTTCTTACAGACCAAGCGTTACGTGAGCGGCAGCAAATAGCCCAGTTGCACACCGCCCAACGATTGCAGCATCTGTCCCCGCAGCGGAACGGCGGTGCTTTGGCCGCTGACGACGCTGGTCAACACCCCGTTGTCGAAGGTCAGCGCATTGATTGCCGGCGTTGTACTGCCGCTGTCGCAAGGACAGGCGACCGGCGTACCGGTCGCATCGGCGCCGGTGAGGGTGTTGATTAGCCGCTCGGCGCGCAGCGCCAACGTGGTTGGGTCATAGGTACGCAGGCGCATGGCCTCAAAGGCCACGCCGTTGGCATCGAGCAGACAGATTTCATCATGCACGAAGATCGGGCTATTTGGTTGATTACAGATATTCACTTTTTGTGCTGGGCGCACGGACATAAGAATCTCCTTAACTACAGTCCATAGTCATTTAGTCCAGAGTCCAAAGTCAGGATCCTCGACTAGCACGGACAATCCACAATAGCGCCAGTGATGGGGGCTTGTGTCACCGGATCTTCTAGTCGGCTGTTGACAATGGCGCCGGTGGCGTTGCGGGTGATGACGTGGCGCGCTTCGCGGATGACGCCGGCGCCCACATCTACGCAGACCAAATCGCTGGTTTGGAAATGTTGCGCGGTAGGATCGCACCCGCCTGTTGGGCAGGGGTGCAGATTAGTGGCCAGCGTCGCCACGGGTTGCAAATTGGCGTCAAAGCGTAGCACCGTGACCTGGTTCGTTCCGCCGTTGTAGACCGCTGCGGCATAGCCGACGGTGACGCCGGCGGCATCACAGAGTGGTTGCAGCGGCAGACCTGTCACCGGGTGCCCACTGGGCGCGCCACTAATGGCTCCGATCAGATTGGTCAGTTGTGTTGCCCATTCGGGCGGGCAACTGTTGCGGCCTGTGCTCATCGTTCAAAAACCTCGCTTTCTCCGGGTGCATTTACCGGCCCGACCTGCGCGATCAGCGCCCGGTATTGGGGCGACGCTTGTAGCCAGGCCACAATGGGTTCTGGTAGCGCGCCACTTTCCGCCGTGATCACCAGTCGCCGGTTACCGCCGTTGTAGTCGACCAACCGCATGGGCAGCAATAGACCCATCGGCAGCGCCGGCAGGTTGATAAACGTTACTTGCACAGTAACCACGACAACCACTGGCGACCGGGTGCCCTCTGGGCGCGAAACCATCATGGGAGCAGTGGACCCACTGCCGCCGCTATCCCCTCAGTAAAAGATGGTGCGCGCTTCCAGCGCGCTCAACGTCAATTGCATCGCTCGGTTTCTCCCTCGGTAACAAGAATTTGCGGGTGTAGCGTCGGTGGCTGGCGGTCGATGCGCACGCCAAAGCTGGCAGCCACGGGCGCCACCGCCTGGCGAAAGGTGATGTTGTCGGCGCCGATGACGATTACATCGACATCGGATTCGATTGGCTTGCCCACCCGCTGTGCAATGGTGGTTTTCGGGTCGTTGGGTGCGCCGCTACGCCACGTCCCCCGCACCCGGCTCCCCGTGGCGTAAACGGTGCAGCCCGGCAAGGCTGCGGCAATGGCACGATAGATCGCCTGGCTGCGCCGATCCAGCTCGTCAAAGGCAGTGGCCACAGGGTGGGTGGCGACCTGGAGTTGTTGCCAGTTGAGGAGATTGGCAACGTGGGCGGCGACGGCAGGCGCCAGCTCGGTCAAGGGCTTTTCGCCGACGAGATAGGGTTGTAGATCAGCGCTGTTGATCACAAATTGATACATGCGGTTTCGCTCTGGTAGAGATTGGTCGGGTCATAGATGGCGTTGGTTGAGTCTTCGGCGGCGGCCCGCGTGGTCGGCGGTAAGAGGGCGTCACCATAGCCGCTGTTGCCTATGCGTAGAACATAATCGGTGGTGCGCGCCCCGCCGTTGCTACTGTCGCGAAAGACCAACCCTAAATCTTCGACAACGGTGGTGTTGTAGTCCAGGGCGAAATAGGGATTGTAGCCGGCGTGAAAGGTGATGCCGTTTGCGCTCAGCTCAGGGATGCTGTTGATCAACTGATCGAGCGCGGCCAGTCCCAAGCCAATACCCACGAATTTATCGACCAGGAGGGCGGGGCCGCTGAGGGTCAGGCTGCTGGGCGTGGGCAGGGTGAGTGGTTGCGCACGCTGCCCCACACGCTGCAAGTAGCCGCCGACGAGGGTCAGCGACGCCGGAAAGAAGGGGGTCGGCACTTCGTCGGTGAAGGCGGCGTTGTTGATCCATTTGTTGGCAATGGCGCCCCACACCCCGCGGCCATAGGCATAGCAGCGGCGATTAGGGGCCGGTGGGGTCATGGTGGTGCAGCAAGGCAAGACGCCGGCGTCGAGGGTGGTGCCGTTGGAGAGGGTGAGGATCAGGTGTTCTTCACCGTTGATTGTTGCGATGGTGGCGCTGGTGATGCTGATACCGGTGGGGCCAGTGGGACCGATAGGACCAATAGGGCCGATAGGGCCAATGGAACCGGTGAGACCCTGGGGGCCGGCTGGGCCAGGCGTGCCGCTGCTTTGCTGTGCAGCCAGGGCGGCGAGGACATCGGCCAGGGTGGTGCATTTGTTGAAGTTGATGCCGGTGAGACCGGGGATGGGCTGGTCGGCGATAATGCTTTGGAGGTTGACAACCATGATTTAGGTTCCTTCGATGTATTCAGCGGCCAGGTAGGCTGACGTCGCCACGACGCCGGCGCAATCGCTATAGCCGCCTAGTTGTAAGATGTCGCCGGCTTGTAAGGCGTGGCCAGGGATGACAATGGCTACCTGGTCGGCGAGCGGGCTGGTGGGCGCAGTGTAGCGGCCGGCAGCGGCGCCGTTGATGAAGACGCAGGCGCCCAGCACATAGGTAGTACACGATGCTGCGCGATCCGAACCCCAACTGCCGCTGATGTTATAGCGTCCAGTGCGGGGAATCACCAAGCCGCTGGCCGTAGCCATAACGCCGTCAACGGTGTCATAATCGGGCGATAGGCCGGTGATGACCGTTGGGGCGTTCAAGCCGACCGGCGCCGCCAGGGAAAGGCTGTTAAGGCGACCCGCAATCGCCGGCGGCAGGTTGAGTACTTGATTGATGACATCGAGCGTTGCGCGGTTGGTGATATCCTGATTTTTGGTCAGGGTGAGGCGGGGGTGCGCTTGGGCCTGGATGGCGGTGATGGCATTTTGTAGATTGGTGATTTGCCCTTGCAAGGTGGTGATGATGCCCTGCAGCGTGGCAATGGCGGCAGTGTTGCTGGTGCAGCACGTTTGCAGCGCGGTAATCTCCCCTTGGATCGTGGTGATTAGCCCTTGCAAGGTGGCAATGGCCTGGCTGTGGCTGGCGCAGCAGGCTTGCAGGCTGGTGATGGTGGCCTGAATGACGGTAATGAGCTGCTGCAAGTGCTGATCCCCGCCGTCGATATAGTCAATCAATGGTTTGCCGTTGACGCAGATACAGTCGAGAATGGCCGAGGTTTGGCCGGTGGTGCAAGACATAAGAACTCCTTTTAGGAATAAGGAATACAGAATCAAGGAATACAGGTTGCTTTCTCATTCCTAATTCCTTATTCCTCATTCTCAGATCACGCCCGGATAGCGTAGCGCTTCGCTCAGATTGGTGCGGCTAAAGTCGCGGTCGATAAAGCGCGCTCGACAGCTTTTATAGCTGACCACCAGATTATCGACGAAGACGCCGGGGACATCCACCAGATCCGGCGGCGGGCAAAGCCAGCGGCCAGCGGTCAGTTGGCAGAGGGTGGCGTCGGGGCAACTGCAACAATCCAGCGTGGTGCAAGGCGCTTCATCAATGGCCGGCTCGGTGCGGATGGTGGCGTTACCGTTGCAGTCAAGCTGTAATTGAAGCCGGTTCCCATCGGGGTCGCCCATGATCAGCAACTGCTCGATGGCATAGAGCAGCGAGGTGTAGCCGCTGCGGTAGGTGGGCGCGGTAAAGAGTAGTTCGTCCAGCACGGCCACGGAGGCAATGAAGGCGCCCCGGCCCACCAGGTCAAACAACTGTTGGGTGATCGAGCGATATTCGAGCAGGCGAACGGCTGTTGTATAGCTGGTGGCGGACCAAGTTAGGCCATCGGGGCCGGTGAGGGTGCGCAGGCTGTTGGTTTGGGCCAGGCTGCCGCCAAACTCATAGTAGTCGTTGGCACCAAGGGCATTGATGATGTGGGCCTCGACATAGATGCACTGCCCCGGCGCCAGGGTGATCGGTGCGCTGAGTTCAATGGTGTGATAGCTAAATGTCGTGCCAATCGTGGTACCCATCGCCCCATTGTGGAGGGCGCCCCAAGCCAGATAGGTCGTACTTTTGCAACTTTCCTTCACGCTCAGGCTAATACTCGCCGTGGGGCTGCCGTGGCGGCGGACAGTGATTTGCAGGTGCGTTGCCGTCCAACTTTCGCCGCATTCGTTGCAAATCGGTTGGCAGAGGTGTTGATCCCACGCTTTGATTGTCACTATGGCGCCAGGCTTCTCTTGCGCCAGGTTTGACGGAACATTGATCGTTACGCCGTGGGTGATGGTAATGGGAATGCCGTTGTACCCCCTGCTGGGGAAGTTTTCGTGTTGCACTTCCAGAATAGAGCCGTCATTTTCGGTGCGCACCCAGTAGTAGCCGTCCAGATCGCCGGTGCCGGCACCGCTGACCTGGATCAATTCATCGGGATGAAACTCGGTTAGACTGTTGTTGGCATCGTGGATGCGGTTGCCGCTGGTGCTGATCCCTTCCGTAGTGACGCTCTCATAGTCGTCTTTGATGAAGTCGGTCAGGGTGGTGATGATGTTGTTTTGCGGGTTGCTCCAACCGCTCATGATGAGCAGATCGCCGGGCTGAAAGGCCAGCAGGTGAGCGCCGATCTCGCCGATCTGGCTCTCGCCATCGGTGCCGCCGTTGATTGCCATCTGGTTGGACGTGAAGCCAACGCCTAAGTGCTGGGCATGGGCAAAGGTGGCGCCGGTGTCGGCCAAGCCGCAGGGGTTATGGTAGGTCTGCCAGGCCAGGGTGGTGTAATAGCCTTGGGTACGCAGATAGGTGATGTTGCACTTGCACTTGTAGGTGTTGTGCAGCACGGGGCGGGGTTGGCTCAACTCTTTGAGGAGTCGCTGGGCGTATTGGGCCGGCGTATAGAGTGACGACGAGGGCAGCGGAACGACCAGCTCACGCACGCCATGGGTTTGCATCGAAACGAGGTCTTGCGCGAAGGGGGTGATCTGCGTGAGACCACCTTCTGACCAGGTGACAGCAATGCGATTATACAGCGTGGCGTTGCTCCACCCCCAGGCCACATACTCACCACAGCAGCGATAAGTTTCCGCCACATAGCCACAGTAACAGGGGTTGCCTTCATGGTCTTGCACCTCCAGGTGTTGATCTAAGAGTGGTTTCAGGTCGCCGGTGTAGCCGCAGAGATAGAACACGCCTTCGCCATAGGTGCCGTTGGCGAGCTTTTGGTAGCTTTCGATTTCAAACCCACCATCGGGCAAGCCAACGGTTGGTTCGGCGATGCGGCTGGGGGTTAGGGTGATGGTGTATTCGGGTAGGCAGGGCATTAGAGCGATCCTCCTTGGGATGGGATGGATGGGAGGAATGGGAGGAATAGGGTTGATGCGATGTACCCTGTCAGGGCAAGAGATGGTAGGCAAGGCATTAGAGTAGCCCTCCAGCGATTCTAGCGCGGTAGCCACGGGGGTTGCGGTGATAGGCGGCGCCGATGTTGGCGCTTTCGGTGCGCAGCAGTAACCCTTTCTCGTAATCGGCTTGGAATTGGCGGGAGAGGCTTAGCCATTGGGTGGAACTGAGCAAACTGGCGGCGGCCTGGCTGGTGGCGCTGGCGGCGCGAATCTGTGCCGTTTGCACCTGTTTGGTCGCTTCGTTGGCCTTATCCTTGTTGCGTGTCCCAGTGGTGACGGTTGTGCTGCCCGTCTCCTTGCCGCAGGTGCCATAGGTTTTGGTAACGGTGACGGTCTCGTGATAGGCGTCATCTTCGCTGCCGCTTTCATTGCTCTTCGTTGTTGTGGTGCCGGTGATATTCGTATTGCTGTTGCTACTGTTGTCGCTGCTGCTAAGACCAGAGAGATTCAAAAAGAGCTTGGGGTTGCTGTAGGCCAACGCCTGGGCTTTGAGTAACACGAGATCGGCCAGCTCGGCGGTGAGACCGACAAAACAACCGTTTTTGTCGAGCGGATAGCCGCCGAGGTAGCAGATGTGCAGCATTTTGTCTTCACAGGGTGGTTCGGCAACCACGAGCAGATCGCCGCGCTGGTAGAGGCTGCAATCGCTGTGGCGGAAGGTGTAGCCGTCGCAAACGCAGCGCGGAACGCTTTGGCACCGCCGACAGGTCGGTTGGCCACAGGTGCAATCACTGATCTTGATCCAATCGATCCGTTGCACACTACAGGGCAGCGGCGCCAGGCCGCAATGGGCAAAGAGCGGGGTGCAGGCGGTGTTGCGCTGTGGGAAGCGCACACCCAGGTCACGCACCGCTTGCCGAATGTAAGTCTCGGCCAGATTGTAGCTGTAGGAAACCAGGATATTGCCATCATCCACACAGGTATAGAGCATACCGGTGCTGTAGTCCATGAGATATTGACTGCTGGTGATGCTGCCGCCGCAGGCGCTGATTAGCGTTGGCGCGCCCGTGGGCAAGTGGGCCAGTTGCACACAGCCCGCGCTGACGTCAAGCACTTGCCGGCAGACTTGGCCGGTGGGACAGTCAGGCAGGAGGGCGTTGAGGGTGGCGGCGAGATCAGAGAGACAGACGGTCATTGGTCAGTAGCACCTTTCACTTGCGTAGCACTTTGTCCAGCAAGGTAATTGCCCCGGCAATCCCCCACCAAAGCGCCAACGGCCAGGTTAGGGGGCTGGTGGCGATCAGCAGCACGACCAGCGCCACCGTGAATGAGACACAGCGGGGGCAATCAATGCCGGCATAGAGCCAGTAGAGCGGGTGATCGGCCGGTCGTTCGACTGCGCTGGCGTCAATCTGGCTTTCGACCCAAGCCTTGATGCCGCGCCGGATGGCGCCATACAACCCAAGCGGTCCCTCTTCCGTGGCGAAATCATGGCTAAGACGCCAGGCGCCCATGATGACGATTGCTAGATAGACCAGCAGAAAGCCCAAGAAAAAGTTGATCAAGGCGAGATTTCCTTAGTTACGGTGACGAATAGGACAGCATAAGATAAGATAGGATTGATGGTGTCGAGTTATGTGTCCTTGTTTCTGGCCTGCGTAGTCTTGGTGCGATTATGTTGACGCAACATCTCATCTCTTGCGCGCACAGCAGTTCCCTGGCTTTCATGCCGACTGATGATCCGCCCGCTGGTATTCCGCAGCACAGGCTGACCGGTGGTTTTATCTTTGGAGATGTGAGCCATGAGTGTTACTCCTTTTAGATCCCTAAGTCCAGAGTCCTAAGTCCAGAGTCTTGGTTACAGACTCAATGACTGTGGACTAAATGACCGTGATTGGTGTGTCGCATTCGCCGATGAGTGAGCCGCAGGAAACGTTGTCCACGCGCAGCCAGAGATGGCGGTTGGTGGCGAGGACGCCGGCGCAGAGTTGGACGACGCCTTGGACGCAGGTGCTGCTGACGGGGAAGAGGTCCCAGAAGAGGGCACGGCTTTCGATGTCTTCGCGCCAGTCTTCGGCACACAAGAAGGATTCCTCTTTCACCTCCATGCGGTCCAGTTCCATGCGGTTCCAGGGGTTGACGGGGAGCATGGAGAGGTGCTTGTCGATATCGTCTAAGATGAGGCCATAGGTGTACTCGCCGTCGATCATGCGGGGGCCCAGGCGCATGGTGTTTTTGGGCATACAGCGGGACTGGACAATCGGCACCTGGATCTTAGAGGGGTAGAGCTCCATCATCTGGTCGGCGCGGAAGTCGGCCAAGCGTTCGCGGGCGTCGGGGTCATCAAAGCAGTTGGTGCAGGGCTTCATACAGTTAACGGTGTTTTGGATACACTTCTTTTGACCGGGATAGGTGTGTAATTCCCACAGGTCGACCATGCCATCGCACACCCCTTCGTCGGCAATCTTCTCGATCCACAGATCATCAAAGAACTCGGCCAGGTTGATGCCTTCGGGGATCTCGAAGGTTTCGCCCCAGATGGTGACGGTCTTGCCCGCCACCGTGCATTTGTCGGGGCTGGCGGTGCCGCCCGGTGCGCCACCGGTGAGCGCATTCCAATCGATCACCTGCTCTCTGTTAAAAGCGGTGGGGCAGGGATCGCTGGTGGATTGTTGCCAGCCGTTGGCAAGCTGGGTATAGAGGCCGTCGATCTGGTTGAGTTCGGCGTAGTCGCCACAGAGGGCGCCTTCAACCAGGGTCAGCGCCAGGGCGTCCCAAACGCCGGCGAGGGCTAATTTGAGCATGTTGAGGGTGTGGGGGCGCTCATAATCGAGTTGGCCGTTGCTGGTGAAGATTTGGATGCCGCGCCGGTTGAGGGAGCGCTGGCTACAGTAGCGGTTGACCAGGTCACTCCATGTCAATACGTCGGTGGAGAGCTTGATGCACTTCATATTGGGCAATAGCAGTTCGCAGCCGCTAAGGTTGGTGCGGACAATGGGCGCCTTACAGGCGTCGGTTTTGCTCTGGGTGGTGTCAATGGTATAGCTGACGCCGGTGATGGCGGGCTGTTTGACGCCCGTTTCCCAGCCGCCATACCAGATGGGGAAGTGTTGGAAGGCTTGGTCTTTGGCGCAGCGCTTGCGCAGGCTGGTGATGGGGGTGGCACAATCGCGATTGAGAATGGCGGCGGAGCGGATGTCGACGCCGTCGATGGTGATGGGTGAGGCCATAGAGTGTACTCCGTTTCTTTGCAAAGGATGAGGAATAAAGAATAAGGAATAACGAATCAAGCGTATTCCTAATTCCTGATTCCTAATTCCTATCCCTGTCTGGTTTGTTGGGCGCGCTGTTGTTGGCGGCGGATGGTGCGGGCTTCGGGCGAATCGGGATCGATGCCCGTTGGCAATTGATCGCGGCGTTGTTCGGTGCTGATTGGCTGCTGCCCTGCCGCCCACGCGCCGGGGGCCGGCTGTTGAAAGGTGAAACCCTCCAGGCCACCGGTGGCGCCGAGGACGGGGACGCGCTGGGTGACAACGGTTTCGCCGTTGGCGCGGGCGATGTTGCGTTGAAGGGCGTTGGTCAGCTCCATGTTTTTGACCAGCAACTCGCTCAACTTCTTGAGGTGGGTGGTGAGATCATGGAGTTGGTCGGTGTGCTGATCCAGTTGATCTTGGAGGTGGGCGACCTGGGCGGCGGAGGCGAGGGTGGGCGCGTCGGTGAGGGCGACGGTGGATTGCACCATGCTGTTGGCCATCTGTTCGGCCTGGCTGAGAATGGCGGAAGCGTGGCCGAGCGCTTCGTCGGTTTCGGCGGCAAGCTCCTCCTGATCAGTGAGATTGACAGCGGGATCAGCGAGCGCGCCCAACTCCTGGCGCTGCTCTAGCGCTCCCTGAGGGCGGTTGCGATGGCGGGCTAATCGATGGCGACGGGTGGACATAGGATGATCCTTTCTGGGCACGCCCCCTGTTCTGGGGTGCGCGGAAAAATAAACAGGTGACGGCGTAGGCGCGCCCGAAGGGCTCCCGCCTCTGGGCGCGTTTGCCGTCGTTGCTTCTTGTGCGCTGCGTGAATCAATATAAAGACTCAGCAAGCGCTTGACCTTCGGCTGTAATGCTTCTAACGGAATATTGAAACGGCGGCACAAATCGTCCACCGTTGCAAACAGGTGATCGAGCAGATAGTTGGGGGCGTTTTCTTCGGTGAAAATGCTACTGAAGGCACCCCCCCTCAATCCCCCCCAATCTAGGGGGGAAGCCATCGGATACAACCCGCTGTGGGTGATGGCACCATCGTTGACAAAGTCGCAGAAGTGGACAGCAGTCGGGCGCAATACGGGAACATTGGTCAGGGCATTGTCGGGGCGTTTGCGGGTGCGCTTATATTTGTAGCCGTCGGCGTCTTCGACTTCTTCCCAGGTCGGCAACTCTTTGCCGTCTTCCGTGGTCCAAACCTGGGTGGCGCTTAAGACCAGCGATTCGGCGAAATGTTTGGGGTGCTGCTCGGCCATGTTCATGATGTACTCGACGGGATCATGGGTAAAGGCGGGTGAGGTGCGGGCGGCATCCATGAATTGGGAATCATGCACCAAATAAGTGTGCTTATCGCCAGGTTTTTCGCTTTTGAGAACCCGCCAGTTATAGGCCAGGTGAACCTTGCGCCCCGTGGCGTTTTCGCTCATACCGGGATGGCCAAAGCGGCCACTGATGCCCTCCGGGGCTCCGTTGGCAAGCTGGGCGATTAGCTCCAGGGACTTGACATCACAACAAACGCCGTGGCCGGTGGCTTCGACATCCATGCCGGCGACGATGCCGTAGAGGCGACTGTTAGGGCGGTCGATCTTGGCTTGCTGCCTGGGGCGAAAACTAGGATGGATTTGAAAGGAGATGGTGCTCATAGGGTGAGTCCTTGCAATTCATTGGCGAAGCGCCTGGCCAGCTCGAGAAGTTGCAAAATCCATGCTTCGGCACCCGTCCCAAAGGGAACCCCGCCCCCGATCTGGTTGGCCGTGGCGCGGGCCTCGCTGATGGCGACTTGAAACTGCTGTTCCGGCGTCAAGTCAATGACCTGGTGGAGAAAATCACGGCATTCGGTCAGGAGTATGGCGGCCTGGATGGCGAGATCGTCATCACGTTGCGGTTGCTCGGCATTCTCGGCGCCAACGCCGGGGCGAGCATCGGATTGAGCAATGGCGGCGCCGGTGACGGGGATGGTCAGGTATTCGGCGTCGATGATAGCGCGAATCTCCTCGCGCGTGAACGTGTCTGCCGGTAGTTTCTGCAGGGCAGTGGCGAACATGCCCAGTAGCTCCAACCCCAGGCGACGGGCGCGGTCGTTGGTCTTTGTGACCCGGATGGAGACGCGGGGGTAGATGGCGCCAAAGGCGATTTCGATGGCCTTGAGAATGGCAAAGACGCCATTCTCGGCGACGTTGTCGGCAGCAACTTCGCTGGCAGCGGCGGTGCCAACGCCAGTACGCATGACGACGGCGGAGGGGTGTTCATTGAAGGCAGCGGCTAAGACATCTTCAAAGTGGCGCTGGCGTTTCTCCCAATCGATGCCATCGGGTTGGCGGAAGGACCAGCCGCCGAACTTGATGTCGGTGGGGCTGGCGAGGAGGGTCCAGGTATGGTCTGGTTCGTCGATCTTGGCGCGAATGGCGTCAGCGGATTGGGTGACACCGGAGATACCGAGGATGCCCTCGGCGGGCTTGTCGATGAGTTTTTCATAGCGCTCATCGATGACCAACGTGTTTTCGGCCAGGACGGGCAGGCAGAGCCAGACAGGGGCGGTGCCGATGCCGGGGCGATTGGTCTGGGTGGTGAGCAGGCTGATGATCTGCGTTTGGTGCAGCAACACCCAAGCTTTCTTATCGTCGATCAGTGTCTGATACCAGTAGGGCCACGCTCCGTTACCGGTTGGCTCTAGATCGAAGACGCTGGGCAGGTAGGGAATGGGTGTGCGGCCTTGCCAATCGACTTCGAGATAGTATTTGCCAGTGGCTTTGCCTTTGTCATCGAGAATGGGAACCGGCGTCAACCCCTCGCTTTCCCATTGGTCGGCGGGGTAGGTGATGGGTACCGTAGCCATAGGCGCGCCGCGGTTGAAAACATCCAACTGATACAAAATACGCTGGGTGCTGGCAATGACGCCCAGGAGGCTGTCGTTCATGCGCGCCAGGGCATTGAGGGCACGGTTGGCGGGGGAACTGCGACCGGTGACCAGGACAGAAACGCTGTTGACTTGTTCCTGGCGGCGGAGAATGAGCGCACTGAGTTGGTCCCACATGACCGGGGCGATGCCGACGTTGGCGATTTCGCCATCGGCAATAGCGGCGGAGAGGAGATCATCAATCCCACTGCCTTTCGGCGCCCATTGGATGACCAGGGTGTCTTTGTCACGGGGGAGGCGGACGCCATAGGAAAAGCCTTCGGCGCAGAAATAGGAATAGTTGCGCAGCTTATGCTGGACTTCACTACTGAACGAAGAGCGCAGGTTGTAGGACGGCGGGACGATCAGGCCGCTGGGGGCGGTGGTGTAGCCGTTGGGCAGTTGGGTCAGCTTGCTCATGTTGCTTAGTGTCGCGCGGCGGCGGTGAGGTGGCTATACAGGAAGTTGGATAATCCCGTAGGGTAGAAAACAACAGGGTGTGACACTCGGCCATGTAACTGGGGACAAGTTTGCGATTTTTGTAGGGAGGATAGGCGACGGGGCAGTTGGTCAGCGCGGGCCGATGCTGAAATCTTGGATGGCGCGGTAGAGAACCCATCAATGCTCACAATATTCCTTGACAATGACGCCCTTTGCGTAGTCCAACAAAGAGCGTTACAATTAGGTGAACAAGTCGCGAGATTAAACATTCAAGAAAGCTAATTTTGAGAAAGATTTTACTATAAAATACAATGAGATGAGATAGGATGATGTAGGAGGTATATGGATTATTTTTGGCAGTGGGTTGCGTTGAGCGTGGCGCTGGTGGCGCTTGTCATTGCTGGCATTAACTACGTGAGCGTGCGACGGCTAGGGGAGCGCGTTGAGCAGCAGTTGCGCACCTTAGCACAGCGTGAGTCGTGGCAAAGGCGCGTTCAGCAGGCAGCAGATCATGACTGACACTTTAGAGCATATTGCTTATCGGGGGGCGGGTAATGCCGTTTTTGAGGAAGCGTTGCGGTTGGCGCTGAGAGAACGTGTTTTGAAACCCGATTGGCCGCATGAGATCGATGAGGCGGTTGAGCAGATTGGTAATACAGTTGATCGGGCAGCGGTGTTGGTTGATCAGCTTTACGGCGGTAGGCGCGGTGTTGAACGGGCTGATGTTCGCGAGGCAGCTATCAAGATTATTGTGACAACCCTGCGTGCTATCCTGGAGACGCCTTTAGGAAAGTAACCAGCAAATCAGAAAGTAATCAACAAGAAAAAAACCGTTGCGGCCTGGGCTTACAGGGACCACAACGGTTAGCCATTGGGAACGCTCTGCTGAAGATCGATAGAGGTTCTTTTTCATGTTAACAACAATTGACGATTTAGTCAACTCCCTTACCAATCCAGCAAACGTCGAAACTGTGTATTTGGAAATTCGCCCGGAAGATGCGTTGGCGCCTGTGGTTGTCGCCCGCGAGTATGCGCCTGCTGCACAATATATTATGGGGCTGGCTGCCGGCAGTCGGCCTGCGCAGTGGTCCGCCTTGCTTTTGGTGGCAGGACTCTTGAGCGCGGGTCGTTGCAGCCCATTGGATCTACCTTGGGGCCAAGTCGGCTATTTGCATACCAATGCGGTGCGCGCGTGGCTGGTTGACCATCGCGCGCCGGCGACGGCCAAACGCATTCTGGCCGCTGTGCGTGGGGTGTTGAAAGAAGCTTGGCGGCTGCAATTGATGAGCAGTGAAGCTTATCACCGAGCAATCGATATCAAGCCGATCCGCGGGAATGCTGAGCAGGAGATGGCGGGGCGCTACGTGCAAGAAGGTGACGTACGCGCTTTGCTCGCTGTCTGTCGCGCCGATCCTACCCCGGCCGGCGTGCGCGATGGCGTCATCCTGGGCCTGGCGTTCTATGCCGGCCTCCGGCGGGCGGAAATTGCGGGGCTGCGCACGGAGCATGTAGATCTGGCAAGTAAGATGATTCGAGTCAAGGGCAAGGGGGCCAAGTGGCGGAGCGTGCCGGTGGTGGAGGGGCTGGCGCTTGCAATCAATGAATGGCTGACGACACGAAGCGCCGATCTTACTATGCAAAGCGCATCTCCTCGTGCGCAGAGGCAGGAGTCCTCTGGACGCGATGCACTCCCTGTCCAAAGCGCATCTGCGGATCTCGATCCTCATCTGCTATGGCATATTGAGCGTGGGGGACACATCAAGGCGCGGGGCATTACCCCGGCCGGGATTCGCGATATTTTTGCGCGTCGCGTGGCCGAAGCAGGTATTCGGGCGACAGCGCCACATGATGGGCGGCGAACGTGGATCTCCAACCTCTTGGAAGTTGGCGGGGAAGTGGTGGTTGTCCAGAAGCTGGCCGGCCATCAGGATCCGAAAACCACGGCGGGGTATGATCGGCGCGGGGCCGACGTACGCGCTCGCACAATCAATAAGTTATCGATGCCGTGGGATGAGAAGAAGATGGCGGCACCGTAAGATGTGTGCCAGATCATCAGATGCGCATCTGCTCGATGATGAGATGCGCAAGCTTATCAGATGCGCATCTGCTCGATGATGAGATGCGCAAGCTTATCAGATGCGCATCTGCTTGATGATAAGAGGCGCGTGAAGCGAATTTGCCCAGTTGCTGGTTATGCGGTATACTGGTGGGCAGAAAGCTTGATTGTATGCAGGGCGGCTTGCCGCCATCGGGGGACTGCATATGGTCAGGCTTTTTTCTTTTGTCATCAAGGTTTGTGACGCAATAAGAGGCCACGAGCGGCAGGACTGACGGTGTATTCGCCGATCATGTTGGGATTGGCTTTGATAAAGGCGCTCAGGCTGACCCGGCGCTGTACGATGCCGGCGCCGCTGAGTTTCCAGGCGTTGGGGTCGGCGGCGATGCCTGGCTCGATACGCAATTGTTGGGCGGCGGTGTCGGCGAAGATGAGCAGGTGTTCGGGCGATCCTAGTTGTTCCACGGGTTTGCCGGCAAGGATTAGGAGACCGCTGGGGGCAATGCGGGCCGGCGTTTGGACTTGGCTGGGATGGTTGCGCCGCTGGTGTTGCGCTGACGGTAGCACCTGCTGCCAAGGCAGTGTGCTGGTGTCGATGGCGGGCCCAGAGGGCTCCCCGGCACCATCAGGGCCAATCTGCACCAAGTGGAGGCCATCGGCGCGCAAGGTGGCGGTATAGCTGCCGATCAGGTCGGGGCGGCTTTTGGAGAGGGTGACTAGCTTGATGTTATGCTGGGTCGCGCCGCCGCCGGTGAGCAGCCAGGCACCGCGGTCTGTGACGGTGGCGGGGCGGATGCGCAGGGCGGGGGCTTTTTCTGCTGTATAGACCAAAATGGTCTCCGGTTCGCCCAAGAGTTCGGCGGCGTTGTGATTGATGCTAAATTGGCCGTCTTTGCCAAAGCGACCGCCAGGGGGCTGGCGTTTGCCGGCGCCGCCGCGGTTGTTGGGGATGAGTTGGATAAAGGGCATGGTGATCTCTCGCTATTATTTGCGTCATTTTGCTCTGGTTTGGTGCTGGGTGGGGGATTGCAACTGGTATTGTACCCCGGCTAGTGAAGGGGGCCAAACGGAGAGATCATTCTGTGCGTTCTGGTAATGCGCCACAACGGAATAAAAAAGCGATGGCAAAGCGGTTGATCTGGGCAGATCAACCGCTTTGCTTTACGTGCTATCGTCTCACTTGCCAGGGTTGGCCGGCGACGGCTTCCACTGGGCCTAAATCGATGATGCCGCGGTAGATGCGGCGGTCTTGGCTGATGGCAGCGCTGATGTCATCTAAAATGGCGCCGGCCTTGTCCCAAAGTTGATCGAGATCCTTGGTATCTTCGGTAGAGTGGCGCATGGTTTGGGCGCGATAGGGGGTGTAGCTGTGAATGATACCGGTCTCGCTGATGTAGGCGCGTACACAGACAATCACGTTGTGGGTGATCAGGTGCTGATACTCGCGGTGGCTGCGGTCGTAGCGGTCGGCGTAGACCGGGGCCAGGGGCGGGATGGCCTGGAGCATATCAGCAAGGGTGGTGTGATGAATGATGATAGCGCGCCCAAAAGGCTCCCGGATGGACTTGGTAGACATGGTTAGTTCTCCTGTAATAATTTGATGATCGCTAAGGCTTTATCGTGCGACAGGGTGTCAATATGCAATGTGACCGATCCGGTGGGGTTGAGTTGAGCGCTCCAACTGGGATCGTAGCCGCGAAATTGATCAATCGACATGACGCTTTGGCTGCCCACTGCCAGAAACTGGGTGCGGATGGCGGTCAGGTTGCGCTGTTGGGCGGCGTCTCGCTCTTGCCATTGGAGGGCCTGGGGCAACCATTGGAGGCCGGGGAGGAGCAAACGGCGATGGACTTCGGCGGCAATTTTGGCTGTTGTGCGATGGCGATCTACCGTGATCGGGCGCGGTGGTGCGATGGGGCATTGCACGCCGGTGCTGTTGACGGCGTGTAGATTGCGAATGCTGAACATATATCTGTCGCGCTGATCCGAGACCGAGAAGGTGAGGCCGGAATTGTGAAGAAAATAGGGGTGATCTTCGCCTTCAACAGTCGTGTTGGGGAGGGCAGCGGCCAGGGCGTTTAGCCATGAATGATTGGTAGCAGAAACCATAAGTTTTTCTCCTGGGTGGGCGGTCGTCATCGCCTGGGGGCTGGGGATGACTACGCGCGATTATTTTAGGCTTTCGACAATCTGGGCAGCGTCTTCAAATGAGATGCGGCGCAGCTCCAGGGTGACGGTCCCATCGTCGTGGATGGTGGCTTTCCAGTTGCTGGAACCATAGCTGACGATGACCGGGTATCGATAGCCAGATAGTTCATGACCATGACCAATGAGGGTTAGCATGGTGGCATAGTCCGCCGTGCGCTGCTGATGGGCAGCGCGCTGGGCGCGCCACGCGATGGCTTTGGTCCACCAGTCGAGGGCAGCGGGTTCTAAACGGCGGGTGAACTCGGTGGCAATTTCGCTGACTTGACGATGCGAGTTTACGGAAATTGATGGTGGTTTGATATGGTACAGATCTCGCCCCTGGTGCATCTGGTGGGGTTTGAAGTGTAGTCGGTGGGTATAAGTGTTCACATAACCAGCGACCTCTAGGCCAGTGGTATGGAGAAGGACGGGTTTCTCATATATTGTAGTCACTGACCAATCTGCACCGGGTGAGTGACTCAGGTGGCGGCAAAGGTTATGAAATAGGGTGAAATCGAGCAGGTGTTTCAACATATTGTTCCTGGTACTACGGTGTAGTCATCACCTAGGGGGCTGGTGATGACTACGCGCGAAAACTGCAACGGATTACACAACGGATTCGGAACAGCAACGGATTTGATTGATGGTTAGTTGGCGTTTGGGTGGGCTTTGGCTTGTATTTCGGCTATAAAGCGTTGCAAGGCGTGGAGCCAGCACAAAAAGCCTTTGATGTCGGAGTAGTAGTGGCCTTCGCCGGTGGATAGATGCGCACCGCAGGTGGCGCAGCGGTCGCCTGGTCGGGATTGAATGATTAGCTCGCCGGCGTCATTGTACCAGTGGGTGCGGCCACCCGTGACGATGAAGAAAGCAAGGTCTGTCATAGGGTTAGTTTCTCCTCCATATTAGTCGCCCGCGCGGGGCTGGCATTAGGGATGTAGAAGTCAATGGGCAATGGGGGGCCGTCGAGGATCTGGCTGCCGCGTTGGACGGTAAAGCCGCTGTACTCCTCTTTGACGACGTTATAGCTGCGCTTGCGCTGGACGGTGAATTGACGTGCTGCGCTTACGTTCTCGAATTGGTGAGGCACTAAGAGGCGCACGCCGCAGGCAGCGTCGATTTTCGACACATAGTATTTTGATCGTAACAGATCAATACAGGCTTTAACCTCAGTCATGGCCTACCCTCGCAAGTTCATCAGCCGCCAGATTTCGCAGATCACGCCGGGGCTGGGGATGCGTGGCAACTGGAGGTCGGCGCCGACGGCGGGGTCGTTGCCGGCGATGATCACCTCGTAGGCGCCGTCTTCGCCTTTGATAAAGACGGTAGCTGATCCAGTTATGGCGGCGATATAGAGGGTATTGTCAATGGTGACGCGTTGGGGGTCGGTCCAGCCGTTGAGAACCATTTTCAGACGGATCTCTTCTGCTGGGGTGCGGGGCGTTTCCCAGCGGCGAATATGGGCTTGGGCGGCGGCGATTTGGGCTGGTGTGGCTTTGCGTTTCATGTGTGTTGTTCCTGGGTGTGTTGGAGGCGGGCCGATAAATTAGCCCGCCCTGTTATTCTGAAAAATAGGCGGCAGTGTGGGCCGCGGCGATCAACTCTTGCAGTGCATTCACCAGATCGGGGGAGATCTGGCGGCGGTAGAGATGGAGGGCGTCCAGCAGGAGCGCTTTTTGCGTGCTGCTGAGTTTATGCGCCCTAAAACCGCTGGTTGATAGGGGCTGGCGTTGGTTTCTGGCGTCGGGCGCCGTTTGGGCGGCGGAGGACCTCTGGGCGCGGCGGTGGCATTGCCTTGCTTTTCTGCCACTCCGTTTGAGCAATCGGCGCGTGTTCCACCAGGGCAGCAAGCACGGCTTCTAGTTCGCTCAGGGTGAGATCGGCGGCCAGACTACGCACATTGGTGGGGCTGTTTTTGGTCGTCCAGCGTGTGATGAACCAGGGTTCGACCTTGTCCCAATCCTTGGGAAATAGCGCTTTGCCAGTCTTTTTGAGTTCATCCCGCAGATCATTGAAGGGGTTGTCTTGCTCGTCATTTGGGGGCGTGGCTGGCGGCGTGGCCTGGGAACCAGCGGGCACCCCGGCGGCTGGCGCTGGCTCTGCGGCTGGCGGTGTGGGTTCGCCCCCAGCGGGGTCCCGTTCCTCTGCCTGTTCGTCAAGCACAGCGGTTTCTTGTCCATTCAAAAAGCGCTGATAGTGCTGAGCAATGATGCTATAGAGGCGCGCTTTGCTCTTTTCGGTAAAGCGTTGGTTGGGGGCGTCATACTCTACCCAAAGAGAAGGCAAGCTATAGAGGTAGCGCCCTAAAGAGAACATAGCGCAGGCGCGCTTAAAGGCTTGCGCTTCCGCTGAGGTGCCGGCAATCTCCGAGCGTTCGGAATCACTATCGGCCTCGCCGGTGCTGCTACGGGTGATGCCGTTAATGGTCAGGTGGCAGATGATGCGATCACCCCATGCTGTGTAACTGACGGACCAGTCCATACCGCACACTTCATCCAAGCGATTTTGGTACGCTCGCAAGTCGGCGTAGGCCAGGGCAAGGGCTTTGTCCTTTTTGCCCGTCAGCGCACCGGGGCGCCAGGTAATGCGGGAAGGATGAAACGGCTTGCTCAACTCGGCTAACAGGTTGGTGTTGTTACTCATTGTTCGGTCTCCTTAAAATAAAAGATTGGTTGGTCATCATCGACAGGCGCAAGGGGTGGCGGCGCCGCTAGAATTTTCTGTAACATGGCGGCGCCTTCGGCATACCCGATCAGGTAGTCATAGCAATCTGTGAACTGGTTGGGCAAGCCGGGGCGGATCGGGCGCTCGAATAGGGCGTCTTCGTAACCGCGCAGCGCCCACAGACCAGGGGAATGGCTGGCGGGCGCTGCGGATAGAATTTGGCGTTGCAGTGCCGTACCTTTGGCATAGCCGCGCAGATAGTCGCAACGTTCGGCGGGCTGACTGGGCAAGGCTGCACAGATCGGGCGTTTGAAAAAAGCAGTTTCATAGCCGCGGAGCATCACCAAACTGGGCGGCAGGGTGGATACGTGGGCGCCTGTCGGGCGTAGCGGGGCGGTTTGGACGATTTGCCGCTTGCTTTGTAAATAGCCAATTTCATAGGCGTGCCATTCGGGGCTGTCGGGGGTGTAATAGGTGGCGGCGTTGTTGTCCAGTCCGGCCAGGGCGTCTTCCTTGCCCCACCGCTCGGCAACGGCGCAAGCTTCTGCCTGGGTGGGGATCGCATAGGTGTTATAAAATGCGGTTTCCATTGTTCGTCCTGTGAATGAGGGTGCAGCCTTTCGGCAAATGCTTAGAGCAAAGGGCTATACCCAACCAAACGGCCTCGGCAACCAGAGTTACGCTAACCACCAGACCCACTTGGGGCAAAGTTCTTGAGCGGCTTCGCCAATGAGAATAGAAGGTCTTTGCTCCGGCAAACCGTTTTCGCGGCACATGGCAAGCGTCCAGGCGGTGAGCGGGTGTTGATCCGGTTGTACGGTGATCCCCAAACGCTCCAGAGCGCGGATCTTTTGCTCGCGGGTGGCTGGCGGGTAGGCAACAGCTTCTTGGATGTCTAGATAGCGGAGCGCAATTTCAATGACTTCGCTGGGGGGCAGTTCGGGCATAGCGAATAGATGATCGTCGGTGTGCATAATCCTCCTATGAGCGCACCTGCTCGAGAAGGTGCGCATTAAAAAAGCACTGTTGCTGGCAATGGTGGGCTGATTTAGTAGCCAGACAAGATCCTCAATGTCGCGCCCAGCGGGCTCCCGGACAGTGGGCGTAGACAGCTCCATGACGGCGCGTTCTGGTGTCCAGCCGTTTTCGTGCCATAGCTCCCACGGTTGGGGGCCAATGGTGTAGGCGTCTACGTGCCATGCTTCCAGACAAAGCAGGTCAACGGCGGCGATCCAGATGGCGAAGGGCAAAACTGGCTGATTAAAATCGGCGTTCACGGTAGCGGTCCTCCTCATCGACCAGAAAATCATGGGGGCGTTCAATGGCGATCCCTAGTTGATAGGGGGTGCGCCGGCTGCCCAATCGGAAAATAAACTCAACTCCCTCCTGATACCCCTGTTCATAAGCGTCCCACTGGAGAGAGTCAAGATCAAAATATTCAGCGGGTCGGCGGCGCAAGCCGGTTAGACTGTCGTCAAAGCCCCACGTATGGGCGACCAAACAAGCGTCCTCTAGGTTGGATTGGGGCAAAATAGCACTCATGTTCTGATTTCCTGGCGAAAAAGAGGTGCGCAAACCGGCGCGTCTGCCTGCGGTTATCCTGCGCAAACTGTCTGCATAAAAGCGTTTTTCTGTGCAGGCTCCTGGGCAAGACACTAATAAAAATTGACATCATGTGACAACGGTGGAATCGATCCATTGCACAAGGGACAAAGTTTCCGATGGTTTTTGCGATTTTTCAGGCGGCGCTCTAGCTTCCGGTCACCGTCTTTCCATTCCCGCGCCACAACAAATGGGATTTTTCGGGTTTTGGCAACGTGGCAAAAATTGGCAGCTATCCCTTTTTTGCCGCGGCGCTGCTGTTGGATGCGGCGATCTATGTTGTAAGCGAAGCCTAGATAGTGCTGCGCAGTGTGGCGATTGCTGATCGGGTAAAAGTAGTGCAAAAGATACACGGTCATAGGTTGCAATCCTTCAAGGAACGTAAAAAAACACGTCAGGGCGGCGACTAGTCGCGACTAGTCGCCCGTGGCTGGTTTCGTCTTCAACTGTTCATTTTTCAAGCACATCTGCTCGAAGAGATGCGCTTTTGTTACCAGGGCGGGGAGAACAGTTCAACAGCGACCAGCAAACAAAACCCGTAGCATCCGCCTGGGGAGCATTTAATTTGGGGCCTAAAGTGCTACCAAAAAGCCCTATGAATTAGCCTTTATTTTTTGGCCTGCTGCGTCTGCGTCTGGGGATGCTCTCTCGCTTACAACTAATTAGAGTTGCAATCCTTCAACCACGTATGCGCACTAGGTGGACAAAAGATCACAATCGTTTCGGTGGCGTTGCTGCGTCTTCGTGACGGTTCGGCGGCGGGCCTACTTTGTAAAAGCTAAATTATCATACAGATATTTTACCTCAAAAAATCAATAAATGCAAATACAGAATGCTGACAGAAGGCGGAATTCCGGCCACTGTCAAGGGTAAAATTCTTAAAATTTCATCATAATTCATGCGACGCCTTAAAAAAGCGAAAGTTGCGATTGGGCGGCATGGTTGAGAGCGGCAGGCCGACCAGCGCGCCAGCGGGATGGTGCGGAGGCAGGGGCGCAAGCGTAGCAGGCATAGCACAGATAATAGGGGGATTCTGCGCCACTATCCAGCACGAGCACCCAGGCACCACATGCACGGCACGGGCAACAGTGAGGGGTGATGGCAATGCGGCGCAGGAGCGGCGCGGCGGTGGTGGGCGGGAGCGCAGGCGGACAACTGGGGCAACGGATTAGGCTGCATTGGTGATGGCATGGCATGGCAGAGAGTATCTATAAAATGTCAAACTCAATAGGATGAGGGCAAAAAAATGCGCCGGCAGGGGATGCCGGCGCGGAGGGGAGCGATAAAATTACAGGGCGGACAATTCCGCCAGAATGGACGGCACGCCACGCACGCCACCGGCAACGGGGAGGGCCAGCGGGTGGGCGGCGGAGATGGCGCGCACAGAGGATAGGGGCAATTCAACATAAAAAACCGTGCCGGATTTCACCCCAACGGCATCGCCCAATTGGTGATCACGGGCAAAAATCGGGCCTAGCTCCTCCAGGCGGGCGGCAAACTTTAATTGATTTAGCTCGTGGCGGAAATAGAATCGAATGGAGGGCCAGCGGAAAGGACGGCGGCGGGCCTGGACGGTGACGCCCAAAAACGCGCCAGATGAAAAAGCCTTATACAGAATTGATTTGAATTGCGGTGATCGTGGTGACATAGGTTGTAATCCTCCAAGATTAGGAAAAGGGGGCGGCGGCCCCAACAAAATTAGCTTGATGGATTGGTTGCAATCCCCCAAGAAAACACTGAAATACACACATATTTTACCACAAAAAGAGACAAAAGGTATTAGGGTTGCCTGTCAATTTTGTTACAGATGCGCGGCCTGTCACCCCAAACCGCATCAAGGGGGCACCGGCCACAAACGAGAGGCACCCCACCACACCACCGGATATGGGTTGTTCCAAGTCAGTGGCGCGGTTCCAAGCAACAGCGAGAGCGCCGGATCGTGATCCAGTTACCGCGATCTCCCTACCGGAAGCCCGCAGGGAGGGGTTTTGGCGGGTATGGTTCCAAGTCGCCCTGGTTCCAAGAGTGGGGACGGGCCAACAACTACCTTACGGCGGCGGCGGGGGGCAGGGGCGGTCATTGTGGGGTCTGGGGCGCGCCCCAGCGGGGGGTCTGGGGGAGGGCGCCCCCAGCGGGGGTTTGGGGGCTGGCCCCCGGCGCCGTCAGGCGGATCAACGTCAACGCAAGGGCGCGGAGATCGAACAAAGGCGAGGGATCAGGCAACCGAAAGATCCTTTTACCGACAATGAATTAGATTCACCTGAAACCTCCCCCCACACACATGGAAGACGCGTTCTGGGTGAGATCCGAGTTACACCAATGTTACAAAGGGGTGAGCCTGGATCTTCACAAACTGACCTGCCCTACCCTATCGATTGCGGAGGTGGCGAGCGGGAGCCCACTGGGCGCGGTTGCTGACAATGCCGCGCCCAATGAGTACCCGCTTCGGTTCCTGCCTTCAGTCCCCAAAGCTCCTGGACGCAGGAAGATCGCACAACCGACGCGTGTGTGTGTGTGTGATTGACTACAAGACAGAGGAATGATCAACCTTGCACGCAGCGGAGGTGGCTGTACTCAGCGACCGGAGCGACAACCAGGCGGCGGACCGACTGCCCAACCAGATCAGCGGCGCGCTGCCTTCGGCCAACAAAAAAGAAGGAAAATGCCTTGGTTGGCCGTTGGCAGGGCGCCGCGTTTCCGATCAAGGCGTGGGATCCGGGAACTTTGGCGGCCCATACCTAGATCTTCGCTGGCATGTCCACGAATGTGGTTCCAAGGCATCAACTGCGAAGAACCTGGATTGCTGACAGCAGAGCGCGGTTCCAAGTAACAGAATGGGCTGGTTGGTCGTAACCAATCGTTTGCAGCGGCACCAACCTTGATGTGGCGACGGTTCACCCCTTTTTTTAAAAATGGGAAGCGCGCCTGATTGAGAAGGTGCGCTAAAAAAAGAAACGCCGGCAAACCTCCTAAGTAGAGGGTTAGTGTTGGACATTTGCCGGCTTGTTCTTTTTGCTACTGACTTACCCAGGGAATCCAGATTGGTTTCCAGGTGTCACAGCGCTTTGGCTCTGGGCGCCAGTCGATGCGACCGGGGATTGGCTCAAGGCTAAATAGGCCGTCATGGATATGACAATAGGCGCCACTGCTGCAGAAGAGCCAACAGGTACTCTTGTCGAAGGTGATCGTTAGCTCGGCGTTGTCTTGGTTGGCCTGGCCGGGCTTGCTGGATGCAAAGCGAATGGTGTAGGTTTGGTTGGGCTGGATCAATTCGGGAGCGGTTGAGCCGCCGATAAAAATCTTTTTCCAGCCCGCGGACCAGGGTGCGCGCTTGGAAAAATAGGGTTCGGGCAAACTGTTTGCAAAAGAAACGGTGTTGTAATCGAGATAGATTCCCGGGCCAAACTTTGAGTCATTGGAATCATTTAAGGTTAGCATGGCTTCAAAGGTTGTCTCAGCGGTGTAGCTGATGAGGGCGGTTGGCTCCCAGTGTAATTCGTGCTGGATGTAACGCTGGCCGTCGTCAGCAACGCCGGAGACAATGGCGCCTAGTGGCGCCCAAGGCCCAGGATCTGCCGAAAAAAAGGGTGCAGGTCGCGATGGGTTTCACTGCTGGCGATGATGGGGGCGTCAAGCAGGGTGGCCGGTGGGTTGAGCAGCGTGATGTGGGCGATGGTGACCGGACAATTCTTGGTCGCGATGCAATCAGTCACTTGCTGGGGAATGGCGCGTTTGTCGAGATGGGCGAAGGTGCGTTGAGTGATCCAAATGCCTTCTTCGCGCTCGGCGACGGGCATGCTGTCTTTGAAATAGAAAAAGCCTTGTGAGCCGTCTTGGGTGGTGATGAAAATGTCATCGTCGGCCCAGGTGTTGTGCTGATTGAGCAGATCGACCACCTGTTGTAAGGAGGTGTCGGGCGCGAAGGTGACGGTTGCGACTTGGGGGACGGCCATGTTGGCGAAAAAGGCGGCGGTGATCAAGCTGATTGTAAGAAAAAGCTTAAGCATTGGTAGATTCCTCTTTAATATCCATCTGCTCGTAGAGATGGGTGTGATTTTTTGTGGCTTTGCGGTCTTTCCACTCGTTGTACCATTGTTCCCAGGAGGTGAGCGGCATTTGCCAGCGGCCTTTGCTCTTTTTGGCATTGAGGATGTTGCCGCGTTCGCAGGCCGTGGTAATGGAATTGGTGGGGACGTTGTAGCCTTCGGCGGCGGCTAGTTTGCGGGCGCGGAAGGTGCTGATATATTCGGTTTTGCCCTTCTGCTGCAAATAGTGACCAATCTCGCGATGGAGGTCGAGCAGGTTGACGATTTCGCCGATGGGGAAGGTGGCGCCGGCGTCATTCTGCAATTGCAGGCCGTGGGTTTTGTCTTTGACAATGGTGAACATGAGACTCGCTTTTGGTAATCAAGTTTGGCGTAACTATAGGACTAGGATATGACAAAATGGGACGGATGTCAAGGGCTTTGGCCTACGCTTGACTCGACTATGTTCGTCAACGGCAACTGATGGTTCCATAGGATTCGGTAGCCGCGGCGTAGGCGTTTTTGTAGTAGCTTGTCGGCGGCTTGGATGGCTTCGGCTTCGGTGGAGTAGGGGATGGGGGAGAGGGATTTGCTCCAGGCGCCAAGCCGGCCATGTATACGGATCAGGCAGTGTTCACCAATCAGGGTTGGGCCGACCTCGATCAGATAGAAGCGTTTTTGGTTGTGCTGTGGGTCGATCCGGGTTAGGTAACACATGGGTTTGTCCTGGGCTATTGAACAGAAGCGTGATTTGGTTGATGATGGGCGATTGCTTCCGGTTAGCACCGGCGCCATTGGTGGGGGAGAGGATGGCGATTAGCAGCAGAATAAAGAGCAGGCCGCCTAAGAAAAAGATGAGGAGCAGACCGCCGGCGATCAGGAGGTGGATCGCGGAGGCGGGGATATGATTGATTAGGTGTAGGGCAATGACGATTACACCGCAGATGGCGGCAAGGGCAATAGGGCGCATAGTGATTAGCTCCAATCTTCGGGTTGGAAGTGGGTGGGAGGTTGCAGGACAAAGCTGCCTTGCGCGGGCTGGGTGGGGTAGAGCGGTGGCGGCGCGTCTTGCCAGTAGCCGGCTGGGCCGTGAAGCTGGTGCGAGGGGTGTGGGTAGGGATGGCGCGGTCGGCCTGTCCCAAAGGCACCGAATTGGTTCCCGCTGAACCCCGCACCCGGCAGGCGATCAAAGGGGTGGTTGCGCTGGCGGTCACGTAGGTAGGCCAGCAGATAGAGGCCGGTGGGGACGGCAAGGGCCAGGATGATCAGGGCGATAAGGATGCCGCGGACAAGCTGATCGATATTGTGGCTGTCCATCTTCATGCTGATGTTGTAGGCCAAGACGGTGAGGGGGATGGCGATGACGAAACTTAGTTCGCGCATGGTTCAACACTCCTTTCTGATACATTCGCAGCGCTCAGTACAGGTACGTTCGCAGCGCTCAATACAGATACATTTGCTTCGTGCAGACCAAGATTGAAAAAACGTAACGCTTCGGGACGGCGGGGGTGGGCGGGGTCGCCTTCAAGGATGGCGGCGGCATCCTGTTCGGTGAGGGGAGCATCGCCTTTGCCTAACAGAGAGCGGATGCGGGCGAGGCGGCGGGGGTTGCGGTCGCCGTAGACCAGCATGGTTAGGCCGCTGTCGGTGAAGAGGCCGGAGGCATGGAGGGTACGCAGCCAGTTGGCTTCTTCGGCATCCAGATCGCGCACCGGCTTGATGGGGAACATGCCGGTTGGCACTTGCGCCAACAGGGCGTCACGCGTCACGGTGTCACGGGCGTCACGCTGTGGGGCGGGGGGTGGCGCGATTGGGGACGGGGGGCGGCGCGTGGGGGGTGGCGAGGCAGGCTGTGACTCGTGACGCCACGGATGGAGGGCAGGCTTATCAGCAGCCGGCAGCGCCAGGATGTCGAGATCGGCAACGCGGGCGGTGGCAAGGCGGGTGATGCGGCCGTTCTCGTCAAGGATGGCATCGCCGGGCGCGCCGCTCAATTGGGCCAGGCCGGTTTCGCGGTTGCGGCGGCCACTGCTGCGCGCACCGGTGTTGTTATCGGCGGGCTTGAAGAGGATTTTGCAGGTCATGGCGAAGTTGACCATGCGGCCGCCGGTGGTGGTGATGGAGCCGGCGCCGTGGGTGCCGACCATGAGATGGTAGCCGAGACCAGGGCCGGTGAGCGCGAGACTGTCGATGGCGGTGCTAATGCCGGGGGCGTGGAGCATGAGCATGGTAAGGTCATCGACGACAATGATGGTTTTGCCGGCGCGGCGACCAGATTCCATAGCGGCGACGACCCAGGCCAACGCTTGCTCCATTTCGACGTAGTCGCCGACTAATCCTAAGCAGCCGCTGACGCCGGCGAAACAACCCCAGTCCTCCCGGATCTTGGAAGGGATCGCGAGAATGAGAAAGCGGAGATCGGGGGCGGTGTGGCGCATGAGATAGAGGGTGCTGCGCATGGATTGGGTTTTGCCGGCGCGCGGGGGCGCGACCCAATAGAGCGCCCCATGCAGTTCAGGATTGATGGTTATAGGGCGCATGTGCTGATCGATGCCGATGGCGATCTGGGGCCAGCGCGTTGCCTTGAGTAATTTGGCGGCATTGGGGGTGATGTGGGCGGACGGGGGTAATTCGGCTTCGATGATCACGCCTTGATCCATTTGGATGACGCGCACGTTGGTTTGGAGCACCATGCGTAGGCTGGGGCCAAGCGCGAGGAGCTTGCGCAGGCCGCCGACGGGATCGGCGGTCAGGCGGAGGGTGCAATGCAGTGTGAAGGGGCCACGTTGTGCCGACGCCTGGCAATGGATCTGCTGGTCGATGACGAGTTGGCCGATGCGCTGAAGGCACCAGGCTTGGTATTGCTCAAAGCTGGCCATGGTGCGTTGCTCCTTGGTTTTGGCTGTAGCGCGGCGTTTTGATGGCATGGAGCGGCGGGTTAGCACTGAGAGGGAGGCGGTGATGGCGATGGGGAGCGCCAGGACAAACCAAGTAATTTGGAATGTGATGAAAAGATTGGCCAGCCATTGGGCGGCGGGCCAGAAAAGCCAGCCACAGAGGGTGAAGCCAGCGCCGGCGAGCAGCAGGCCGGTGAGCAGGTAGATTGATTTCATTCATAGCATCCTCCAGTTAGGAGGACGGTGGGGCCGTGGTGTATGCTACCACGTTAGCCGACGACCGTCCTAGATACGGTTAGCGGTAAGGGCAATAGCAGAGGCTCTAACTCTGTTATTGCCCGGTATTACTTGCGAGCGGGCCAGGAAGGCATTCGTTACTCTTGTAAACAGTGACCTTCCTGGCGCTCGTTGGTATAACATGTTTTAGCAGACGACGAACATTTGTGCAACTTTCTTGCGTTTACGATGTTCTTACGATATAATCAGGCTTCCTCAAAAGTTCTTCTTTTTTCCTCCTGTTGTGTCGTATGGAATGGGAGTTCGGTAGCAAAACTCCCATCAGCATTGATTTGAGCAATCACCTTTGCTATTAGTCCAATCGCATCAGTCAAGGTAGGTGCATGAGTAGTAAGACCTGGGTGGTGGCCGGCGATGATGAGCGTATGCGCCTCGTGCAGATCGATCAGGGTTTTGTCGAGCAGATTGACTACACGGCGCTGACGGCGGTTTTGGTCGTTGGTGGCGCTGCGCACAAGAGTATCCAGCCAGGTGATAGCGTCTTGGGTCTGATTGCCGGCGAAGATACGCTGTTGATCCTGGTGTTGGGCGGCGAGCGCGCCGTCGAGCAGGCGGGTGAGGTTGCAGCCGGCTGCGGTGAGATAGGCGGGCAGGCGCTCTATGCCTGGGGACAACAGATCAACTTGTCGCGTGGTATGTGCACTGGGTGGCGTCACATGGGCACTGGCGAGAGCGCCCTTTGGCTGGCTTTGATGGGCGCGTGCCGCGATACGCGCCAGATGATCGATGTTACCCAGGAGTTCGGTTTGGACGGCGGCGACGGCGGTTTTGAGCATGGTTTCTGTGTAGACGACAGCGGGCGGCAACATGTTGATGAAGAGTTGCAGCGGCGCGTTTTGTAACCACTGCAGGCGTTCTTCGTTCTGTTCTTTGACATCCTGGCTCAGGCTGCGTTGATGTTGTTTTATGCCGCGCCAGACTACGGCGATCGCTTCAGCACCGGTGAGGTTGTGGGGTGGGGGCGTCTCGCCGCTTTTCTCAGCGGTGCGATGACGGGCAGCGATCTCGGTGGCTTTGGCTTTGGTGATCGTTTCGCCGGCGTGCTGACGATTTTGCGCCTCTTGGAGCGCGCTGTCGGGGGCGGCGGTGAGTTGGTAGAGGGCGGCCAGACCGATGCCAACGGGCAAATTTCCGCCTGGCGGAAATTTGGCGGCCAGATTGAGCAGATTATAGGCGATAGTCTTCTGCCAACCGAACTCTTGCTCGATCCAGGGCAGAAATTGACCGTGGGGTAGACGGTCTTGAACCGCTTTTAACTCGCAACCAATCGTAACCATGTTTTCAATCGTCCGGCGTTCATGGCGCTTGATGGTCTTGGCGCTGGCGATCACGGTGGCGCGATGTTCTTCGGCGACCTGCGAATAGTCATAGGATAAGCGTGGCTCGCCGTGTGCCAGATCCTCGGCGGGCTGGCTGCTCAGGGCGTAGGCGTCAGCGCTGTAGGTTTGCATGGGGCGCGCCTGTTTGACGGGCATGGCTAGCTCCTGATAATCCAGTTGATCAAATAACCGTAGGCTTGTTGTACATCTTCAATGCCACGCGCTTTGCTCTCCCAGATGGTGTTGCCTTCGGCGGCTGCTTCAATGACGGCGGCGCGTTGGGGAACGCAATTAAAGCTTTCATTAGGGTAGAGTTCTTTCAAGAGGTTCCATTGCCGCGTGTGCTCGCTAATGCGACCGTCGAAGCAGGTGGGTAGAATGCAGAGACGAGCCGTCTGATTGAGTTGCTTAATCATGGCATGGGTTTGGTTTAGCCCATCGACGCTGAGAAAGTCGGGGCGGGCTGGGCTGATAATGATGTCGGCGGCGCGAATTGCTTGTTCCTGTAGGTAGCCGCTGGAGCGGGTGTCGATGACCAGGATGTCAGCGCCGTCGGCAATCTGGCGGATGAGAGCAGGAATGTCGGCCAGATCGTGCAGTTTGGCGACAATATCCTGAGCCGTTTCGGTGTAGCTGTTGCCGGGGAGAAGTTCCAATCCGGCGCGGCGGCTGGCGCGCAGTAAATTGGCCAAAGGTTGGCGACTCACCAAATGATTGAAGACGCCAGGCTCTGGGTCCAGACCCAGGGCGACGGCAACATGACCCTGGCGATCAAAGTCGGTGATGCGCACGCGGTGGCTGGTGTTGAGAGCGAGACCGTGGGCGATAGAGACGGCGGTCGTGGTTTTGGCGACGCCGCCTTTGTTGGATGCGATGGTGATGATCATGGTTACTCCTCTTTTAACAACCCTGCTTCAGCTAAGGCGTGTTCTTGTGTGTGCAGGATTTCTAGCACATGAACGGCTTGTTTGGCCATCAGGTAGGCTACGTCGTCGGGCAGATGGGGCAATTCACTGGCCGGGTGAAAGGCTTCAAGCCACTGTTCGATGAGGGCCGTTAATTCGCTGGTGGTCTTGCGGACGGTTGCTGATTTCATGGCAAATCCTCGACTTCGTACAAAGCGCTGTTCGCCATCTCGTGGAGAATTCTTAACACCGCCCAACAATCGCCGAGGGCTGAGTGATCGCCAGCGGGCAAACGGAGCCAACGCTTTTGTTTGTGATAGTTGGTGTAATGGTTCATTGCGCAGTGGGCGATGAAGGCAATGGGCGCCAGGTTCCAGGCGGCGCAGCTTTGATCGAGTAAGCGTGTGTCAAAGGCCGCATTGTAAATTACGACCTCGTGTTGAGCGAGCAAAGCCGCCAATGCGTTGTACATCTGGGGGAAGGTGTCGGCATGGGCAACGTGATCTGGCGCGATGCCGTGGATCGCTTGCGCTTCAGGCCACGCGACTGCCTTGGGGCGTAGCCGAGTGTTCCAGTAGAGGTGGCCTTGGGTGTTGATAAGCGCCAGTTCGATAATTTCGGCGGCGTCATCGAGTCCGGTGGTTTCGGTGTCCAGGATGAGCGCGTTGCTTTGGAGCATGGTACGCGCCCAATGGATGGCTTCGTTGGCGTGCGTAGTGGCGGCAAGATGGCGTCCGTAGCGTTTGGCGCACTTGGGACAGCGCTTATAGAGCAACTGGTCGAAAACCAATTTGCGGCAACCCACGCAGCGCTGCTTCTCGCGATTGGCTGCGAGTATGGCCAGTTGTGCCGGCGTCGGTTTGCACTTGGGAATCGCCAAGGTAGCATCATAAAGAGCATAATCGGGACTACTCCTGAAGCCGCGTTTGTACGCGACCGGCGCTTGGCCTTTGGCGGGTTTCATGCCCTCTCGCGCTAATTGAGTTTTGGTTTTCAGCCCAGACGGGACATGATGCCAACTGCTGTAAATGATTTTGCTCATGATCGGCTCTCCTCGTGGAACTTGTGACAATAGCCGCAATAGCGATTCTGGATGTCATTGATGTTGTGAGAGGTGTAGTTGCACTGGCGACAGGTAATGCTATTGCCGTCAGCGGCAAGGGTGTAGGTCGTCTGCGGAGCAGGAGCGGCGGCTAGATAGAGCGCGGCTGTTGCTGGCAGCCCCTGTTGCTGCATGACGGTTGCGCATTGGCGGATAAACGCCAGGGCAAAGTGCTGGTGGGTGGCGTCAATTTCGGGGTGGGCCGCAGCCAAGCGTACCACGGTGAGCAAGTGGGCCATATCGACCAGGTTGAGTTGTACGTCGATGAGGGCATGGGCGTGTTGACTAGTTTCTTGGATGGCGGCTTGGATCATGGCGTCGATTTGGGTGATGGAAGCTTTTTTAAAGGCTCCGAACATAATTGCTGTCTCCGTTTAGTTATTCAAGATAGGCTGTGATAGGTAACAGTGCGATTTGAAATTCCAGTAATTCACTTTGCTGCATTGGTTTCCTCCTCTAATTCTTTGGCGATTTCAAGTAAGTGCTGGTTGAGCAGTTCACGATCTTGCTCATCAAGGGGCGCTTCGATTTCGGCCAAGCGTGTTTTGATGACCGCCGGTTCGTTATGAACGTTGACCCAGAGCGGGCCATAGATTAATTCGGCATCTCTTTTGCGCTGAAGGAGTTGAAATGTTTCTTCATCCCAGAGACCGCCGCGCCGGATTTCTTGATGGACTAATTGCCAGATCCAGAGCCAGGCGCATAGTTGGTAGAGCTTTTGGGCATCAAGGCTGTTAATATATTCTTCCTTTCCCCACCACCGCGTTGGAATGGCGTCAATGATTTGTGCGGCGAGCATACGCATTGCCTGGAGTTTTGCGCGCGTGGAAAGCATGTGATTGCAAGTTGGTTTTGGCGGTTCGAGAGACTGGTCTTGACCCTTCTTGATTTGGTCAGTAGGCAACGAACCACCACCACCATTGGGCAACCTGGTGGCGCGCGCGATTGGAAGAATGGTGGTGGTGGGTTTTTGATCTGGGTTTTTGATCGGTTTTTGATCTGGTTTTTCTATATATAGAGAATTTTCGTGTGGCCGTGACCCATTTCCGTGCAGCAGAGACCCATTTTCGTGTGACTGCGACCCATTTTCGCCAGACGAAAAAGAAGCCCTCACCATTTTCGCCTGGCGAAAAGCTTCTACCACCTGTAGCGGCATATTCTGCTTACTAGAAAGTAAAGCTTCATCTTTTGGTAAGGCGTCATGTGGTGTATCATTCTGACTTTTCTGTAAGTCTTTGAGCGTGCGCAAACTCTTGCGGTTTTCTTTGAATTTCTGGCGCTGTAGCCGTTTGTAAGAGAACTTCTTCTCAATTGAGTTGTACTCTTTGTTCCAGGCAATATTGGGTTCCCAAATATCAGGAATGGTGAGATGCCAGATCGGTTGTGGGTTATGAAGGTCTTTCTTTTTAATCTCGCCGATTAGCAGCCCGACATCCAGCAAACGCTTACGACAATTATGCACTTTGTCCAGACTCATCATGCTCAGTTCGGCCAAGTCAGGTGTGGTAAGCCGGCAGGTTTCGCCCTCGCGCGTGATCATTTTGATGGTGGACCAGAGCGTGAATTCATAGGGATCTTCACACAAGGCCCACACCAAATGAGGGGTCACCACAAAGTACTGCCGGTCATTGCTGAGATCGGTAGCGGCGGTAGCGCTGTTGTGTTTCTTGGCCATAGGGTATTCTCTTTGGGTTAGAATGAAGTTAACAACGAATTAGAATCAGTAAGGAACCTAAGTTTCAATGTAGTGTTACTGCGTTCGCAGGATTGGTATCCCCCTTGCTACAATCCGATTAACCACACACACAGAGGAAACCATGGTTCACGAAATTCAATTTGATGTTGAGACGCCAAGCCTGAACGGAGAACAGCTTGGCCGGTTAATCGAAATTTACCTGGCTCATCAGCGTAAGAAGAGCCAGGCCACAACCGTGAAAGGGTATCGGTTTAAGTTGCGCCCGTTTGAAGAATGGTGGCGCAATGTTGGGCCAGCGCGCGACTGGGTTCTCAGCAGCGATGACCTGTTTGAGTATGAACAATATTTGCACGAGCTTGGGTGGGGCTATTCGAGCCGCTTTGATGCGCTGAAGCGTCTGCGGCAAGTGTTTAAGTGGGCGCACCAACGGGGATATATGGCGATTGATTTTTCGCTCTTTGTTCCCAAAACGCAAGGTGGCCCGCCGGTCAAGCGACCCTTGTCACTTGAGGAGTTGAATGCCTTACTGAATGCGTGTTGGCGTACAAGCAATCCGGTACGCAATCGGTGCATTATTGCTATCCTCGCCGGCACTGGTTTGCGCCGGGAAGAGTGTGCTGCCTTGCAGATCGAGGACGTGACCATGTTTGACGATGGTGCCGGCTACCTCCGTCCGCAGGTAACAAAAAACGACAAGCCGAGGCTTGTCGCGTTTGATGGTCCCACTGGCGCTTACATTCGCCAGTGGGTGGAGATTATTCAAGGCAAGGCTGGGCCCTTATTTCCGTCAAGAAAAGGCGGACACGCACTTTCCCCAGACGGCTTATATAAGGTGGTGTTGGATGCTGCCGATTTGGCCGGCGTTGATGTAGAAACGCATGATTTTCGCCGGATGTTTGCAACGGTATGGAGCCGACAATTGCGCGGTGAAGCGTACGGCCAGTTGCTGCAAACACAACTTGGTCATGCGAATTATGCGACGACGGCCATTTATGCCTTACAACAGGTTGACGATGTGTTGGAGGCGCTGCGTCAACGGCCAGTCAGCCCCATTGCACTTTTGCAAGCCAAATAGCGGATGGGCGTCTCCGTTCAAATCGGAGTAGGGGCACCACCAAACATAATGAGTAGGCACATAATGAGTAGGCCGTCGAGACATTCTCGACGGCCTACTCATTTCATAACGATAACTTGACAATAGCTGCTTTGCATTCTATTGTTCAGGTGCTGGGTAGGAGCGCCGGTCTTTTGCTAGGGAGGTGGCGCTCCTTCTTTTTTTGCGTGCTGCGGCGTCAAACCAAAGTCCAGCTTAGCCTTTTTTCAAAGACTCGCCAATGGTAGGCGACGCAGCAACTGGGCATTGATTGCGACGACAATGGTGCTGATCGACATAAACAATGCGCCAACGGCTGGGGAGAGATTGATCCCCCAGTTGGCAAGGATGCCCGCCGCTAGGGGCAAGGCGACAATATTATACCCAGCGGCCCACCAGAGATTCTGGATCATTTTGCGGCGAGTGGCTCGGCTCAGGGTAAAGATTTTCGCCACATCCAGCGGGTTGCTCTGGACAAGGATAATGTCGGCCGATTCGACCGCCACATCGGTGCCGCTGCCGATGGCAATGCCAATATCGGCGCGCGTAAGGGCCGGCGCATCATTGACGCCGTCGCCCACCATTGCCACCTTTTTCCCTTGCGCCTGTAGCTCGCTCACCTGGCGATCCTTGTGTTCCGGTAAAACTTCAGCAATGTACTGGTCAATGCCAAGGTCGGTTGCCACCGCTTTGGCCACCGCTTTGCTGTCACCCGTCAACATGACAACGGCCACGCCCATCGCGTGTAACTGCTGAATGGCCGGCTTGCTCTCCGGGCGCAGAACATCCGCCAGCGCGAAGGCTGCAACCGGCGTCTGCGCTTGCACCAAATAGACGACTGTCTGACCTTTGGTTTCAGCCTGAGTCACAAATTCCTGTAGCGCAGTTGGCGGCGTGGTCTCAAGCATTTCCAGTAAGCGGGGACCGCCAACATAGACGCTTTGTCCATTGACCGTCGCCTTCGCCCCGCGCCCTTTGATTGCTTCAAAAGCGCTAATCTTTGGGAGAGCAAGCGTGCGTTCTGTCGCTGCTTGGCGGATGGCTTTGGCGATGATATGTTCGGAATCGCCCTCGACCGCCGCCGCCAGGGCTATTGCCTCTTCCGGCGACCAACCGTCCACAACGGCCAGGTCAACCAGGCCCTGTTCGCCTTTGGTGAGCGTCCCTGTTTTGTCGAAAATAATGGTGTCAACAGTGCGCGCTTCCTCCAGCGCCAAGCGGTCGCGCACGAGGATGCCGTTACGCGCCGCCAGCGAGGTGCTAATCGCCACTACAAGCGGCACGGCTAACCCTAAGGCGTGGGGACAAGCAATGACCAAAACGGTCGCGACTCGTTGCACCACTTCGACGTTGAACCCCGTCGCTACTGTCCAGGCAATCGCAGTGATGATAGCGGCGGCCAGGGCAATGTAAAAGAGCCAACCCGCAGCCCGATCCGCCAACACCTGGGTCGCCGATTTGCTGTTTTGCGCCTCCTGCACCAACCGCATAATCCCGGAAAGCGCAGTCTCTTCACCCGTGGCTGTCACCCGCACGCGCAGACTGCCGTCGCCGTTGACTGTGCCGGCAATCACCTTGCTCCCCGGCTCTTTGCGCACGGGCCGTGACTCGCCGGTGATCATGGCTTCGTTGACATCGGAAACGCCTTCGATCACTTCCCCATCGGCGGGGGTGCCGGCGCCCGGTCGTACCAAGACCAGATCACCCACCCGCAACTCACTGCTCGCCACCCGTACAATGCTGCCATCAGGGTGAACACGCTCGGCCTCATCGGGCATCAACTTGGCAAGCTCATTGAGGGCGCCGGAGGCTTGCCGTACACTGCGCATTTCCAACCAGTGGCCGAGCAACATGACATCGATCAGCAGCGCCATCTCCCAGAAGAAACCCGCCATGGGGTCGATCCAGAGCGTAGCAATGCTGTAGACAAACGCCACCGTGATCGCCAGCGAGATGAGGGTCATCATCCCTGGTTGGCGGTTGCGCAGCTCCGGGATGGCCATTTGCAGAAAAGGCACGCCGCCATAGACAAAGATGACGCCGGCAAAGAGCGGGCCAATCCACTGGCTACCGGGAAAGGCGGGCATGGTGAAGCCAAACCACATCTGTAACATGTGGCTGTAGAGCAGCACGGGGATAGTGAGCAGCAGACAGACCCAGAAGCGGTTGCGAAACATTAACTCATGGCCGGTGTGATCGACGCCGTGATCAGCATGGGCATCATGCCCCGTGCGACCGGTGGCGGCCTGGTGACCGGCTTCATGAATAGTTTGTGTATGCGCTGCCGCCGTGGCATAGTCACCGTGCATGGTGTGCGGTTGGGCCGAGGTCACGGGTGCGTGACCAGCATGGTGGCTGTGCTGGCGCGCGTCATCCTGGGGATCGGCGGTTTCGTGACGCTTGTGAGCAGGGTGGACATTGTGATTGGCCATGTGTTGCTCCGTTCTTTCCAAATGACTGGTGTCTTCTGTCTCTACACAAACACCTCTTATTCTATGATGATGGAGTGGCTTTGACTGGACGTTCCCCCACAAAGCGAGAGAATTGATTGGGTTGGATACTCTTACCGGTGCATATTGTGCATGTGACCGTGGCCGTCGTTGCCAGTGTAACCACGCAATTGGTTATAGGCAGCGATCTGTTCCGGCATCAGCAGCGGCGTCACCTGGAGGTGGGCGCGCAAATGAGCCACCCGTAGTTGACCATACAACTCGGCCAGGGTCATTACTTGCTGTTCGAGTGTTGCCTCATCCACTGTACCATCGACAAAGGCTGCGCCGAGTTGTTCCTCCTGTGTCAAAATTTGTTCACCCAACGCTTGCGCTTCCGTCTGCATCGCGCTGAAGATGGCTTCAATGGATGTCGTCTGTTCCGCCGTCAATTTTAGTTCCTCTTGTAAATCAAGCACGTGGCGCGGGCCAGGATAGTTGTTGAGTTCGGCCATGCGGGCAAAGCCCATACCGCGACCAGCCCGCAAATCATCCACCTCCTGTGCGCTCAGACCGCGGACGGGGCTATCGAGTTGAGCGGCATAGGGAGAGTCAGCGGCGCTGATGCCATACCAAGCGTTGAGCCAGCTTTGCATCTGTTCAATTTCGGCTTGTTGGGCAGTGATGATGGCATCAGCCAACGTCTTGATCTCTGCATGTTCGGCCATCTGTTGGGCCATCTTTGCCATGTCGATGGCCCCCTGGTGGTGCGAGATCATGGCTTCAATGAAGCGCTGGTCAAAGGGTTTGCTGTCGTCCGTGCTGATGCTCATCTCGCCCATGCTCATGCCTATGCCGGCGGTCGGGGGCAAGTCGGGATACCAGCTTGCGCGCCAGGCCGTCATCTGTTCGATCTCTTGTGTTTGGGCGGCGATGATCGCTTCCGCCAGCGTGCGTAATTCTGCTCGTTCTGATTGTTCCAACACTTGTTGCGCCATGACGACCGCGCCGCGATGATGTTCGAGCATACTGTCGATAAACTGGGCGTCGAACGGCTGGGCGGGATCGACTTGCATCCGATGGTCCATGTGGCCCATCTGCGTGCCGGTCATGGTTTCTGTGTGGGTCATCATGCCGCTATGATCCATGCCGGCCAGCGGGGTGCTCATGGCATCATGATTCATGTTGTGATCCATGTCGCCCATGTGCCCGCCGGACATGACGCCGGCGCAACCGCCGACCGTTAACGCAATCAGACCGATCAGGGTTAGTTTGCCAAGCCATTGCATCGTTTTACTCCTTCGTTATCCTGCTTTTGCGAATGCACCTTTGCCGTAGCAGCGGACAACTTGTCGCCACCACCGGCAGGTTATCAATAGGCTTGATCTTGCCACAGAGTTGTGAAGAAAATATGAACGAAGTATGAATAGAACACAGGGGATAGACGCGGATGCAGGCAGCGCGGATTTTTTCTGCACCAAAAATCCGCGCTGCCTGCATCCGCGTCTATCCCCTAGTTGCGTGGCAATTCGACGATAAACGCGCTGCCTTGTGGTTGACCAGCCGGCGGGCTTTCGGCCCAGATGCGTCCATTATGGGCCTGGACAAGTTGGCGGGCAATGGCTAATCCTAAGCCGGAACCGCCGGTGCGGCGGTCGCGCGACCGGTCGGCGCGATAGAAGCGGTCAAAGAGGTGGGGCATTGCTTCGGCGGTGATGCCTTCACCGTTGTCGATTACGGCAATGCGCGCAACGGCATTTGTCGCCGCAATTTCAACCCGAATCGCACCGCCGGCAGGCGTATGGCGGAGGGCGTTATCCAGCAAATTATTCAATACCTGACCGAGCCGTTGGTCATCGCCGCAAACAGAGAGCGCGGTCTGCGCGCTTTCTAGCGTCAGCGCGATCCCTTTGGCGACCGCCTGTGGTTGAAAGGCGGCGACCTGGCGTTGACAAAGGTCAACCAGGTTGAGCGGCAACAAGTCGAGGGAGAGTTGACCCGCTTCGGCATTCGCCAGTGTGCGCAAATCCTCGACCAAACGATTCAGCAGCATCACTTGCTCATGTACGGCTTGCAGATTTTCGGTGGTGACGGGGAAGATGCCATCTTGCAGTGCCTCGACTGTGCCTTGAATGCCGGCCAAAGGGGTGCGCAATTCGTGGGCCACATCGGCCATGAGGTTGCGCCGCAGCTTCTCCTGAGTTTCCAGGCTGCCGGCCATCTGGTTAAAGGTGCTCGCCAGGTCGCCTAACTCATCGTTGCTTTGCACCGGCACACGCACGCTTAAATCGCCATCGGCAATTTGGCCGGCGGCCTGTGTGAGGGAGCCAAGCGGGCGTGTAATCTGGCGGACCAGCAGCAGCGCCAACACCAAGCCAACCACACCGGCGGTCATGCCGGCAATCAACACGGCGCGCGTCACCCCGGCGACCAGATTGTTACTGCGCATACTCGAACCGACCATCAACCCGCCTTCCGCCAGCAACTCGCCCACCTGGGTGTCGTTCGCCAGCAGCGGCCACCGTTGGACATCTGTGGTCATGGGGCGCCCCAACCGCCTTGGGCCGCCGGGCAGATCGCGACTATCGGCAACGACGGCGCCCGTCGCGTCAACGACCTGGATGCGGTTGTTGTTCATGCCCATCATGTTGCCCATCATGTCGCTCATGGTGCCGTCGGTGGAGAGTTCAATAATGGTGGCGAGTTGGGCGTCCAGCCCATCCCAACTGCCATGTTCCACATAGTAGTCAACGAGCGTGGCCTGAAGTTGTTCGGGGCGCACCATGTGATGATTGATCATAAAGTGGGCAAAGCGCGAGGCGGCGCCCTGACGCGCCACCACCACCGTCACCAGAACGCCGACCACAATCACCAGGGCAAAGGCGCTGGTCAGGCGGAACCAGAGACGATTGATCATCCCGCTGATCATCCCGCTGATCATCCCGCTGATCATTCCGCCTCCGGGACAAAACGGTAGCCGATGCCATGCACCGTCTCGATAAAGCGACTATGGCGACCGCCGGCGCCCAACTTCTGGCGCAGGTTTTTGACATGGACATCAATGGTGCGTTCGTAGGCCGAAATATCACCGGCGGCATCGGGTTGGGTGACATCTAACAAATCCCCGCGGCTAAAGGGGCGACCAGGGTGGAGCATAAAATGGTGGAGCAGATCAAACTCAGTGCCGGTCAATTCGACGGCTTTGCCGTCAAGGGTAAGCGTGCGGTAGCTAGGGTCGAGACGCAGGGCGCCGGCCTGTAAGACCTGAATTTCGTTGGCGTTGGGTACAGTTTCCAAACGACGCAAGGCGGCGCGCACGCGCGCCACCAGTTCGCGCGGGCTAAAGGGTTTGGTTACATAATCATCCGCCCCCAGCTCCAGGCCAACAATCCGATCCGTCTCCTCGACGCGCGCTGTGAGCATGATGATATAAACGCCAGCCACACCCGGATCACTGTGGGCGCGCAGACGCCGGGCAACTTCCAACCCATCCAGGCCGGGTAACATAAGATCGAGGATGAGCAGATGGGGTTTCATCTGCTGCGCCAGCGCCAGACCCGTAACGCCGTCCACCGCCGTCAGAACATGGTAGCCGGCCTGTTTGAGATAGCCTTCCACGACGCGCCGGATCTGGGCGTCATCCTCAATCACCAAAATGGTTGTACTCATAGATCAACCGGTTCGATCAACTGACCAAAAAGTTGCGCATCATGCCGCCATTTTCATGTTCCAAGTTATGACAGTGTACCAGATAGCGTCCCGGATAGTCTACAAAGCGCAACCCGATTTGAACTTGTTCGCCAGGCATCACCAGCACGGTGTCTTTCCACCCTTCATCGACAAAGCCTTCGTTGAGCGTGCGCCAACCGGCTTCATAGGCGGGGTCGATCTGGCGGTTCAGCACCTGGAACTGCACCCCATGAATGTGCATGGGGTGGGCCATGAAATCGATCATCTCCTCTGTGGTCGTTGTGCTGTTGGCCTGACCATGACTAGCGTGCGCATGATGGCCGGCGCCGGCTATGAGCAGTTCATTGCGAAACTCCCAAAGTTCAGTAGCGCCAAAGGCAACCTGTTCGCTGGCGTCTACTTCCTCCATGACAAAGGGTTTGCCGTTGATCTGCCACTGGCCGCCACTCATGCCAAGGGCAAAGACGCGTGGTTGAGCGGCATTGTCGGCTGTTGTTGGGTCAATGCGCGCCAGCGTTGAGAGCTGCGTGGGCAGGGTGAGCGTCTCGACTTCGGCCCGTTCAACGCGCAGCGTTAACACGTCAAAGGGCGCGCCATTGGGCAGCGTGGCGGTCTCTTCCATCGGCATGAGCATCCCATTCATCACCATGCCGGCTTCCACACCACTGTAGGCCAGACTTTGCAACTTGATCTCATCGCCGACGGCCAACTGACTGAAATCGGCCCATAGCTCGACGCGTTCGCCAGGCGCCAGCGTGACATAAGTGCGCGCCACTGGTTGCGCCAGCAAGCCGCCATCGGTGGCAATGATGGTAAGCGGTGCGCCGTTGCTCCAGGCCAGTTTGTAAATCCGGGAGTTGGAGCCATTGAGCAACCGCAACCGATAGACACGGGTGGCAATAGGCAACACCAAATCAGGCGCGCCATTCACCAAAATCCGGTCGCCCAGAAAGCCCATTGTCTGCGCCATTGCGTCATGCCCGGTGGTTGCGTCCGCCATCGCATGGCCGCCATGATGGCCATCATGCCCCTGGTTGGCCGCGGCGAGATAGACCAATTGATTGTCGGCGTCAAAGGTGCGGTCTTGGAGGACAAGGGGTAGATCATAGGCGCCGGTCGGCAAGGCGAGGGCAGCTTCCTCCTCATCGGTAATCAGGACGAGACCGGCCAGCCCCATATAGGCTTGATGGGCCGTGTCTTCATGCGGATGGGGATGGAACCAGTAGGCGCCGGCGCGATTCTTTACTTCAAATTCGTAGACATAGCTTGCCCCCGGCGCAATGCTATCGGCCGGATGACCATCCATAGCCGGCGGCACGATCAGGCCGTGCCAGTGAATGATGGTGGCCGCCGCTAACGCGTTCTGCAAATTGATACGCACCTTCTGCCCTTTGCGCAGGTGAAGAATGGGGCCGAGATAGGAGCCGGGAAGCGGCTGAACTGTGTTCTTATCACCTTGTATCACTTCCCCTTGATAGCGCCAGACTTGGGTGGTCGCTCCCGGTAGAATTTGGATGTCATCGATGCTGGCGGTCAACGTAATTTCGGTGCGGTCTGACTCTGTGGTTATCGCAGCAGCGGTGGTGGACTTAGGTTCAGGCGCAAGGGGGGTAATACACCCAGCTCCCAAGAATAGGGCTGTCCCAGTTGTCGCTGCACGCAAAAAGGTGCGCCGACTCAGCATTAGTGGTGACGGTTGAACGGTTGACATGAATACTCCTCAGCGGTTTCAATGAGTTGCAGATGGCACTCTTGCCCCCCAGTATGGCAAAGAAATATGAAGAAATCATGAACAAATTGCGTGGGAAATATGGCCGACGGTCGGTGATACAGCCGTACAATTCGCCTATCATTTCTTCATATTCTCTTTACCTTGGTGGTATAGGCTAAAGGTGCAACCAGCCAACAACCGGTTATCCAGTCGGTATGCTTTTAGCACAAGAGGAGGGGGGTATGTGGCGCTACGGTTTGCTTAGCACCCCCGTCGCAGGCTTGCTTTTGTTCTATCTTCTACCATTTGAGTACGCGCTCCTGCTCTATTTACCAGGGGTGTGTCTGGCTTGCTGGTTTTATGATTGGTTGGCGACTCGCCGGTGGACGAAGTCGTAAAACGCCGTTAGCTAGAGATGGTCAGCGAATGTTTCGGCGGTCGGGGCAAGGGCTTGCCCCGACCGGCGCTGATCTTTTTCTGAACGTCTATCGTGTTTGTTACCCTAGCGCCTGTTGTAAATCAGCCATCAAATCTTCTTCATCCTCTAACCCGACCGAGAAACGCACCAGATTGGGCTGGATCCCTGCTTCGATCAAACCGGCTTCGCCCAATGTCCCTTCCCACATTGCCGCGGCATGGACAACCAATGACTCATAGCCGCCGAGACTGACCGCCTGGGTCGGCAGCTTCAGAGCAGAAATAAAGCGTTGCGTCGCCTGATAACCGCCTTTGACGGCAAAGCTCAAGACGCCGCCAAAGCCTTTCATCTGGCGCTGGGCCAGTTCATATTGCGGATGATTGGGTAAACCCGGGTAGTAGACCTGTTCGATGGCCGGGTGGCGTTCCAAGAATTGGGCAATGGCGAGCGCCGTCTGGTTTTGTTGTTTCACCCGCACGGCCAGGGTGCGCAAGCCGCGCAACAACAACCAACCGTCAATCGGCCCCAACACGGCGCCGACCACCATATGCGCATCCCAAATTTTTGTCAGTAACGTCTGTGGCCCTGCCACCACCCCCGCCGAGAGATCATGATGACCGCCCAGGTATTTGGTGGCGCTGTGCATCACCAGATCGATGCCATGCGCCAACGGTCGTTGATTGCAGGGCGAGGCAAAGGTATTGTCACAAAAGGTGAGAATGTGGCGGGATCGGGCCAACTCTGCAATCGCCTGCAAATCAGCCAGTTGCATCGTCGGGTTGGAGGGCGTCTCAACCAGCATCAATTTAGTCTCTGGGCGCACGGCATCGGCAAAGGCGGCGACAGCGGTCTGGTCAACCAGTGTAGCGGTCACGCCAAAACGGGGCAGGATTTCCGTCAGCAGCTTGGTTGTCCCCATGTAGTGATTGCGCTGGGCGACAATATGATCGCCGCTCTGCACCAGCGCCAGAATGGTCGTCGTAATCGCGCCCATGCCGGAGCCGGTGACAAGGGCGGCTTCGGCCCCTTCCAATTGGGCGATGATGGTTTCGGCCCGTTCTAAGGTCGGGTTGCCATAGCGGGTATAGTAGCGCGGGTGGCGGGGTTGGGTCGCCATTGCCGCAAAGTCGGCGGCTGACCCGGCGCGGAAGGTCGAGGTTTGGTGAATCGGCGGCGCAATGGCCGAGTCAGTGGCGAACTCGTTATCGGCATGGATGACGAGTGAGGCCAACGACCAATCGTTTTCGTGCATATTTCCCTCATGCTTCAAGTGTGTCAACTGTGATACAGTCGCCGCCACTCCGGCCCCAAGTAGCGTTCGTGAATGGCATCGCTGGCCTGTTCGTAATGATCCAACTCCATGCTAAAGACCCCACGCCCGCTGGTCATCGAACGAAGCGCAGTCGCATAGCCGATCATCTCGGTCAGCGGCGTCATGGCGGCGATGGTGCGGGTGCCGTCACCACTCACATCCATCTGTTGCACAGCGCCCCGCCGTGAACCAAAATCATTGACCACACTGCCCACATATTCATCGGGGACATAGGTCTCGACCCGCATCACCGGCTCCAGCAAAATCGGGTATGCTCTCTGCATGGCGCTGCGAAAGGCCATACCGGCGACCACCTCAAAATCCTCCGGCGTTGAATCGGTCTCGTGCCATTCGCCGGCTAACAAAGTGGCTTTGAGGTCAATCACCGGGAAGCCGGCCAGAATGCCGCCATGCAAGGCATTGGTAACGCCCCGCTCGACGGCGGCGACAAAGGCTGCCGGTAATTTTTCCGCCGGCGCCCGGTTGGTAAAGACAAAGCCGCCATTGGTCTCGTTGGGCGCCAGATCCAGGGTCACAACCGCATAATGGCGATGGCCGCCGATCTCACGGATATAGCGTTCTTCTACCTGCGCGCGACGGGTAATGCCTTCGCGGTAGGCGACCTGGGGTGCGCCAGTCCGGCACTGTACACCAAATTCCCGGCGCAACCGCTCGGTGATAATCTCCAAATGTAGCTCACCCATGCCGCTGATGACCGTTTGGCCGGTCTGGGCATCAACTTCGCGGCGAAAGGTGGGGTCTTCTTCATCAAGTTTCGCCAACGCCTCGACCAGCTTCTCCTGGTCGGCAGTGGAGCGCGGCTCAATCGCCACTTTGATGACGGGGGCCGGAAACTCAATCGACTCCAACACAATTTCCTGGGTGGCGTCGCTCAATGTTTCACCGGTGGTCGATTCTTTGAAGCCAACAATTGCCACAATGTCACCGGCGTGACACTCCTGAATCTCGGTTCGTTTGTTGGCCTGCATCTGGAGGAGCTTCTGCGCCCGTTCGCGACGTTGGCGGTTGGCATTGTAGATGGCGGCGCCCGCTTTCAAAGAACCGGAGTAGATGCGGGTATAGGCCAGCCGCCCGGCATAAGGATCGACCACGATCTTGAAGACCAGCGCACTGAGCGGTTCATCAACGCGGGCGTGGCGCTGGGTCAACGCGCCGCTTTTGGGGTTTATCCCTTCCACCGGCGGCACATCCAGCGGGCTGGGCAGGTAGCGCACAATGGCATCGAGCAGCGGCTGCACCCCCTTGTTGTGCAAGGATGTACCCACCAAGAGCGGCGTCAACTTGTTAGCGATGACCGCCTTGCGCATGGCGCCATAGAGATCCTCATTGCTGATGGTTTCCCCGGAGAGATATTTCAACGTCAACTCATCATCGGTTTCGGCAATTTTCTCGACCAGTTGGTCACGCGCCAGGGTTGCGGCATCGATCAAATCCGCCGGGATTGCGCTGATCGTTGGGTGTGCGCCCAGTTCATCGCTAAAGAGGAGCGCCTGCATGGTAAAGAGATCGATAATACCGGCAAAGCTATTTTCCACGCCAATCGGCAGTTGCACCAGCACCGGATTGGCGCGCAGCCGCTGATGAATCATCTCAATCGTGCGGGGCAAATTGGCGCCGAGGCGATCCATCTTGTTGACATAACAGATGCGCGGCACCCGGTATTTGTCCGCCTGGCGCCAAACGGTTTCTGATTGCGGTTCAACGCCGTTGACGGCGTCAAAGATCACCACGCCGCCGTCGAGGACGCGCAAACTCCGTTGCACTTCGGCAGTGAAATCAATGTGACCGGGCGTGTCGATGATATTGATTCGGGCTTCCTGGTTGGTGATGGTGTCGCGCCAGGCGGTGGTGATGGCGGCGGCTTTGATCGTAATGCCGCGCTCCCGCTCCTGTTCCCACCAGTCGGTGACGGTGTTGCCGTCATCGACATCGCCCGGTCGATGGATGCGACCGGAGTAGAAGAGAATGCGTTCGGTGGTGGTGGTTTTGCCGGCATCAATGTGGGCGATGATGCCGATGTTGCGTATGTTGGCTAATGCGGCTTCCATAGGCGTATCCTATATCGGTAGATAGGTAGACAGGTAGACAGGTAGACAGGTAGACAGGTCTTGTTTACCTGTTTACCTGTCTACCTACCCCCCAAATTTTTCTAGGAAAGAGGCGAAGACGGGGGGCGGTACATATTGCTCGACAATGGCTTGCCAACCTTCCGGCCCGACAAAGCCTTTGACCAGGCTGGAACTGACCTCAGCAATGGCGCGCGGCGGCATCAGAAAGACGGTGGTGATCTCCGGACGTTGGTCGCTATTCAGATGACGCAACACCCGTTCATACTCGTAATCGCCTTCATTGCGAATGCCCCGCAAGATGTAACTGGCGCCAACGGCGTTAGCATAGTGAACCAGAAACTGATTGGTAAAGTGATCAATGCGAATATTGGGCAGTCCGCCGGTTGACTGTTCGATCAGGCGCAACCGTTCTTCCAGGGTGAAGGTGTAGCGTTTGTCCGGGTTGATGCCGATGGCGACCACAAGTTGGTCAAATAATTTTACCCCTTGTTCAATCATCCACAGATGACCGTTGGTGATGGGATCAAAGCTCCCGGCATAAACTGCGATTCTCATCTAGCTTCCTCTTCAAGCTCATTCAAAGTAGGGATTCGTTCTCCGCGCCCTTTGAGCAATAGGTGAGCAATTTCAGCCACACGACGTAGCCGATTTGTACCGATTCAGCCATCAAAGATTGCGCAGATTACACAGATTACCCAATAAGAAAATCCATCGGCGGAATCTGTGTAATCTTTGATCTGCCTGAACAGTTATACCGATCGATTGCGTTGACCGGTAGGCGGACAGTCAACATTTCTGTAGCAACAGTCATGGCAGAGCTGCTCCTTGGTAAGAACAAAACGAGTGACGAGGTAAATTGTACCATTACTTCATTGAAAACAAGAAGAGGCAAAGGAATCGATTTCTGTTCGAGGCAGAATAGGCATTTGACTTTGTAACATAGGTTGTGTTACGATATGTCGCCTGGCGACATATTTAAATGAAAGCATTTTATCATGCCAAACCAACCTGATACCACTTCTACACACCCGTTGACAGAAGCGGCCTTTTTTATTCTGCTCAGTCTGGCCCCCAAGCCGAAGCACGGCTATGCCGTTATGAAAGAGGTCGAAAGTTTGAGCCATCAACGAGTCACGCTCAGCACGGGGACACTCTATGGCGCGCTCAAACGGCTCTTGGAACAGGGCTGGATTGAACCCGTGGCAGAAGCCGATGACCTTGCGTCACAACCAGTCGAATCCAAACGGGTGCGCAAAGCCTATGCGCTCACTGAGCTGGGGCGGAGTATGTTGCAGGCGGAGACGGCGCGACTGCAAAGTTTGGTTGCCGTTGCACAGTTGCGCTTGGCGTAAGGGGAGGGAGCCATGAATCACAAACTTTCCTGGGTATGCTATGGCTATGGTTGGCTGTTGCGCCTCTACCCATCTTCCCATCGCCACCACTTTGCCGATGAGATGCAAGCTGTCTTTGCCCAAGCGCTGGACGACGCCTCGGCGCACGGGTGGACAGCGGTCCTCACGTTATGCAGCCGTGAACTCCACGATTTGCCCCATACCCTGTTGACAGAATACTGGCGCCTGTTCCAGCAGTGGTGTACGATCCGCTTGCTGACCAGCGAACCGTTGCACAGCGATCTACCTGGGGTTGTTCCGGTTGGTTATGGCTCTGTCCCGCATCTGCTCTTTGTTGTCACTGGTCGAGATCCACGCTTGCGACGTGTGTTTGATGTCGTCATCGCCTTGTGTGGTTTGGTGATTGCCGCGCCACTGTTCCTGCTGCTACCCATTTTGATCAAACTGGATTCACCTGGGCCAATCCTCTATTGCGCCCCCCGTATCGGGAAAAACGGTCAGCCCTACATCCTATACAAATTCCGTTCTATGCACGCGAATCATTCATCCTTGACGCAGGACCGCACCACCGCTACCATACCAGCAGCTTTACGCCAGACGCGCGTCGGGCGATTGGCCCGGTGCTATTGTCTGGATGAATTGCCTCAACTGGTCAATGTCCTCAAAGGGGAAATGAGTATTTTAGGGCCACGCCCCGGCACACCGACAGAGTAGGAGAATGAGTGATGGTCGTCTATGATCTGCAAGCTGTAACTAAGCACTACCCCAAGCAACCGCAACCGGCCAATCAGAACATCACTCTGCAAATTCAGGCCGGCGAAATTTTTGGCCTGCTCGGTGATAACGGCGCCGGCAAGACGACCCTCGTGCGCCAGATGGTCAACCTGCTGCAACCGACCAGCGGCTCCATCCAACTCTTCGACAAACCGATTGCCCACGATCCGCTCCACACGGCGACTACCGTCGGCTACATGCCCCAGGATGCCAACGCCCTCAACAATTTGACCGTGGGGGAGGCGCTTTATTTCACAGCGCATCTGCGGGGTCTTAGCCGCCGGGATGCCCAGCAGGAACGCGATACCCTCTTGGCAACGTGGCAGATCGGCGAATTGCGCGACAAGTACAGTTCGCGTTTGTCCGGCGGGCAACGGCGCTTGCTGCGGCTGGTGGTGGCGATGGCGGGGCGGCTGCCGGTGTTGATTCTGGACGAACCGACCAACGATCTCGACCCGCAACGACGGCGCATGGTCTGGGACAATCTGAAGCAGATCAACCAGACCGAGGGGACGACCATCATCTTTATCACCCATGACGCCATCGAAGCCGAGAAGATCATTCAACGGGTTGGCATCCTGCGCCAGGGGGAGTTGGTCGTTGTCGGTCGCCCTGGCGAATTGAAAAAGCAGGTCGCGCAACAGTTGCGGCTGGAACTCTTCTTCCCACCAGAAACACCACCCCACCTGCCTGCCCATCTCACGCCGCACCAACTCCAACCGGGACGCTGGCTAGCTTGGGTCGAGCGGGGTGACGTGGGCCAGGTACTCAACGGTCTCAATCTGGAACAGCTTGACGATTTCCGCCTCTATTCGGCCACGTTGGAGGATCTCTATGTCCACTATGCCAATCAGTCCCATCCTTGAACGGCGGCAACAACAATCACTGGCGGCGCAATGGTGGGATCTCTTTTTGATGGAGTTGACCAACTGGCGCTGGAGTTGGCGTTTGACGATCATCGCCGGCGCGTTGATGCCGGTCTTTTTGATCGTTCTGTTGGGAGTCTTTGCCAATACGCGTGACAGAAGTGCGCTGGCTTATATCCTGACCGGTAACATGGTGATTGGCATCCTCTTCGGCACGATGACACGCATCCTCAATCGGGTGGAATTTCTGCGTTTTGGCGGCGGTCTCGATTTTTTTGCCACCCTGCCGGTGCAACGCACGCTCTTTGTCCTGGCGATGGTGGCCTCCTTTATGGTCTTCTCCTTGCCCTCCTTGCTGATCACCCTGACGGTCGGGGCGCTCTGGTTGGCCTTGCCGCTGGCCCTCCATCCTTTGCTCTTCCTGGTGATTCCCCTGGGCGCGATTCCGCTGGCGAGTATAGGCGTCTTTTTGGGGTTGCTGGGCCGGAGTTGGGGCGAGGCGTCGTCGTGGGGGTTTGTTGTCTCGATCCTGCTGTCGGTGCTTGGCCCGGTCATGATCCCAACGGAACGCTTGCCGACGCTGCTCATTTGGCTTGGTTATCTCAACCCAGCTACTTATGCCGCCTCAGCGCTGCGTCAGGTGGTAATCGGGTCAATCACGGCGTACCTGATGGTGGATCTGGCCGTGTTAGCCGTCATGTCGGCTCTTTTGCTTTGGTTGGTCGAGCGGAAGATGAGTTGGTGCGAAAACTAAACAATCGTGAGTCATTTTACTTACCACAAAATGAGTACAATTGCCATTGCGAAGATTGCCAAATTGTCAGAAGATTGACAGACACAACTTGCAAAAGTTGTGGTATAGTACAGTTTGTTGTGCCGCCCAGTGGCAATGGCGCTGCTGGGAATTTTTACTTCGATGATGAAGGGAAAAGCCAAAATGAATAACAGCACTCTGCATCGCGCAACTGCGTCTGCGAACCAGGACAGCGAAATTGAGTATGCGGTCGCTATGCACTACAGCGCCGCCTACCTGCCCAGTGGTTCAAGTCCTTCGCTCGATGTGGAACCCGAACCGGTTGCCGCGCACGTCCGCACGACGGAAACACCGTCCTATACGCGGCATTTGGTGATTGAACAGAGACCTGTTTTGTTTGCCTTTTAAGGCGCAGCTTTAGGCCATAAGGATCAGCAGTGACACCACACCCCTCGTCAGGTTGACGAGGGGTGCTTGTTTCTCCACAATTATGCTTTGCTGTTGGTTGGCGTCACCGGCAAAAGTGTTTGCACCTTGGTCATAAAATCGGGCAGAGTAAGCACATCCAACGCCAGATCAACCAGTTGACTCAGAATTGCTTCCTGCTGAATTTGCGCCAGTTGCTGGGCAAGGGTTTGCAGTGTTTCTTCACTTGGTTGGAAGCGGCGGCGCAACAGGCGGATAATCAGGTCGATACGCTCGTCTTCGCGTCCCTTCTTTACACCAATCACTTTTCCTTCCTCGATCCAGGCTTCTGCCATTGTTTGCATGAGAACTCCTCCCTCTTTGGGTAATACTGCCAACAACTTCTGGGCCACCGTTTCTTTTTCCACCCCTGTGGCTGAACGGGCAATATAGCGCAACAACGCCGCTACCATCGCCATGCCACTCGACAGGTTTATCACTTCGGCAGCTAATGCCAGGATTTCATCCAGTCGTCCACCCAACCCCGGCTCGAAAATATGCTTGAGTACCAACATAAAGAGCCGGGTTACCACTGCCCCACGGATTTCTGCATCGGACAGTTGGGTCAGATTCACCAGATGATACTCAAAATCTGGCGTGTAGCGACCCACAGTTTGGTTCAGTGACGCAGCAGGGTCTTTTAACCCTTCCACTTTCCTTGCAAAGCGGGTGGCGACTGTCCAAGTTTCCGTCCCATGATAGACCACAACCGGCACTACCGGCGAAAGTTTACCGCTTTCCTGCAATTCATGTTCCCAGTAGCGCTCGATATATTTCAACACTTGAAAGCCAACCCATTGGTCAACGTAGCTTTTGTGTTCCAGCAATAGTGCAATCGCCACTGGTGTGCGATCCTTGGTCACGGTGCGGTAGAGCAGATCACTAAAGTTGCTGCGTAGCGCTTCATCGACAAAGGAATCCTTTTCCAGCCGTAACTGATCCAGGTCAAGCAGCGCTGCGATGGCTGGCGGCAAGTGATGATGCAAGAAATCAGCCGCCACTACGGCATGGCCCATATACTGCTTAAAAAACGCATCGTGTGGATTGATAATCTTTTCGCTCATCTTAGCCTATAGTATAGCACAACTTGTGTGCAAGCGGGTAGATCACAAATGACGTAGGGTATATTTCAGCTTCGGGGTGCGTTGGCCGGCAAGAGCGTGCGTTGCACGGGTCACAGAAGTTCACATGATTGCATCATCGTCTGACCCGTGCAACGCACGGCAAACTTACGGTATGCTGCGTTTTTCGGTCTGGCGGAGGCGTCTTTCTACTTCTTCTAGTTGTTTGAAGAGTTCGAGCAGCAGTTGAACAAGATGACCAACCGCCTGTTCGGCGGTAAGGCGGTTTTGGCGCCAGAGTGCATCGAGTTCGTGGGGTCGATAAGCGGACATACGGGATCTCCTTTCGAGACAGAAAATGGGATGAAAAGAACGCAAGCAACAAAAAACGGCCGCCTCCAAGTGACATTACGTCAAGGCGACCGGTTACTTGATTCTATCTCGAAAGACAGCTACAATGAACCCGGCTGACCAGACTGGGACTTCACAGTTTGGAAGGCGAAGCCGCCTTGAGTGTCCTTTGCACTCGAGGTGGCTGTTTTCTGTTGGTAAGAGGAGTGTAGCATTTGGCAGACGCTTTGTCAAGCCCCGAATTTTCTCCTTCTCGACTCTACACTGGCAGAATCTTGCGCAAGTAATGCTCAATCGGCCGTTCAACGGTTCGTTGTTTGGGGTAGCCAAAGGAGACTTCTTCAAAGCGCACGCCATCGCGCCAGCGCGTACCGGGGATGTGGAGATGGCCGTAGATCACGGCTTGTACGTTAAAGCGCAGATGCCAGTCGTCAGTCCGCCGGGTTCCGCACCAGAGAGAAAAGCGGGGAATGCGGGGCAAGACCGCCAGATCTTGCCGCAAGGGAAAGTGATTGATGAGAATCAACGGCGCACCACCGGCAGCTTGTAAACGCGCTTCGGTATAGGCACAGCGTGCGGCACACCAATCGCTCCGCGTCGGGTAGGGGTCAGGGTGTAGCAACAATTCATCAGCGCAGACAATGCCCTCTTCTTCGGCCCAGGCCAGTGCCCCTTCCAGCGGGATGTCGTCGGGGCGAAAGCTGTAATCATAGAGCAGAAAGAGCGGCGCCAGCAGACAGGGCGCACCCATGCCCGGCCAGGCGACGTAGGGATCTTCCGGCGTCAACACGCCGTAGTCGCGACAAATTGCCACCATCTGCTGATATTTGGCCGCACCCCGTTGATCCCCTGCCACGTTGGGCAGCGTCCACAGGTCATGGTTGCCCGGCGTCCAGAGCAGACGGGCAAAGCGGCGGGTCAAAATATCCAGCGCGTAACGCAAATGCGCTTCGGTTTCGCCAATATCGCCGGCGACAATCAACCAGTCATCGGGATGGGGCGGCATGGCGGCCAGCGCCTGCCGGTTTTCCGGGTAGGCCAGGTGGAGATCGCTAATAGCGTAGAGTTGCATGTTGGCTCAGTTCGTCGGTTGGGTCATTCTAAAATTACCGTGATACGTGATACGTGTTGCGTGAACTATTCCAGAGTTGTCTTGTATACGCAATGCTTTGATTGAGCTTATGTTGAAAATTGGTAACTACTCAGCTCTTAGCCAGTCCGTGACTGGCGGCCCATCGCCAGTCACGGACTGGCTAAGAGCTGAGTAGTTACGAAAATTGTTGTAACTGTTGGATGAGTTGAGGGAGTCTATCATAGCGCGGTAAGCGTACCCCCACAGCGCCACCGCCAGGGTGCGGTTCGACAAACGCTGGTGTTGGGGCCAGACCAAAGCGCTGGTAGAATGCTTTGCGGATAAAGTCTTTCACTGCCGTCGGGCTGGCTTGCTGCGTATCGACATGCACCTGAAAATAACCACCTTGACCGGCCGCGTTGACCCGCACCGCCACCGCATCTTGCCCAAAGGCGCGTTTGAGCATTGCCTCTGCCAGGTCGATCAAGGCCAGCCCACGGAAAAAGCTCGAACCAGTCAGCCGGTGAAAGTGAGGCGGCTCGGCGGCGTTCAGCGTTTCATCAGCCAACCCCTGGTTATAATCAAAGGGCATAGCGCCGACCTGTTCTAACCAGCGTTGTAGCCGTTCCGGCCCTGTCACCGCCTGTTCCCAACCTAGTTCCGTTTCCATCACAGCCCGATCAGGCAGCCGTTGTGGGTCAATTTCGACCGACCGATCCCCGCGCTGCGACAAGGTCACGGCGGCAATCCACGCGTCCGGGTGGTGGATCAGATAAAAATTTTTCGCCACTTCGCCAAAGAGATAAGCGACCATGGCCCGTAGTGGTACGCCCGTTTCTTCGACAACAACGCCGGTGGCTGTGGTGCGCCGTAGACGCGGCTCGCGCCAACCGGTGAAGAGATTGACCAGCGTGTTCGCGGCTTTGTGGCTTGCTGCTGCTTCCGTAAGTTGCTCAACTTGCATCAACTGCCCAATATACCAGCCACGCCGACTGGTGATCGCTTCCCGTAACGCTTCACGCCCAATCAACAGCGGCAACTGGCGCAAGATCGAGCAGATCCACTGGCGGCTGTTCAAGTTCAACAACCCATCCGCCACCAAATCGGCTTCAATCACTTTGAAAAAGCTGGTGTCAAGGGGCAGTTGCGTCAACAGCGCCGCCATTTCGGCAGCTTTGCCCGTAAGACTGCGCAGTTCGCCAGCCGTCAACGCAGCGCCTTCAGCAACGGCAGCAGCGTATGCGCCCCCTGACCACCGCCACGCCTCGCGATCCCGCTCGACGCTATAAGGGAAGAGAATCTGGAAGCGGTCGGTCGGGGCCGGATAGTTGCCCAGGGTGCGATAGTTGTCCTGCGGATTGGAGGAGAGCAACGTGCCTTGCCCGGCGCGTCCTTTCTGTTCCGTGGCCTGGTCGAGTGAACCGGCGCGCACACCGGTGCCATACTCGGCCTGACAGGCCAAATGCACCAGCAGATCCGGTGCAAGACCAAAGCCGAAGAGGGCGTTCAGGGCATTCTTGGTGGCCACCGTCACAGCCGATGAACTGGAAAAACCGCCCTGCGGGATGTTGCCGGTTGACATGATCCGCAGACCGCGAAAACTCTCACGGCCTAGCGCCGCTTGCACTTTGGCACCGGCCGGGCCATGCTGTAGGGTGCGTAAGGAGGCCAGCGCATTGCTCACCAAAGCAAAAGGGCGACGCATGTTGTTGCGCACCCAGAGCGAAGCAGGCGGCAAGGGGAGACCTTGTTGTTGTCGGCGCGCGACTTCTTCGTCGCTAAAGTAGCCCAAGGCCAGCAAGAGATTTTCACTCATGCGGGTGCCAAAGGCTTCGTATTGATGGAGATCGGCAATCGTGTCATCTGGGTACATGACTTCACTATCGGCCGGCAAGAAATTCAACCGTTCCCGGTAGTGGGGATTCAGTGGGTATAAATGGAGCCGGCCATCGTTGACCGGTTGCATCAGCAGGACAATCTGCTCATCACCGGACGGGTCGCCGGCGCCGATGGGCATCTGCCAGGCCGGGCCGAAAAAGCGCGCCATGTCGGGGTGCATGAAAGCAATGCGCAGCCGGCCACCGGCAATACCCAGGGCGATGGGCTGATCCGGCTGGTAGTCAAGCCCTTCCTGGGTGGCAGCGGCGACAAGTTCTGCCAACTGGCGGGCAATCGCGGCGACCTGGACAGCCGGTCGATCCGTTGTGATCAACCGGGCCGCGGTGGCAATTTCATCCTGTTCCGGGAAAAGCAATTGGGGCGCCGCCGCCACAATCGCCTCTACTTTTGCCAGATCGGGCGGACGGGTCACATCGGCAGTGAGTAAGGCATATTCGGGATCGGCAGGTTGCGTTGTCACCGTGCGAATCAGCCCCCCTTCCCGACTGAGCGCCGCGACAATGTCGGTCAAGTAATACTGCTGCTGGGCGTTAGTATTGGTGAGCGGCTGGAGCAGACGGAGCAAAGTCTGCGCCCGAATCACATAGAGTGGGCAATTGCCCTCAGTCAGATTGGTCAACGCCTGACGCGCCGTTTCATCAGCTTCGGCGGCGATGTCCTTTTCCTCGACAATGCGCACCACTTGGCCCTGTTCGTTGCGCAGGATGCGTCCCTTACCGCTGTTGTGCGGCAGCGTATAGTGTGCCGTCAGCATCGTTACATCCGCTTCCCGTTCACCGCCACAATGGGTTTGCCACAACCGCTCATAGGTGACCGGGGGGGCTATCCGGTCGCCCATTGTGATGAAGAGTAGCGGGTTGTGGTCGGTCAATGTGGGAACACAAAAAGCTTCGTAGGTGGCATAAGCGGTGCCGCCGGTGGAATTGTCGGAAAGGACATAGAGGTTGTCAGGGCCAAGCGCCGCCGCCACGTCAACATGACGATAACTAACGACTGTGATCACTGGCGCGGGTCGCCAACGTTGAAAGGCGGCAATCGAATGACCGGCCAGCGGCGTCCCTTGTACCGGTTGGATACACTTGGGTTCCTGTCCAAAGCGGGTTCCCTTGCCGGCGGCGCGGACGACCAGCACCGGTGTTTGTGCAGGTAGGTTGTCAAACCGGATCAACTGTTCCGGGTTGAGCAATTTTTCAGGAGTGAGCCAGGCGGCTTGTTGCAAGAGCAACCCCGGTTGCAACGCATCAGCCATAACCATTGACAACCTTTCCAATGAAGTCATTCAAGCACGCCACCAACCGGGGATCGTGGGCGCGGACAGCAAAACGAAGTTCTTCCGGTTGCGCCATTGTGTGCAGATCGGTCAACACCAGGAGCGGCTGGCCCTGTTCATCCAGCGCATGGTCGGCCAGGTGACGGTTGCTTACATCGCCTTCGCCAAAGGCATCGACCTCCCCAGCCAGCAGTTGCCGGACAATCGTCTGTTGCGATGGCACATGCGGAATAATGGTCGCCCCTAGCGGTTCATAGCGCACGAGTGCATCAAAATGAGCGGTCGAAGCGGGGGTCACAACAATTTTTTTGCCGACAAAATCCACCGGGGTTTGGAGACGGGCTGCATCCTGGCGGCGGATCAGCAGCGAACGTTGCACCGTCAAGTAGGGGATGCTCCAACAACCAACATCGCCAAGATCGCGTTCTGGTAACATGGCAATGCCAGCAGCGGCTATATCGCATTCGCTCCGACCAGGGGTATGCCAGAGTTGGTCGAAGTGCGCTTGCTTGATGATCTGGAGGCCAAGCTGGTACTGCGCTGCAAAGCGGGCAAGCAGGGCAATATCAGTCCCAACAATCCTGCCGGCCGCTTCATAAACGAACGGCGCAAACTCGGTGTAGACGCACAACGTCAGGGTTGCCGGTGCAAGGGTGGCAAAGGGAGCGCAAGGCTCAGTGGTAGTAGCCATAAAGGTATATTTTTACAAGCTCTTGCCCAGCACATCTTCCGGTGTGTACAGATGAATATCGCCTTCCAGTTCGGCTTGTTCTTGCAGCGCCGGCCCAAACTCACGGGCAAAGAGGGCATAATGCACTTGCCAGTCGGGGTCGCGGCCTAGCCAGGCGCGGGCGCGGCTCATTAAACCTTCCAGCGTTTGCACTGTTGCCGGCTGGCGTCGCCACTTGACTTCGCCAAAGACCACCCGATGTTCCTTGCGATTCAAACCAACCAGATCAAGTTGCGCCCGAGCCGAGAACCAGGAACCAACATCTTCCAAATAGAAGGGAAATTGGCGGCGGGCGCTCAAGCGCCATAGGTGAGTGCGGGCAATCTCTTCCCAGGCCGGAGCCACCATCTGCGCCCACTGTTCGTGCAGTTGTTCCAACACCAACGCTTCTCCTTCGCGCAGTTCCAGCAGGCGGGCATGGGGTTTGATGTATTGAAACCAGAAATGCAAATAGTGGTCGGCAATATAATAAGTGGCCTGGCGCTGGCGGCCCCGATCACGTTCCAGTGGTTCACGCGCTTCGATCAGCCCCACTTCCAGGAGACGCAACAACGTGCGGCGGACCTGGTTCCGGTCACGGATGGCGGCCAGTCGACCAATCTCTTCTGGTTTGTGAGCGCCGGCAGCGATAACTTCCAGCACTTTGAAGTGTAAGCCCGGATCGGCCAATTCTTCAAAAACCATCAAGCGCGCCGCCCCAAAAAGCGAACCGCTGACCGCCACAATCTGTTGCGCAACGTTGTTGAGTACCGGTCGCCGGTCATCAAATTGTTGAATATAGCCAGGCATCCCGCCCAGAATGGCATAGGTTTCTACCAGTTGCGTAAGGGTGTAGTTGGGCAAAAAAGCCGGTAGATCGTAAATCAGCAGCGGCTTTAGTTCAAAGGCCCAGGTGTGGCGACCATGGAGGGGCGAACTGGCGTCCAGCACATGATGAGACATGACACTCAAGGTCGAGCCGGTCAGGACAAGCATGATCCGGCTGGTCGAAAGATGGAGGTCCCAGGCTTTCTGTAAAGCTGTCGCCACACCGGGGACACTCTCGGCCAGGTAGGGAAATTCGTCGATGACCACAATCAAGCGTTCTTGTTCTGCCAACAGCGCCAATTCGCGAAAGGCCGTGTACCAATCCGGGTAGGTGAAATCGTCCGGTACCGTTGCCGTTGGTTGACGCGCCGCCGCGATCGTGCGCGAAAATTCCCGCAAGAGATAATCCGCGGAGGCGCGTTCGCTGAAATAGAACAGATGTGGTTTTTCCTGGCAAAAAGACCAGATCAAGCTGGTCTTGCCGACCCGGCGGCGCCCCCACAAGACGACAAATTCGGCGCGCGGCGCTTGATAGCGGCGCTGTAAGTCAGCCAGTTCGTTGGTGCGATTTAGAAACATAGCGACCTCCCATGCGCTAAGAATAGCACACGCAGAAGCGCAGGTAAAACTGTAGCATAAAAGAGCGCATTTTTAGCCGCCTACCACTGGTCAATCCTCAATGCGCCCCCTTGATCGACACGCCGCCATCAATCACCAACCCATGCCCAGTAATAAAGGACGCCTCATCTGACGCCAGGAAGACCGCGCCATTGGCAATCTCCACACATTCGCCAATGCGACCCAAGAGGTGCCAGGAACCGATCTGTTTTTCCGCCTCCAGGGTGATGCTCTCCGGGTAGGAACGGATGGTGCCGGGCAGGATGGCATTGACGCGAATTTGCGGGGCCAGATCGCTGGCCAGTTGACGCATCAAGCTCAGTTGACCGCCTTTGCTGGTGGCGTAGGCCGCGGCGCTCTTGAAGCCTTGAATAGCCTGTACCGAACTGATGATCACAATGGATGCGCCCGGCTGCTTACGGAGATGGGGCGCAGCGTGGTGGACGAGGTGGTAGGTAGCCGACAGGTTAACGCTGATGATCTGTTCCCATAATTCGGGCGTCGTTTCTTCAACGTGACCATATTTGTGAAGACAAGCGTTGCTGACGACACAATCCAACCGGCCAAAGTCACGCACGGTCTGGGCAATCAACTCACCCACGGCGGCGTGATTGGACACATCGGTCGGCACGAAAGTTGCGCCCCAGCGGTCAGCCACGGCGGCGCCTCCCTCCCGGTTGACATCGACCAGCACCACACGAGCGCCCTCTTCACAAAAGCGCTGGACAATCGCCGCGCCAATGCCATGCGCGCCGCCGGTGATGACGGCGACTTTGTTTTGTAGTCGGTTCACAAATGACTCTCTTTCCGTGCTTTACCGTTCATTCTTCTAACGGTTTTAAAATTTCCAGTAAATCCTCGCGTGTCCATTGCAGACCGGCTTTGGCCGCCCCCACAACCTGACCGGCGATATCGCGTTTTTTCTCCAACAATTGATCGATTCGTTCTTCAATCGTCCCTTCGGTTAAAATGCGGTGGACATAAACCGTTTTATCTTGACCGATGCGATGGACGCGATCGGTCGCTTGATCTTCAATCGCCGGATTCCACCAGCGATCCGCGTGAATGACATGATTGGCCGCCGTCATGGTAATGCCATACCCGGCAGCCATCAAACTACACAAAGCTACCCTGGCTTCCCCCCGATTAAAGCGATCAATCAAGGGTTGACGATTTTGGGTGCTGCCATCGATGCGAATCCAAGTAACGTTAAATCGGCTTATCGCTTCTTGCAGTAAATTCAACATTTCCAGAAAGTGGGAAAAGATAATTACTTGTTCGCCACCATGCAGGATCTCCTCAACTTTTTCCACAATGATGTCAAATTTCTCTGAGCGTTTTTCGAGCGGTTCACGCTTGCCATTCACAATGGCCGGATGGTCACAGATCTGTTTGAGCTTGGTCAAGATTGGCAAAATCGAGGTCGTGTAATTCACTTGTTCGCCTTGCCGCAACGCAACCCAGATCTGCCGTACTTCGTCCTGCAAAGCGCCATAGAGATTTTTCTGCTCTTCAGTTAATTCACACCATTCTGTCATTTCAATCTTTTCCGGCAAATCTTTGGCCACTTCTTCCTTCAAGCGCCGTAGCATAAAAGGCCGAATACGTTTACCGAGCGCCTCGGCGGCCTGCTGATCACCATTGAGGATCGGCGCTTCAAATTTGTGTTCAAAGGCGCCAAACTTACCCAAATGACCGCGCATGAGAAAGTCAAAGAGCGACCATAATTCAGCCGGTCGATTTTCGACCGGGGTGCCGCTTAACGCAAGCCGATGAGAAGCATTGAGCGCTTTCGCCGCTTGCGAGCGTTTTGCATCCCGGTTTTTGATATTGGTTGCTTCATCTAAAATAACAAAGAGGAAAGGGATTTTTGCCAACATACCAACATCGTTGGCGATAGTGCCGTAGGTGCTAATAAAGATGAGTGGTTTCGGGTGTTGGAATAGTTTTTGACTCTGTTGGCGATTGGCGCCATGATAAATAATTGCCGGCAAATGGGGTAAGCACCGCTCAATTTCACGTTTCCAATGCACCATAACCGATTTGGGCGCAACAATCAAGGAATGACCGGCCAGCTTTGTCTCAGCATAGTAATGCCCGATGGCGCAGATAGTCTGCATCGTCTTACCGAGACCCATATCATCCGCCAATAAGCCGTGTAGACGGTGATTGTTCAACCAATGTAACCAGTGGATGCCTTCCCGTTGATAGGGGCGTAAGCGAAGGTGGTGCGCTTTTAATCTTTCTTCAATGGGCGTTGCTAACTTGAAATCAGCATCAGCACGAAATCCAGTTAGTTGATCGATAAATTCCTGGTAGGCTGCGCCCAATTCACGCAAGCCACCAATGGCGTCAATAAATTCTTCCAGGGAAGCAAATTGGGCAACGGGAACCCGATACTGACCATCAACAACCTGCGCGCCCAACTCTTGTAATTGTTTCGCTACCGTTTTGAGCGCCTTGGCATCGTTTTTCACCCAGGTCGTATCATCCAGTTGGATGTAATTGCCGCTCCGTTTTTTTTCCAGCACAGACTGCGCCCATGCCCGATCACCGATTTTGTACTCTACCTGGAAGTCGAGCCATCCACCAGCCGCTTTGTTGACACGAACCGTTGGTTGTAGCGGCTGGGTTACGACTTGGATCTGGCCGGCCAGATCGGTCAGGACAGCGTTAAATTCATGTTGAATTAATACGAGATCGCGTAGGATAAATTCCGGAATTTGATCAGAAGGAACCTGCGTTTTAGCGCCGGCGAGCAGGGCTTTGCCAACATCACTAACCGGCTTCAACAGGGTTGTCAACGTTTTGCCAATGCGTACATAATCGGTGTCGTGAAGCTTATGTAATTGTGCTGGTGGCGCCAGTTCCTCAGCGCCATCGATTGCGTAGCCCGTTTTGAACTGTAAACCGCTAGCTGGATCATAATCAATTTTGAGGTCAGGCTTTATCGGCTCAGCACGAACAACCATTTCACGCGCCGCGGCTGTCTCATTCATCCGCGGCTTTTGGCGTAAAAAAGTCAGAATAGGCGGTGTCACCTCAAAGCCCAGGGCGCCTTGCTCATTGACAATGGGATTAAGGCTATGCAAAGCGGCTAGCGTTTGGCGATCCTCTTCGGCAACGGTATAAATTATTTTGCCGTCGGCGCTGGCTTCCCGGTAATCATAGCGCGTTAAAGCTTTTACATCGGCAATGGGTTGAAACGCTTTGCCTTGCTGTTTGTGGATACTTACCCAGTGCCACCCCTTTTCATCAACATCCATTTGGTAGGAGAGCGACAATGGTTGCACCTTTACTGCTTGAAATAAGCCCCGTAAACCGGCAAAGATACTCATGATCATTGATCCTCTTTGAGTAATGTTTTGAACCAGGTAGGCATTGGCTCCCATTCGGCAAAGAGACCACGTTGAAATTGTTCTACAACTAGTTGGTCACTTTCTGCACCAAAAGCAGCGCGGATAAAATGCTCCTGCGTAATCGGTTGTAATGGCGCAAGTTTTTCTTCAATTTGGGCGCGCTGTTGTTTGAGGCGCTCTACCATCTGCGCCTTCGCTTGTAAATTTACGCGGGCGCTTTCAATTTGCGTTGTAAATTTCTTATTGATTGCCGCGCGCCCGGGAAATGATGTGGTCATCAAGCGGGGAAGTTGCGCTTGGTAGTGCTTTATCCAGCCCCTAATACTATTCATTCGTGCTTCCCCAACCCCATTGACGGTGCTGGCGCGTTCCAGATCGGTTAAACGGCGGGCCTGGGTTTGGCTGAGAATACGTTGTTGCAGCGCTTCCCCAATACCGGAAATGTCGGACATTTTTGTTTGTAGTAAATGCCATTCTAACGCTGCTTGCAATTCGGCTTGTTGCTGTCGTTCCAGCCGGGGAAGGACGGCTTCGGCTTCGGCATATTCCTTTTGCGCCTGCGTAAGGCGCGTCGCCACCTTCTGGATCGCCTCTGCCAGGAGCAGACGGTGGGCATAGCCACGCGTCGTTTTGTAACCAGCCATTGCTTGTTGTGTAATGGCTTTTCGCTGCTGACGCGTGAGTTTGGTGGTTAGCAGGTTACTTTGGTTGGCTGGCACAGACGTCTGTGTATTGACCGCAGATGGCAACGATGATTTGTTCATCATCTGCGAACTTCGCCATAAGGCGTAGATAATACAGAGGACAATAAGGGCGGTGATGAGCAAGGGCCAGTATTGAGACATAAGATTGAATAAATTAGCAACAGATGGAATTTTTGAGAAATCACAGCTATTACCGCTTATTTCAGGCAATGTTGTTAGAACTTACGCACGGGCCGGCCAGACCTCCCGGAGGTCTGGCCTGTGTACCCTTATACTCGGTGTGTAAGTCCTATGTTGTTTCTGCGCGCTGGATATAACGCTGTGCATGTAGAAACAACAATATTCTATCATAGAAAGTTAACAAAGACTTTTCTGATGCTAATCAGTTATTCATTTCATCCGCCGAAATCCGCGCCCCTACCGCTGTCGCCACTGGTTAGCCAGGGCGTGTAGTGTCCAATAGCCTGGTTTGGGTTGATCATCAGCATCGACGAGGCCGGCCTGGTTGATAAAGGCTTGCGCATCATCAAAATCCCAGTAGTTAAAGGCGGTGACCTGCGGGTGCGCGCCGATGATGGTATAAAAACGCTCCAACCATAACGCCTGCCGTTCCGCCGTCCACGGTCCGCGCCAGCCGGACATGGGGTCGGTTTGGCCGGTTTCGACGCTGGGTAGGCGGGCCGGCGCCGACGGGGTGCCGATCTCGGTAATTTGCAGTTCTTTGCCAAAGGCGGCAAATTTTTCCAGCGTCGCGTAACAGGTGTCCAGGTCACGGCCAGGGTTGTAATATTGTAGTCCCACCGCTTCAAACCCAATGCCTGCGCCGCACACCGCATCGAGATAGGCCAGCGGCGTCCAATCGGCGGCCCAAGGCGCTTGGCTCCAGGTGCTGTCGCCGCGGCTCTGGACATAGTCGCCCCAGATGCAACAATGGTTGATAAGCCGCGGCGTCCCCGGGTCGAGCGCGCCCACCAGTTCATTGACTAGCCGGGTCACTTCTAGTAGTTGGGCATGGCTCCAGGCAAAGGGGTTGCCAAAGCCCCAGTTGTGCATCTCGTTTACCGTTTCCCAGCAGTGAACCGCGCCGCGGTAGCGGTTGACGATCAGCGTCACCCACCGCTCAATGGCCGCCAACTGCTGGGCATAGCTGAGGTCGCGCAGCCAGGGGGGACAGCCGCCAATGCCGCCCCAGTAGAGGGCAAAGGATTTGATGCGTAGCTGTTTGGCCTCCGCCTGTTCCAGGATCGGATCAAGCCGTTCCCAGCGTACGTCCCCCTTTTGGTATTCCAGATAGCGCCAGAAGTTGGGCAAAGTCGTGCCGCTGATCAAGTCCAGTGCCAGTTCTTGTGCGCGAGGGGCGCGCGTAAAATCCGGCGGCGCGTCAACCGGCCAATCCGGCCCGACGCCAATGGCATAGTCGCCCCGGCGTTCGCCAAAGAGGGTGGCAGAGATCACCGGCGCGCTTGACCGGCGTGTCAGCGTGGCCTGGGCTTGATGATAGCGCAGTTCCTCGGCGGCGACAATCGCCGCGGCTAAAAGCTGGCTACACTGGCGGGCGTCCTGCGCGGCAACGGCGGCCAGCACAGCCTCGGCAATGGTTTGCCATGCTGGCGCTGTTGCCGCGGTTGCCAGTTGTTGACAGCGGGTCGCTCGACTGCGCAACAACTCGACGGCAAGGTTGTAGATGCCTGACCCTACTCCTGTGCCGTCCCCGTCCACCGACAGTACAGTGCGACCAAACCCTTCGACATCAAGTGTCACAAACAGAATAAAAGCGTCCCCTTGGATGCCGGCAATGGTAAGCCGGTCGCTTTCGATGGCAATCAGGGTTGGGTATACGCGCCACGTTGGATCGCTTACATAGGCGGAACGGACACGGTGGGTCAAGCCCTGGGTTGAAAAAGTCGCCTGGTGCATTCATTCATCCTTAAACAGTTGGTTTGAGCGGCCATGCGCGAAACAGGTTATTCTGCGCCAGGGTTAATCGCGTTCGCGTGGCGTCTGTGAGGTAGGGCGGCTCGTCCATGGTGGCGATATTTTGCGACATCATCCAGTGCGGACCATAGCCGACATGCAGCGTTTTGCGTGTCTGCTGGGAACGGTTGGTCAAGCCACCGTGGCGCAGATTTTCGGTAAAGAGGATGGCATCACCCGCCGCCACCGGCAACCCAATCATCCCCGGCTCTTCATCAGGATTGTTGCCATAGGGCGACTTGTAATTAGTTTTGTGGGTCGCCGGCACGACACAGAACGGCCCCTGCTCCGGCCCGACATCATGAAGAAAATAGACCATGCGCACCATCATACAGTCGATGCGCCCGCCGGTGAAGGCATAGCGATATTTGTGGTCAATCGGCCCGCCCATGTGGGTGCCGGAGGCGTTGCCGGAGTAGCGAATGCGAATTTCCGAGTTGTTGATCGTATAGCGCCCCAGGATGATCTGGCTGATATTGGCGATGGTGCGAGGATGATCGAGCAAAAGATCAAAGGCGGGATGAGCATTCCAAAAATCCTCGATCATCAACGTCTTGCCCGCCGCCCGTTGACCCCAGGCGTGATAGTGGCGTTCGTCATCGGCGTGATACTCCTGACCCCAGGCTGCCTTCTTACGCGGCGGGGCGTCGATGCGCGCCAGGGCATGTTCCTCCAACTCGTTGACCGCGTCCAGCAGCGTCGCTGCCTCCGCTTTGGTCAACATTTCTTTGATAACGATGTAACCCAGCCGGTCAAATTCATATTTCTCAATGTCGTTCATGAGTCTCTCCTTTAGTTTAGCACAGAACACAACAACGGATTCAAGAAAGGAGCGGATTACATCAACAGGCGGAGCAAATCCGTTCCTTTCTTGAATCCGTTGTTGTGTTGCGTTATTCAATACTCCGCCACGATACATGCCCGGAAGCGCGCCTCATCCCACTCGGCGCCCCAGCCGGGGCCATCGGGGGGTGCAATGTGACCATCGACGATCAGCGGGCCGTTGAGGATGCCCCAGATTTCGCCGCCGGTGCGGTTGCCGTCGGGCGTCATGGCAAAGTATTCGTAGAAATCGGTGTTGTCGATGCAGCAGCCGAGATGGGCATGAACCAGACCGGCCAGACCCCCTTGTGCATTCATCTCGATGTTCGTGCCATAAAGTTCGGCAAAGTGGGCCATTTTGAGGACTTGGGTCGTGCCGTTGCGGGCGTTGGCGCGCAGTCGATCCGTGCCGCCCTGGATCAACCACTGGCTGGAGAGACCGATGTCGTGCATCAACATCTCATTCGCCATCACCGGCATGGTCAGTTCCCGGCAGAGGATCTGGTATTGGTTGAGCTTCTGCTCGTGGAATGGCTCTTCCAGCCAGATAAAGCCCAGTTCCTCCATGACATGGCCCACCTCAAGCGCTTCCCGTAGGTCATAGGAGCAGACCGGGTCGTTGATCAGCGCATAGTCCGGCCCGACTTCTTGGCGCACCTGTTGGAAGATGGGAATGTCCGCCTTGCCACCCTTGTAGGAGTGGAATTTGTAGGCGTTGACGCCCATCGCTTTGCCCAGTTCAATGTGGCGCAGGTAATCATTCACTGTGCCATCACCGCTGGTAAGGTAGACCGGAAAGCGGTCGCGCACCTTGCCGACCAGGGCGTAGACCGGCAGGCCGGCCGCTTTACCTAAAATATCCCACAGGCAGTTGTCAAAGTCGCCAAACCAGCCGGGCGGTTGATAGAGCCAGCGCGTCCCCTTTTGCAGCATCTGGTAGAGCCGTTCCCGGTGGCGCACATCTTCGCCCAGCACTTGGTTGCGCAGGATTTCTACCTGGTGAGGTAGCATGGTGGTGGTACAGCGGCCAACAATGCCCTCATCAGTTTCAACTTCAATGAAATTTTGCCGTAGTGGTTGGTTGGCCGGTTTACCGGTGTGGGTATACTGAATGCGCAGCAAGTTAGGGACTTGCACTAGTTTCAGACTCGACCCTGTCCGTTTGTCCGGCGCTTCGAGTACAAACAGGCGAACAGCGGTGATTTTCATGCTCTGCTCCTCTCAAAGGGTTTGTTGTTCACCAAAATCAGCAATGGCAAGCGCAGATATTCGTAGCAAAAGAAACAGAAACTCCTGCTGGCCGGGCGGCGGCAACCACCCTGCCAACAGGAGAACCTGTATTGCGTATGAAACAACAAAACGGCAAAAAACGCAAAGTCAAAAAAAGCAGCGCCCTAGGACTTGACCACCTTGCCCTCAGCATCGACCATGACGACCTTGCCCACCTTGGCTAATTGCGGTTCCACCACCTTGGCATTGCCCACCACGACAATAATCGGGTGAGTCGCGTCGATATACTTCTTGGCGGCAGCTTGTGCCTGCTCGGCGGTGATTGACTGAAGCTTGCTGGCGTAGTCGTTCAGCTCTTCAATCGGAACCCCGGTCAGGTAGCGGCTGGCAAGTTGACCGGCAAAGTCGCTGGGCTTTTCCAACGAAAGGGCAAAGCTGCCGATCAACATTCCCTTGGCGTCGGCCAACTCTTGGGCGGTCAGCGGTTTGTCCTGCATCCCCTTCAGTTCTTTCAGCACCTCTTGCACGGTATCACCGACATGATCCTGGTTGACATCGCCGATAACACGGAAGGTGCCGACATCGTTGGGGCGGGCAAAGCGGCTGTAGATGCCGTAGGTATACCCTTTGGCCTCACGAATATTGGTGTAGAGCCGTGACGAAGAGCCGCCACCCAAGACGGCGTTGACCAGTTCCAACGCATAGCGGTCGGGGTTGCGGGCGTCAATGGCGCGATTGCCGATCTGCACCGTCGCCTGTTGCGCTTCGGGGCGGTCAACCAGATAGATGACGCTGGTGTCGCCGACGGTCGCCTTGGGATAATTTTTGAAGTCGGGAACATCACCCTTGGGCCAGCTTTCCAGCGCTTGCTTGGTCATCGCCTGCGCATCAGCCGCGCTCAGGTCGCCGACCACCACCAGCAGCGCATTGTTGGGACGGTAGTAGGTCTGATAGAACTTGGCGACAGTTTCACGGGTGAGCTTGTTCACCGTGTCCGGTGTCGTGTAGTAGCCGTAGGGGTGGCCGCCATAGGCGATGCGCCCAAATTGGTGATTCGCCATGCTGGTCGGGTCAACGGCATCCTGTTGGAGGAAGGTCAACGTCTGGCTCTTCTCCACAGCAAATTCTGCTTGGGGGAAGGTGGCGTGTTGCGCCAGATCACTGAGCAGATCAAAGGCCAGGTCCGCATTGAGGGTTGGCGCATCGAGCGACAGGGTCGTCCATTCCAAACCGGCATTACTGCTGACCGAGCCGCCCACCGCTTCGATGCTCTGGGCAATCTCATCGGCGCTGCGGGTAGTGGTGCCTTTGGGAATCAGATCGGCCATAAAGTCGGCGACGCCCTGTTGATCCGCCGGCGCCGCTGTGTTCGAGCCGCCGACAAAAAGATCGAGATGGACGGTCGGCGTTTCGTGCTGTTCAACAAAAATAACATTTAACCCATTCGCCAGCTTGAAGGACTTGAAGGGCGGCAACTTGGTTTGCAGCTCTCCTAGCGAAGCGGGTACGGCGGTGCGATTGACTACACCCGCCGGCAGGACGCTGATGACACTTTCGGAAATGGTCTTTGTCGCCGGGCCGATGCCGGTGGCGGCGCGCACATCTAACGGCTTAACTAATTCACCAGGGTCAGCCGCCAACTGTTGCTTGCCCTCCGGTAGAACGATCTGGACATTCATAGGACGGGCACAGAGATAAGTCTGGGCCACACGCTGAATGTCAGCGGGGGTGACGGCCTGGTAGCGCGCCAGTTCCTGGCCGCTGCTGTTCGGGTTGCCAAAGGTCAGGGTTGCATCCTGGAGCCACTCGGCAGTATCGAGCGCCGAATTGCGGAAGCCGGTGATGGTGCTGACCAACTGTTGCTGCTGGACACGCGCCAGTTCTTCGTCGGTGACGCCCTCCTTGCGCACTTTGACCAACTCATCATCCAGCACTTTGCGCATATTTTCTACTTTGTCGCCTTGATTAGGATAAGCAGCGGCATAGAGGACGCTGGCGCCCTTATAATCATTGAAGCCGATAAAGGCGCTGGCGGCCAATCCTTTGCGCACAATATTCTGTTGGAAGCGACTGCTATCGCCACCACCCAAAATATCGATCAGCAGTTTGACGGCGTAGAAATCAGGTGTCCCGCGCACCGGCCCCGCTACGCTGATGGCATAGCGCGGCACCTGCACTTTGGCGTCCACTACCGTTTCCGTTGTCCCCACCTGACAGCCGGTGGTTTCATCAACCGCCGTGGCCGGGAAAGCGGTGGGATAGGGGTAGCGATCCAGCGTTTGCACCACCGGCGGGCCAGCGGGAATGTCGCCATAGTAGGCTTGTACGAGCGCCTGCGTCTGGGCCACATCAATATCACCGACAATTACCAACGTGGCGTTGTTGGGGCGGTAGTAGGTGCTGTGGAAATCCTGTACTTCTTTCAATGTCGCGGCGTTGAGATCATCGACGCTGCCAATCACCGGCAGGGCATAGGGCGCGTAACCTTGGAGAGGCTGGGTGAAGAGGCGGAGATTGGCTTCGCCAAAGGGGCGATTCGCCACCCGTTGGTTATACTCCTGGATCACCACCTGACGTTGGGGTTGAAAGTTTTCATCGGTGACGGCCAGCGAGGCCATGCGGTCACTCTCCATCCAAAGCAGGCGAGGCAACTGGTTGGCCGGCGCCACATCCCAGAAGGCGGTCTTATCATTTTGCGTGTAGGCATTGTTGCTGGCGCCAATCGCTTCGAGCAGCTTGTCCCACTGCCCGTTGGCGACATGGGCCGAGCCTTCAAACATCATGTGTTCAAAGAGATGAGCAAAGCCGGAACGTTTGGCCGGATCATCGGCGCCACCCACACGAAACCAGGTGTCCACCGCCACCACCGGCGCCGAGCGATCTACGGCCAGAATGACACGCAAACCATTGGACAGCATGTAGTCGGTCAACGGCAGCGCATACTGGTCAAAGCGTAAAGGGGTCGATGACGCCTGCTTGGCCTGCGCCGGTTGCACCACCCCCAAGCTGACCAGCAACACAAGTAGGAGCAGGAGGCTGCTTTTTTTGTACATACATTTTTCCTTTGTGAACTGAACCGTCATGCAAAGTTGGCTCAACAGGAATTCGGGGAGTTGACATCGTAGGTGCGGTTTGTAACCGCACGAGTTCACGGGAAGCCGTGCGGTTACAAACCGCACCTACGAGTCACCGCTGCTTTTCACGCCCTGAGTTCCCATTGACGCGCAAAGTTAAAGCCCGCATTGCTTGCCAGTATAGCCCCAATCGGTCGCTTTGCCTTCAGGCAATGGATCAAAGCTTGCTTATCCATCGACCAGCGTTTCGCCCCATCGATCGGCCAGGATCGCGCCTCTTCGTTCAACCGAGGGTGAATCCATGCCATAGCCTGATGTTGCGCAAGACAAGTGGCGGTAGACTGAAGCCACGTACTTTATTTGGCGAAAGCGCCCGCTTCGTGGTGAATGGCGCCGCCGGGCGTGCTTTTCGGCTGACGTTTCATTGTGAAAGGGAACCTCTATGCAAAGACCGCGACTCACCTTACCGACGTATCTCTTTTGTGTTATGGGCCTGGTAGTGGCGATGTTGGTTGCCTACGGCTGCGCCCAACCGACCAGCCCAACCACCGGTGGCGCTGCCGCCACGGCAACTCCCGCGTCCGCCGCACCGGCGCCCACGGCGACGCCCGACCAATCCCAGGCCAACAACGCCACGGTTCAACAGTCCACTTCTTCCCAGGCCACGGAAAAGAAAGGCATCACCGTCACCAGCCAGGAAGATGTAACCACGCCGCGCACCCATGCCGGCGGTGAATATCACGATGTCGCCACCGCTGACGCCGTCAGTTTTCATCCCTATCTCACCACCGACACGACTTCCGGTTCTTACCAGGGCATGGTCTGGGCCGGCGGCTTGTTGCGGCTGGATGAGAAGACGCTCGACTACATTCCCAACATGGCCGAAAGCTATGAGATTTCGCCTGATGGTTTGACCTTTACCTTCCATCTGCGCCACGGAATGCAATGGAGCGACGGGCAGGCGATCACCGCCCAGGATTTCCAGTGGACATACGATCAGGTGAAGAATCCCGACAACGGCTTCCCCTACCTCTCGCAGTTAGACTTTATCGACAGCTACAAGGCGCTCGACGACAACACGCTGCAAATCAAGATCAAGGAAGTCTACGCACCGGCGCTGGGTCAGATGTCCGGCCTGATCACGCCGCTGCCCAAGCATATCTGGGAAAAGCTCGACTGGAAAGACCCGGAGAAGAACCCGGAGATCAACCACCCGACCGTCGTCTCCGGCGCCTATAAGCTGGTGGAGTGGAAGCGCGACCAATACGCCACCTTTGAAGCCAACGACAAGTATTGGTATCATGGCGCGCCCAACATCAGCAAATATACCATCGAAATTGTGCCCGATCAGGATGTCGCCTATCAGAAGATGAAGAGCGGCGAGAGTGACACCGGCGACATTACGCCCGAAAAGCTGGACGAGGCGCGCAAGCTGCCCAATGTCAACGTCTACGAATGGTGGCCGGCGGCCGCGCGTTGGAGCTATATCGGCCTCAACATGCGCGAAGGCTTTGCCACCCATGATGTCAATGTGCGCCATGGTCTGTCCTACGCCATCGACAAGAATCTGCTCACCGACCAGGTCATGCTCGGTCAGGCCAAGCGTCAATGCTCCATCTACCCGGAAACCTCCTGGGCCTACAACCCGGATGTGCCCTGCTATGACTATGACGTGCAGAAGGCCAAGGACGCCTTTGCCCAGGCCGGCTACACCTTCAAGGACGGCCAGATGGTCGATAAGGATGGCAAGCAGTTGGAACTCAAGCTGATCTATGGCCCCAACACCAGCAAGGTGCGCGAACTGATCGCCGTCACCGTGCAGGACTACTTGAGCAAAATCGGCGTCAAAGTGGACATCCAGGCGCTCGAATGGTCAAGCTTCCTCGATGCCATCCAGTCCCAAAAGCCCGACTGGGACATGTTCATCGGCGGCTGGTCATCGACCATCGACCCGCATATCATGTACACCATCTGGGCCAAGGAAAACATCCCCAGTTTAAACGCGGTGGCCTATGACAACCCGAAAGTCGAACAGCTCTTCAAAGAAGGCGGCGCCACCTACGACACTGCCGTGCGCAAGGAAAAGTATGGCGAAGTGCAGAAGATCATCGCCGACGACGCGCCCTACATCTTCCTCTTCTACCAAAAAGCGTGGAGCGGCCAGAACAAGCGCATCCAGGGCATCATCCCCACCGCCCTCGGCATCGGCTGGAACTCGGAGGATTGGTATATTCAGGCGACGAAGTAGAACGTGATTCGTGAAGCGTGAAGCGTGATTCGTGATTCGTACTACGTGCTGCGTGAAATCATAATCATACGCACGATATTTCACGAATCACGCTTCACGAATCACGTTATCACGAATCACGTCATCACGAATCACGAATCACGTCATCACGAATCACGCTTCACGTTATCACGGAACAAACACATGACCCGCTACATCATCCGCCGTGGCCTCCAATCGCTTTTGCTAATGTGGGTGGCTACGCTCATTGGCTTTACTATCTATCAACTGGCGCCGGGGGGGCCGTTGCAATTTCTGAATGAAGACCCCAGGCAGTCGCAGGTCGATGTTGCACGCCTCCAACGGCTCTATGGCTTGGACCGGACGCTTCCGGCGCAATATATTGCCTGGGCCTTTGGCGAAGATTGGTTGCCGGTTACACCCGCCTGGCGCAGTGGTCGCTGCCTGGCCGACGATGCCAATTGCATACATGGCATCATTCGCCTCGACTTTGGGCGCTCGTTTCATTTTCAGGGCGAGTCGGTGCTGGATCTGATCATGGAGCGTATCCCGGCGACCTTCCTGCTGGCCTTTTCCAGCCTGCTGCTTAGTGTCGTCATCGGCATCCCGTTGGGGATCATTGCGGCGCTCTACCGCGGGCGCTGGCCCGACAACGTGATTCGGGTGACGACCGTGGTGTTGAACACCGTGCCGGAGTGGTGGATCGGGTTGTTGTTGCTCATTGTCCTGGGCGGCTATCTGGGCCTGGTGCCGCTGGGCGGGATGCAGGAGATCGGCGACGGTTCGCTTATGGACCGGTTGCATCACTTGCTGTTGCCGGCCACTGTCAGCGCGATTGGCGGCTGGATTGGCTTTTCGCGCATCCTGCGCTTTGAGATGCTCGATGTGTTGAATCAGGACTATGTGCGCACAGCCAGGGCCAAAGGCTTGTCGGCGCGCGTGATTGTCGTGCGCCATATTTTGCGCAACGCCTTGATGCCGCTGGTAACTGGGTTGAGCGGCATCTTTCTGCTGGTGCTTTCCGGGTCAGTACTCTTTGAGATCGTCTTTTCCTGGCCCGGCATGGGGCGCCTGACCATCGACGCCATCAACAGTCGTGACTACCCGCTCATGATGGCGCTCTTTGTCATCAGTTCCTTCTTGGGCATTCTGGGGGTACTGCTGGTCGATATTCTGTATAGCGTGGTCGATCCGCGGGTGCGCTATGATACCAAGGTGCAATAATGTCTAATCACGAGGAGTTCGCACGCCCACGTGCGAACTCCTCGTGATTAAGCACAATAGGACAAAAACGTATGGCGGAGAATGTGTTGATCTTAAAACAAAGCACAAACAAGGCGCAGAGAGAGGTGGCGGTACAGAGTTATTGGGGCGCGGTCTGGCAACGCTTTCGCCATGACAAGATCACCGTGGCGTCGCTGCTGTTGCTCATCTTTATGATCACAATTTCGCTGGCGGCCCCCTGGATCGGCGCCCATCTGCTCGGCTTCGACCCAACCTCGACCGATCTGCTCCACCGCAACCAGCCGCCCACCTGGGCCAGCGACGCCTGGCCGCGCTTTCAAGAATTTACCCAGAGTTGCCAGGCGAGCGCTCATTGCGCCTGGGGCTTGTGGGGCGAGATCGTCCCGTCGGCGATTAGTGGAGTGGGGCAGTGCTTGTCCGCCGACTTGGGGAGTTGCCACTGGATGGGGACGGACGACGCCGGGCGCGATGTGTTGACCCGTGGCGTCTATGGCGGGCGCATTTCGCTGCGCATTGGCTTCTGGGTGGCGGCAGTATCAATGACGCTGGGCGTCCTGATGGGGTTGATCAGCGGCTATTATGCCACCACCTTTATCGATGACATTGTCAACGCCATCATCATGACGCTGGGCAGCATTCCTTTGCTCTTCCTGCTGATCATCCTTTCCCGCATCTTTCAGCCGGGACCGGAAGGGCTGGCGATCCTGATCGGCGCCTTTGGCTGGATGGGGTTGTCACGTCTGATTCGCGGCCAAATTTTTTCGGTGCGCGAGCGCGACTATGTGACGGCCAGCCGCGCCATCGGCAGTTCGGCCTGGCGCATTATGTTCTATCATATCCTGCCCAATGTGGCGTCGATTGTGATTGTCTCCGCCGTCTTCAACATTGCCGGCGCCATCATCGCCGAGGCTGGTTTGAGTTACCTGGGCGTCGGCATTGGCCCGCCCCTGCCCAGTTGGGGCAATATGATGCAGGGGTCGTTGGGCAACTTCACCGACGCGCCCTGGTTGGTGCTGACCCCTGGTCTCTTTATCTTTTTGACAACCCTGTCGATCTATCTGCTCGGTGATGGGCTGCGCGATGCCCTCGATCCCACCCTGCGCACGCCCGGTAAAGGGTAGAACGTGCAAGCGTGCCCCCCTTCCGAAAGCAGGTGTAGCATGAAAGACCATATTCTCATCGTGGATCACGATCCGTTGCTCCAGCGCAATCTGGCCCTGAGCCTGCGGCAAGCCGGGTTGCACATCACCACGGCGACCACAGCGGCAGAAGCCGTGGCGCTGATTCAACAAGCGCCACCCGACTTGATCTTACTGGACACCCATTTACGCGATCTGGATTGGCTGGCGGCGCTGCACCGTTTGCGCACTGTCACAGATGCGCCGATTTTGTTTGTGGCGGCGCAGCGCTGCGAAGCCGAGGAGGCGCTCTGTTTGGAAGCGGGCGCCGATGATTATCTTGCCCCACCGTTTGATCAGGATGTGCTGCTGGCGCGCATTCATGTCGCCTTGCGTCACACCCAACCGGCGGCAACCTTACCGAATGCGCGTGATGTGGTGCAAGTTGGCGATCTGGTGATCGACCCCAAGCGCTTTACGGCAACCGTGCAAGGCAAAGCCCTCACCTTATCCGCCCGTGAATTTGCGCTGCTCACGGCGCTGGCCCACCATGCCGGCCAGGTGCTTTCGCTGGAGGCGCTGATTAGCCAGGTCTGGGGCGCTGACTATGAAGGCGAAGCGCAGGCCGTCTATATCTATATTCGGACGCTGCGCAGCAAGCTGGCAGAGGCGGCGCCCACGGCGGCCTGTCGCATTGTCACCGTGCGCGGCGCCGGCTACAAATTGACCAGCGCAGCGGCGTGAACCAGGCGCCAATTTGGTCGTTGCTTGTTCCTCACTCTGTTCTCCACGGCTTTAAGCTACCCTTGAACTGCCTTATAGTCACCTCTAAAGTCACCCTCGTTTTTCCCTGTTAGACTTACATCTATGAAGCACGGCTATCCCGCTGTGCGCAATTGTCGCCCTGCCTAGAGTACGGCATGACCCAATCAATTTACGATTGTACTCAAACAAAGGAAGAGAAACATGATGGTAAAGCAACTTTCCAGGCTGATGAGTATTGCGCTGGTCGCCGGTTCTTTGAACGTGGCGGCGGTAGCGACGACCTTTGCCGCCACGCCGGCGGAACGGGCCGGCTATAGCGCCGCCACGGCGGCTATGCCCACTGCCGGCAACAAGGTGTTGCTACCCGGCCAGTGGGACTGGTACGTCTTTCGTTCCCAGGTTCCGCTGAACCAGGACAAGAACGAACATGGCCGTTTCCCCGGCGCCACCATTGATGCGACGATGCACATTATCAATGGGCAAGGTTCGTTTGAAATTTGGACGCCGGACATGGTGCGCCAGTGGATCGCCAATGAGAGCTTCGATCCGGTCGGCAAGGGGACGCAGGTTTATGTCCAGAACACCATCAATCCGTCGGGCCAGCAACTCAAGGATAATACCATGGATGCCAACGACATTGCCGCTGATAAGCCGGTGAAGGGGCATCATGCCATCCTCGATCTGGCTACGTCCAACTATCACTGGGAGGGCAACTTCCCAGGGTCAGGCGATTATTACCTGATCGTGAAGAACAGTGGCAACCAGCCGCTGAACTACACGCTCACGGTGACCGGCGACTTGGTCTTTCCGTCACAGCTAACGGTGGCGACCCGGTAAGCATGGGCCAGCTCCTGAACTGAATACAAGCAAAACCGGCCTAGGAATGTAGGCCGGTTTTGCTTTTACTATCATTATCCTACGTCCGCAACCGTCGATGCTGGTCTTTCGACCAGGCATTTTGCTATCTTACCGCCAATAAAAGTAACTTCGCTATGCTAAGTCTGCCCAGGTGACGATGAGTAGCGCCTCTTCAGAGGATGAGTGAGCAGAATTAGGATGCTGTTGAGCCGGCATTTAGCTTCCGCCGGCTGACTTTGTCATGAATGGCAGATAGACCGACCACGGAAGCGCGCTGCCCGGTTCATCAACAGGGTCTAAACCCGTTGGCGAGAGAACCTGCGTCGCCGTGGGGGTGACTGTTGGTGTCTCAGTTGCGGTCATGGTCGGGGTTGGTGTGGGGGTTGGTGAAGAACTGACGGGCGATACAATGGCAGTCGGTGTTGCTGTAGGTATAACGTTTGGCGTTGCGGTACTTGTCGCCGTTGGTGTCACTGTCGGTAGCACTTGGCCACAGCCTGGATGCGGTTCCCGGAAGGAGAATTCAACATTTCCGGTCAGAGTATTTCCCTGGGCGTTGGTGTAACTCATCGTTGCCGAAAGACTCGTCGTGTTTGCCGGAAGATTCGGCCATTCCAATTCGCCGGCCGAATAGTGGCCCTCGGCGATTACAGTTTCGCCATAGGGGCCACGAGCGATCACGCGCGCATTCGGATCATCCTCAAACTTAAACCGACAGCCACCCAGCCAGCGCAGGTTAAACTGCTGGTACACCGTTGTTTCACACCCTTGTGCGATAAACGTCGCGGTATACAAGTTCAGCGGCTGGGTAATCACAGTCCCAGCCGCACAGAAAGCGGCCGGATACTTGATTTTCTCTGTCCTGCCATCAGCGTAGTCAATCTGGCTCTCCAATTTGTGATCAACAGGTACGTTATAGAAAGAAATCCGGTCTGGTGTTACGGTTTCTGCCTCAGCCCTGGCTATCGTCGCCGGGGCTGAGGCGGCCCAAACGGCTTCGGTGGCGCCAAAGCCGCTTGCACTCAGGAGTATCGCCCCGACAAGCGCCACGGCCCCGGTCAGGCATACGAGGACAACGTTGGCGACCTTGAGAGGGTTAGGTGGCACAATCGGTATCCGGAAACTGAATCGGGTGAAAATCTTGTTACTGGCATCTCTAAGCATATTGCCCTCCTCTGTTGCTAAGTCATCTTTGCGGCGTTGCGCAAAATGGTCACTTCTTGCATAATCGGATTGATCATCAGGCACAGCGATGCGCGAAAATTGACTTTCGTTTACCCTTTCAAGCCGCCCGCGGCCAGGCCCGAAACAATATAGCGATAGAAAAGCAACGACAGAACAATCGGCGGCAGGCTGGCGATCAAGCCGCCGGTGACTAACATGCCCCAGTTCACGCTGTGGCGACCGATGAATTCGGCCAGCGCCACGGGTACGGTCTTGGCGGCGTAGGTGGCGGTAAAGATCAGGGCGAAAAAGAATTCATCCCAGGCGTTGAGTAGCGTAAAGATCGCCGTCGCGCCCAGCCCCGGCGCGGCTAAGGGCAGAGCAATGCGCAAGAACGCCTGCAGGCGACTGGCGCCGTCGATGCGCGCCGCCTCTTCTAATTCCAGGGGTACGCTTTGAAAATAGCCAGCCATGATCCAGACCACAAAGGGAATGCTAAAGGTCGAATAAGCCAGGATCAGCGCGGTAATGGTATCTAATAAATCGGCTGCCTTAAACATGCGGAAGAGCGGAATGATGATCGAAATCGGCGGCAGCAACTGCGTGCCGAGGACGGTCAACAGTAGGCCGCGTTTGTTGGGAATATTGAAGCGGGCAAAAGCATAGGCGGCCAGGGTGCCAAAGAGCATGGCCACCACGGTCGTCCCCATACTGACATAGACGCTGTTGCGCAATGCCAGTAGAAAAGTCGATTCACCGCTGTTTTCGCCAAAGGCCGCGGGTTTGAAGATGTCGACATAATTACTGAGGGTAAGCGCCTCCGGTACAAGTTGGGGTGGTACGCGCAGCAAACTCGCCTGGGTTTGGATCGTGCTAAGAAGCAGCCAGAGCATGGGCAGCAGAGTGAAGAGTAAATAGATCAGCAGCAGCACGCGCCGCAACCAGGGCGCCACCAACATGCCATGGGGTGAAGTTTCCATCAGCAACCCTTATTCCTCAACGCTGCGCAACAAGCGCATATAGATGATAATCAACACCAGCATAAAGAGGGTGATCAGCCAGGAGACCGCGGCGCCGTAGCCAAAGAAAAGATAGCGAAAGGCCTGGTCGTAGGCGTAAAACGAGATGACTTTCGTGCTGTCGGCCGGACCGCCATTACCGGTCAAGACATAGATGATGTCGAAGACGCGAAAGGCGCCAATGGTGCGTAGCGCCACCGCCACCAGGATCACCGGGCGCAGCAGCGGCAGCGTGATGTACCGCAGCTTTTGCCAGCGCGTTGCCCCATCGACGCCCGCCGCCTCATAAAGATCATAAGAAATCGGTTGCAGCCCGGCCAGCAGTAACAGCGTCATGTTGGGCACAGTCTTCCAGGCATCGGCCAGGATGATCACATTCATCGTCCAGAAAGTGTCGCTGAGCCAGGCTTTGGGCGCGGCCAAAATGCCGGCATCGACCAGCAACAGATTGGCCACGCCATAGGTCGGATTGAGAATCCACGCCCAGAGAACGCCATTACTGACGGTCAACAACGCCCACGGTGCAATCATCGCCACACGCACCAGGAGCCGGCCACGAAACGTTTCGTTGAGCAGAACGGCAAAGAGCAACCCCAATGCCAATTCAAGCGCCACGGAGATGATGGTAAAGTAAAAGGTGCGCTGGAGCGCATACCAAAAGCCGGGCTGATAGAAGGCATAGCGATAGTTGCCCAAGCCGACAAAGGGCTGCCCCTGCTCAGGATTGGCCAGGTTGACGCGATAGAGGCTCAACACCAACGAATCGACCAGCGGATAGGCCACCACCAGCAACAAGACAATGGTCATCGGCGCCAGCAGCAAAAGGCCAAGCGTTCGCTCCGACAGTTCGCCGCGGCGGATGGGCTGGTTCATGGCAGGTTGGCGCGTAGTAGGCTGTGTCATAAAAGGTGATTACGGTGCATTACTCGCCTTATTTACCTCAGCCGCGGCGGCATCCATCGCGTCCTTGGGGGACATCTTCTGGAGCAGCGCCTCGTGCAGATAGCGTTGGATAATATCGGACTTTTGGGCGTAGCCGGGTACTTGTGGCCGCAGGGCCAGATAGTTGAACTGCTCGCCATAGAGGGGGAAATCGGCCACATTTTTCTGCAAATCGGCATCTTGATAGAGCGAACTCAACACCGGGTAGTCGCCGATGGTGAGGGCGGCTTTCTTCTGCCACGCCGGGCTGACCATATAGTCGAGCAGCTTCCAGGCATTCTCCTTCCGTTTGGCATTGGCCAGAATGGCCCAACCTTCGGAGCCATTGACGCTTGAACTTTTGACCTCTTTGCTGCCGGGCAATAAAGCGATCTTAACGTTAGGTGCGGCCTGCGACTTGGTCGGATCGTTGGCTTCGGGCAGCGTGCCTTCCCAGTTATAGGTGAGCGCATACTTGCCGGTCTCCAGCGCCCGCAACACTTCCGTTTCGGTGTTTTCCAGCGAGGCAGGGTCGGCGGCCTTATGCGTATAGAGCAGATCGACCATCCACTGCAAGGCGTCGGTGCCACCCATTTCATTGAAAACGGCTTTGCCATTGGCGTCGAGAATCTGCGCCCCTTTCTTGGTAAACATAATCGCCACCCAATCACAAATCATGCCTTCGGCCTGTTTCCAGCACCAGGTCGACCCCCATTGCCCGGCTTTGGTGGTGGCCTTGGCTTGCGCCACAAAGTCGTCAAGCGTGGCCGGCGGCTGGTCAAAACCGGCATCCTTGAGCAGTTTGGCATTATAGAAGAGATGTTTGGCGCTGTTAAACCAGGGCATGCCGTAGAGTTTGCCGTTGTACATCACCGCGCTCAAGGCTGACGCAGGAATATCCTTTTTCACAGCGTCCGTGATCTTGTCACTGAGGTCCGCCACCCACTGGGCGCTGGCAAATTGCGCAGTCCAAATGGTGTCCATCTCCACCACATCCACATCGGCCCCACCCTGGATCGAGGTGGTAATCTTGTTGAGCAGATCGTTATAGGAGACTTGTGTCTGGTTTACCTTGATCCCGGTGGCGGTTTCAAAATCTTTGATCAGCGGCTGGTGCGTATTTTGTGCGTCGGTCCAAAGAAAATTGACCACCTGTTCATCCCCGGCAGCGGGCGGTGCGGCTGGGCCGGTTGTCTGGGTCGGTGCAGCGCTCGGCGCGCAAGCCGCCAAGATGGTTGCGCCACCGATAAGACCGACTGCATGCAGAAATGCACGACGACTGATTTGATTTCGTTCTGCCTGGTTCATGAGTTTTTCTCCTCGTTCTATGCAGCGCGCCGAATGCTAGTACACAGTGTCGCCAATAAACCAATAGATCCTATCCTGTTAACTTCTCCAGCATACCTCATTTTCACAACGGTCACACCCAACGATGGCATAGATAAACCACTGTCCGTAAGTAGGGTGCAATTTCCTGATCCATTGACCAGACATAGACTATACCATCCGCTTACCGGTCGGTCATCGGTTGATTAGTCAGTAGGCCAGGTAAGATTCAGCCCCCTTGACCCGTTGTCGGACTCTACAACGGAGGGGCGTATGCTCTTGGAAAGAGTGCTATTCTATTAATGGCTGAATAATCGCAGGTGCGGTTCAAAGATAAGGAGAGCAATCATGACAACGACAGCGCCAGGTGAAGTCCAAGCAAAGGTGGATCCGGAAAAGCGCTCGTGGTGGCGCATTTTGGTGTCGGCGTTATTGTTTTACCTGGTAAGTTTGGGCGCATTACTGCTCACCGGCAATCCGAATCTCTTTCCTACCGTAGTGATGGTAGGCGTCTTTATGGTGCCGGCGGCTTATGCCGCTTTCTTTTATGATTACCGCTATCTAAGCCGGCTAACAGTCGGCGCCGTCGCGCGCAGCTTTCTCTATGGCGGGCTATTGGGGGTGATCGCCGCTTCGATCCTAGAACCGCTCTTTATTCATAGTCTGACCCCACCTTCGATCTTCGTCATCAGCTTGATTGAGGAATTTGTTAAGATTTTTGGCGTCGTTATCATTGCCTGGCGGTTGCGTCACGATGCAGAAATCGACGGCATTATTCTGGGCGCAGCCGCCGGTATGGGCTTTGCTGCACTGGAAAGCATGGGGTATGCCTTCACTAGCTTTTTGCGCAGTGGCGGCAGCCTTTCCCTCACGGTCTTCGTTACCATGGCGCGCGGGATTATGTCACCCTTGGGGCATGGCACCTGGACGGCGATTCTGGCCTCGGTTCTCTTTCGGGAAGCACACTATGGGCATTTTCGTCTGAATCACAAAGTACTTGGCGCCTATTTGACCGTTGTGGTGTTGCATTGGCTCTGGGATCTCTTGCCCATGGTGATCGCCTTCTTCTTGCTGCCAGGGTTGGATCTTTTCATTGGCCAAACCGCCATTGGCTTGATCGGGCTTTTCATCCTTTGGCAGCGCTGGCGCGAAGGTCGTCGCTTGCAGATGGCCGAAGCGGCTGGCGCGCCACCGCCTGTCCCGTTAACCAGAGCCACGACCAATTCACCGCAATTGCCTACTGACTTGAGCCATGTTGCCGGAGGCTGACCCTATGAAACGTTTCCTAAAAGTTGTGGGAATCCTAGTCGGCCTTATCCTGTTAACTGGTACAGCCTTTGGCGCCGGCATTTTTGTTGGTACGACTAAGTAGAGCCGATTCACACGCCTGGCCGGTTCTACTTTTTTAACCTCCTCTTAAACCAATTCCACATAATTTCTAAAGTCAACTTGGCCCACCATCCGCTATGCTGCTAGGGCATTTGGCAAATCCACGTCAATCGTTCAATCAAAAAGGAGAACTGCCATGACAGACGCAGTCGGTCCCATTTTTGCGGGTGGTTTTCAACATTTTCCCGCCGGTGGCTATGAGTTGCTCTACCTGCCTGATCTCCACAACGATGAATTGCAACGGGAAGGCAAGGCCCCAGTCTACTATTGGATGCCCAACTATGTCCGGCTGGCGCGCCAGCAGGGCGACACCGGCGATTTTAAATTCCATTTGCTCCACTTTGTCGGTGTACAGAGCAGCGACGCCAATGTCGGCGTCCAAGGCACACGGGAAACAGCCGGTGGCCTGGTCAGCTTTTCCACAACGGCGGCGCCACCTGCTGCGGTTTTACAACAGTCGCAAAATGAACTGCTCAACGCCTTTCGCGGCAACGATGATCGCTTCTGGGGCTGGCGCACCAGTGTCGCGCCCATGTTCCGCCCCATGCCGATTGTCGCCAACAACACCACTTTGACCAATCTGTCACCGCTGGCCAACGGCAGCACGCCGGCCCCCGCTGCGCCAACCGGGCCAAGCCGGGCGCGCAATGGCTCGCGGCCGCGGCTCTTCCAGAGTACGCCCCACCCCCGCTTTATGCCGTCGCCGCGCACCGTTCCGCTCACGCGTGACGGCGCCACCACATCTAATCTCGATCCCTGGTATGCCAACCTGCAAGGCCAGGGGCCGGGCGCCATCGATCTCTTTGCCGAGCAAGCCTATGCCGGGTTGGTCGGCAGTTTGCCGGCGGCGTTGCTCTGGTCCAGCTTCCACGGCGCCTATAGCGGGATTGTCGTGCGCCAGGATCTGCGCATGAAGTTCTGGGCGCCGCTAGTGACGATTACCATTCACGGCGACTGGGATCGCATCTTCGACCATTTCTCGGCGGCGGCCTCGGGACACTATCTCTGGGCCTCGGTGGACATCAAGGTCGAACTCAACAACTTGCGCATCAACGGCGGCATTGAGGTCAATATTGAGGTCGATCCCACCATCCCCGGCGCCGACAAGCTCTCGGAGGACATCGACAAAAAGACCGACCTGATCTACAACAAATTTATGGAAGCGGCGCAAAAGGTGATCTTTGAACCGCCCCAACCCCAGGTGCAGGCTGCCCAGGCTGACAGCGGCAGCGGGCTGTGGGGTGTCGCCTTTGCCCTCAAGTATCGCCGCGATGAGACCCACCTGACCCTCGACTATCGCGAGCGCCGCGAGATTGCCTATCTGCAAGACCAGACCATCTCCGGCACCCTGGAAGGTTTCTACAACGAGATCAAGGCCGACCCCAGCGCCGAAAAGAAATATTTCACCACCCTCTATCTCGATGACTGGGATCGCAAGGTGACACGCATTGTCAAGCCGGTGGTCAACTGGCCCGACCCGGCGCAAAAGTGGGAGGGCGAGCCGGTGGCCTTTCTCTCCTGCCAGATCGGCTACCCGGCGACTACAGGCGACATTCAGTGGAGCGGCCACATCTTCCAGAGTACCGACGCACCCGATGCCCAGTTCACGCCGGCGATGGCAAAAAAGAACGCCGCTGATGTCGCCAACCCGCCGGCTGGTTGGACGCCCGACAAGACCTTTGTCAAGCGCCAGATCCACTTTGCCGAGCCGCCCGACGAAACGCAATACCCGTTTGTGCGCATGTTTGTCGAGAAGAATGTCGTCGATCTCGACCCCGGTGACTACGGCTCCCTGGTCGATGACATCAACCTGGAAGTGCGCGCCGACTCGGCCGGTAAACTGGATGTCAGCCCGATCACCCTCGGTGTTGACCTGGACAACGCCAAGCAGATGGTCGAGGTCTCCTTCCAGTGTCTGGGCAAGACCGACGCCGGCCAGGATCGCAACATTACCAAATTTACCTGGACCTTTGCCGACCAATATGAGCCGCGCCACTGGGCCATCTACACCGGCCAACTCGATTTTGTCCCGCGCTATCGCTACCAGGTGCGCGTGGTGGTCAAGGGCAGCCTCTTTACTAAAGGCATGGAGTGGACCGGCCAGTGGGAAGAGGTCGCCGGCAATGGGCCATTGATTGTGCATGTGCCCACCCCGGATGACCCCGGCGTCACCACTCGCGCCATGCCCATTGGCGTCGGTCAACCGGTTGGACAACCAACGCCCGCGCCCGTCACGGCCAACGGTGGTCGCCCACCTGTCAGCGCGCCGCCACCAGCGCGCGTCGCCCCTAGCGTATCCAGCAGTTTGACGGTCGGTGGTTGGAATATCCAACCGAGTGGCGGCAGCGCGGTCGCCAGCCCGCCGCCCGCGGTTCCTGCCCGGAGTCGCGCCCAGGTCGAAAGCGAACGCAGCGAGCCGGTCTTTAGCGGCTGGCACACCGCCGAACCGGCGGGCATGACTGACGGCAGGTGAGCTATGACCAATCTGCTTGTTGCCGGACCAACCGATAGCGCAGATTGGGTGGAGCAGGTGTTGTGGGCTGATCCGGCGGGTAACGCTGGTCAGCCCCTGACGCTCCGGCTCCTGCCCGATGCGGCCAACCAGGCGCGCACGCAGGCCGGTCTGCCCCCCCTCTTCTATTATTTGCCGCCAACACCGCTCTTGGCGCATGACGCCGCCGGTGCGCCGGTCTTTTCTCTGGCGCTCTTGCTCAGTGACGCGCCAACACCGGCCACAACCACCATCGCCGACCTGATCACCGGCGGCGACCTCGCCTTTGATTTGACCTTGGGGCTACCGGCGGCGACCATCCAACAGTTGAGTGCAGATGGCACGCGCCTGCTGCAGCCGCTCTTTGCCCGCACGGCGCAATTCAGCGTTCAGTCGGCGGACAGCAACGCGCCGCCAACCACCGTCAGCGCGACCGGTGCCGGTGCGCGCGCCAGTCTCAGCATCAACCTGGATCAGGCGCGCGCCCGTGGCGTGTTGTACGCCCTGCAAGGGGTGGCCTCTGGCCTAATGGTTACGTGCGAGGTAGATTATCTCAGCGCCGGTGCCAACCGTCGCCTGCGGATCAACATGGCGTTGGCAGCGGTCTACGATTTCTTCGCCCGCACCGTTGCCCCTGGCGAGGAGATGAGCCGCGCCGTTTGTGAGCAAATCTTTGCCGAGCTGGTGGCGGCCCAGGTCTTGTCGATCCAACTCGTTGCCGCCGACGGCACACCCCTGCCTGGTGGGACTGGCAGCCAACCACCGGTCGATCCGCAGGCGCTCCTGCCGACCTTTCTGCGCTTTGTCGTGCCGATCCTGCTGCGCACCACGCCCATGCTTGCCAGTGATGACCCGGCCAATCGCTACCGGCTGGCGACCATGCGCCCGAACGACGCCCAGACGGTCAGCTTTCAGCAGCCATTACCCGGCGGTGGTATCCGTCACATCACCATGAGCGCGCCCTTAGAAGCAATCCTTGGCAACGCGCTGGCTGGTCAACCGGTGGATCAATACATCCACCTGATCAGTCCAACCGGCGCGCCGGCGCCGGGGATCAATCCGCTGGCGGCCGCACCCCGGCGGCTGGATCAAGGGTCACGTACCCGCGACGCCGGTCCACGGGTGCGACAGTTAGCCGCCTTTGATGGTGTGATCAAATCGCCAACCCTGGCCCTGCGCCCCGACAGCCTGGCCCACCCCGCGTTGCCGGCCATGTTGACCAGCGATGCGGTGCAAGTCAACGCCGTCGCCGGCAATCGTCTGCACTGGGGGGTGGATGATGTGGTGTTGGCGCGACCGGACTGGTGGGGGGAACTCAACCAGCCCACACCGCAGGCGTTGCCCGTGGTCGCTGACCCGGCGGCGCCGCTCTGGCCCGATCGCCTCCACCCCAACAGCTACTGGTATGCGCCGATCTTTACCGTGATCCAGCCGGCGCCCAATGCCGACCCGACCACCACGCCCTTTCTCTTCACCTATACGGAACAGGGCCATACCGCCAGTGGCCGGGCCGGTTTGAATGGCGTCATCCGCTTTACGCTGCAACAAGGTATGAGCGACCAGAGCCGGAACGCCTTACAAGCGCAGAACAACCCGGATGCACACCCGGTGGCGCTGACCGATCTGGCCGTTTGGCTGGATCTGCCCTTCCGCGACGAGACAGGCGCCACCCGCAGCCAGCGCTTTCCGGCCACAGTAACGCAGAGCGGCAATACAATCACCGCCACTGTCAATCTGCTTGATGATTGGGTGCGGCTGGCCTACGGTGCGCTGGCGGTTGCCAACTTTCAGAGTCAACCGGCGCAGATCGGCGTCGCCTACAGCTATCACGGCTACGTCCTCATGACCGAGGAGGAGGTAGACAAATGGGAGTTGCTGGGTGTCCACAAATTACAGTATATGCCGGTGGTCTACACGGCTGAACAACGTGAGGAAGTCGGCAACCATCCCTATCTTGATGCCGGCCAATTGGCGCTGCACACCCGTGTTGGCGCGTTTCACTTTATCCAGGAGCCGTTGCGTGTTAACAGCGCAGAGCAACCTGCCCGCGCCGGCAACCTGGCTTTAGCCGCCCAACCGGCGCTGGCGAGTGGCGCGCTAACGGCCATTCATGCCAACCCAACCCTCAGCGCGACCGCGAACCTGGGCGCGACGGCAAGCAATGTCGCCCTCACCCAGCCGCTGAACCAGGGTACGACCATCGTCGCCCACCCTGGGCTGGAAGCCTCGTTGCTGTTGGGGAATATCCTCCGCCAGCATCGCTACGCCACCCAGACCTTTGGCAGCACGACTACGATGCCGGTGCTTTTTCCCTGTAACACGCTGGGCGCTTTCTATCAACACAGCAATGGCAACCAGCAGGCGATTGGCTGTCAGGACGCCTTTCAACTGGGGCAGACCAGCTATCACCAATATGAATTGATCACCGACGCCGATCTGCAAAGCCCCTTCTACCGCGTCTACCGCTCGCTGCAACAGCCGGGCCGTTTTCTGGTGGCGCCGACGGCCTATCGCATTACCCGCTATGCGGCCAGCGAGGGGGACAAAGCCTACCGGCCGGTCATCTATCTCTATTCGACGCTGGATGCCACCAACGCCGCCAATAACCGCGCCGTGGTCATTGCCACCTTGCAGCCGGATCTGCCGCCCTACGTGCGCCGTGACCTGGTCGGCAAGCTGGCGGCGCGCGCCTACCGCCCCGCCATCGATTACGTGACCGCCATTGACAGCGAACTCAGCTACACCTGGTCAATCGGCGCCGACCCGACCCTGCATTTACAGCCGCAGGCGGCCAAGTTGTGGGATGGCTTTCAGGTCAGCCTCAGCACGGACATTGACGGCGCGCCCCAGTTACAGGCCATGTTACAGCGCAACGCCGTCGCCGCCAACGTCACCTTTACCCTGCCCGACGGCGCCCGCCTCCAGACCACGCTGCAACTTGACCTGGGCAATATCATCGGCCCGGCGGCAGGGGGGCCGCTTGACGTGGCCTTGCAGCCGCACACCGTCACCTTGACCAACAAGATTGAGCGGGCCGTCAATGTCAGCGAGCTGGCGTTTTATGATACCGATGGCGTGCGTCAGAGCGCACCGGTGGATCGCACCCTGGCCGCCGGCGAAAGCTGTACCGTCGCCTTACCGGGCGAAGCAGTGGAAGCCTATCCGGTCTACACCCTCGTCCCCGGCGATCCGGCGACGCTGGCCGAGGTGCGCAGCTTTGTCGAGGACATTCACACGAATGTGGTCTTTCTCAACCTGATCAACTATGCCAACCACGGTCTCAAGACGCTCGCCATCGTGGCGCAGATCAAAGGGGTCAACGACGTTTATCCGGCGCCCATCAGCGAAACGCAGCCGATTGCCGCCGTCGACATTACGCTGCCGCTGACCACCTACCTGACCAATCGCGTCCTCCAATTTCAAGTGACCAAGACCACCACCAGCGATCAGGTCAGCGTCACCCCCTGGCTCGAATGGCCGCTCGACACACATGGCAATGTGGTGAGTTTGACGTGGGAGATGATTGGAGACTAGAGACAGGAGACAAGGAGACACGAGACAGGAGACACGAGACAAGGAGACAAGGAGACTAGAAGATAGAAGATAGAGGATAGAGGATAGAGGGTAGAAGAAATTGACGATCTCTGTCTCGTGTCTCGTGTCTCGTGTCTCCTGTCTCCTGTCTGTGAGTACAAAAAGAGAGGGAGTGTATGACGCAAGGCATATCAATTCATATCGGCTTGAACCGGGTGGACCCGGCGGCGTATAACGGGTGGAATGGGCAGTTGGCGGGGTGTGTGAATGATGCGACGGCGATGCAGGCGATTGCCCAAAGTTGTGGCTATCAGTCAACGCTGTTGCTGAACGAACAGGCGACGGCGGCGGCGGTGACGGAGGCGCTGGGACGGGCAGCGCAACAGTTGATGGACGGCGATCTCTTGTTGCTGACCTATTCCGGGCATGGTGGGCAGATCCCCGATGTCAATGGCGATGAAGATGACGGGCTGGATGAAACCTGGGTGCTCTTTGACCGCATGTTGATCGACGATGAGTTGTATCAACTCTGGTCACACTTTAGCGCCGGGGTGCGGATTTTTATGCTCTCCGACAGTTGTCACAGCGGCACGGTGGCCAAGGCCCTCTACTATAGCCAGTTGCCGACGATGATGACGGCGGCGCGCGATGTCGCCGGCAACGCCACCATCCACCCGCATGCCTACCGAGCCATTCCGCAAGATGTGCAGCGCGCCGTCTATGCCCAACAGCAAACTATGTATAACGCGCTCCAGTGGTTATCCGGGCGCGGCGACCGGGCCATGATTGACGCCAGCATCCTGCTGATTTCCGGCTGCCAGGACAATCAACTCTCCGGCGACGGCGACCAGAATGGGCTTTTCACCGGCACGCTCTTGCAGGTGTGGGACAACGGCGCCTACCAGGGCAGCTATTATCAATTCTGGAAGGAGATTCTGGCGCTCATGCCCGCCACCCAGTCGCCCAACTACTACACCGTGGGCATGGACAACAGCGCCTTTGCCGATAGTCGCCCCTTTGTCTTTGCCGACCAAATGACGCCACCCACCGATGGCACAGCGCCCGCCATTCAAGGGCCGACCAACTGGTCGCGCACCGAGGGCGCGCCGACCTTTCAGGTGAACGCCGGGCCGGGTCGCTATTACATTGTCGAACTGACGACGCAGCCCGAACTCTTTGACATCACCAACCACGGCGATGAGCGCACCGACGATAATTTCTATGGCTCGTGGTCGGATACGCCCCATCTTTCGGCGCCGACCTATACGCCGTCCGATGAGCGTTGGCATCAACTCGCCGCCAATGCTGACACAATTTACTACCGCATTGGCACAACGACCAGCGCCACTGGCTGGGATGATTACACTGTTTCCACCGGCGACGAGGATGGCTGGAATGCACCCAGCATTCAGGTGATTGGCGACCGGCAGTTCTTCCAGGACATGGGCCGGCAGTATGTGTCTGGCCGCCAGACGTCCGTCAGTCCGGTAGCATTTGCCAAATAGGGGTCAACCAGAGGCGCTATGGACTGTTTGCAACTCCTGCCAGGGCAAGTCGCGGCGCCGGTTTGCCCGTTCATTGCCCTGCCTGGCGCGCTGATGGGGCAGGGAGAGGCAAATGCGCTATTGGTGATGGCACTTCTGGCCGGCTTAAGCCTCTTCATTGCCTGTTGGCGTTGCCACATCCTCGCGTTTGGCGCACCCCCGACGCCCCAAACGCCCGAAGAACGCGCCGAACGTTTGCTGCGCGCCAGTTTGACGCGGCATGAATATCGGCACCTGGCCCATTTTGGCTATCTAGAAATTCCCAGCCGGCTCTATCCCAACCGCTATTATCGCATTGTGCGCGCCCGCCGGGTTCAGGTCTACACCGTTGTCGAGAGCGAAGGCGCGCCACAACCGCGCAAAGTTGGGGAACTTTGTGTGGTTGCCTGTGAACCGACGCCCGACGCCGACATGTTTTTGATCCACAAGTGGTTGCTGGAAGCTGATGAAGCGGAATATCTGAATACGGCCAACTGGGTCTAGTGTGTCGCCGGGCCGCGCGGCGACAAGCCCGCACCTCTACGAAGCTGTTTGAAAAGGTGATGCCAGACAAGCGATTGCACGCTCCCGTAGGTCATCGCCTCTGGCGTGACGGGGCGGCTTGTCACGCCAGAGGCGATGACCTACGGGACAACAGCCTGTCACGCCAGAGGCGATGACCTACGGGACAACAGCTTGTCACGCCAGAGGCGATGACCTACGGGACAACAGACTTTTCAAACAGCTTCTTAAATGGATGCCAACCGGTGTCTTATGATTCGCCCTCTTAAACTGTCGATAAGCCCATCTATAAGAAACTCAAAAGTCAGCAACGTCCATCCAGGTGTACAATCAGCGTTGTGACGGCCGAGCGCATAGAAAGCACCTGACTGTTACAAGCAAGTAAACTAATTAAGAACACAAGGAGCAAACAATGATTTCGTTACACACCCTACGCACCAAGAAGAGCCAACTGCTGACGTTGGTCAGCATCTGTCTGGTCGGCGCCGCGCTTTTTAGCGCCTGTACTGTCCCGATGGCAACCAAGCCCGGCAGCACCGCCGCCAAACCGGCCACCAGCACACAAGGTGCTGCTAAACCGGTCCCCACGACATCGGCGATTGTCAAACCGTCGGCCACCCAAGTTGCAGGCAAACCAGCCGCCAATCAACCAGCCGCAGGTATGGAGACGGTGATGTTGCACAAGGATGCCAAGTTGGGTTCCTTCCTCACCGATGGCAAGGGCATGACACTCTATGTCTATGATAAGGACAGCGCCGGTAAGAGTGACTGCACGGGCAATTGCACCAAGGATTGGCAACCTTACACCGTGGCCGACGCCAATGCCAAGCTGACCGAGGCCCCAGGTCTGCCCGGCAAGTTGAGCATCATCAAGCGCGATGACGGCAAATTCCAGGTTGCCTATGATGGCATGCCGCTCTACCACTTCTATGAAGACAAGCAAATGGGTGATCTGCACGGCCAGGGCATGGACAATAACTGGTGGGTCTTCTCACCCGACGGCAAGGAGATTACGACGAAAGTCTCTTAACTTGACTTTCACCACCCATCAAATACCTGGTCGAAAGGCCAGGTATTTTGCTATTCTATCGCCAGCGACAAAGATAGAGTGCGGCTGGAGTGTCATCAGCAGATCTGTAGGTAGGTGCTGTTGACATTTCGCGATGGGCCGCTGGTACACCTGACAGGTTTCCGAAACCTGTCAGGTGTGTTTTCCCCAACTATCAACGGAATCAAGATAACAGGAGGAGAAGATGGAGTTTATCCCTGGGCCAATGGAATTGGTCATTATTCTCATCATTGTCGCCATGTTGTTTGGCGTCGGGCGCCTGCCGGAGGTCTTCGGTGCGGTCGGGCGCGGGATTCGCGAGTTCCGCCGTGAGCTTTCGTCAGCGGAGAAAGCAACCAACGCCCCCATTGCACAAGCCGAAAACAACCCGGATCCCCGCCAGGCGCCGGAAAAAGAAGATGAATAAAAGGTTGAACTGCCCATAAACTCGCAATGAACTCCATTTAAAGACATAGACCCCCGCTTTGACTTATGATGGTATTAGGTTCTGTTGAGATTTGAGCTGCACACCTGACAGGTTTCCGAAACCTGTCAGGTGTACCAGCAGCCCACCACGAAATGTCAACAGCACCTGGTTCTCGCCGTTACACGCTGAATGAAAAGATCATGGCTGGCGCGGCTAGCGCTGGCAAGTTGAGCGTTATCAAACAAGGAGCCTTCTATGGCACAACATCGCAAATTTATGGTAGTCGGTGTGATTATCCTGTTGCTAGGCGCACTAGCCGGCTGTACAGCTAGCGCCGTGCAGGTGCCGAAACGGACAATTACGGTTAGCACCGATGAAGCCCTTGCCGGGCAACAGGCCGCTCTGGCGGCGCTAGGCACCGGCAAGGTGGAGTGGACGGAAAATCAATTTAGCAGCCTGCTCACCGAGGGGCTAAAACAGAACACCGGCAAAAACATGCCCATCACCGCCATCCACGTCTGGTTTGAACCCAACAATGAGATCTACCTGCGCGTTCTCCTGAAGCAAGACGTGTTGAAACAGGGGGATACGCTGGATCTGAAAGGTTCAGCCGAAGTCAAGGAACACCATGTCGTGGTCAATTTCCAACAGGCCGGCGTGGGCAACATGAGTGTGAACGAACCAATCTTGGCGATGGTCAACAGCCAAATCGACAAGACGCTGGCCGGCGCCAACCTGGGGGTTGCTGCCAAGGTGAAGACGGAGACCGGCAAGTTGCTGTTGCAAATTGGCGGCTAATGACCATCAGCGTTCTCGACTGTTTTGTCAACGAAATCTTGATTGGTGAACTCATCCCGTAGGGACGCTTGAGTTTAGGGCATAGCAAACGATTATCCCTGCCCCTAAACTCAAGCGTCTCTACGGGACAAAAGTACCGGTAATCCAAGCAGGTGCGTTGATTCGGCAACTTGAACCTCGCTATGTTACGATATGGTTTGATTTCTTACGAAAAAATAAATTAAGCCATATTCATGTAGTAAAGGATCAAGTCATGCCAAGTCGTCGTGATTTTCTACGGGCAGGAACATTGCTAGCCGGCAGTGCATCTCTTCTCGGTGTCTTGCCGACCCAAGCCCAATCGATCTTTCTTCCTTTAATTACCCATGACGCGCCGTCAAAGTCTGAAACTGAGTTAGAAACTGAAGCAGAAGAACTCCCAGAAGAAGCGGAGACGCTCGACAGCGCGGCCGCACAGGCTGATGTGACCATTGTGATCGGCGCCGGCATTGCTGGCTTGGCGGCGGCGCGCCTGTTGGTGGATCGCGGTCGCCGGGTGATTATCCTGGAAGGGCGCAACCGCATTGGTGGGCGCATCTGGAGTGAACGCTCCTGGCCCAATGCGCCGCTCGATCTGGGCGCCTCTTGGATTCACGGCGTGCGTGGCAACCCGCTTACCGCTCTGGCCGACGCGTTAAAGTTGCCGCGCAAAGCTACCGACTTTGAAAACAGTGCAAGTTATGCCGCTGATGGCCGCGCCCTCACCGATAAACAAGTGCAAACGTTCGTCGATAATTTTGATGCGGTATACGAAGCGATGGAGACGATTCGCGAGGAAAGGGATGCTGATGGTCTGCCGGACATCCCCTTAAAGAACGTGTTTGAACAGATCCTGACCCAACGGCGTGATTCGGCTACCATGCAACGAGCGCTGCGCTGGTACATCAACACGACCATTGAACATGAGTACGCCGCCGACAGCAGCGATCTCTCGCTCTACTACTGGGATGATCAGAACGAGTCGCTACCCGGCGGCGATGTCGTCTTTCCCCAGGGCTATGACCAAATTTTTACAAACTTAGTCAAGGGGCTGGAGATTCGCCTGGGCCAGATCGTGCAGAACATTGCTTATGGATCGAGCGGCGTCACCGTCACCACCAATCAAGGGCAGGTGACCGGCACGCGGGCCATTATCACCCTGCCCTTGGGCGTCCTCAAGCGCGGCTCCGTCACCTTTACGCCAGCGCTGCCGGCGGCCAAAGTAAGCGCCATCAACCGGCTCAACATGGGTGTTCTCAACAAAACCTACTTACGCTTCTCCCGCGTCTTCTGGGATCAGGAGGCCGAATGGCTCGATTACATTGGGGAACGTACCGGTGAATGGGCGGAATGGCTGAACATCTTCTATTACACCAAACAACCGGTCTTACTTGGTTTTAACGCCGGTGCCTACGGCGCCCAGATCGAAAGTCTGAGTGATGAAGCGATTGTCGCCGGCGCCATGACCACCCTGCGCACCATTTACGGCTCCAGCATTCCCAACCCGGAAGCATGGCAGATCACCCGCTGGGGTTCCGATCCCTTTGCCTATGGTTCCTATTCGCATGTTCCGGCAGGGGCCACCAGCGCTGATCGCACGACGCTCGCCAAACCGGTCGGCAATCGGCTCTACTTTGCCGGGGAAGCCACCCATCGTCAGTACCCATCTACAGTACATGGCGCCTTTATGTCCGGTCAACGTGCTGCCCAGCAGATTCTTGGTTAATTTGCACTGATGTGTAAATAACAGGGATTTCACCGATTACGCCGATTAACGAATAGAAAAATCTGTGAAATCGGTGAAATCGCTGTTGCATTTTCATCGTTATGGGTGTAGCCTATTCATGTGGCCTGATATGAAAATCGTGATGTGAACATCGTACACGGATAAGAGCAAAAAGCCGTGTTCATCCGCGTTTATCCGTTTCAATTGCGCCAGATTTTGTTCCATTGTCATCGCGTCAATCATCGTCTCCTCCTTGTCATCACGAATGCTACAACGGATTGAGAAAGGAACGGATTTTAAGGTGGCAGGTACAAATCCGTTCCTTCCTAAATCCGTTGTTGTGTCGCCGCGTACCCATCCTGCTTCTGTTTGCGCCAGTCGGGTTGGTAGCCGTGGGTGCTGCCGTAGCCGTAGGAGCGACCGATCTGGTTAGGGCTGGACCAAGGCCACGCCTGGCCGCCGATGATCCGATAGTCGTCGCCTTGGCCGCAGAGCCAGTAAAACATGTGCGCCACGTAACGGGCTTGATTGTGACCGCCGTAGTAGGCGGTCTGGAAATCAAAGTCCGGTTCGATGATCCAATCGCGTTGGGGGGCGACGGTGCGCCAGTAGTTGTACTTGAGCATGTGCCGGATGCCGGTGGCGGTCGAGACGCCGCGGCGGTGGAGGATGCTCTGGTGGTGAATGCCGATGGTGCCGGCAGGGCCGTCGGTGAAGACGCCGGCCTCCTCCTCTTTGCGCTGGCTCGGGCCGATGTGGGTGCCGGGCATCAGTTCGGTCGGGCCAAGTTCGATGGGTGTATCCTGGGGAAAATAGAAGACTTCGACAAAGTTGAGTTCCGGGCCAAAAACATGGTCGGCGTCGTGGTGCCAGCGTTGCGGGGGCGACGGACAGACCACGCGATGATGACTTGCCAGGATCGGCAAGCCCACGTTGCGTCCCAACAGCGACCGCATGATGCCGGCCAGTTGCGAGTTGAGCAGGACATGCTCCAAAAACCAATCTTCGAGAAAGATGGTGCTGGGTTCATGCGAAGCGCGAATCCGTTCCAGCTCCGCTTTGGTCATACCGGCAGGAATATAGCTGGGGTTGGCGGGGATTTTCCCTTCCAAATAGTCACAGGTGCGCTGGTTGATCGCCGGCGGCACAACCCCGCGCAAGAGAATATACCCCTGCCGGCAAAACTCCAATACCTGGCTATCGGTCAGGGTCGGCTCACAGTCAAACGTGCGATTCACAGGATCATAGTTCATCACCCACTCCTTGTTCGTGCTTGGCTCATGCTAACGGTAGGCAACTATTTCAGCTTACACCGATAGGAAGAAGCGCTGTCTGGCGTAAACGATCCGTGCTTCTTCCTATCGGTGTAACTTTGTAGTTTTGGTTTGTCTTGAGTAAGAATTAAACTGTGACGGGAACCTGTGCGCCGCTCTGGGCCGAACGCAACATCGCCTCAATGACGGCCACATCGAGTAGACCTTCTTCCGGTGTGTTGAGATGCGGTTGTCCCGCGGTAATGGCCGCGGCAAAGGCGGCGAATTCGTTTTGCACGCCATCAAATTTGGGACAGGGGATCACTTCGCTCGCCTTACCCTGCACCAACTCGATCTCGCCCCGTTGAATTCGCATGGCGCCGTCCTCACCGACAAGATGGAGCGCGCCGGACCAGGGGGCGCCGGCGGCGTAGGTGACTAGATAGGAGCCAATGGCGCCATTGGCAAAGTGCAGGGTGGCGCTCAGGGTGTCCGCCGTGGCAAAGGTCGTGGAAGCGTGGGCCGTTACCGCCGTCACCGCGGCAATTTCGCCAACCACCAACCGGAGCGCGGACACATGATGCACCCCGCCATCGATCAAAGCGCCACCAGCAAATTCGCCGGTGCGCCGCCAAGGGGTGTTGAAATATTTGCTGTTGGGCGGCATGGGCAGATAGAGCGCCATCTGGCAGGTGATCAGGCGACCGATGGCGCCGCTCTTTACCAATTCGGCGGCTTTGCCATACGCCGACTCATAGCGCCAATTTTCCGCCACCATCCAGACCTGGCGCTCCTGTTGATAGGCGGCCAACAGTTGGCGACAGGTGGCGACATCGGGCGCCAGCGGCTTTTCGCTGATCACATGTTTGCCGCTGGCCAGCGCCTGGGCCACCACCGGCGGCATCACCGGAATAGGTAGCACTATATCAACGGCGTCAATCTCCGGCGCCATCAAAAGAGCCGCCAGATCGGTGTAGATTTTGACATCGGGGCCGATCTCAGCAGCCAATGATTGCGCGGTGGCGGCGGTGCGGCTGTAGACGGCAGTGATCGCAAAGCGGTCGCTCAGATTGCGCAACGACGGCAAGTGCGCATCGCGCGCAAAGATGCCGGCGCCCAATAAAGCCAGTCGAATTGGTTGCATACGGTTTACTCACATCATACAGGTTGCAACGCCAACGCTGTCTTGGGGTTGGCGTGCTGTAGGGAAAAGTGATGATGGTTCTGCTCAGCAATGGCCGGCACTGCATAGATGGCCGGGCCGCGTAGGGGTGGCGCTTCCCAGCCGGGTTCGGCAGCCGCCCCATGATAGATCGGCCATTGCCGATCCCAGTCGCGATGATTGATAACTTGTCCATTTTGGCGCACTTCATCAATGCGCGCCAGGTCAAGTTCAGCGATGAGCCATTGCGCCTGGTTCATCTCCCCTTGCGCCAGAATGCCATCGCTAGGGAAGCCGTAATCGACCGGCGTAAAGACACTGGCGGCGCCGACATTGATGTCAATCGCCTCTGACCAATCCACGGCGCCGACTAGTGGCGACATGACCACATAACACTGATTTTCCAGCGCCCGCGCCTGGCAACCGATACGCACCCGATTGAAACCGGCCACCGTGTCGGTGCAACTGGGCGCCAGAATCAACCTGGCCCCCAGCTCCACCTGCCGCCGGGCGATCAGGGGAAATTCACTGTCGTAACAGATCGAAATGCCGACCAGGCCATGCGGCGTCGAAATCACCTTGACCGTGTCGCCGGGCGAAATTTCCCACAACTCGTTTTCAAAGCGGGTCATGATCAACTTGTCTTGAAAATCAATGGCGCCGTCCGGTGTACAGACATAGGCGCGATTACGATAGCTGCCATTGGGCAACATCACCGGAAAGCTGGCGGCGACAATGGTCACGCCAAAGGTCTGCGCCAGGTGACTGTGGAGGGTACGATAGCCGGGCAATAGCGACTGCAATGCTTCAAGCTGCCCGGATAAACTTTTATAAATCGTCGGTGAAAAGAGCGAAGCCAGTTCCAGACAACCATACTCAGGAAAGAGCAATAGTTGGGCATTTTCTTCAACTGCTTCGCGCACCATCGTTGTGATCTTCTGTTCAAACTTCTCCCACCGCCCCAAAAACTCAACCGGATACTGGGCTGCCGCCACCGTCACCAGGGAACTCGTCTGCATTCTGTTTTACTGCCACCTCGCTTTATCAATGAAATTAGGTTCTACTGAAATTGGTTGGTTGGTGCGTTGGTTGAGCGTGTCGAAACCAACGCACCAACCAACCAATAAATAAGACACAGGCCCATAGGGTTTGTTGCCGCGCCCTATTATACCTGTGTCTTGGTTTTCCTGTCTACCTGTCGGTAGCATTCTGTACAAAATAGGCAATGACTCCGCTCTTAGCCAGTCCGTGACTGGCGGTCTATCGCCAGTCACCAGGAACCCTTTGGGTGTAGCTCAGAGCGGAGTCGTTACCAAAATCCTACATCACTTTGGTCAGCTTCAACCAGCCATTGCGCTCCTGGTTGACCGCTTCCAGTGCCTTCTGCGGCCCCATGACGACAACCGTACCTTGCGTTTTCACTTCATCCAACACATCGGCAAAGGTGTGGAAATCGGTCAACTTGGTGCCCAGCACTTCGTCGCGAATTTGCTGGCGTTCGGCGTCGCTTTCGCCCAGCAGATAGCGCACCATCGAGGTATAGCCCTTGGCGTCAGGCAGTTGGTACGCATCCATCGCGCTAATGGCGCCGATGATATTGCGGGTCAACTCCTGCGGCGAAAGATCAGCGTTGCGCAAAACCTGGGCTGTCTGGTCATAGACCGCCAGGGTGTTGAGCAAATTCGGGTCGCGGTAGGAGAGGAAGGTCAACAAGCCCGACTGGCGGCCAAAGGTGCAGTAGGTGCCATAGGCGCCGCCCTGCATCCGAATTTTGTCCCAGAGCCAACTGGTGCGAATAAAGTTGGTGATCACGCTGCTCGACCCGTGATAGCGGTAGCCCAACTCATAGAGATTGGCGCCCTTGCCGACATAGTTGACCTGGGCCGGCGCCACCAAGCCTTCATTGCTGCGATCAAAGACAGGGCGCCAACCGGGATGGGGAATGGTCGCCGCCGGCAGTGCGCCCAGAAATTCCTGGACCTGGGGCTGAACTTGCCGCCAGTTGTCGCCGTCGAGCGTTACGTTGCAGATCATGCCGGTGCGGTTGATCAAGGCGCTGCGCACTTCTTCCAACTTCGTCAATACCGCCGGCCAATCTTCCTCAATTTGGTTCACCAGTTGCCGTAAGAAGAAGAGATAGTTGAGACCCCCCATCTCTTCATCCAGCCAGTCGGACTCGGTAAAAGCCGCGCGCAGTCGCCCGCTCACCACACTGTGACCGGAGGGAATTAATCCCGATTCGTTGCGCGCTTTGGCCTTGAGGGCAATCTGGCGGAAACGTTCGCGATCATCGAGTTTGACGGTCAATAAAATATCGCGCAGAATTGCCAGTAGATCGCCGGTCTGCCCCACGGTTGCCTTGCCGCTGACCAGGAACCAGGCGTTGGTGGCTGCCCGTTGCTTCGATTCCCCCAGCAGAGCCGAATGCCAGATGCCACCGGTCTTGCGCCCGATACGCTGTTGCAGCTTGACAAAATCTTCCTGCGCCGTCCCCATCTCGGTCAGGGCGCGGCCAAAGAGATGAACATAGGGCAGTAATTCCTGGGGCAAGGTGTGCAAATCGAAGCCCAAATTTAGATAGAGAATGCCGTTGGTAAAGAGATCATGATAGAGCAATTGACCCTTATCGGCGTCCCCCGTCCCCAAGCCGCTCACCGCAATCGGAATGGTCTTGACGCTCTTTTCCAGATCGTTGAGGGTCAACATGGGCAGGGCCGCCAACGCTGCCGGCGGATCTTGTCGTTCCTGGAATTCCTTTAACGTTTGGGCCGTTGCCTGCACCTGTTGCAGATCGGCTGCGCTCATGGTGGCGCGTATCTGGGCCAGCCGCTCTTTTTCCGCGGCCTCCAACCGCTGGTTGTACTCGGCATCCGGCTCCAACGTCACCGTGGTGCGGTGGGGATTGTCCAGCAGATATTGTTGAATCAGCTTTTGCCAATAGCCGCTGTCCGCCGCCATACGCGTGCGCAGCGCGGCCAACGGCGCTTCATACGCCAACAGCATCAGCGGGTCGCGCTCATAGAGCCAGGTGGTGAGGGTGCGGAAGAAGAGGCTCAACCCACGCGGATAGGAACCGGTGTTATTTTCACGTAGGCTAAACTCAATCGTATTGAGCGCCGCCTCGACCATTTCGGGGTCAATGCCATGCTGCGCCAGTTCGGTCAGCGTGTCGAGAATCAACGGCTCGACCTGCGCCACCGCCGTTGGATCCACCCCCTTGAGACCGACGGCAAAGGTCATCTGGCGGCGTGCGCTACTCATGCCGCCGCCGGTCACATCCTCGCCCAGGCCGCTATCCATCAACTTTTTGCGGAGCGGCGCGGCGGCCATACCCAGCAGGGCGTAGGAAAGCACACTCAGATCCATCATCAGATCGGGGTCATCACTCTCCGGCAGCAGCCAGTTGAGCTGCACCATGCTCTTGGGCTTAGTCTGCGTCTCCGCCGCCACGCCATAGGGGTAGACAAAGCGCTTGGGGGCGGCAAAGAATGGCTGTAACGCCACTGTCCCGTTGACCGGAATCCGCTGGAAATGGCGCAACCGTTCATCCAGGAGGCGCAACCGTTCGGTCACATCATCATCGCCATAAAAGAAAATGCGGGCGTTGGCGGGATGATAGTAGGTGGCGTGAAAGTTCTTGAACTGCTCATAAGTCAGATTGGGAATCTCCACCGGGTCGCCGCCGGAGTCAAAGCCGTAGGCGTTGTCAGGGAAGAGGGAGCGCGCGGCCTGGCGATAGAGCAGGTTGTCCGGCGAGGAGTAGGCGCCCTTCATCTCGTTAAAAACGACGCCCTTGTAGGTCAAGGGGGCGGCCAGGCTTTCCAGTTCATAGTGCCACCCCTCTTGCGCCAGATGATTAGGGGTGATCAACGGGTGAAAGACGGCGTCGAGATAGACATCAACCAGATTATAAAAATCCTGCAAATTGGTGCTGGCGACCGGATAGACCGTTTTGTCCGGGTAAGTCATGGCATTGAGGAAAGTCTTGAGTGAACCCTTGAGCAACTGCACAAACGGCTCTTTGAGCGGATACTTTTGCGAGCCGCCCAACACCGCATGTTCCATAATGTGGGCAATCCCCGTCGAGTCGGTCGGGGGGGTGCGGAAGGCAATGCCAAAGACCTTATTTTCGTCATCATTCGTCATTGACAGCAATTCGGCGCCCGTCTGTACATGGCGGTAGATACGGGCGACGGTTTGCAGCTCGGCAATGGTCGCTTCACGACACAGTTCAAACCCGTGGGTTGTTGACATGGTTCTCTCCTCGGCAGATGACAAGGCTTCGCCATGAGCTAAGCCAAATGGTGACAGGGTAACACAACGCCTCTACTCGCCCAAGGCACAGGTACAAGTTGGCAAAGCGCCTAACAGATTGACGTAGGTCGGCAGCGCCTGAATCGTCTGTTCCAGGCCCGTGCGCATTTTGCCGGGGCCATGATGGGGCGCCTGATCGGCGCTGCGGTCGCCAATAGTGACCAGGCCGGCGTAGCAGAGACCGGCGGAGCGGGCCAGCGCCACTTCCGGCACCAAATTCTGCCCTAGCACATCGGCGCCCCACGTGCGGAACAGCCGCGCCTCGGCGGGCGTCTCCCGGCGGGGGCCATCGACCCCCAAATAGACGACGTAGGGCGCCGCCGGTAAGACCTGAGCGAGCGCGCCGACCATGTGGGGGCAAAAGGACGGCAGCCGCAAGCGCCGCTCAAACGAGCGTTCATCGGTGAAATGATCATCAAAGGTCTGCGGTTGGTGCCGGGTCCAGTCAAGATAATCGACCGGGATCACGGTTTGGCCTCGTTCTAATACGGAATTGATGGCAACGCCGGTGTCCCAATTCAAGACATACTGCACACCTAAGTGGTGTGCAGCATAGATAATAGCACGCGGATCGGTGCGGGTCGGTAAGCCTGTATAAGGTTGCACCCAAATGGCCGGCCCAGCCGCAGGGGTGCGCAAGGCCAGCGGCCCGACGACGCCATAGGGTGTTTCCACGGTGCGTTCCGCCGCAACGTTGCCCAATATATCCAACGTTGTTGGCGGCAAGAGAACCGCAATCAGGAGTAAAATATCTGCTTTTGGGGCATGTCGTTCAGCCATACAGTCACTTTTTGTAAGATTTCCCACCGCGTATATACTGTTGTCAGTCCAAAGTCCGGACTCCGGACGCTGGACTCCGGACCATCAGCAACCAGGAGCACTTCGCTATGCCAACAATAGCACTAATTGCCCACGATGGCAAAAAAGATGACATGATACATTTCACGAGCAGCCAGCGCGCCCTGCTTAGTCAATTTCAGTTGATTGCAACGGGGACAACCGGCGCCCGCGTCGCGCAGGCGACCGGGTTGGCCGTCGAACGGATGCTGAGTGGCCCGTATGGCGGTGACGCGCAGATTGCGACGCGCGTCGCCGAAGGTCGCGTCGCTGTGGTGATCTTTCTCGTCGATCCCTTATATGCCCATCCCCATGAGCCTGATATTCAAGGGCTGTTGCGCATCTGCAATGTCTATAATATTCCGCTGGCAACCAACGTCGCCAGTGCCCGTCTGATCCTCCAGGCGTTGGCCGCTGATCTGGCTGCTACCGGGGAAACAGCGGAAGGAGCGCCGGCAGCCGGTTGCGCCTCAGCGTTCCAGGGTTAGCGGCAAGGTGATAATAAACCGGCTGCCGGCGCCGACCACGCTTTCAACTGCAATGGTCCCACCCAGCACTTTGGCCAGCCGGGCTGCAATGGACAAGCCAACGCCGGCGCCTTCATAACGGCGGGTCAGGCTCTGTTCGATCTGGACAAAGGGCTGAAAGAGCCGCTTAATATCTTCGGCGGCAATGCCAATGCCCGTATCCCAAACGATGATCCGCATCAAGTCGGCTTTCTGGTCCGGTTCCACGGTGATGCCGATTTGGGCGCCCTCAGCGGAGAATTTGACGGCGTTCTTTAGCAGCTTTTCCAAAATTTGTCCTAAGCGCCGTTCGTCCGAATAGATAAAAAGCCCCTCGTCAATGTCAATGGCGTTAATGGTAATGGCTTTTCGTTGGGCCGCCTCGTAGATCATCTGGAGACTTTGTAGGCAAAGCATGCGCAGGGAAACCCGCCGGACAATTGGCTTGATCCGCCCATTTTCGATTCCTACCAGATCTAAAATATCATCGATAATCGCCAACAGTTGATGGCCGCTGCGCAAAATCAAGTCAATGGAACTCTTCTGTTTGGGCGTGAGGGCGCCGTAAATTTCGCTCTGGACGATCTCGGCGCGCATCAGAATGACATTGAGCGGGGTGCGCAACTCGTGATTCATGACGGCCAAAAATTCATCTTTGGCGCGATTGGCTGCCTCGGCAGCATTTTTCGCGCGCTGGAGTTCCAAATTCTGCTCTTCCAAAATCCGATTCAGCTTTTCCAGTTCGCGGCGGTTCTCCGCGGCCTGTAACAGGTGTTGATAGACCCGGAGCGAGATCAAGAGCGTAGCCGCCAGCCGCTGCCGGGTTAGTTCGGTTTTGGTCTTGTAATCGTTAATATCATAGAGGCGAATGACGGCCTCTTCGGGCGCTTCCCCAGGTTGACCGGTGCGCAAAATAATGCGCACCACGCGATTGCCCAGCTCATCCCGAATGTATTTGACCAGATCCAACCCAGCCTGCATACTTTCCATGATCACATCCAACAGGATCACGGCAACGTCGGGGTGTTCGGCCAGCACTTGTTTTGCTTCGCGGGCTGAATAGGCGGCGAGAAAGGTCAGGCCGCGATCGGCATAGGTAAAGCGATGGAGCGCCAGATGGGTGACTTGGTGAATTTCGGCTTCATCATCCACCACTAAAATTTTCCAAGGCGTAGGCGCGTCCTCGATGGTGATTTTACGCCCGGGATTCTGATCGGGCCGGCTTTCCGCAAAGAGGAGGTCACTCCCACGTTGTGGTATGGTTGATGCATAACCGTTGGTATGATAGGTATCGGTCATTACGACTGGAAGATTCATGAATTCACCTTGCCGCATCGGCGCTTGCTACCCGATTTTTTGTGAATGCGACTGGTCCGGGTAAGGCTCGCATGTGTAGAATAAGTACCTCATCATAGCCAAAAACCCGATAGAAATGATCATACAGAAGCGCCAAAACCTTACAGTAAAATGACTAAAATTTAAGTTACCGAAAGAGGAAGCCGCAAGGGTACTCTCAGCCAGTTGTACCGGATGACCTCAGTCGAAAGCGCGAGCGGCCAGTCAATCGTGCTACGGTTGTAGGACGGCGAGTAAGGATTGGTGTAAGCGATCGGAAGCGGGCGCGCAACTTTTGCCGAAGCGCTGTGTTATCTTCATCATATTATTGATCGAATCACTGCTCCTGTTCTATGTTCAGGCGAAAATGGCTAATTCTGAAGGATTTAATTAAATTTCTATGACAAATCTCGCTTCCGCACACCATACCAACGGCTACGGCCCCACCCGTGTTGTGATCACAGGCATGGGCGCCATTACCCCGCTCGGCTTATCGGTTGACGAAACCTGGCAGGCGTTGCTGGCCGGCAAATCGGGGATTGATCGCATTACTCGCTTTGATCCCAGTGACTTGCGCACCACCTTTGCTGCTGAGGTGCGCAATTTTGACCCGACGAATTATCTGGAGCGCAAAGAGGCGCGCCGTTTGGATCCCTATATTCAATACGCCATGGTGGCCACCCAGGAAGCTTTAAAAGACGCAGCCTTTGATACGGAAAACATTGAAGATCGCACCCGTGTTGGCGTGGTGGTGGGTAGCGGCGTCGGCGGCATTGGCGCGACGATTGAAAACCAAATGGTTTGCACCGAGCGCGGCTGGCGGAAGATGAGTCCCCACTTGATTCCCAATATGTTGGTGGACAGCGCCGGCGGGCGTATTGCCTTGGAATATGGCTTCCACGGCCCCAACCATGCCGTGATCAGCGCCTGCGCCACCGGCACTTCCGCCTGCGGCGAAGCCTTTGAGATGATCCGGCGCGGCGATGCCGATGTGGTGGTGGCCGGTGGCGCCGAAGCGGCGGTCAACCTGCTGATTATCGGCGGTTTTGACCTCACCGGCGCCATGAGCCAGCGCAATGATGAACCCCAGCGCGCCTGCCGCCCCTTTGATAAGGATCGCGATGGTTTTGTTGTTGGCGAAGGCAGTGCTATTCTAATTATGGAAAGTGAAGAACATGCCAAAGCACGGGGCGCCCGCATCTATGCCGAGGTGATCGGCTATGGCAGCAGCGCCGATGCTTATAGCATGGTGGCGCCCCACAATGAAGGCCGCGGCGCGATCGACGCCATGCGCATGGCCATGCGCAAAGCGGCAAAATATGGCGTGCAGCCCCATGACATCGACTATATCAATGCCCACGGCACCTCCACCCGTCTCAATGATGTGGTGGAAACCCTGGCGATCAAAAAAGTGCTGGGCGAACATGCCTACAACCTCAAGGTGAGCAGCACCAAAAGTATGCTCGGCCATCTGCTGGCCGGCGCCGGCGCCATTGAGACGATTGTCTGCGCCAAGACCATCCAGGAGGGCATCATCCCGCCCACCATCAACCTGGAGAACCCCGACCCCGACTGTGATCTGGACTATACCCCGCTGCGCCCGGCACAGGCCAAAGTGGATGTCACCTTGAGTAACAGCTTTGGCTTTGGCGGCCATAATGCTTCCATTATGTTGCGCCGGTATGAATAACAAGCCGGGATGAATGATAAGATGGCGGAGAGCAAAACCGTAGAGAGAATCGACCAGGAGGTCTTATGACCGATAATCGCACCGAAAATCGTGACGCAAAATTTGAATATGTCAATGGACAAAACGGCGCCAATGGGTACAGCCCGAATGGACACACTCTCAACGGGCAGAATGGTCATCATCGCGTGCTGATGGAGACCGTTCCAGGGCTGGACCCGGCCGGCGATCCGGTGGATGAGGGGCGCCGCTATGCCCAGATCATCGGCTGGGGCTACCAGGTGCCGGCCAAGGTGATCACCAACAAGGATCTGGAGCAGATTGTCGATACCACCGACGAGTGGATTCGCTCGCGCACGGGCATTGAAGAGCGCCATGTCGCCGCTGACCCCAAGGAGACCACCGCCACGCTGGCGATCGCCGCCGCACGCAAAGCGCTGGAAGTGGCCGATGTCCACCCCAGCAAGATCGATCTTATCATCTGCTCCACCAGTTCCCCGGAACATATCTTTCCGGCCACCGCTTCGCTGGTGCAGGACGCCATCGGCGCGGTCAATGCCGGCGCTTTTGATTTGAGCGCGGCCTGTTCCGGTTTTGTTTACGCCTTGAGCATGGCGCGCGGTCACATTTTGGCCGGGGATGCCGAATATGTCCTGGTCTTGGGCGCCGAAACGCTCAGCCGCATTGTGGACTGGACCGACCGCAACACCTGCGTCCTCTTTGGCGACGGGGCGGGCGCTGTTTTGGTGGCGGCCAGCAATGTCCCCGGCGGTATTATGGCCGTAGAGTTGGGCAGCGACGGCTCCGGCGCCAACTCCTTGAGTGTACCGGCCGGCGGCAGTGCGCAACCGGCCAGTCTGGAAACAGTGAGCAGCGGCAGCCACTATATTAAGATGGATGGGAAAGCGGTCTTCCGTTTTGCCACACGCGTCATGGCCCAGGCGACTACGCGTGTCCTCCAACGGAGCGGGCTGACCCCCAACGATGTGGATTTAATCGTGCCGCACCAGGCCAACATTCGCATCATCCAAAACAGCGTGTTGACCCAACTGAAAATTCCCCAAGAGAAGGTTTGGATCAATCTCCAACGTTACGGCAACACCAGCACCGCCAGCATCCCGATTGCCCTCTGTGAGGCGATTGAGGCCGGCAAAGTCCAGCCCGGCAACAATCTGGTCTTTGTCGGCTTTGGCGGCGGCTTGACCTGGGCCGCCTGCACCGTTAAATGGAGCGTACCCATCGGCGGCAAAGAGACCGCCAGTTGGTGGAAGAACTACCGGCGGCAGGCCACCTATCAGGCCGCGGCGGCGCGCAGTATGTGGCGCCGCGCCGTGCGCTGGGTCTATGAAGTCTGGCCCACCGACCCGCACGAAGCCGGTGTGCGCCAGCCCGAACCAGCCACCCCGCCGCAGGAGAGTTCACAGCAGACGGTAGATAGGTAGATAGGTAGACAGGTAGACAGGGTAATAGGACGTATCTACCTGTCTACCTGTTTACCTGTTTACCTATTCTACCCAAACTTCGCCGCTACATCCGACCGCAGCAGGTGCCAGAGGGTCAGGGCGCCGGCGATGGTGCCGATGGGGATGCCGACCAGGCTGACGACGGCTAACGCAATGGCCGTTACGCGCGCCCACTGACGTAGGTTCCACAGACCAAAGCCCACCGCGATATACAAAAGCGACAAAATCAAGGTGACCACGGCCGCAAAGCCGACGGCGATCATGCCGAAGAAGGCATCGGGGTCATCGACCATGCCGACAATCCCCAATACCGCCGTGGGCAACAACAGCACAAGGGTGCCGAGCAGGAAGAGCGCCGCTACCAGAAAGTGATAACCGGCGATCAACGTCAGCCCATCACCACGCTGTTGCCAAAGTGGTGGGGGCGTTTGCTCGATGGGTTGTAGATACTCGGTCATCGCGAGCCTCCCTGAAACATGACACGGTGACAGGGTGACAGGGTGAAGGTTAATCGTTCTTCTTCAAGCCGTCACCGATTCTATCAAGGGTAGACGTTGTTCAGGGCCAAAAAGTAACCCTCGATAATTGGTCACCACCCGATTCGCCCATAGCCGCACCCAACGGGTTCCCGGTGGCTGGCTACGCGCGAGAGACGTTGTACTTACTTATATAGTACGCAAAGCGCAGGCTGCGGTTGCAAGGCGTCTCGCTATGCGATTGCTGCTGGTCAGTGCTGAGAAAATTCGCCAATTTCCCACATTCATGATACAACTACCAGGATCGTTTGTCTGTCAGACGACAAGATCACTCATGGTAGGAGCACGATAGTTCGTGCTCCTACCATGAGTGATCTTAGCAAAATTGAAACTGATAAAAGACTATTAGGATTGAGGAGTACACCATGACCGAAATTTTGCACATTCATGGCCGCCAGGTGCTGGACAGCCGGGGGAACCCCACGGTGGAAGTCGAAGTGATCCTGGAAGATGGCGTCATGGGCCGCGCCATTGTCCCCAGCGGCGCCAGCACCGGCGCCCACGAAGCGGTGGAGTTGCGCGATGGCGATAAGAAGCGCTATGGCGGCAAGGGCGTGTTGCGCGCCGTGGAGCATGTCAATGAAAATCTGGCCGACGCCCTGGTCGGCTTTGACGCACTTGACCAGATCACCATTGACGAGTATATGTTGGAGCTGGACGGTACAGAGAACAAGGGCAACCTGGGCGCTAATGCCATCCTGGGCGTCAGCCTGGCTGTGGCCAAAGCGGCGGCGGAGGCGATAGGGTTGCCGCTCTACCGCTACCTGGGTGGCGTTTCCGCGCGCACGCTGCCGGTGCCGATGCTCAACATCCTCAACGGCGGCAAGCACGCCGCCGGCAGCACCGACTTTCAGGAGTTCATGGTCATGCCCGTGGGCGCCGAAAGCTTTGCCGAAGGGTTGCGCTGGGGGTCGGAGATTTACCAGAGCCTGAAAAAGGTGCTGCACGACGCCGGTCACAGCACCAATGTGGGTGACGAAGGCGGCTTTGCTCCCAGCCTGGGCGGCAATGTCAAAGCGGTGGAAGTGATTTTGCAAGCCATTGAGAAAGCCGGCTACAAACCGGGCGAACAGATCTTTATTGCCCTCGACCCCGCCTCGACCGAACTCTACAATCCCGAAACTGGTCGTTACAAGCTCGCCATTGAAGGCAAGGAGTTGAGCAGCGCCGAGATGGTCGATCTTTGGACCGATTGGAGCAACCGCTTTCCCATTATCAGCATCGAAGATGGCATGGCCGAAGATGATTGGGACGGCTGGAAACTGCTTTACCAGAAGATCGGCAGCAAGGTGCAACTCGTGGGCGATGACCTGCTCGTGACCAACGTCAAGCGCATCGAACGGGCCATTCAGGAGAAGGCGTGTAACGCGTTACTCTGCAAGGTCAACCAGATCGGCACGCTGACCGAGAGCATCGCCGCCATCGACATGACCCATCGCGCCGGGTGGGCCGCGGTGGTCAGCCACCGCTCCGGCGAAACCGAAGACGCCACCATCGCCGATCTCGTTGTCGCCTACAACACCGGCCAGATCAAGACCGGCGCCCCCGCCCGCAGCGACCGCATCGCCAAGTACAATCAACTGCTCCGCATCGAAGAAGAACTCGGCGCCAGCGCCCGCTACGCCGGGCGTGGAGCCTTCCCGCATCTGCGGTAGGGGGATAGGGAGACAGGGAGACAGGTAGACAGGTATATCGCTGGTAGCACCTATGTACCTGTCTCCCTGTTTACCTGTCTACCGCCTTCGCCTCGTCCACCAATTGGGTGAGGCGGGCGTAGAGATTGCGCGTGCGGGGGGAAATCTCGTGCTCATCATTGGCGATGCGTTCATGGAGGGTGGTCACTTTGTCATAAAAGGCTTGGGTGTCCAGCGGGGCTGGGGTAACGGTGGGGGCAGTGGTGGCGCGAAACCAGCTATCGAGGATGACTTGAATGGCAACGGCGACTGGGGCCGCGATCAGCAGACCAACGATGCCCAAGCTGTCGATCAGGGCAATCGCCATGACCAGTTCCAGGATCGAGCCTGGTTGTTGGCGCAGCGCCGGGTAGCGATCAATGAACCAGCGCACGCCGACAAAGACGGCAATGGTATAGAGCGCCACGGCCAGCGGGACAACCGGGCCGTCGATCAAGCCCAAGAGCATAACCGGCAACAGCGCCAGCCCCCCCCCAATCAATGGCACAAACCAGAGAATGACCGCAATCCATGCCGACAAAAAGGGGTACTGTAGCCCAATCAACAAAAAGCCAACCATGAGCAAGATGAGCGCCAGCACCGCTTGCATAATCTTGCTGCGCAGATAGCTGCCGATTTCCTCTTCAACCCGATAGACGACTGTACGTGCTTGGGGGCGCGCGCGCGCCGGGAGGAGCGAGAGCCAAAGCCGCTCGATCCGTTCCCGATCCACCACCCAATAGAGCGCCACAAAGATCACCAGCACCAAATTGGAAAGCCAGGCGCCCACATTGGCGGAAAGCCCCGAAACCAATGCCAGCAGACGAGAGCCATCCGTCCCCAACCAGAGATCATCCAACAGGGCGGGCGCCGGTAGACGCACGGCGATGCTCTGCTGCGTGCTATTGCCGGCCAGCAAAGTGCGCCACAGTTCGCCATAGAGGGTGCGAAAGTCACGGAGGGCGCTTGGCAGACGTTCGCCTACAATATAGAGCGATAGCGTTGTAAAGCCGGCGATAAAGAGGAGTGTGGTCAGGATCACGGTCGCAATCGCCCATTGTCGGGACCAGCCGGCCGCCGTCAGCAGCGTGACAAAGCCGCTCAGGGTGGTGGCAAGGATGATGGCAATCAGTAAAATCGCTACTACCCCACGCAGTTGCCAGAGTAGTAAGAGCAGCGCCAGGGTCGCGAGGATGGTAATGGTGATCTGGGCAACTTTGTTCATCCCTTTGCCTCAAGTTGGTTTTCTTGCGCCGCGGCAACTTCCTGTCGGGCCAGCAACCGCTCTAATTCAACGGTATAGGCCTCGATCAACTCCTCAAGTTCAACATTTTCGACAGTCACAGCGGTCTTGGTTGTACGCAGTTGTTTGCGCACATCCTGGGCCAGGTCTTGCGCCTTTACCCGCAACACACTGTAGTGGTTACGCTCCTGTACGCCGGGCAAGGGCGCTGCCGATAGGTCATCGCTGCTTTCCGGCGCGCGAAAGTGAAAGACGATCCGTTCAAAGAGCAACTGAATGATCGCAGCCAGCGGCACTGCCAGCAGGGCGCCGGTCAACCCCAGCAGCGTGGTAAAGCTGGCAATCGCCAACACCGTTAAAATAGGGTTCACCCCCACCGCACGATCCATGATGCGCGGCACCAGAATATTGTTTTCCAGAAATTGGACCGTCGCATTGATCAGAATGACGATGCCGGTCATGGTCGGCGAGATGGTTAGGGCAATCAAAATGGCCGGGATGGCGCCCAAGAGCGGACCGATCAGGGGCACAGCTTCAAAAACAAAGGCAAAAGCGCCTAACGTCAGCGCATAGGGCAAGCCGACCAGCCAGTAGGCAAGAAAGCTGACGCCCCCGACCGCGCTACAGAGCAACAACTGCCCTTGGTAAAAGTAACCGACCTTCTGCTCCACTTCTTCAATCAACTGCTCGACCCGATCGCGTTGTGCTGTCGGCAAGAGGAGCAAAAACTGGTAGACGATCTTGTCGCGATCACGCATCCAGTAAAAGCCCATTGCAAAGATCGCGATGACCAGAAAGGTGTTGGTCAGTACTCCATAGAGCGATAGACCGGTGACCGGCGCGCCACTATCAGGTGATGCCGGTAGGAGCAACTGCGGCAGACGCGCCAGATCCAACGCCGGCGGCAGGTAGCTGACGGCCAGTTGTAACAGGGCGATATTCGACTGTGCCATTAGATCTTTGAGCAACGTGTAGTATTCGGGCAAACGGGCCGTGATCATACGCACCTGGCCCAGCATCATCGGGATGAGCAAAACGAGAAAGCCGACCACAAAGGCAACCATGAGGCCATAGCCGACCATCACCCCCACTTGTTTGCTCACTCCCAGCCGGTAGAGCCACTCGACCAGCGGTCGCACGGCCAGGTAGAGCATGATCACAATGACCAGACTCAGGAGAATATAGGCAAAGCGATAGAGCAGAAAGAGGGCCAGCACCAGGGCGGCAATGGTCAACGTCGCCATGACCACATCGCGCAGGCGGATCTGTTGCAGAAGTTCATTCAGCGGCGACGCAGTTGTGGGTAACGGATCAGAAGAGTGAGCCATAAGCTTGGCGCGACGTGCGCATCCTTTGGTCTTGGATTGGGTAGGCCGGTTCAACACGACTGCATCAGATCGAGTTGCCCTGTTGGTTAATCGTCAGTCAGCATCTACACGGCGCGCTTGCCGTTAGGCGCAGTTTTCATTATAGGCCACCTACCGTAGCTGTCGATGTGCCGTGATATAGCTTGGGGGTACATTCCATATCCGCTGACGGCAACTGCTGCCATAAGGCCCGAATGCGGCGATGGGCCGGCGCCTCCCAGAAGCAGCGCAGCAGATCGTTGTCCATCACTTTGTTGATGTTGGCCTGTAATTGATTGTAGGCCGTTATCACCAAAGCGCCGGCGCGATGATCGCCGACGGCGGCCAAGATGTCGTAGCAGGCCAGGTGCATTTCGTAGGATTCGCGCACACCCACAGGAACATGGTGCAGCAGGGTCGGCACAAAGGGTTCGATCCGTTCAGCGGCGCGGGCGGGATTGCCCTGGCGCAGATCGACTGTGGCCAACCCGACCAGCGCTTCCTGGCTCAAGTTGGTAAGCTGCTGGGCGCGCCAACTGTCATAGGCCAGTTGGAAGACGTTGGCGGCCGCGGTCAAGTCGCCCGTGGCCAACCAAACATAGCCCAAATATAAGCGGGCCAGGGTCATATCAGCGGGCAGGTTGTTCGCCAGCGCCAGATGAAGCGCCGCCAGCCCACATTCCTCGGCCTGCGCCAGATTGCCCAATTTGCGCTGGGCCGTACAGAGATGACGCAAGGTGTGACATTGCTGAACCGGCTGACGAATCTCCTGGGCAATGCGTCGCGACGCCTCATGATATTCCACGGCCGTCGCATAGTTGCCGACCAGACCGTAATTGATCCCCAAGGCGTCGAGCAAGCGCGTCTCCACATGGCGGCTGCCGGTCAAAGGTTGCAACGCCATTGCCGCCATCAGATAATCGCGGTCGGCCTGGAAATCACTTGCTTCCCGCCGGCCCACCGACAGATAGAGCAAGCAGCGCTGTTCGGCCAGCCGGTTGCCCAGGCTCCGCTGAATCGCCAAACTCTCGGTCAACGCCGCGTCCGCCGCGCTGGCTCGATCCAGATCGCGTAAGGGGTGGCTCATCTCAATCAAAATCTGGCCGATCAGGGGGGACAGCCGCAGTTGGCGCGCCAACGACAACGCTTCCTCATACTTTTCCACAGCCGCGGCGGGCTTGGCATGTTCATCCACGGTCTTGCCCCAGTGGACCAACGCCCGCGCCACGTACTCCTGGTTGCCTAGACCGGCGGCCACGCCAAGCATGGTTTGCGCCCAGTGCTGGGCATCGGCCAATTTGCCCAGCCAGATCAAGGAATGGCACGCTTTATCGAGCAGCCGCACACAGAGCAACTTACCCATTGCGCCGGCGCTATCCTCTTGTTCGATTAACTGCCGGGCCAGCGGCACAAAGCGCTCGGCGCATTCGCTGTTGCGGCCACTAGACGCATAATAACTGCCCAGCCCTGTGACGCCTTGCGCCAGGAGATCGGTGCGCTCCTGTTCCATTGCCCATTGCCAGGCTTGCTGCACATTATCCAACTCGCGCTCAATGGCGTGGAGCGCCGCTTGTGGCGTTGCCCCATCGAGCGCCAGCCCTTGCTCCGCCACCTGCTGCATGTAAAGTGTTGCCAGGCGCGTTGCCACTTGTGACGCGCTGGCCGCTGCCAGTCGGGCCAGGGCAAAGGTGCGAATTAATGGATGCAGATCATAATAGCCGGCCTCGACAATCCGCAGCAGCGATTTGTAACGCAGGCCGGTCAGATCGACCAGCGAGGCGCCGGCAAGCTGCCCGGCAATGTGGGCCGAAAAAGGCCCTTGGCAGAAGGCAAGCTGGCTGAGAAGCTGTTGCTCGCGGGCGGTGAGCATCTGCCACGAGTAGTCGAAGACTGCCTGCATACTACGGTGGCGGAGCGGCAGGTCGCGCTGGGTCGTTGCCAGGATCGACATGTTCTTGGCAATGGCCGCTGCCAAAGCAGCGCAATCAAAATCGCCGAGCCAGGTGGTTGCCAACTCAATCGCCAGGGGCATCCCTTCCACCAGTTGGCAGATCTTGACGACCGGCGGACAATTGTCCGCCGTAAGTTTAAAGCTCTTGTGCAGCCGATAGGCGCGCTCACAGAAGAGGCGCACCGCCGCATAGTGGCTGGCTTCAGCCAGCGCACTCGCTTTGGGCGTGGCCAGCCCACTGAGCAAAAAGATATCCTCGGCTTGGCAGTTGAGTTGTTCCCGTGTCGTCACCAACAGCGTCACCGCCGGCGCGGCCTGCAAAAGCGCCAACAGCAGATCAACGCCATCGATCAAGTGTTCCAGATTATCGATGAGCAGGAGCGCCTTTTGCGGGGCCAACACCTGTAAGAGTTGTTGGGTTGGCGAAGCGCCGCCGGCCCCCAACGTAGCATTCATGGCCGCCATGATCGTCGCCGGGATCGCTTCCACGCTTTGTACACCAGCCAGCGCCACAAAGAAGACGCCATCGGGAAAAAGGTGTTGGCTGGCGCCACCGACTTGGATAGCCAGGCGGGTCTTGCCAATGCCACCCGGCCCCACCAGCGAAATGAGACGGGAATCGCTTGCCTGTAGCCGTTCTTGCAACTGGGCTAGCTCTGGCTCCCGCCCGATAAATGCGGTCAATTGTTGTGGAAGATTGTGACGGGCGCCCCTGGTTTCTGCCCCAACAGTGCTGGGTAGCGTTGCCGACGTTGGGGTAGATTGGACGAACGGCGCTTCCGCTTGGTCGGGGACGACCGTTGGCGCAGGCTTGGGCAGGGGCAGGATCTGGTCAGAGAGAATTTGTTGGTGGAGCAAGAGCGTTTCCGGCTCCGGGTCGATGCCCAACTCATCGCTGATGACGGCCCGACAGCGCTCAAAGGCGGCCAACGCCAGACTACGCTCCCCCTGGCGTGCCAGGATGTACATCTGCTGGCGATAAGCCGCTTCGCGCAAGGGATCGATGGCGATCTGCTGTTGGACAAAGGTGAGCGCCGTTTCCAGTTCACCCTGCTGTTCGGCGTAGGCGCTCAGATCCTGATACGCCTTGAGTGCCAACAGATGTTGGCGTTCGCGCTGCAGAAAGAGCCACTCCTCAAAAGCCGGACAGTCCGCCAGCGCGAAACCGGACAAAAACTCAGCCGCATAGAGGGCAACGGCGGTGTGTAACAACTGGTAGCAGTGGGGGCAGGCGCTGCGACTGGTATGGTCATGGTGCTGGGTCTCATCGATCAGGCGCTGAAATTCGCTCACATCCACCCAGGCATTGCTGGCAGGATTGAATTGCACTTCGCTGCGGCTGGCATGGAACAACCGGACTATTTCTGCATTGACCGCGCCATTCTGTCCAGCCGGCATGATCCCTTGAAGATGGGCCAGGGTCACGCGCAGGTTGTTGCGCCCGCTCTCCATATCCAGATCAGGCCAAAAGAGATTTTGCAGCACCTCGCGGCTGTGGGATTGGCTGCCTTCCACCAGGAGATAAGCAAGCGCCGCCAACTCTTTGCGCGAACGCACAGGAACTACTTTACCGGCGCCGTCACGGAGTTGACCGACGCCAAAAAGGCGAATTTGTAATGTTGCCATTGCTCTCACAGATTTGGTTAGTTGGTTGGTTAGTTGGTTGGTTAGTTGGTTAGTTCAGTGAGAAACCAACCAACTAACCAACCAACTACCTAACCCCTCGATTTCCCAAAGAATTACAAGGGTAACGATTTGCAAGCGTACCGCATCAAACATGAATCGTAACGATATTCTCACGTTCCACGGTTTATACATCGGCCAATCGGTGTATTGTTATTTGCCAATGTCTGTAAGTGCAACCCGCCATTACTGCAACTTTCGATCTGTGACGAATGATTCAGTAATGGCATGGCGCCCGTATGCTGGAAGAAGGTCAACGGTGGGGCTTTCAATAGAAGAGATTATTCCACAAGTCACAGCAAGTTGGCAACTCCGATCTGTAAAACAGAGCAAGATTTACTTTTTTATTACACATACAAACAGGTGAACGCCCCAGAACAACCGCACCTTCCGGCCGCTCATTACATCATTACTGGTTAAGCCAGTAATGATTGAGTAATGGCTTAGTAATGGGCGCCAGTAGACTGGAAGTAAGTCAACAATGAAACGTCAGCCAGAAAGGAACACTTGTGATCACCAACCAACCAACGTACCGTTCCTACTTGCTGCGCCTGTGGCAAACCACCAACAAGACGACCGTCAGGGCCTCCTTGGTGAATGTCCATGATCCGGCTGATCAGCACCACTTTGTCACCATTGATGACTTGTACCTATTTCTCCACACAACATGGTTGGCGACGCCTGACGATCAAGAACCGGGCGCCGCTGAAAGGGGGCAATAAGAGCAAACAAAGAAAAGCCTATGGTATGACAGCGTCATAACTTGCACCAGTAAAACGCTTTGCACCATCATTAACAACTTGAGCCAGGAGAATATGATGAAACCCAATATCCCAACCCAACCCTTACGAAGCGTGAGGCAATCAATGTCCGGCTACATGCAAACCCACTTCCCGCGCTTCCGGCGCACTGTCGAGAAAAGTCTTGCCCTGTTGGTGGTTATTGCCCTCCTCCTGGGCGCGCTCCCACCGGCAGCCTACGCCGCCCCGTTGAGCCAACAGACGCCAACCACCGGCGTCTGCGCCGCCCCCAATCGTGGCGCCACCGGCCCCAACACGCTCTTTCTGCCCCTGATTGCCAAAGCCAAAACGTCGCTCGCGGCGTTGGTCGGCGCTGACACCCCGGCGGCCACCAATGACCCGGCGGCCGCCACCATCCGCAGCTTCAACTATCAAGTCGGCAAGGTCTACACCTACCTCTACGACTACACCATTGAAACGGAGAGCAACGGCCAAAATCAGCAGACCGATCTGCGGAGTGCTGCTGGTACGTTGACGCGCATCAACAGCTATGCCGATCTCACCGTCTTGTCCAAAGCCGCCGACGGTGCGATTGAGGCGCAACTGGCGCTCCGTTCGCCCTTCCTGTGCAACACCCTCGACAATGGGCAACAGATCGTGGTTGATGACGCCCAGTTCCTGGCCCAGTTGACAACGCCGATCCGCTTCAAACAAGCAGCCAATGGCGCCGTGGTGGAAGTGACCAGTCAGCCCACCGTTGCCAGTGCCGTGACCAATATCCAGAAAGGCGTTATCAACTTTCTTCAAGTCACGTTGCGCAGTGACAGCAACAGCTATGTCGCCCAAGAAGCGGGTGGTCAAGGTTCGTACAATGCCCACTATCAACTGACTGACACTGCGGCCGGTCTGGCTATTACCAAAACCATCAGCACCGGCGATTTTCAGCAGTTGCTTGCCCTGGGTGATCAGATCAGCAGTCTGCAAATGAACACCCAACTCAACCTCTTACTCGGCGCACAGCACCAGGTGTTAGAGTCGGTGCAGGTTGTTGAAAAGCATCTGAGCAATGATGGCAAAAAGATGCCGGCCAACACGGGCGTCACCGGTGCGGATGGCCTCTCGGTCTGGTCCGCCATCAAGACTGCTGGTTCGTTGACCTTGCAGAGCGTCACCAACGCGCCAGCCGAAGCCGCCGTCGAAGCGGCCGCGGCGGCTGCGCTTTATGCAGCCGATACCCTCGGCGGCAAGTTAGAGGGCGATTACGCAAACGACAAACGCATTGACCTGGCGACCATTGATCTCAACAAGGTGCTGACCGACCTGGAAGCGGCGGCGGACAAGAGCCAGTTGTTCATGTACATTTTGACGCTACACCGCGCCGACACGGGGACAGTGGTGGTCGATAAGCTTGGCCAACGGTTACAACAGGTGATCAACAACCAGGCGCTGGCCAATCTCTATGTCGATCTGCTGGGCGCAATCGGCACACCGCAGGCCCAATCCTATTTGAATGGCCTCTTTAACAACTCGACGATTGCTGCGGCCAATCTTGCCGCCTCGGCGACGATCACCACGCAACAGCAGGTGTTGCTCAACATGGCGGCGCTCGCCGCCCCGGTGACGACCACGCTGCAAACCTTGACAGAGATCGGCTTTAACAAGAGCGAACCCCTTTCCCCGGTTGCCTCGGCGGCGCTGGGTGGCCTGGCCGATCAATTTGACGAGGACAATCCGGGGCTGGAAAGCCAGGTGATCGACCACTATGAAGCCGATTTGCACAATGTTAAAAATGTCCAGGATGCGCTGATCTGTCTGGAAACGCTGGGCAATATCGGCGATGCCCGCTCGGTCAGCGCCATCAAACCGTACCTCAGCGATACCATTGAGATCGACGGGAAGAAGGTGACCGACCTGTTCGACATTTGGCAATTGAATGTGGCCGCCTACAGCGCCTTGCGCGGCATCCCCGGTCAGGAAGCCGAGGATCTGCTGATTGCCGGCCTGCAAGACGCGAACCGCGCCTTAGATCTGCGCAATGTCATCGCCGATGTGCTGCTCGCCCGCCAACTGGATGAGGAGAGTGGTCTGAGTGACGCCGCCGCAGCTATCTTGAACGATTATGTCGATACCTATCTGGATAGCTGGGATGACGATTACGACCAGGCGGAAGGTCAGCCGCTCCAGGCCGCCAGCGTGCAAGCGATCAATGGCCAGCTCAGCAAAAATTGGGGCAAAAACTTTGGCAATGAATATGTCGGCGTGCGCACCCCTGGTTCGCTCACCGTGGCGACCCCGCCTGACTCGGACTTTGCCGGCGGGAACATCTATGTGCAGGCGATGCAAAAGGTCGATGCTTATGTCTGGGAAGTTTTGCCGGAGGCCAATATCCTGACCGCAGTCGCCAATGCCCGCTACAACGGCGCTAATGGCTATAACATTGCCGTCGAATTGCGCATGATGAATGACCAACTAAACCTGCTCAACCAGAACTACTTTGTGAGTTGCAACCAGGAGATTGGCCCGCTCAACCTGCTCGACCGGCACATCCCGGTTTTTGAAAAAAGCGTCACCATCTTTGTCCTGGGGGTCGTCCCGGTCACCTTTGGCGTCTCGGCCGGCGCGCAACTCTATCTCACCCTGGATGCCGGGGCGACCAATGTCTGTGGCGACGGGACACGAGCGCTGCGGGTGCGGCTCACGCCGGGGATTTCGCTGACCATTGTCGGCGAGGCGTATGTCAATGCGCTGCTGGCCCAGGGTGGCGTGGCTCTGCGCGGCGACCTGCTCAAGACCACCTTCCCGATTCAAGGCTCGGTGCAATATCTGTCGAACAATAGCAACCGGCGCTGGTGTCTGAATGTCGATATGGCCGTGCAACCCTTTGGCGTGCGCTTCTACATCTTTGCCCGAGCGCGCTACAATCCGCTCTCCGATAGTTGGCCGGTTAACAAAGAGTGGACAGTCGCCGATTGGGCCACCCAGCCGTTTACCGAAGCGCTCCTCAGCCATTGCGAGGGCGATCTGAACAACAATCCGAACAACCCGACCGGCGGTTTCCCCACCACTGGTAAGACCGGCTTCGCCGTCTATCGCCCTTCAAATGCGACATGGTATTGGCAGGAAGCCGGCACAGGGGCCACGCGCAGCCAACAGTGGGGCGTCGCCGGCGATATTCCGGTCCCCGGTGATTATGATGGTGATAAGCGTCCTGACGCCGCCATCTTCCGGCCCAGCACCGGCGAGTGGTGGATTGCCCAAAGCCGGGATGGCGTCAAGGTAGTGGTTTTGGGGCAAGCCGGCGACATTCCCATCGCCAAGGATCACAATGGCGACAAGCGCACCGACATCGCCGTCTGGCGACCCAGCAACGGCACGGCCTACTGGCCGGCCGGTGTTATCGGCATCACCGCCTTCCAATGGGGCCAGCAGGGCGACATCCCCGTCTATGCCGACTATGATGGCGATGGCAAGGCTGATTCGGCCATCTACCGCCCCAGCACCAACGAGTGGCACATCTCCCAAACCAGAGCTGGCCTCAAGGTGAAGAAGCACGGTCAGGAGGGTGATGTTCCCGTCCCTGGCGATTATGACGGCGACGGGCGGACGGATATTGCCATGTACCGCCCCAGCGACGGCGGCTGGCGCTGGTTAAAGAGCAGCGCCGGTGACAGCGAACAGACCGGCTACTGGGGCAGCCTGCCCGGCGACACGGCCATTCCCCCCATCGATTATGATGGCGACGGCAAGGCCGATCTGACGATTGTGCGCATCGAAGAGGGCAATCTCTCGTGGTCGATTCGCCAAAGTTCGGATGATGCCCAGATCAACCTCCCCTTCGGTCTGCCGGGTGATATTCCGGTGCCGTGAGGTTCGCCGGCGTTGCCGCCGTCGCATTGGTGGTTGAACGTTTAGAGAACTGATCAGCAAAACACAAAAGCGTCGCTCTGGTAAGGGGCGGCGCTTTTGGATTGGTGTCCCCATTATCACCGCGAATCCCAGGATTCGCGGTGATAATGGCCCAGAACCCACAACCTCAACCCGCTGGCAGCGCAGCACGCCGAGCAACAAAAACCATCACCCGGCTAGTATCACGCAACGGCCCGTGCTGCCAGTCACCATAGACCTGTTTGACCACAAAGCCGGCCTCAACCAAGGAATCGCTTAGCTCGGCAAGCGTGCGAAAGCGCAACTCACTACGCACCACTATATCCTCGCCACTGTTCGCAAAAACATTATGCCCTTCAAAAGCGACCCGACCATTGCCCACACTCACCAGATCGAGCCAGCAGGTCAGCGGCCCATAAGGTGAGTCAATCTGTTCGTAGGTGGCGGCTCGGTTCCAGCGTTCCCAGGCGCGTTCGTCGGGGTTGCGGCTCTCGAAGGCGAGATGGCCGCCGGGGCGCAACGCGGCATGGATAGCGCCCAGGGTGGCGGCCCACACAGCGTCATCCAGGAAAACCTGGGCGACATTGCCGGTCATCAGCACCAGGTCGGCAGCCGGCGTGCCCAGAGCGCTGGCGTCGCCTTCGATCCACTGCACACGCGCGGCCCCCGGTTGACGGCGGGCATAGGCCAGCATAGCAGGGGCCGGGTCAACGCCGATAACGCGGCGGTCGGCCAGCGCTAATGCGCGCGTCAACAAGCCGGTGCCACAGCCCAGGTCGAGGATCGTGCGGGTATCCAACTCGGTTGCAAGTGCGAGATAAAAGTCAGTGTCGGCGCCGCGTGGATTATCGCGGTCATATAACGCCACCAGACGTGGGTCAATGTAGTGTTGATCAAGTTTCATGTAGGCGCCCTATAGAACATAGCGCATCCAGACGTACTCAACTGACTGGCCGCGGTTAAAAGCCTGCTGTTCGTTTGGACGAACCGGCGTAAAGCCGGCCCGTCGATAGCAAGCAAGCGCAATGTGATTATCCGGGAAGACGCGCAGGAACGCACGCGGATAAGGTGTGCTTCGTGCTTTTTCCAGCAGCAACTGTACCAAAGCGACTGGGTTGATATTCTCTCTGGCCCTTTGGCGTCGGCTCTCACACACTGCTGAAAGGAGGGGTTTCAATCCCGCGACTGGGTTGATATTCTCTCTGGCCCGGGGGCAAACTCCATCCCACATGCACACTTCATCAGTTTCAATCCCGCGACTGGGTTGATATTCTCTCTGGCCTGCTTGGGCAGTATCAATCTCGCCAAGCATATTGTTTCAATCCCGCGACTGGGTTGATATTCTCTCTGGCATCACGAATCATTAAGAAGTTCATCGGCGGTTACAGTTTCAATCCCGCGACTGGGTTGATATTCTCTCTGGCTCAAAACTGATTTCCTGCATATTCGGCGCTTGAAGCGTTTCAATCCCGCGACTGGGTTGATATTCTCTCTGGCGAGCCGTCGAGGAGGATGAGGTATTCAATCTCGTCGTTTCAATCCCGCGACTGGGTTGATATTCTCTCTGGCAGGGTAGAAGATTCGGGGAGAAAAGACAAAACGGAAGTTTCAATCCCGCGACTGGGTTGATATTCTCTCTGGCATAGCTTGCGCGCAACCGATGGCCGACAAGGTGATGTTTCAATCCCGCGACTGGGTTGATATTCTCTCTGGCTTTGAATTGAGAGAAGGAGAGAAGGGGTGTCATGTTTGGTTTCAATCCCGCGACTGGGTTGATATTCTCTCTGGCCAAAAGCGGCGCTGTTCATCCTGAGTACCGGCATGTTTCAATCCCGCGACTGGGTTGATATTCTCTCTGGCAGTGGCGCTGCTGTGGCTGATGCTCGTGGCAGCATTGTTTCAATCCCGCGACTGGGTTGATATTCTCTCTGGCAATAAGCATCGCCAGCATTATTGTCAATTATCTTGTTTCAATCCCGCGACTGGGTTGATATTCTCTCTGGCGCGCCTTGCGATAAGCTCCGTATTGCATGTTGTTGTTTCAATCCCGCGACTGGGTTGATATTCTCTCTGGCTTCTGCTGTCCGTTGCGGTCGTGATCGGCATTGTGGTTTCAATCCCGCGACTGGGTTGATATTCTCTCTGGCTACAATGTGCGGCAAGGGCGCATCAGCGACATCAGTTTCAATCCCGCGACTGGGTTGATATTCTCTCTGGCACGCTTGCACTTCTCGTAGGCGTGCTGGGCGTGGCGGTTTCAATCCCGCGACTGGGTTGATATTCTCTCTGGCCGTCTGCCAGTGCTTGCAATGTCCTGGGTTTTGGTGTGTTTCAATCCCGCGACTGGGTTGATATTCTCTCTGGCGCCTCAGCGAGTTGGTGACATGATGGGCAGAGCGTCGTTTCAATCCCGCGACTGGGTTGATATTCTCTCTGGCCACTTAATAACTTAGGATGTCGATAGGAGCTAACAGTTTCAATCCCGCGACTGGGTTGATATTCTCTCTGGCGCCCAACGTTTTATGCAAGTTTCCGAAAAATTCAAAGTTTCAATCCCGCGACTGGGTTGATATTCTCTCTGGCAGCGCCTGGCAGAACAATGGCAGTAGTACCAGCCGGTTTCAATCCCGCGACTGGGTTGATATTCTCTCTGGCTACAGAGGCTCCAATCTCTGGTATAATAGGGCGAAAAGTTTCAATCCCGCGACTGGGTTGATATTCTCTCTGGCCAGTTCGTCCGTCGTGCCACTGGCGGGCAAGCGCTAAGTTTCAATCCCGCGACTGGGTTGATATTCTCTCTGGCAACAAGTTATTGGTCATGGGCGCCAGCGAAAATTACGTTTCAATCCCGCGACTGGGTTGATATTCTCTCTGGCCCCAACAGAGCTTGAGTACCCACAGGTTGCCCTAACAGGTTTCAATCCCGCGACTGGGTTGATATTCTCTCTGGCTGCCTAAAAGTGGAAAGGTTATCCCCACCAATGAGTGTTTCAATCCCGCGACTGGGTTGATATTCTCTCTGGCGCACAGCGTGCGGCACAGGCGCTGGCTGCTAACGCGGTTTCAATCCCGCGACTGGGTTGATATTCTCTCTGGCTTAGTACCACCTCACACTCTTTCGTTGATTTTAGGTTTCAATCCCGCGACTGGGTTGATATTCTCTCTGGCTTGGCTATGTGTTTACCAGCCTCTGGCAGTATTTGTTTCAATCCCGCGACTGGGTTGATATTCTCTCTGGCATGCTAAAATTACCTCTGCAACCAAGGGAAAGCCAAGTTTCAATCCCGCGACTGGGTTGATATTCTCTCTGGCTTCCCTTGTATTCGGCAGAATTTGAGCTATACAAGTTTCAATCCCGCGACTGGGTTGATATTCTCTCTGGCATCAGAACCATCAACAGTGATATTAGCACTGGTAGTTTCAATCCCGCGACTGGGTTGATATTCTCTCTGGCATGAGGGAGTTATTTTCAAACAGAGGTTTGCAGATTTGTTTCAATCCCGCGACTGGGTTGATATTCTCTCTGGCTGAGCTTGCAACAACTCTTCCCAAGTAGGGTGTTCCAGTTTCAATCCCGCGACTGGGTTGATATTCTCTCTGGCCACAAGGATGAACTGGAACATGTTGTAACATTGCTGAGTTTCAATCCCGCGACTGGGTTGATATTCTCTCTGGCGTATCGGACTTACCTCTAACTAAAATTGTTAGAGAGTTTCAATCCCGCGACTGGGTTGATATTCTCTCTGGCGAAACTCACGATGAAACTGCTACTGAGGCAGAAAAGTTTCAATCCCGCGACTGGGTTGATATTCTCTCTGGCATCGTCGATTGTTAGAGCTATCAGGTTTTGGGGACGTTTCAATCCCGCGACTGGGTTGATATTCTCTCTGGCATAATGGTCGCTTGTATGTGAGGGGTGGGAAAGGTGTTTCAATCCCGCGACTGGGTTGATATTCTCTCTGGCTGGTTGAGGGACTGGGCATTATCAGAGCAAAAAGCAGTTTCAATCCCGCGACTGGGTTGATATTCTCTCTGGCTTCATGCAAAGTGTACTTTTTCTCTTTAGCTCCAGTTTCAATCCCGCGACTGGGTTGATATTCTCTCTGGCTCCTTGCTCGCACCGTCCCACCGTCCAGAGAGCGATTTGTGGGGTTCTCCCACTTGGGTGGGAAAAAAGGCGAAAAATAGGGAACGTATGGCAAAAGAGGGCCAGATTTTGTGAAGTTTCTCCTACCTGCGAGCATCGCCAAAAGGGCGGGCGCAGACGGGCCTTTTCCGCACCCAAAAGATGCTTGCCGATCCCCGTAGTTTGATTGCCAACGCACCTCTACCACTGGGCAACCACCCCGATCACTGCTCTTGCGAGCATCACCGCCAGCCGAGTGGCCTACTGCGATGCTCGCAACCGGACAATCACCCAAAACTATCGGTTGTTAAAGTTCAGCTTACGCCATAGTATACCCCATCCCCGCCCCTGCCGCCAAATGGGAAAGGATGGAGGATGAAGAATGGCGGCGCATTAAACGGCTAGACGGTCAGGCATCCTTCATCCTTGTCGCACCGACCACGCACCACGCTCTCCTGCTTGACACACTACTCTGCTTTACATATAATCAGTAGACCGCAACGCTTGCCGCCAGTCACGGACCGGCGGTAGGCGAGTCCGTGCGGTCTACTGATTGATCGCCATTATGACAAATGATAACTAAGACCCGGCGATTGCCGTATCAGTGATACGGGGTCTACTGATTGATCGCCATTATGACAAATGATAACCTACAGAACCCATTGCTTATCCAGCGTGACAAGAGGGTGTTGCTGGCGGTGGACAATGGTTAATCGACCGCCGCGCATGACCTGTCGGCGCGCTTTGCCAAATTGGAGAAGATTCCTGAAGATGTCTACATTCATTCATCACGGCGGCCTGGTTGGCGCCATCCCATGAGTCACTTTTCACTGGCCTGCACTGCCTGTTCCTGGCAGGGCGCCGACGCTGATCTGTCACAATGCCCCGCCTGTGCCGCCGCCCTCGATATCCGCTATACGGACGCAACACTGCCGATTGCCGCTACGCAACCGGGGATCTGGCGCTACGCCGCTCGTCTGCCCTTGCAAAACCTGGCCTACGCGGTCAGCCTGGGGGAAGGCAACACGCCACTGCTCCGTTCGGCTCATCTGGGGGACGAACTGGGGCTGGCTGATCTCTATTGCAAAATGGAGAGCGCCAATCCGACCGGCTCCTACAAAGATCGCATTGCTGCCGTTGGCATTGCCCGCTTACAGGAACTGGGCAAGCGCGCCTGGGCCGCCACTTCCTCCGGGAACGCCGGCGCCGCCATTGCCGCCTATGGGGCGCGCGCCGGGGTAAAGGGCTATCTCTTCACCGTGGAAAAGTACGCCAAGGCCAAAGTCGCCCAAATCCTGACCTATGGTCCGCAAGCGTGGGCGGTGACGCGGCTGGGCTATGACCCGGCGGTGGAAAAGACGACCTGGGCCAACATTCGCCACCTCTGCGCCGTCAACAACTGGCAGATGTTGGTGACGGCGCGCGCCTTTAGCCCCCATGCCATGGAGGGCGTGAAGACCATCGCCTATGAGGTCTGTCAACAGTTGGCGGGCCAGGCGCCGGATGTGGTCTATGTGCCGGTGGGCGGGGGCGGCCTTCTCAGCGCCTCATGGAAGGGCTTTGTCGAAGCCAAAGCCGCCGGTTGGATCGACCGCTTGCCACGCATGGTAGCGGTGCAAGCTCAAGGCTGCGACGCCGTCACCCAAGCCTGGCTGGCTGGTCGCAAGGTCGAGCCGATCCCCGGCTGCACCAGCAACATCTCCGGCATCCAACTCACCGCCCCGCCCGATGGCGATCTTGCCTTGCAGGCGTTGCATGAGTCCGGCGGTTGGGCCATCGCCGTACCCGATGCCGCCACCTATGCCGCTCAAGCCGAACTCGCCAGCCGCGAAGGCATCTTTGTCGAACCGGCCGCGGCGACGACGTTGGCGGCGGTGCGGGCCGATCGCGCAGCGGGGCGGCTGAGTGGGAGTGAACGAGTCGCCTGTTGGTTGACGGGTAGCGGCTTTAAGGACGCCGGGGCGGTTGACCGGATGGTGGCAGGGCGCACGGTGGAGGAGATTTCAGCAGCAGAGATTTTGCAAATCGACGTTGGAAAATAGATTTGGCTGCTTATTGACCTTTTGCCATGAACCTGCTATACTGAATACAGAAAATCACTCTTCGCTAGGCGAAAGCATGCCTCACGCATTGCGTCCGGTAACCGGGCCTAGCCTATAGAGGGGTGATTTTGTTTGTAGCCCATAAAAACGATTTACCTACCCAACTTCTGCAACTCAGCCAGCCGACGCCGTTCATGAGCAAGCAACCGTTCTTGTTCTTCCCTAGCACAGAGCGGCAAGTACGGCACACCAACAAATTCTAACGCATAGTCAGCAAAGACAGTGCGAAAAATAAACGCCGCCCGTTCGACATGAAAATCAGAGGTGACCACACAGAGGCGCCGAACCCCGCTGCGCTCGATAATGGGCCGCGCCAACAGAGCATCCTCCCCGGTGTGGCGACTGAGGGCGAAATCAACAATAGCGTGGGCCGGCACGCCTTGAGCCAGCAGCCACTGGTGCAGATAGTAAGCATGGGGGAAAGCGGTACGGTTGAAATGCTCCCCAAAGCCGCCGGTGACGAGAAACTGCCAGCCAAACGCCCGCCGTTCCTGATAGAGTTGATAACCCGCCGTCACCCGCCCCAGCGCCATCGCCGGCAGATGCCCATCATCTGTGTTCGGCGACCCCAAAATCACAATTAATCCCGGCTCCATCACCCCTCCTGCTCAACGACTTGTTGCCTGCCCCTGCTTTGACCTATAATTCTATCATATCCCAACAACCAATCACCCAGTCACCCAGGAACCAAATATCATGTGTCCACCAAAATTTCTTGATCTGCTCCGCACCCCCGGTTTTGTCGAGCAAGCCGTTGATCGTGCCGGCGGCGGGCCGGTAGTCGATAGCCCGCGCCCTGGTCAGCCAGTGCAGCCTTTCAGCTTTGCCCATGTGGTCGATCTGACCCACGCGCTCAGTCCCGCCTCGCCGGTCTTTCCGTCGCTGCCGGCCTTTGTGGTCGAGCAGCCCTTTGCCACCCATGAAGCGCATGGCGTGTCGATCAACCGCTACACCCTCTCCGACCATTGCGGCACCCACTTTGATGCGCCCTATCATGTCGCCCGCCACGGGTTGCATACGGATGAAGTGCCGGTGCGCTCCCTAGTTGCGCCGGCGGTGGTGATTGATATTGGTGCGAAGGCCAAACACGATCACGCCGCCCTGGTAACGCCCGATGATCTGCTGGCCTGGGAGCGCCGCTATGGCCGGATTCCTGCGGGCGCCGCGGTGTTGATGGCCTCCGGCTGGGCGACGCGCATCCATTCGACGCAAGCTTATGTCAACACCGATGCCAGTGGGGTCCACCACTTCCCCGGCTTCAGCGTCGAAGCGGCCCGCTTTTTGCTGGATGAACGGGATGTTGTCGGCATTGGGGTCGATACGCTGAGTTTGGATCATGGTCCGGCGCAAAACTTTGCTGTCCACACGGCGTTTCTACCGACCAATCGTTGGGGTTTGGAATGTCTTGCCAACCTGGAGCAGATTCCGCCCAGTGGGGCGATGATCTTTGTTGGCGTGCCGAAAATTGCGGGTAGTTCCGGCGGCCCGACGCGGGTAATGGCGGTCTGGTGAGGAAGAATAAACAGCCACCGGTTTGCGCCGGTGGCTGCGGGTTACTCAAGGAATTCCTACGCCTGATTGCACTGAGTGTTATAATCGTGTTAGGTAGACAGGCAACTTATTCATGGCGTGGCCCACGAATGCTCATCAGCGCTTCGCCATATACCTGTATTGGTGGTTGACCATGCTGAGTACGGTACTCTTGCCCTAATAACACAGCGTAGGAGACGATCGAACGAAAGCCCAGATCCGCATACAATTGCAAATCGCGCTGGAGTACCGCGGCTGAAAAGGGCAGGCGCGGCAATTTTTCTGGCCGACCAGCAGTGCGCCAGAAGAGGGACTCATCCAGCCAATAGTCCAAAACCTGAGCATTCGGTTGTGCATCATAGGTCGGCAACAGGCGTTGCAATTTTGCAAATTCATCACGGTTGACAGCGCACTGGTCATCATCCAGGGCATACAAGAAAGAGCGCTGAATCGGCGCATACTCCAGAAAGACACCCTCCGCCGGTTTTATCTGCTCCAACGGCCCTAGCGTGCTGTAATAGGCTAACCCTGACAACTGCGCCGCCGGATCGACCGTGCGGATGCCGGCGAGGACAGTGTTGGTAAAACGCATATTTTGGTCAGCCGCGCCTAGCTGTACACATTCCGGGCAATAACACCAGGGACGACCGTCATCGCCCCAAAAATAGTAGCGATGGGTGGTGGGTTGCAGTTGCGCCGCCAGCCGAGCAGCATTCTGCTCAACTACCTGGAAGGCGTCAGCGCTGGCGACACACATATTGAAGTCCGGCGTGCGCTGACCCATGATGTCCATACGGAACCAATCAGGGTGGGCGGCAAAGTGGGCGCGCGGCAGCAACTCGTTGAGGCTATGGGGCGCCCATTCAATGTCAATACCGGCATCGGCTGCTTCGGCCGCCAGGGCGACAAAATGCGCTGATGCGGCATACTCAACCAGTTCGGCCATGCTACGTGGCACATGAATGATCAGCAGGTTCAACTTAGCCTGGCGCATTTCCGCCAGCCAGTGAGGATATGAGGTGAGATCGGATGGCACTAACTCCAAGCCACGCCGGGTAAACCAAGTCATAAGGTTGATTCCTTCGTTAAAAGCGAAGCGCCAATGGGACAACGGCAAGTGCAATCGTGCGACTTTTGCCCAATGTCGCACGATTGCATTGATAGAACGCTACCGCTGTTACGCCGCCGGCCGCTCACTAATGAGCCGTCGAATCTCGGCTGCCAGCGCATCAACCGCCTCTTTCCCCGTCGTTAAACAACTCTCAATGGGTGAGCGGAACAGGTTGGTATAGGCGGTGGAAAATTCTGGTCGTTCCGGGATCATGACATGCGCCAGACGTGCATTCAACATGCTTTCCCGCAGGTAATCAATGTTCTTGATGCGCCCTTGCTTGAGCAAGTCGGCAGCCCAGGTCTCGAAGTTCGCCAGATGGTTCGGCGGACGCGTCCAGTCCAAGGAACGGGTCATATCTTCCTCTGGCCCAACGGCAAAGAGGACATAGTTCCAGGCGACCTCTGGGTCTTTGGTCGCTTTGGCAATTTGCCAGCCGTCGAAGGAAGCGGAAGCTTGCCAGCCCTGTGGCCCTGCCGGGAAGGGCGCGACATCAAACTCAAATTGATACTTGGCCTGCCAGGAAGCGATAGCCGTAGGCCAGCCAAAGCTGATGCCCAATTTGTTGCTGGCCAGCCAGTCAATATCCTTGTCTTCGGCGCGCGGCGCCACTCTATCTTCGCAGATGGCCTTGAGGACCACCTCCGTCTGTTTGTACCCCTCTTCGCTGTCCAGTACACAGTCCGACTCGTCATCGCTATAGATGTCTGCGCCATTCGACCAGAGGCGCGACTGAAAGCCCCAGACGCTGGTGTAGGGCGCCGTCGTGGCGCCAAACTGAATGGGCTTGCCATTGGCATCCTGTTTGGCGAGGTCGCGCGCCATTTGATCCAGCGTTTCCCATGTCCATTTCCCCTCTTGGTAGAGTTTGTCGGGCCAAGCCATGTTATTGCTGTCCAGAAATTCTTTGTTAAAGAGCGTCACTTGGTAAACCATGCCGGCTTCGGCAAAGCAGATATAGTGACCTTTGTACATCGACGCCTGTTTGACAATCGGCGGGAAGTCCTTCTCAATATCGACGATGGTGCGGTCGCGCTCGATGTAATCATCGAGTACCATCACCCAATCGCCTTTGGCAACATAAGGGCCGACAAATTCGCCAGAGTTCCAGGAAATATCCGGCGGTGTTCCAGCCGCGACCAGCGTCGGCACTTTGGTGTGATGATACGCCGTCCAGTCTGGGTCCAGGATGGTCTCAACCACAACCTTCTGCTCTTTTTCTTGATTCCACTTCTCTTCAAAGCGTCTGGCCTGGCGTTCAAAAGCAGGGCCATAGGGCGCAGGGACACCACCAGCGGCCATGGTGATGTGGGCTTCCGCTTGTGCTGCCGTTCCGCCTTGTTGGCCGGTGGCTTGGGGCGATTGGACAGGGGCGCACGCGGCGAGCGCTGTGCCAACGATGCCAAGCGCCGTACTCTGCAAAAACCACCGTCTTGATAGTTTGTGCTTCTTTTCCATCAGATTGCCCTCCTTGAAAATGCAAAATAATCGTGGAACGAGTTTTGTCCACTATGCAGGGAGTTACTGTTTTAAGCCGGTGAAGACGACGCCCTGGATAAAATAGCGTTGTCCAAAGAAGAACAGGAGCAACACCGGCAACATGACGACAACTGAAGCCGCCATCATTAGATTCCACCACTGAATGTATTCGCCGATAAAATTACGCAACCCTAACGCCAGCACCCACTTGGATTCAGAGTGCAGATAGAGCAGTGGTTCGAGAAAGGCATTCCAGGCGTGTTGAAATTGAAAGATCGCCACCGCCAACAGCGCCGGCGTCGCCAGCGGCAAGAGAATAAGCCAGTAGATCTGTAAAAATGAAGCGCCATCAATCTTGGCCGCGTCATCGAGTTCGGGGGGAATGGTCATAAAAAATTGACGCAACAAAAAAATGTAGAAGGGTGAACCGAAATAGGCGGGGACAATCAGCGGCAAATAGGTGTTGATCCAATCCAGGCGGCTGAACAGGACAAATTGTGGGATGATCGTCACCTGGCTGGGCAACATCATGGTCGCCAGAATTAAGATAAACATGTGATCACGGGCGCTCCAGCGCAGCCGCGCAAAGGAGAATGCCACCAACGAACTGGAGAGCAGTTGCCCCAACACCGTTGCCATTGTTATAAAGGTAGTATTCAAAAACTAGAGACCAAAGGGCTGGATACGCATCGCCTCTACATAGTTGCTCCAGCGCACCGGGTTAGGAATCCAACGAATCGGCCACTGGAAGACCGCTCCCAAATCCGAAAGTGACGTGGAAATCGTCCAGGCCAGGGGAATCAGGGTCAATACCAGACCAGGCAGTAGCACGAGATGAAAGGGCAACTGACGCACCACTTCCCTGGCAAGCTGCTGCCACCGTGTGCGCCCATTTTGGACTCTTATCGCTGCCATACTCATCCTTTCCCTACTCTTTCTATTTTCCGATCGCATTACCTTCTTTTACACTTTGATCTGTCCTTCGTAATAGACCCACCGCCCTGACGTGCGGATCAGAATCAAGGTTAAGAGCAAGATGTAGACGAACAGGCACCAGGCGATCAATGAGGCATAGCCCATTTGAAAGGACTCAAACGCCTTCTGGTAGAGGTAAAGGACAATAAAGAGCGAAGCATTCATCGGGCCGCCTTTGGTCATGATAAAGGCTTGGGTAAAGGTCTGGAGCGCATTGATCGTGCCGATGATCAACTGGAAGAAGATGATCGGCGTGAGCAGCGGCAGGGTGATGCTACGCAATTTGCGCCACCAGCCGGCCCCATCCACGGCGGCCGCCTCATAGAGATCGGTCGGAATTCCTTGTAACCCCGCCAGGTAAATGACCACGCTGCCGCCAAAGTGCCAGAGCGCCATGATGATAAAGGCCGGCAAGACCCAACGCGGGTCCGATAACCAGGCCGGCCCCTGAATGCCCACCAAGCTGAGCAGATAGTTAAGCAGCCCAAAGTCTGCTGACAGAATCAACCGCCACATCACCGCGACGGCGACGCCAGATAGCACACTGGGCATATAATAGGCTGTGCGGTAGAAGCGCAGCAACGAAATCCGTTGGTTCAGCAACACAGCTAGAAAGAGACCCAGCATCGTGTTGAGCGGTACATAGCCGACGGCATAGAAGGTTGTGAGCTTGAATGAGTGCCAGATCAGCGGGTCGTTGACCAACTTGGTATAGTTCTGCATGCCGATGAATTGGGGCGGCTTCAGGATCGACCATTCGGCAAAGGTCATCAGCGCTGAGGCCACCATTGGCCCCAACGTAAAGACCAGAAAGCCAATCAACCAGGGTGCGGCAAAGAGCCAGCCATAGCGCGCCTCTATTACACGCAAACGTGTTGGCTTTCTAGTCACTTTCCCGGCTGGCGTTGCGCGGACGAATACATTTGCCATCTGTGTTTATCCACCCTGGAATACGTATGGCTTGCACACTTTTTGTGGTAAACGATAAGTGCTATAATTCATTATGGCACAAGCGCTATGCCGAATCAAGCAGAAACAATGGACGCCCGAGGGACAAAGGAGGGACATGGCAGGGACATCCGACACGCCTGTTACTTTCAATGTATTTGAAGTGGAACTTCATGATGCCTTGACCCACCTCTACACGCCGCTCTATCAACCGGCAGCGGTCATTAGGCGCGTCCTTAATTTGCCGGCCGCCCAGGAGAGTGTCGCGCTTCACCAGCGTATTGTGCAGGCAATTGAGGCAATGAAACCGGCATGTGATATCCCCGCAACGGCCCGCGCCTGGCGTATGTACGAACTGCTGGCGAGCCGCTATGTGCAGAACATTAGCCACAAGCAGACAGCCTTGCAACTGGGCATCTCGCCGCGCCATCTCAGCCGTGAACAGGCGCAGGCGGTTCATCTGCTGGCCCAGCAACTGTGGCGCCAAAGTCAAACGCCAGCATCGACCGGCCCTGACGCTGTCCAAGAAGTTGCGTTACCGTCAGGACAACCCGGCGCCGAAGCGAAGCGCACCGCCTTCCGCGATCAGGTGCGCCAGGAATTGATTGCCTTGCAACAGAGCGCCCCCGGTCTGATTGCCGATGTCAACCAGGTGATGCAGAGCCTGGCTGCGTTGGGTGCTGGGCTGACGGCCAGTGCTGCCATTCAGCTAACCGTACACCCAACGCCGTCACCTTTACTAGCCCTAATCCATCCCACTGTGCTGCGCCAACTGTTGATCACTGCGGTCGAAAAGGTGGCGCAGCAGCTTGCCGTTGGTGAAATCATGCTGGCGGCGCTGCAAGATGGACAAGGGGTTACGATCACGGTCAGCGGCAGGCCGGCACAAAGTACCGTACTGCCGCAAAGCGACTTTGTCCATGAAATTCTTGTGATGTTGGGGAGCGCACTAAAGGTGCAACGAGAAGACGACCAACTGGCCTTTGTGCTGCACCTCCCCAGCGTGACCAAAGTCACGGTGCTGGTGGTGGACGACAACAGCGACCTCGTCCATTTCTACCAGCGCTATGTCGAAGGGACGCGCTATCACCTTGTCCATGTCCGTGAAGGGCAGGCCGTTTTTCCGACAATTGCCGAGGTTACGCCCGACCTGATTGTGTTGGATGTTATGCTGCCCGACATTGACGGCTGGCAACTGCTCATCGACCTGCGTCGCCACCCGCTCACCCAGCAGACGCCAATCGTTGTCTGTTCCGTCGTCAGGCGCGAGCAACTCGCCCTGTCACTAGGGGCAACGGCCTACCTCCCCAAACCCGTCCACCGGCAGGCGTTTATCCAGATGCTGGAGCAGGCGTCAACAGCACATGGGAAAGGGCCAGCGAACAGCGCAGCAGTTGCTCAGCGGTGAGACCGTGGCCCATGGTTGCCATCAGGAGTGGACTGCGGGCGCCTTGCTCACTTTGGTCTTGTGCCGAGACGACAATTACGGGAATGGCGGCGATGGCGGTCTCGCGCCGTTTCTGTTCCAGCACTTGCCAGCCAGTGAGCCGGGGCAGAACAATGTCGATCAGCACCAGGTCGGGGGCGCAGGTGCGCATCTTGGTCAACGCCTCCTCACCATCGAACGCCTGGATAATCTCTAACTCACTGTCCCAGGCCAGCACCATGCGCGCCAACAACTGTTGAAAATCAACATCATCATCGACGGTTAAGATCCGTTGCACAGGGGTGGCGACTTTGTGTAAGGCCTGGCTCAACGCCGTGCGCGTCACCGGCTTGATCAGGTAATCAATGGCGCCTGCGGTCAGCACATGTTCGGTTGGCGACAAGAGCGCACAGCCGATGAGCGGTGTGTCGCATACGCGTTGCTGCGCCGCCTGCAACAGTGGCAGGAGTTCAGCCGGTGTCGCGGCATTGAGGAGCAACGCATGGGCCGGATAATGGTCGAGTGCGGCGGCAGCTTGCGCTACCGCGCCGCCTGGCACCAATTCCACAGCGGCGCCACACTCATGAAAACGATCATAAAGACGATCACAAACACCGTGCGTGGTCGCGCCCTTGTCTGCCTCGCAAATGACCAAGCGCGGCTGTTGGGGCAAGCGGAGCAGCGGCCGCGTTGGTTTTCGCTCCAGCCAGGGCCAATCCGGATGTAACCACCGCCCAGGTGTGCTGACAAGCGGCGGCGGCGGCGCAATGGGGAGGGCAAAGGTAAAGGTGCTGCCCTGGCCCACGTTACTCGTGACTGATAGATCGCCGCCGTGGTATTCAATCAACTGTTTGCTGATGCTCAAGCCCAGCCCGCTGCCCCCTTGTGCGCGGCCCGCCGCCGTCGCCCCTTGGTAGAAGGGTTCAAAGATATTTTTTAGATCTTCGGCGCTAATCCCCGGCCCGGTGTCGGCCACGCTTACCACCAACCGCTGTTCGACGGCTGTCGCCTCTATTATAATGCCGCCGGTTTCGGTGTAGCGGGCGGCGTTGCTCAACAGATTGAGGATCACCTGGCGAATGCGGGTCTCGTCACAATAGACCGACGGCAGGTCAGGCGTGACTTGTACCTGTAAGGTCAGCTTTTTCTTATCGACCAGCGGCTGTACGACAGCGACGGCAAAGACGATCACCTGGTCCAGGGCGACCCAGCTTTTGTGTAGGCTCAAATGGCCCGCTTCCGCCTGGCTGAGATCGAGGACATCATTGATCATGCCGGCCAGATGCTGACAGTTGCGGTGGACAATGGCCAGATCTTCCAGCAAAGCCGGGGGCAAGCGGTCGCCATAGACATCCGGTCGTTCGATGATCAAATCGCTCAGGCCAATAATCATATTCAAGGGCGTACGAAATTCGTGGCTCACCTTGGCGACAAAGGCGGCCTTCGCACGTTGGGCTTGTTCGGCCAACAGCCGCATGGCCGCCAGCCGTTCATTGAGCAGATCCAGTTGCCGATTGGCATGGAGCAGGTCATCCAGCGCTTGCGCTAGATCGGCATCGCGGCTGCGCGCTTCCGCCAATTGCTGTTGCACCTGCGCAACTGTGTGCCAAGCGCGCTGTACAGCCCGCTGTAGCGGTGTCGTAATCACCGCTACCACCCCCCAGGTTAGCCATATACTCAGCAGAACAACCAATGGCGGCATCGTATTCTGCGCTGGCGGGATCGCCAATGGCATGAGCAGCCATAAGGATGCCGCGGCGGCAACCAGCGTTGCGGCCCGCAGGTGCAGGAGGGCAACCGCCAGGATCACCGTAACCGGCAAAAAGAGTAACGCCAGCGGTAACTGGAGCCAGTATACGCCAGCAAAGAGCAGCAGTAAGGGCAACAACACGGCGCTCCACCGCCCAAGCAACTCCTTCCAGTGTTCAAGCAAACCAATCACAAAGGCGGCCGCAAGGAGCATGAGTGCGCCCAGCAGCCAGGCGGTACGGGTTGCCGGCGCGTCGATCCTTTCGCCAATCAGCCCGATTCCTAAATTCAATCCAATTAAACCGGCGCTAACCCAACGGGGGGACAAGCGTAGCTCATCGGTATAAGCGGTTGGTGGCATATGTGTACCTATGGTCATGGCTGCCCTCACTGGTTCATTACGCAACGTTATCCGCATCCGCCCCGTATCGGTTAGATTGTGGTGGATAGCGTACTCATTCATCTGCTAGGGTGATTGGTAGGTTTAGTGTACAATAGAAAGCAGAAAGTACTCAATATTGCTATGCAGACTCACGAAGATGGGAGAGGTCCACTTGTCTACCGGCGCTTTGCCTACCACCATGCGTGTCCCCCGCTTTCGGGGTGAGGGGTTGATCGATTTTATTGAAAAACCGGTGCCGCACCCCGGCCCTGGTCAACTGTTACTGCAAGTCAAGGCCAACGCCCTCTGCGGTTCGGAGCGTGGGCAGTTTTTCAAGGGTGCGCCGGTCACGCCGGGTCATGAAGCGGCCGGCATTGTCGTTGCTGCGGGGCCGGAGACAAGGACGCCGGTGGGGACGCCGGGCGTTGTCTTTTTGATGGATTTCTGCGGTGAGTGTCGCAGTTGCAAACTCGGCTTGACCAACCAGTGCCTGCAAAAGCGGGGCGACATGGGCTTCAACCGTGATGGCGGCTACGGCGTCTATGAACTGGTGCATGAAAGCATTTTCCTGCCCGTGCCGCCGGATCTGCCGTTGACCGAGGCGACCTTGCTGCTCGATGTGATGGGGACCACCGCCCACGCCCTTCGCCGCGCCCAATTGGTTCACCCGGACATTCAATCCTTGCTCGTCACCGGCGCGGGTCCTATCGGCTTAGGGGTGCTGGCGATGACCAAGCTTATTTTCGGCATGGATTTCCCCGTGCTGATCACCGATGTCATTCCGTGGCGATTGGCGCTGGCGGAACAACTGGGTGGTAAACCGATCAACCTCAAAGAAGCGAGTTTGGCAGACGGGGCGCAAGGGCATGGTTTGCCGCGGGTGGATGCCGCTCTGGACACCAGCGGCAAAGAGGTTGCTCGCCGCTCGGCCCTGGATCTGCTAGACAAGCGGGGTGTCCTGGTCTGTATCGGCCACGGCGAAGGCTTGACCATCACCGTCTCGCCTGACTTGATTGCCACGGAGCGGGCGATCCTGGGCAGCGAATATTTCTGTTACAACGAACTGCCGGCCAGTCTCGCCCATCTCCAAGCGCATCTGCCCTATCTGCGTCAGATCATCACCCACCGCTTTGGCGTCGCCGACCTTCAACACGCCTTTGAACTTTTCTGGCAGGGCGAAACCGGGAAAGTGGTGATCGAACAATGAGTCAAGCAAAAGTGAAGATTGCCCTGGTCGGCGCCGGGGGCTGGGGACGCCAACATGCCCGCATCTTTGCCGAACGACCGGATGTGGACTTGTGCGCCATTGCCGGTCGCACCCCAGAGAAGACGCAAGCACGGGCTGACCAGTACGGCGTGCGGGCTTATGTTGATGTTGGCGAAATGCTCGACAAAGAGCGGCCCGATCTCGTGAGCCTCTGTCTGCCCAACCAGGGTCATTTTGACGCGACGTTGCAAGTGATCCAGGCCGGCTATCCGCTGCTGGTTGAGAAACCGCTGGTCTTTGACCTGACGGAGGCTGATACCTTGCTGGCGGAAGCAGCCAAACGCAACCTCTTTTTCGCCATCAACTTCAATCACCGCTACGCCCGTCCGATCCAGATGGCAAAGGAGGCGATTGCCGCCGGTCGCCTGGGCGAGATTAGCTTTGCCAGTTGGCGCTTTGGCGGCGAAGGGCGCAGCAACCATCCCCACGCTAACCTGATCGAAACCCAGTGTCATGCCTTTGACCAACTCGAATTTCTCTGCGGCCCGGTTGCTTCGGTGATGGCGCAGATGACCGACAAGACGGGACAGGGTTTTCGCACGTTGGTGCTGGCCTTGCATTTTGCCAATGGCGCGGTCGGCAGTTTACTGGGTAGCTATGATTCTTCCTATGCCTATGCTGACACACATCGCTTGGAGATCAATGGCAGTCAGGGACGCATCCTGGTCGATGACACGGTGCGTCGCTATTCGTTTCAGATGGCTGGCAACGAAACTGCCGAAGTCTGGCAAGCGGGCTATTTCAACGACCGCGACCGCGAATTTCATCGCACCTTTGATCGCTATGTCGATGCGTTGCTGACTGCCTTTAAACAGGGGCAACCGCCGCCGATCCACGCCGCAGCGGGACGACGCGCGTTGACATTGGCCTATGCGGCCATCCAATCTTTTGAGACGGGACAGCGGGTTGCGGTGTGAATACGAACACAACAACGGATTTAGGAAGCAACGGATTTTCTGCCGCAGCGAGGCCGACGCTAAATCCGTTGCTTCCTAAATCCGTTGTTGTGCTACTGCGCCGGAAACCAGCGCAACAACTCCCGCGTCACCAACTGATGGCCCAAGTGATTGGGATGATTGATATGCGACAGCAGATCGGTCGCCTCACCCCCGCCGGCGAGGTAGCGCTGAAAGGCGGCATCACTATCGGCCAGACCGACGCCATATTCGGCGGCCAGACGGCGCACCTGGTCAGCATGTTTGGGTAACTCCTCAGCCCACATCGGTTCACCCCGCCGCAGCGTCAACAGATCGTGGGTTGGCGTTAACAAAATTACTTTGCTGCCACGCACCAGCGCCTGTTCGATCATGGTGCGCCAAGCCCGTTCAGCTCGTGCCAAACCAATGGTGCGGTCATTGAGGGCATAGTCGACAGTGACGACAGCGGGGCGATGATTAAGCACTTCGTCGGCAAAGCGCGCAGCTCCTGCTTCAGAATTTTCCCCGCCAATTGCTGTGACAATCACGTTGATTACGGCATAGGCGAAGCGCTCTTTCAAACCAACAAAGAGCAAGTGGGGATAGGCGTGGAGCGGGTTGACCATGGGCGTGCAGAAATAGCCCGCCGGCACACTATGGCCGTGACAGACGATGTTGATCGTTCGGTTCTGCGGCCAGGGCGTGAGCATCTCCTGCAATAGGTCAATGAGATATTGCTCGCGATTGGGTAGTTGTCCTTGCATGGGTGTTCTCCTCCGTTTGCTTATTTCCGTTTGCTGATTATTGATTGATGCGCAACAGCCCAGCCTGGATCGCCGCCGCCAGTAGCACGCCCCAGGCCACATAGCCGGAGCCGATTGCCAGCCACAAATTCCAGCCGCCCCGCAACGCCAGAAAGACAATCGCCAACCAGAGCATGGTCGGCACCATGCCGATAATCAAGGAGCGAACAAAGCCGAGCATGATCGGCTGGGTCGTGTCGGGCGTACTCCAGATGATCCACATGACCAGCGGCATGTTGATCGGCATCGTGCCGAGGATGGCGGCCAACGTGCGTGACCGTTCGCGTAAAACGGCGACAATCAAGATAATGACAATCGAAGTAATGATCGGTAAGACCTTCTGTAAATTCAAGTGAATGCTCTTTTCAATGTAAAATGATTAGTTGTGTGGTTGATTATAGGTAACTACTAAGCTCCTAGCCGGTCCGTGACCGGCGCCGGTCACGGACCGGCTAGGAGCGGGCTTAGTAGTTACGATTATAGAAGCAAATTGACCGGAAGGAGGAATCACGCCATGTACCTTGGCACCCAACACATCACTGGTGACGACTGGCCGGGCTATCAACAACTGGCCCAACTGGGCGTCACCCACGTTTCGGCCAATCCCCCTGGCCCCTGGCAAAGCTGGACCGTTCCCGTGCTGCGCGACTTTCAAGAACGGCTGGCTGCACTTGGCTTGACCCTAGACATGATCATGCTGCCCCTTGGTTCCCGGTCGGCCCGTGAAAATGACCTGCCCCATCTCTTTCTTGGCCCCAGCCCCGAACGGGAGCGGGAACTGGACGCGCTCTGCACGCTGATCGAAAACTTAGGTGTGGTCGGCATTCCGGCCGCGCGCTACAACATCACAGTGCTGGGCCATCTGCGCACCGCCGAGCGGCGGGGACGGGGTGGCGCATGGCTCTCCTCTTTTGACTATGCCCAGTTGGATCAAACCCTTGGCCCCCATCCCGATGGACCGATTGACGCCGATGAAATGTGGGAACGTATTGATCAATTTCTGGCTCGTGTGGTGCCGGTGGCGGCAGCGGCACAGGTGCGGCTGGCCTGTCATCCCAATGATCCCGGTCTGGGCGGACGCACCTACCGTGGGATCGCCAGTGTGTTGGACAACGTGGACGGCCTAAAACGTTTTGTGGCGCTGCATGAAAGTCCCTACCACGGTCTCAACTTCTGCCAGGGGACGATCTGTGAAATGTTGGAACGGCCCGCTGAACAGATCTATGCGGTGATCCGCTACTTTGGCGAGCGACGCAAAATCTTCAATGTCCACTTCCGCAACCTTCGTGGCGGCTACCTCAACTTTGTCGAAGTCTTCCCCGACGAAGGCGATGTGGACATGCGCAAAGCGCTGCGCACCTATCAGGAAGTCGGCTATCCTTACATGATTATGCCCGATCATGTGCCGCAGTTGGACGGCCCCGCCCCCACTGCCGTCGGTTTCGCCTTCTGTTTTGGCTATATCCGGGCGTTGTTACAAACATTGGACGCTCATCTACAGAAAGTGTGAGGTTTCGACCCGCCACACCTGTCAGGTTTCCAAAACCTGACAAGTGTTCACACTTTCCGTAGATGAGCCAACATTGGATAGGTAGTTGGTTGGTTCGTTCGTTGGTTGAGCCTGTCGAAACCAACGAACGAACCAACCAACTACCCAATTTCTCAAGGTTGGACAGACGCTTAGATCATCCCTTCCGCCCGAAACGCTTGGGCCAGTCGTTTGATGCCTTCGTCCATCTCGGTAGCGGGATTATAGCCGAAGCAGAGCCGCAAGCAGTTGCGCCCGGAAACGCCGTCGGGGGCGAAGCCGGGACCGGGCAGGTAGCCGACATCGGCGGTGGCCAGCACTTTGGGTTGCATGGCCACGGCGTCGGCCCCTGCCGGCAACTTGAGCCAGATAAAGAGACCGCCCTTGGGCCGGCTCCAGGTGGAACCGGTGCCGCCAAAGTGGCTTTCCAGGGCAGCCAACATGGCATCGCGCTTGACCCGCTGGATGTCATTGATCTCTTCAATGTGGGCGTCGAGTTGACCGGTGGCGTAGCGGTGGACGGCAAAGGCGGCAAAGGTGTTGACGGAGCCGCCGCTCTTTGCCCCTAACGCGCGTTCCAGCAGATCGCGCTGCGCCGTCATATAGCCCAGACGCATCCCAGGGGCGATAATCTTGGAGAAGGAGGAGACATACATGACCCGCCCCGTGCCGTCCAGTGCATGAATGGATGGCACCGGTTCGCCTTCAAAGCGCACATCGACATAACAATCATCTTCCATCACCGGCACATCGTACTGCTGCGAGAGCGCCACTAATGCCTTGCGCCGTTCCAGTGACATCGTCCAGCCTTGCGGGTTCTGGTGAGAAGGGACAGTGTAGATAAACTTGGGGTGCTTGCCTTCGCGCAGTGCGGTCTGGATGACGTTTTCTAAGACATCGGGCAACATGCCTTCCTCGTCGGTCGTCACCCCGCGCATGTCGGCGCGGAAGCGGCGCAATTGGTTGAGCGTGCCGGAGTAGACAAAGTCCTCGGCGATCACGACATCACCCGGATCGACCAGCGTCTCGATCAACATGTGGATTGGTTGACCAGAGCCGTCGGCCAGGATCAGGTCATCAGCGGTGATGTGAATGCCTCGTTCACGCCCCAGCTTTTCGGCAATCCACTCACGCAGCGGCGGGTAGCCTTGCGGGTGGCTATAGATCGCTAGTTCACGGCCTTCTTCGGCCAGTGCTTGAGCCAGCCCATCGGTTAACTCTTCCAGCGGCAGCGAGGCCGGGTCGGGATAGGCGACGGCGAAATCATACTTGCCGCGACGCGGACGAGGACCGGCTTTGACCGGGTCAGCGGCCTGTTTGGAGAGGAGTGTATTGTAGCTAAAGGGTGTCGATGCGGACATGAGAATCTTTCCTTCGTTTGGTGAATCAGCGAGCAATCGGATGTAAGACTGGGTGGTATCTTACCATTACGCACCGCCATTCGGAAAACCATCAAAAATTACCGCGCAGACGCACAGGTAATGAAGCAATCACCTATTGCTTCATTACCTGCGCATCTGCGCGGCTAGTGACAATGTAGCTTCTGCTCTGGGTTAACCGGAAGGTCTACTTGATTCTAAGTACACGAATGACATGATCAGAATCAAGAAGCTCAAAGTGAATCACGCTGTCCCCTTCGACAGCGATCCAGTAGACCGATGGATCATCTTCGTCAGCCTGCATCGTAGTGCTGTCTGGCGCTTCCGCCAGTGTATGTAGCGCTGCCCAAATCAGTGGCACAAAACGCCGGTCAACTTTATACAAATCTTGTACCGCGGCGCGATCAAGCCGCAGCCCCCATCTCATGGTAGCAATCCATCACGTTTGAGTTGCGCTTCCGCCTGATCCAGCGTGAGATAATCACCAGCGTCCATGCGTGCGCGCGCCTCGGTAAAGCGGGTTAGCTTCTGTGTTTTTTCCTGCTCAAGTTGCTGCCAACGTTTATAACTGATCACCACAGCCGTTGGTTTGCCATTGCGTTCAATGATAGCCTCAGCTTCACCAGTTAGAATATCATCCAATACATCGCGCATTTTGGCCCGTACCTCTTCAGCACCGTAAGTTTTGACGGTCATTTTGCATACTCCTTATAGACTGTACAGTTTGTAGAGTACAAGGTGATTGTATCACTAAATTTCATTTTGTCAATGGCGCGCAAATATACTTGCTGGACAAGGTTGCCTTTGCCGGCGTAAAGATAGCAAAATGGTTTGGTTGAAGGGTTAGCTTAGTTGTCCCAAATTCATCGGGTTTGTCTGGTCACTGGACTGGGGCTGCCACTGTGCAACTTGGCGTTGGATAAAGTCGATGATCTGTTTGTGTTCTTCATTGCCTCGGCTTTGGATGGTGAGGGGTGCGCCAAAGGCCATGTGAACTGTTTTCGTCGGGTCGATGGGGCCAAATTCTTTGACGAGTGAGCCAATGCCCCAGGCGTCGGTCTTGAGCGCCAGCGGGACGACCGGCACATTGGCCCGTTTGGCCAGCTTGATGCCGATGGTGTTGAATTGTTCAGGGTCAAAGGTAACAGTCCGCGTCGTCTGCGGGAAGACCACCACCGAGCGGCCTCGTTCAATGGCCTTGCTCCCCTCTTCCAAGACCACCTTGAGATCCTCGCGCGGGTTGGTGCGGTCCACAATAATGGGGTCACGGGACATGATGATATGTTTGAAGACCGGATATTCAGCAATGCCGCGCTTGATGATAAAGGTGCAATCCTTGTAGGGCTGGATCACCGCCGGCAGACAGATGGTCTCCAGCGTACTCATGTGGTTGGCAATGAAGACGCAGGGGCCGTCTACGCTTTCCATGGACTTGCCGCCGGTGATCTCGATCTGGACGCCTACCTTCTCCAAACCCTGTAGGGCCAACAGGCTGCTATACCACCAATCTTCCGCCCCATAGCGGCCCCGTTTGGCGCGCGGGCTGTACCGGAAGACATAGATCAAAAACTCTGTATAGTAGAAAAGCGACGGAAAGAGCCGGGCCAGCGGGAAGACACGGCGGGCGGTTGTTGTATAGCGGCCTTGTTCGTCGGTGATTGGTTTCATGGCGCTTTTGCCTGAAGTTGGTAGTTGGTTGGCTCATTCGGTGGTTGAGCGGGTGCCCCTGGGGCGCGAAACCACCGAACGAGCCAACCAACTTGTTTACTCTTTGACTGCTTCGGGGAGGTCGAGCCGTTCTTCAACCCATTCGCGTAGCAGGGCTGAAACCGACTTCTCGGCCATAATGGCTTCGGCGTGCAATATGCCGGCTAAGGCTTCCGGCAAATGCGTCGTAACGGCTTTATCGGCATGACCATTGATCTGCGTCAGATCAACCGGTTCAAAGTAGTCGCGTGGATAGAGATAGCCAATCTCACTACCAGCCTGACCATAACTACCATCAAAGATACGAATCATCATGGGATTGTCATTCGGCAGTGGCGGCGCAACGCGATATATTTTGCCAATAAAGAGATCAGGCTCAAAGGTACGCGCCAAATCATCTTTAAAGTAGGTTTGATTATTGACACATTTTGCGTATTGCATCATTTGTTTAAATCTCGAATGGCTTTCTCCAAAACTCGACCGATACCATGTGCTTCAAAATAGTGAATTTCAGCCTCAACCACGCGACCATCACTGTACTTAATAATCGCTCGCCCTTTCATTTTCCGCCACCGCCCTCGTCCAAAGGTCTGGTTCAGGAAAGCACGTTGCTCGACGCTCTTCCCTTTGGCGATGGTTTCAATGGCATACAATTCACTCAAAAACTCAAAATCATAGCGCGCCAACTGCTGACTCCACGGGAGGAATGATGTACATTGTTGTACAAATTGCAACTACTAATTTCTGTATGGATAGTATACTCGATTTTTTCTCGGATGACAATCGGATTGTCATTTCTGGTCCGAACGGGAAGCGTTAGCAACCCGCCCAGGCGGGTTGCTAACGCTTCCCGTTTGGTTTTATGCGCCTGGCTTGCCATTCATCGCATGATAGAAGGGATCGTCCGGTGTGATCGACCCACGCAGCACCGGTTGCCCCGTGATGGCCGACTTGTAGAGACTGGCAAGAAATTCGATGGTGCCACGCACCCCTGGCCCGCTGACCAGCGGTCGTTCATTGCGCGCCCGGCTGTCGAGCAGCGCCGCCAATTGGCCGGCATGGGACGAGGGGACATCGGGCGGCAGTTGTTGCCATTGGGCCAACTCGTCGGTATGGGTTGCGCCTGGGGGAATGGCGTAGCGCCAGTCGGCGTTTTTGTAGCTGTAGAGGTGGGTCAACTCCACCGTCGCCTTTTGGAAGTCAAAGCGCAGATAGGAGACCTCGCGCGGCGAGAGGACGCTGTTGGTGATACTCGCCAGCGCGCCATTGGCAAAGCGCACATTGGCCAGCGACACATCTTCCACTTCGATGTTGCGGTCGAGCGTCCCCATCATGGCGCGCACTTCGGCCCACTCGCCCAGTTGGTAGAGCATAAAGTCCATCGCGTGGATACCGTGGCCCATGGTGCAGCCACCCAACTCGGTCGCCCACTTGCCGCGCCAGGGGACGGCATAGTAGGCATGGGTGCGATACCAGGTGGTGAGATTGACACAGACCAGCGGTTTGCCCAGCGCGCCACTGTCAATCAACCCTTTCAGATGTTGCCCGCCGGAGCCAAAGCGCCACTGAAAGACGCTGCTACAATAGTTACCCGTGCGCGCTTCCGCCGCTTCAATCCGATCCATCTCGGCCAGCGAGGCGCAAAGCGGCTTTTCACACAACACCCATGCCCCCGCTTCCAGCGCCGCCACACTCAAATCACAGTGGGTGCCGGGCGGGGTGGCAATATGCACCAGTTGCGGCTGTTCCCGCTGTAACATCTCATCGACATCGGTATAGGGGCGGGGAATCTCATGCGTTTCACAAAAAGCGGAGACCCGATCCTGGTCAATGTCCATCGCCGCCACTAAATCGGTGCGCCCACCATTTGCCCGCAACGCCGCTACATGGGATTGGGCAATGCCGCCAGTTCCGATAATTACTGCACGAAGCTTATCCATTGGTTCTTCTTTCTACTTGCGATTCAACCCGTTCTTTCCAATATTGTCGACCACGCTTCTTACGCAATTTTCGCTTTGCTTCTTTCATCAGCGCGCTTGATTGTTGTTGCCGATTCATACCTAATCGTTGGCGACGGCGTAAACGATCTTCCACATAGTCCACGAGAGGCTTATCAGCATATTTTCTCCACTTTTTACGGGTGACGATGTGTGGCGAAACTTCAATTTCCTCACTGGGGATGCTCGCATCGACAACCTTGAATTGTTGAGCCACCGTGCGTCGATTGTTCCGGTTTACGATGGTTTTTCGCCTACGAATACTCTTAATTGAGCTTGAGCGGCTTTCACCATACATATTGCGGCGGTCTTTGAGGTAGCTCAAAACCTTTTTCTCTTGAGGCGTTCGTCGTTTCTTTACCATGAGTAATCTTGGCAGTTAAACCATTTAGGAGTAACTTGTTGATTTGTCATCCTGTAAGGATCTTCAAGCTGACTTGACCAGGGATTCTTACAGGATGACAGTCGCAAATTCAATTTCTATACGATAACCTATTTGTTTCGCATCTCCACCTTTGCTACCGTCACCGTCTCCAGGAAATCTTCATCGACAATCGCGCCGTTGCCGGGGGTGGTGAGGACAGTTAAGGTGCTGTCGGCGTTAAGGGTGAAGGGGTTTTTGACAATGTCCCGTTTGTAGTAGCGATCATTGGCACTGATGTCGCCGGGGAGGGTGAAGTTGGGCAGGCTGGCCAGGGCGACGTTGGTGGTGCGCCCGATGCCGGTCTCCAACATGCCGCCGTGCCAGACCGGAATGCCGGCGGCTTGCGCCATGTCATGGATGCGCTTGGCGTCGGCCAGACCACCGATGCGGCTCGGCTTGATGTTGATGACGCCACAGGCGTTCATCTCCAACGCCCAACGGGCATGTTCCGGGGAGACAATGCTTTCGTCCAGACAGATGGGGCTTTTCACCTTGCCCTGCAACTTGGCATGGTCAAAGATGTCGTCATGGGCCAGCGGCTGTTCGATCAGCAGCAGGTTGAATTCATCCAGCTTCGCCAGATGGTCGGCATCGCTCAAGTGGTAGATGCTGTTGGCGTCTACCTGGAGCAGAATGTTAGGCCAAGCGTTGCGCACGGCGCGGGTCGGTTCAATGTCCCAACCCGGCTTGATCTTCAGCTTGATGCGCTTGTAACCGGAATCGATATAGCCGCCGACGACCTTGAGTAGCGTGTCAATATCCTTCTGAATGCCGACGCTCACGCCGACATCGACGCGATCGCGGACGCCGCCCAACATCGCGGCCAGACTTTTACCTTGAGCGCGACCAAACCAATCCCACATGGTGAATTCCAACCCGGCCTGCGCCATGCGGTTGCCCCGAATACGGGCAAAGGTGGGGGTCACATCTTCGGGGCCGGTCAACTCTTTTTGGAAGAGCATCGGCACCAAATAATCTTGCATCATCGCCCAGACGGTTTTGGTATTCTCTTCGTTGTAAAAGGGATGTTGCCCCACCGGCGACTCACCCCAACCGGTGATGCCCCCGGCGTCGACGCGCACGATGACAGCGTGACAGCCCTCTTCGCGCCAGCCGCTCGTCTCGAAGTAAGAGACATAGGGCAGAAAGATTTGGCGCAGTTCGACTCGTTCAATACGCATGGTAATTCTCCTCTGTACTACAAGTTTTACGATTTTACGCTTGGTTTTGGGTCAAAATATAATGCCATCCCTGCTCTGGTAGGTAGATACAATCGACCATTGTGTAACCCGCACCAAAGGCCGCTTCCAACACGCCACGCATATAGAGCCGCCAGACCTTTCCCAATTCCGGATCAGTACGCCGAATCGCGCCAATGTCATCCGGCACAGGAACCGCCAGCGGCGCACCGGCAACCGGAACCGTTGTCTCAACCGGCGCACGGAAATTGTCCCCCGTGAGTCGGCTAGGCAACACCTGCAAGCCTTGATAATCCCCCTTCGGAATTCCCCGCTGCGACCGGCTGTTGGCGGCGCTTGCCACCCGTTCACTGCGCAGCCACCAATCGACCTGGCAGCGGTCACTGGGCGCGCCGCGGTTGAGATCGTCGTTGAGTTCCCCGTAGACATTGCGGTAGTAGGTATTGCAAACTGCGCCCAGCCGGTGAATATTAAAAACGCCATTGGTGCGATAGAGCGGATCATAGGTCCAGGTGACCCAGTCGGTGAGACCCTGTTCCAACACCAGCTCTCGCTGCTTGAATTTGACCAGCGCCCCCACGCCCTGCCCTTGCCACGCCGGCAACACTCCGGCCATGTGACTACAAATCTTGAGCCGGTTCTGGCTGTCCGTTCCCAACCACCAGAGTGCCATGCCGACCATGCCATTGAGATCTGCCGGCCCATCATCGGCATAGGCGGCCAACACGCCGCCGCCATTCTTGCCAATCGTCACCAAAATGTGGATCGGCGTCTCATCCGCCGGGCCGCCGCCCCAGATGCGGTTGGTCAACTCTTGAAAGTGATAACAATCTTCGTAGCTTTTCAACAGCTTAAAACGGAGTGTCATAGGTCGTTCTCTGGAATCTTAATGAATAATTAATGGAGAATGGAAAACGATTAATGGGTAATGACGGGCCGACGACCATTAAAAATTAACCATTCTCCATTTTCCATTAATTATTTTACGCCTGCTGAATCACAATCAACGGGTCACTGCCTGCGCGCTTCACCAGCGGGTTGCGCAGGGGGCGGCCAAAGGCGGGGGAGGAAATCTCAAAGAGATCGCCGGGTTGGGGTTGGAAACCGGCGGCGAAACTCAGGGTGGCGGTGCCATAGTAGTGACAGTGGACATCGCCGGGGCGCCGGAAACCGCTGTATTTGAAATGGTGATGTTCGATGTTGGCGAGGGTGTGGGTCATGTTGGCCTCACCGGTGAGAAATTCACCCGACCAAACGGTTTCGCCGTTGCGCAGGATGCGGGAGACGCCGCGAATGTCTGCCGGCGCTTCGCCCACCAGCAGTTCCGGCCCAAAGGAGCTATTGCGCAGCTTGGAGTGGGCCAGATAGAGATAGTTCTGCTTTTCCAGCACATGGTCGGAGAATTCGTTGCCCAAGGCAAAGCCGACGCGCAACACTTCGCCGTTGTCGCCGATCACATAGAGGCCGACCAACTCCGGTTCTTCACCGCCGTCGAGGGCATAGGTGGGCAGGGGCAGGCCATGACCGGGGGCGACCAGCCAACTGCCGTCCCCCTTGTAAAACCATTCGGGTTGCACGCCAATCTGACCGGGTGCGGGTTTGCCCCCGTCCAGACCCAGTTTAAACATCTTCATGGAGTCGGTCAGTTCGCCGCTGTTGAGCTTGGCGTGCATCGAATCACGGGCTTGGGCGCTCCCTAAGTGATCCAGACCGGTGCCGGAGAGAATGCAATGAGCGGGATCGGGATGATCGAGCGGGGGGAGTAGGCGATTCTCGGCAACAACTTGATCGTAATTGGCGGTTTCAGCGCTCAATCGTGCTTCGACAGTTGCGGTGAGGGCTTGCCGGGCGCGCTGGGCTTCTAGGACAAGGTCGCGCACGTAGCTGGTATTCTTTAAAAGTTGCAAGGTGGCGCTGTCGCGGACGAGTGCGACACGGCGCTCGCCGCCAGGAGTGAGAAATTGAACCAAACGCATTGGGTTGCTCCTTTGCTTGCGCAGCTATTACGATTTTGCTCGTAGCCGGTCCGTGACCGGCGACCCAATCGCCGGTCACGGACCGGCTACGAGCAAAATCATTATGCGCAGATTTTTCTTGTGGTCGTGCTGCGTATATGATAACAAAAGAGCGTATTCTTTGCATCTTTGTATGGAAAAGGATGAAGGATGAGGGATGAAGGATGAAAAGCTCTATTCTACCCTCTTCATCCTTCATCCTTCTCACGAATTACGGATTCGATCATGACCAAACAATTGGCCTTCATCTTAGGCGGCGCCCGTAGCGGTAAGAGTACCTATGCCGAAACCCTAGCTGCTGAGCGCGGCCAACAGGTACTCTACGTTGCCACCGCCCAAGCCTGGGATGAGGAGATGACGTTGCGCATTGCCAACCATCGCACCCAACGGCCGGCCACCTGGCAGACCCTGGAAGCGCCGCAGGCGGTGGGCGCGGCCATTGCCGCAACGTTACAAACGTATAAACCCGATGTGATTCTTCTCGATTGCCTCACCCTGTTGGCAAACAATATCATCATTACTCTGCCCGAAAGTGTGACGGAACTAGAGGCGAGTGCGGCCCTGCAAGTGGAAGTAGACGCCTTGCTGGCGGCCTACGCCCAGAGTGACGCTGCTTGGATTCTGGTCTCCAATGAAGTTGGCCTCGGCATTGTCCCGGCCTATCGACTGGGACGCGTCTATCGCGACGCTCTGGGGCGGGCCAATCAACGGATTGCTGCCGCCGCCGATGAAGTCTTCTTTATGGTCGCCGGCTTGCCGATGGTAGTAAAAAAGCCCGATCATAGTTAACTGTCGGCGTCCAGGTAGACGTGAGGCAATATCCGAACTGGGAGCGTTAGCGACCAGTCGACTGGTCGCTAACGCTCCCGGTTCGGACGAGTCTGCAATAGGCCCGCCGGAAAAAAGCAGTTTGCCTACATTGCCGACATTCTGTATAATTTGCCTCATTCGTTTCCTCATTTGTCAGCAACCAGTTTGCCCAATCCTCCCCAATGCATAGGCTTATCGATTGGCGTATACCGTTCTATTCATAACGCAGTTGTAGAAGGAGATTGTATGCCTAAAACAGATCGCTTGCCGAGCAGCAACCCCCTGTTGGAACGACAATTTTGGCTCTCCCGGCGCGCCTTTTTGCGGACGATGGCCTTAGCCGGCAGCGCCACCGCCATTGGGGCGTTGTTGCCTGGCTGCGCCGCCCCGGCGCCAACCGGCAGCGCCGCGCCAGGGGAAGTCGGCGCCGGCCCCAAAGTTGGCGGCACCTATCGCCTCACCGGCAGCGGCGACATTCGGTCGCTCGACCCGCCGGCGGCGGAAAGCAGCGAGGATTGGTGGAGCGCCGGCATGGTTCTCTACAATCAGCTCTATTTCTATGATAAGGACGGCACCTTCTACGCCGACTTGGCCGCGGATCTGCCCAAGATCAGTGATGATGGCCTGGTCTATACCATTCCGCTGCGTCAGGGGGTGAAATTCCATAACGGCCGTGAAATGGTCGCCGACGATATCAAATTCACCCTGGAGCGCCAACTGTGGCCCGATGTCTACAGTTGGGGCAAAAGCTATATGGAGAACATGGTCGGCTATGATGAGGTGATCGCCGGCACAAGCAAAGAACTCTCCGGCACCAAGGTCATCGACCAGTACACGGTCGAGGTGACGCTCAAGAAGCCGCAAGCGGTCTTCCCGGCGCTGCTGACCATGAGTATGAACGCCATCATCCCCAAACAGGAGACGCTGGATGCCGGCGCCGACTGGGGATCCAAGGTGGTCATCGGCACGGGGCCATTCAAGTTTGTCGAGTGGGCCGCCGGTGAACGGGCTGTTTATGAGCGCAATCCCGACTATTTCAAGACGCCCCCCTTTATCGAACGGATCGAATTGTATCTGAATCTGGAGCCGGCGGTGCAGATGTTACGCTGGGAAAATGGCGAAGTGGAATGGCTGGATGTCATCCCCAGCGCCGAATTGCCGCGCATCTTGGGTGACGAGGAATTAAAGGCGCAACTGCGCATAGCGCCAGGGATGGGCACCAACCGTCTTGTCTTCCAACAACAGGTCAAGCCCTTTGATGACATTCGCGTTCGGCAGGCGGTGGCCATGGCCATTGACAAACAGGCTGTTGCGCAAAAGCGGAGCGGTCTGTTGGCGCCGTTGGAAGGGCAATATACACCACCCATGCTGCAATATGATCCGGACTTCAAGAGCAATTATCAACTTGATGTGGAAAAGGCCAAAGCGTTGATGGCGGAAGCCGGCTATGGCGATGGCGTCAAGGGCATCAAAATGTACATCGGTCGCGACGAGGAAATCGGTCAGATGCTCCAAGCGGATCTGGCAAGCATTGGGATTGAGACGGAACTGCTGGTCGGTCAGTGGAAAGAGTGGCGTGATGCCACACGCGCCGGTGACGTTGGTCTTTTCTACTATGGTTGGGGCGCCAGCTTCCCCGACGCCTATGATTTCACCTCAGCCTGGTCCACCTGCGCCTCCATTGAAACCGGCTACAATGACGGTTACTACTGCAACCAGAAGATTGATGATCTGGTGACGAAGGTGGAAGCGCTGCCGCTGCAAGATCCGGAACGCATTGCCGCCTACCGTGAGATTCAGGACATCACCATCAACCAGGATGTGGCTTGGGTGGCGCTGTGGACCGGCCAACAGGTTGCCTTGGGGCGCAGCAATGTCCATGACGACTTTATGAGTTTCATCTATGGTTGGCCTTATCTGGAAACGGCCTGGATCGAGGAACAGAGTTAAATTCGTGATTCGTGCTGTGTGATTTGTGCTGTGTGATTCGTGCTGCGTGATTCGTGCTGCGTGATTCGTACCCTTCGACAAGCTCAGGGAACGAATCACGCAGCACGAATCACGGCGCCAACTACCTATGACAACTGCCCAACTTAACACCCCTTCGCTTGAATTTGAACAGCGTACAACCTATGCCAGCCGCTCGTGGTGGCGGGAGGTCTGGCGCCGCTTTGCCCGGCAGAAAGCGCCCTTGGCGGCCGGCGTGATTTTTCTAGCCCTGTTGCTGCTGGCCTTGTTGGCGCCAGTGCTCGCGCCCCACAATCCTGTCGAACAATTCCGCAAAGAAGGGCTTTCACCGCTGGGCGAGCCGTTGGCGCCCAATGCCCATTTTTGGCTTGGCACGGATGGTCTGGGGCGCGATCTCTTCAGCCGCCTGATCTATGGGGCGCGGGTCTCACTGGGGATCGGGCTGGCCGCCAGCGCCATTGCCGTTGGCATTGGCTTGCTGGTGGGCGGGATAGCCGGCTTTGTCGGCGGCAAGGTGGACTTCTTTCTCATGCGGCTGATCGACCTCATCATGAGTATGCCCACCTTCTTTATTATTCTGCTGCTGGTGGTGATGTTGGAGCCGGGCGTCTGGGTCGTGATTACTGTGATCTCGCTCTTTTCGTGGACGGCGCCGGCGCGCGTCTTTCGCAGCCAAATTCTGACCGTGAAGCAACGGGACTTTGTCCTGGCGGCCCATTGCCTGGGGGTACACCGCCGCCGGATCTTTATCCGCCATCTGCTGCCCCATGTTTTGCCGCTGGTGGTAGTCTATCTGGCGCTCAATGTCCCAAATACGATCTTTGCCGAAGCCAGTCTCAGCTTTCTCGGGTTGGGCGTACCGCAACCCACCCCCTCGTGGGGATCGATGATTCAAGACGGCTTTGCCTACTATCGCGCCGCGCCCTGGATCGCCTTCTTCCCCGGCGTCGCCATCGCCCTGGCCGTCGTTTCGATCAACCTGCTGGGCACGGGCTTGCGCGAGGCGATGGATCCGATGCGGAAGCAATGACAGGAGACAAGGAGACACGAGACAGGGCATAGATCGTTGGCTTCTCGTGGCTCCTGTCTCCTGTCTTTCTCACAGGGAGCGCTAGATTATGTTGGGACAATACCTTCTCCGCCGCCTACTCTGGACGGTGATCACGATTCTAGGGGTGGCGGTGTTGACCTTTCTGCTCGTCTTTGCGGGGCCGACCGATCCGGCGCGGGCGTTGGTGGGTGAAAAGGCGACCGGGGTATCGATTGAACACTTACGCCAACAGTATGGGTTGGATCAGCCGCTCTATATGCAATTTTTGACCTACCTGGGGCGACTGGTGCAGGGTGACTTGGGGGATTCCTACTATTTTCGCAAACCGGTGGTGGAGGCGCTCTTCTCCCGGCTGCCGGCCACGGCGTTGCTTGCCTTTTCAATTATGTTTGTCGGCTGTCTGATTGGCATTCCACTGGGGGTGATTACGGCGCTGCGCCAGGGATCGCTGCTGGATCGGGCGACCATGGTGCTGGGCCTGGTCTCGATCTCGCTGCCGACTTTTTTTGTGGGGTTGCTGCTGCTCTACTGCTTTGCTTTCCAGGTGAAATGGTTTCCCGTGGGGGGCTATGGCACCTTCCGCCACCTGGTGCTGCCGACGCTGGCCGTCGCGATCCCGTGGGGCGCATGGTATGCCATTTTGTTGCGGGCCAACATGTTGGAAGCGATCTCGGCGGACTATGTACGCACTGCCTATGCCAAGGGCTTGAACCCGCAAATTGTCGCCGTGCGTCACATGTTACGCAATGCCCTCCTGCCGGTGGTGACGATCATGGGCATCGACATGGCTTCGTTGCTTACGGGCATTGTGCTGGTGGAGAGCGTCTTTAGCTGGCCGGGTATCGGGATGCAGACGTTACAGGCCGCGCAACATCTCGATGTGCCGTTGATCATGGGCAGCGTCCTCTTTGGCGCCGTCTTGATTGGGCTGGCTAATCTGTTGGTAGATGTTCTTTATACCTGGTTGGATCCACGGATTCAGTTGGAGTAGGGGTTGTTTGCTCCTGCAAAGAAAATAAAAATTTCGCAAACAGATGAATGTGAAAAATGGAGCAAGGCTTACTTGACAAGGTGGTTGGCTGTGGTATACTAGTAAATCCTGCCACCAAAACAAGCCGCAAAATTGTGTTTGTTGTTGAGCAGGGCACTGTTAAAGGAAAGAATCAAAGTGAAAACGTTGAGTTTTGAATTTGACAGGGATAGGAGGGCGTGGTAAACTCCTTGCTCGTGCCCTGGAAGGCTGTTTGTGAAGTGGTTCACAAGTCAGGAAAGTGTAACGCCAATAACGGGTGACGGACTTG
>QWII01000190.1 GCA_021405325.1 Caldilinea sp. CFX5 | reverse complement strand
CCTGACCGGCGACCGCATGGATGATGTGGTCATGGTGCGCGATGGACAGGTCGTCCTCTGGGAACACAACGGCAACGGTTCCTATGAGGAGCCGCGCGCCATCCTCAACCCACCCAGCGGCGTCGGTGGGCAGGATGTGATGATTCAGATGGGCGATCTCAACAACGACGGCCAGATGGATCTGGTGCTGCCCGGCAACCGCAGCGTCACCTACTGGCTGAGTCTGGGTAATGGCAGCCTGACCGACCCGATCACCATCCCCAATACCCCAGCCTTTGACGCGCAGAACACCGCTGTGCGTCTGGCCGACATCGATGGCGACGGCGCGACCGAATTGCTCTTCAGTAGTCAGACTGGCATGGAATATGTCGATTTCTCGACCCAGGAGCAACCCTTCCTCCTGCGCAGCGTGGACAACGGCTTGGGCCGCACCATCCTCATCACCTACAAACCGTCGATTGAGGATTACATCAGCGACTGGGATGCCAACAACCCCTGGCAAGTCAACTTGCCCTTCCCGGTGCAAGTGGTCAACCGGCTCACCGTCCACGACGCCAATTCGGGTGACGACTACACCATTGACTACCACTACCGCGACGGCTACTATGACGGCGTCCAAAAGGAGTTCCGCGGCTTTGTACGCAGCCAGGAGACCAAAGTGGGTGATGAAACCGCGGCCACTACTGTCACTAACCTCACCTATGATGTGGGTATGAGTGATGAAGCGCACAAAGGTCTGTTAGTGGAGAGCGAAATATTGGCCGCCGGTGGTCACTGTGCGGGTGATTTCGCCGGCTGCTTTGTGCGCACCATCAACCAGTTGGAGACGCGCACCGTGGTGGCGGCGGAGCAAACCGCGACCGGTAAGCCGATTGCCTACGCCTTTGTCAAACAGACCGACAGCTTTGTCCACGAGCAGCAGGCCCAGCCGGTGCAACTGCGCCAGACCTTTGCCCAGGATGAGTACGGCAACCAAACCCAGCAATTCGACTACGGCCAGGTCTGCGGTGAGGATGTCACCTGCGGCAATGATGAACTGTTGACCTACACCGACTACATCTATGACCAGGAGCGCTATCTCTTCAACCGCGCCCAACGCATCTACCAGACCGACGCCGCCGGCAATCTGGTCAGCGACAAGCGGCTCTACTATGACGGCGAACCCTTTGTTGGGCTGCCCGCCGGTCAACTGACCCGTGGCGACTTGACGCGCCAGGAAGAGAGCCTGGGACCAAACGGCGCGCGCCCAGAAGGCCCCCGTTTTATTGCCACCAAACGCCAACAGTTCGATACCTACGGCAATGTGATCAGCCTCATGGACCCCAACGGTAAGCTGATCACGGTGGAGTACGACGCGCTGCTGCACACCTTCCCGGTGGTAGAGCGGATGCACCTGGATGACGGCAAGACATTGCTCTTCGCCGCCTCCTACCACTATGGCTTTGGCAAGGTCAGCGCGGCCACCGACTACAACGGCCATGCCATCACCTACGCCTACGACACCTTTGGCCGCCTCAGCAAGATTGTCCAACCGGGTGACACGCTGGCGCAACCGACGCAGCAGTTCCGCTACGAAATCGGCAGCCCGCGCAGCGCCATCTTCAATGAACAGCGCGAGCAATCCGGGACGGAACAGATCTACACCACCGTTACCTACTTTGATGGCTTGGGCCGCCAGTTGCAGACGCGTAAAGAAGCCGAGAATGGTCAGGTGGTGGTGACCGACGCGTCGATCTTCAACGCGCGCCAGACCGTCGGTGTCGAGTACCTGCCCTACTATGACACTGGTCTGGCCTACAAAGCGCCGGCGGCAACGCTGCCGCATATAACCCAATTCTATGATCCCATGGCGCGGATCGAACGCCGCCGGCAGCCCGATGGCGCGGTTACCCGCGTTGTCTATCAACCGCTACGGCAACTGCTCTATGATGAAGAAGATAATCATCCCACCTCACCCCATTACGACACCCCGCGCACCTTGACCTTTGACGGGCTAGAGCGGTTGATCGGCGTGGAAGAGATGAATCGAATCAATGGACAGGTAGAACGTTACAGTACCCGCTACGAATATGACCGGCTGGGTCGCCTGCTCAAAATTGTCGATGCCCAAGGCCATATCAAGACCCAGAGCTTCGACGCGCTCGGTCGCAAACTGAGCATCAACGATCCCGACGGCGGACAAGCCTTCTTCACCTATGACGATAAGGGCAACGTCATCGAGACGGTCGATGCCAAGGGCCAGCAGATCCGCTACACCTACGACGCGGCTAATCGCATCCTGACCCAAAACTATGTCGCCAGTGAGGGCGATACAACGCCGGAGGTGCGCTACCACTATGACGCCGACCTGGCGCCGGAGTACGCCGATGCGCAAAATACGCAAGGGCGGCTGGCTTGGGTCGAGGATGAAGCGGGGGCGGAATACCTGAGCTATGATCCACGCGGCGACATCACCGGGCGCGTCCGCCGGATCAAGCTGCCGGGTAGCAACGAATCGCTCGACTTTGCCATGCGCATGAGCTACGACGCCATGCAACGGCTGGTGGCCTACACCTTCCCGGATGGGGTGGTGCAACAATTCACCTATAACGAACAATCCTATCTGGACGCTGTGCCGGGCTATGTCGGCAACATCGATTATATGCCCTTGGGCAAACGCACGCGCATTGAAACCGCCGATGGCGCCGTCACCTCCTATACGTACGACACCCGCCAGCGTCTCGCCACCCTCCGCACGGTGGGCCAACAGAATGTGGTCTATCAGGATTGGCGCTACCAACTCGATGGTGTCGGCAATATCCTACGCATCGACGACCGGCGCCCGGACAAGCGCGCGCCCAGCGGGTTCCCGGATGACGCCACGCAGATCTTCACCTATGATAGCCTCAACCGCCTGACTGCCACCCAGTACGCCGACGGCAGTGAGATCGCCTATGGCTATGACCCCGTGGGCAACCTGATCAACAAAACTGCCAGCTTGCCGGGGCAGCATCTGGGCGCCATGCAAGTCGGTCAAAACGCCGGCCCGCACGCCCTTACTGGGGTCAGTGGCGAAACTTGGCGTTATGATGCCAATGGTAGCTTGATCGAAAAGCCAAACTTTACTTACACCTGGGACGCCCACAACCGTTTACGCGAGATAAGCGGCGCGACTGGTTTGCACCAGCAAAACAGCTATAACTACGCCGACCAACGCATGGCGAAAGTGGTGAGCAACAATGGCCAAAGCGAACTGTCGCTCTACCCCGACCGCTCATTCGAGGTGCGTGGCAACGAATTCGTGAAATATCTCTTTGCCAATGACGAACGCATTGCCGAAGTGCGCACGCCTTTTGATAAAAGCCGGTTGATTCATGGCCTGACCGGGGCCGTGACGCCGCAGATCGACAACCCGACCCAGACCAAAACACGCTTCTACCACGGTGATCACCTAGGCAGCGCGACCGTCCTGGTCGATCCGACCGGCCAGGTGGTCGCGCGCCAAAGCTATCACCCCTTTGGACAGGCCAACCAACAGGCTGGCGCCCCGGCGGCGGATTACACCTACACCGGCAAAGAACTGGATGAAGGGATCGGTCTCTACTACTACGGCGCCCGTTACTATGATCCCGTGGTCGGCCGCTTTATCTCAGCCGACCCACTCTACTTCGCGCAACCCGAAACCGACCTGGCCGACCCGCAGGCGCTCAATCTCTACGCTTATGTGCGCAACAACCCCATTCGCAACATCGACCCTGACGGCGAGGATGTGGTGATCGCCTATGGCGTCGGCGACCAGGAGGGGTTGCACCGCACCATTGCTAATGCGCTGGCTAAAGATCTACAAGACGCCAAGATCCGTGTCTATGTCGTCAAAGCCACCGACTTGCGCAATAAGGAGACGCAAAAGCGATTTGCCAATCGGAAGATCAGCGCGGCGGTCTTTGTCGGTCACGGCAACAAAGACACCCTCGGCCTGCATTCTCGCCGCGATGCTGAGGATCGGGTGCGTTGGGTCGATGGCGCCTCACCGCAAGAATTTACCCAACTGGCCAAGGTGCGCAGTGGCGGCGTCTCCGGCTTCCTCAGTTGCAATGTGGTCAATGGTGAGACGAAAAGCGAAAAGGCGTTAGCCCAACAGGGCATTACGGCGGTCGGTTTCGACCGGACCTTCTTCTTTAACAGTAACGGCACTGTGCAAGCGCCCAACCCGCGCATCGATATGAAGAATGTTGGGCCGCTGGGTGAACTGAAAGAAGACCCGTGGGTGCGGCCTGGCGCCATCCAACCCACGATCCAAACCGGCCCGAATCCGATTAAAGATGGCACGGTGGGTGATCACATCAGCAAGGCGGAAGAACGAGTGAAGTAGAAACGTAACCCATCGTAACCCAACGTAACCCAACGTTCACAAAGGAAATCAGGATGAATACCTTTTACCAATATAGCTATCGCATCAATGCGTTATTCTTTCTCACCGGCTTACTCTTGTTAGCGCTGCTTGGTCAACCACGACTCGCCGCCCTTCAGGAGACGTTAAAGCGCTTGGCCGCGGTCACAACCAGCGCTCCGACCCTGGTGGTCAGCACCGAACCGCCGGCGGCGCTCTTGCTGCAAGCCGATGCCCTGGTGCTGCCTAAGGATAACGGCACGGCCCAGGTCACGGCCCGCGTCCGTGACGCCCAGGGCAATCCCGTGGCCGGGGCCACCGTCCAATTTGCGAGTACCTTGGGCACTCTCTTGCCGGAAGGGACGCTCACCGACGCGACCGGCGTTGCCCACAGCACCTTTCAGGCAATGGGCCTGGCCGGCCGCGTCGTGATTACCGCCAGGGTCAATGACCTCAGCCGTGAAACGGCGATCCAGTTGGTCAACCCGGCCACCAGCGCCACCACCAATGTCTTGAATCTGGACTTTAGCGCCAGTCAACTGGACCCCGGTCAAAGCGCCACGATCCAAGCTGTGTTGCGCGACAGCGCCGGTCAACCGGTGGCCGGTGAGTTGGTCACGCTCTTTGGCTCGCTAGGCGAGGTGACGCCGGCCAGCGCCATGAGCGACGCCAATGGGCGCGTCACCGCCACCTATCGCGCCGGGCCGAACGGCGGGACAGGCATGATCACGGCGCTGGCCGGGGTGGCGGCCAAGTCCGTCACCTTCCAGGTTAGTGGATCGGGTGCGCCCGGGCAACTGACGGGGCGGGCGTTCCTGCCGCTGGTTAGCCGGTAGATGGCGCGAGGACACTACAACGGATTCAGAAGGTAGCGGATTGCTGCTTGCGCGTTCCCACGCAGAGCGTGGGAATGCAGGTTTGGCGCTCCGCGCCATTTGGGACGCGGAGCGTCCAGTCTGCATCACGCTGCAGAGCAGCGTGACGAGGACTTACCGATAAAACTAAGCGGTAACTACTACCCCCTCCCTAACCCTCCCCAAACTGAGGAGGGAACTGTGGTGCGCACGAGAATTCCTCCCCTTAGGAGGGGGTGGCTTGGTCGTTACACTAAGCGCAAAGCATGGGGACAAGGAAAATCCGTAGCTATCCGAATCCGTTGTAGTGTTTTGCACCCCACATTTACGAGGAAGATACATCTATGTCAATACAACGCTATCTCTATATAATTGCATTTTTACTGATCACGACCGTGCTGGCAGTGACACCCAGCGCCGTCTTTGCGCAGGACAAGAGCGGGGTCAAGCCGCAGGTCATCTCGCTGCCCTCCGGCCCCGGTTCGCTGGAAGGGTTGGGCGAGAACTTTGCACCCAATCTCAGCACCGGCACCGCCAGCTACCCGGTCAAGTTCGCCGCGGCACCGGGGCGGGTGGGCTTTCAGCCGGATTTATCACTCAACTACAATGGTGGCAATGCCAATGGCCCGTGGGGCATGGGTTGGGATCTCAGCATCCCGTCGATCCAGCGGCGCACCGAGGATGGTCTGCCCACCTACAACGACGCGCAAGATCAATTTATCTACCGCGGCGGCGAGAAACTGGTGGCGCTCAAAGATGGCAGCTACCGCTTTGAAAACGAGAGTTCCTTTATGCGCTTTCGCCGTATCCAGGGTGGTGGCTGGGAGGCGCACACGCCCGACGGCATCCGTTATGTCTTTGGCGAAACTGCGAACGCACGCATCGAAAATGCCAAAGGTATCTTCCGCTGGGCGTTGGAGCGCATCATTGATCCCCACGGCAATGAACAGCGCTACAGCTATCTCCACGACGGTGACTATGCCTACCCGCGCGAGATCCGCTACAACTTCGGCCAGGACGCCGGCGGGGCCGCGGTCTATAATGCCGTCATCTTCAATTACACCCCCCGCCCTGACACCTACACCGACCGTCGCAGCGGCGCGCCGATCCGCGTCGGCTTACGCGGGACGGACATTCAGATGTGGTCGCTGGGCAAGCTGGTGCGCGCCTATGCGTTCACCTATGAACCGGAACGCTCCACCGGCAAGTACTCGCTGCTGATCAAGGTCGAGCAGGTGGGCGATGATGGCGTGAGCAAACTGCCGCCCCACACCTTCACCTACACCCAGTTTGATCCGGCGGCCCACGCGGTCGTCCCCATGCAGAACCCACCACCGGTGGCGCTGACCAATCGCGACGCTGACCTGGTGGACATCAACGCTGATGGCTTGCCCGATCTGGTCTACACCCCGGAGGATGGGCAGCATCGTTTCTATCTCAACCGTGGTCATGCCCGCTGGCAGAGCGAACCGGTGCTGCCCCAGAACTCACCCGCCGAGCGTCTGAGCAACCCCAACGTGCGCATGGCCGATATGAACGGCGATGGCCGCGTCGATCTGCTGGTCAAGGCCAGCAGTACGGGCGCGCCGCTCTACTACTATCGCAACCAACCGGGCGCGAAATGGGAACAGAGCGACCGGGTGGACTTTGGTCCGGCGCCGGCCTTTGACCTCAACGATCCTAATGTGCAGTTGATGGATGTCAACAACGACCATCGCATCGACGTGGTGCTGACCGCTGGTGGGCGGCTGAAAATCTGGCTGGCGCGGGAAGGCGCGTGGAGTCAAACGGCTGATTTTGACGTTCCCGCGCCCGCCGCCGGGGACGCCGCCAACTTTGCTGACCCCAAGTTCAAGGTGGGCGACCTGACCGGCGACCGCATGGATGATGTGGTCATGGTGCGCGATGGACAGGTCGTCCTCTGGGAACACAACGGCAACGGTTCCTATGAGGAGCCG
>QWII01000093.1 GCA_021405325.1 Caldilinea sp. CFX5 | reverse complement strand
CCCGGCAGCAACTTCCGCACCAACGTTTCCACCCGTCGCGTCTGCCGCTGGATACGCACCGCCTGTTCATCCATCCGTGCGCTTACTTGCGTCACTTGGCGGCGCGCCTGGCCGCTGAGACCTTGTCCTTGCCGGGTCAGCCGGTAGAGCAGCCCATGTAGGGTGTTGACCCCGCGCACGGTGAAGTACAACAACGCCAGCGGAATCAACAAGCCGATAAAACAGAAGAGCGCCAGCCAGACCACGGCCACATCGCGCCAGAAGGTGACTTCCATACCCTTGTTCTCGCTTATTTCGCTAAAATCTTCTGTCACAGATTCTACAATTGGACGGGCCTGTTACGCTTGCCCTGAGCAAGGTCGAAGGCTGATTCGTGCTACGTGATTCGTAACTTACGTGTGCGCCCGGTTTGCGACAAAAGTCAGGTAGGTTGCATTGTAGCAGATTGGAGAGAGGCAGGCAAAGCGAAAGCCACATCTGAAGCGAACAGACTAGCGACCCATTGCTAACACAGCCACCAAAAAGGCCCACCGATCCGCCGCCTCTTCAATCAGCTTGGTGATCGGTTTCCCGGCGCCGTGGCCCGCTTTGGTTTCAATGCGAATCAAGACGGGAGCGGGGCCGCCTTGCGCGTGTTGTAAAGCGGCGGCGAATTTAAAGCTGTGGGCCGGGAAGACGCGATCATCATGGTCACCGGTGGTGATCAACGTCGCCGGATAAGCTGTGCCGGGGTGGAGGTTGTGATAGGGGGAATAGTTCAGCAACGTTTGGAACTGCTCCGGGTCATCGGGCGAACCAAAGTCTGAGACCCAGGCCCAACCAATGGTGAATTTGTGGAAGCGCAACATATCAAGAACGCCTACGGCGGCCAGACAGGCGCCAAAGAGATCGGGGCGCTGGGTCAGGCAAGCGCCGACCAACAAGCCGCCGTTGCTGCCGCCGCCGATGGCCAGCTTGGGTGTGCTGGTGTAGCCGTTGGCGATCAGCCATTCGGCGGCGGCGATAAAGTCATCAAAGACATTCTGTTTGCTTTTCAGCGTCCCCGCCTGATACCACTCCTTGCCATATTCGCCGCCGCCGCGCAGATTGGCCTGGACAAAGATACCGCCCATCTCCAGCCAGACCAAAATGCTCGACGAAAAACTAGGCGTGAGCGGAATGTTGAAGCCGCCGTAGCCGTAGAGATAGGTCGGGTTGCTGCCATCCAGGGTAATGTCCTTTTTGTGGCAGATAAACATGGGGACGCGGGCGCCATCTTTGCTGGTGTAGAAGATCTGTTTGGTGGCATAGTGCGCCGGGTCAAAATCGAGTTCCGCCTGATGAAAGAGGGCGCTTTGGCCGCTGGCTAAATCATAATGATAGATCGTGCCGGGGCTGGTAAAGCTGGTAAAGTAATAAAAGGTCTCGTTATCATGCTGCCGCCCGCCAAAGCCATAGACCGAGCCGATGCCGGGCAAGGTGATCTCCTGCACTAACGCGCCGGCCCAGTTGAAGCGTTTGACCTGGCTATGGGCATCGTGCAAATAGGTGGCGATCAGCTCATTGTTGAAGAGGCTGACGCTATTTAAGGTATCATTGCTTTCCGGCAGCACCTCCTGCCACTGATCAGGCTGGCGCAGATCAACAGCAATCACCCGTGAGCGGGGCGCATTCAGGTCGGTGCGGAAGTAGAAGCGCGTCCCGTCATTGCCGACAAAGGTATAGGCGGCGTCAAAGCGGTTCAGTAACTCAACCACCGGATTGGCCGAATCGCCTAAGTCGCGATAGAACACGCCATTCTGCCGAAAGGTGCCGCGGCTGACATGGATGATCAAGTAGCGCCCGTCATCGGTGACAGTGGCGCCAAAGTTCCACTCTTTCTGGTCGGGACGCTCATAGACCAGACGGTCAGCGCGCTGTGGCGTCCCCAACTGATGGTAGTAGACTTTGTGATAATAGTTCACATCCTTATAGGTGGCATCCCCCGCCGGAGCATCGTAGCGGCTGTAGAAAAAGCCGGCGTTGTCATGGCTCCAGGCCGCGCCGGCAAATTTCGCCCACTGCACCAGATCGGCCCGATCTTGCCCACTCGCCACCTCGCGCACCCGCCACTCGATCCAATCCGACCCGGAGGCCGAAAGACCATAGGCCAGCAACTGCCCATCTTCACTGACGGCATAGCCACTGAGCGCGACCGTGCCATCTGCCGAAAGCTGGTTCGGGTCGAGCAGCACCTGCGGTTCGGCAGTCAACATTGGCGTCCAGTAGAGGACAGCCTGATTTTGCAAGCCGTCATTGCGCGTGAAAAAGTAGCGGTCGCCCCGCCGGAAGGGAATGCCGTAACGCTCATAGTTCCAGAGGTCGGTCAAGCGCTGGCGGATCGCTTCGCGTTGGGGGACGCGGCGCAACCAGGCCTCGGTGACTTCATTTTGTGCGCTGATCCAGGCTTGGGTTTCGGTTGCGTTGAGATCTTCTAACCAACGATAGGGATCGGCGACGGTGACGCCATGCAACAGGTCGACGCAATCACTCCGGTGACTGGGCGGGTAAACAATCGGTGGCTGTATATTCATAGTCTGGTGGGTCTTATCTCATCTCTTCATTAACCTTGATCGTTAGTTAGCTAATCTTACCAGAAGGCAGAGCCAGCGCCAAAGATCAACAGCGCTTGTCACCACTGGACCAACGGACAAATTTAGCCATTTCGGGAAATCGTTGCCATGCTGTACAATAGACGACACACCGACGTAGGATTCAACTCATCTATTATACCAACGAGCAGCACAGGAAGTAACCTATTATCTCTAGACAAAGTGTTACTTCCTGGCGCTCGTCGGTATAACAGCATACTAAATCATAGGAGAAAGCTATGTCCATCCATCTACCCCAGGGGGTTCAGCTTCTGGGCACAGTGACGCCCCAAGTGCTGGAAGTGCTGACCACCGACGCCCTGGCCTTTGTGGCCGATCTCCATCGCCGCTTTAACCCGACCCGCGTTGCTCTGTTAGCACGGCGCGTGGAACGGCAAAAAGCCATCGATGCCGGTCAGTTGCCCACCTTCCTGCCCGAAACGGCGGCGGTGCGCCAAGCCGAATGGCAGGTGGCGACGGCTCCCGCCGACCTCAACGACCGTCGCGTTGAGATCACCGGCCCCACCGAACGCAAGATGATGATCAACGCGCTCAACTCCGGCGCCAAGGTCTTTATGGCCGACTTTGAAGATGCGCTCTCGCCGACATGGGAAAATGTGATCGCCGGCCAGATCAACTGTAGCGACTCGATCCGCCGCACGATTGCTTTTCAAAACCCCGATGGCCGCACCTATCAACTCAACGACACCATCGCCACCCTGCTGGTGCGCCCGCGCGGCTGGCATCTGACCGAAAAGCATGTTACGGTGGATGGCGAAGCGATTTCGGCCAGCTTGTTTGACGCCGGTCTCTATCTCTATCGCAACGCCAAGGAACTGCTGGCCCGTGGCAGCGGCCCTTATTTCTATTTGCCCAAGATGGAAAGCCATCTGGAAGCACGGCTCTGGAACGATGTCTTCACCTATGCCCAGGCCCAACTGGGCGTGCCGCATGGTTCGGTGCGCGCCACGGTGTTGATCGAGACGATTCTGGCCGCCTTTGAGATGGAAGAGATCCTCTACGAATTGCGCGACCACGCCGCCGGTCTCAACGCCGGGCGCTGGGATTACATCTTCAGCACGATCAAGAAGCTGCGCAACCGCAGCGACCTGCTCCTGCCCGACCGCATCCAGGTGACGATGACCGTGCCGTTTATGCGTTCCTACACCGAACTGCTCATCCACACCTGTCACAAACGGGGCGCTCATGCCATCGGCGGCATGGCGGCCTTTATCCCCAACCGCCGCGACCCGGTGGTGACGGAGAATGCGCTGGCGAAGGTGCGCGAAGACAAGACCCGCGAATCCAACGACGGCTGTGACGGCACCTGGGTTGCCCACCCCGATCTGGTGCCGGTGGCGATGGAATGTTTTGACCGCGTGTTGGGCGACCGCCCCAACCAGAAGGAGCGCCTGCGTGAAGATGTCCATGTCGAGGCGCACGAATTGATCAACGTTGGCGCCAGCGGCGGCCAGATCACCGAAAACGGCGTGCGGCTCAATGTAAGTGTGGCGCTGCAATATATCAACGCCTGGCTCAACGGCAACGGCGCCGCCGCCATCAACAACCTGATGGAAGACGCCGCCACTGCCGAAATCTCCCGCTCGCAGATCTGGCAATGGATTCGTCACGGCGCCAAGCTGGCCGATGGTCGCACCGTGACCCGTGATCTCTACCGCCAGATCCGCGATGAGGAACTGCACAAACTGGGCGGCCCCGGCGTCGAACGGTACGAAGAGTCGGCGGAACTGCTCGATAAGCTGATCCTCACCGACCAGTTTATCGATTTCTTGACGCTGATCGCTTACGACTATTTGGATTAAAGCGAGTAAGGAATGGAACGCGGATTTAGCGGATTGGGCGGATAGAAGCGGATCAAGATCCGTGTAAATCTGCCCAATCCGCTAAATCCGCGTTCCATTGATGAGATTGGATAAACTTATGGCGCGATCAGAATATGGCGACCGCATCGGCAAAACGGCGCCGTTGCGGGTTGGCTCGGCGGCGGTGATCTTTGACGAAAGCGGTGAAAAGGTGCTGTTGACCCGCCGCGAGGACAATGGCGAATGGTGTTTGCCCGGCGGCGCGATGGAATCCGGTGAGAGCGCTGGAGAGGCTTGTGTCCGGGAAGTATGGGAGGAGACCGGCCTCACAGTGGAAGTGACGCGGCTCATCGGCATCTATACCTCGCCCCATCGCATCACAGTCTATCGGGACGGCAACCGCTTTCAATTTGTTTCGTTCTGCTTTGAAGCCAGGGTCGTCGCCGGTACGCCAGGACTGAGCGATGAGGTGACAGAAATTGGTTTCTTCTCGCGGGCAGAAATGGCAGCGATAAAGATCATCGACCCCCATCAAATTCGCATTGAAGACGCGTTTATCAGGCAGGTGGCGGCGTTTATTCGGTAAAGTTACTTCTGCTTCTGTTGAAAATGCCACGCCACCGCCTCTGTCCGGTTGGTGACGTTTAACTTTTCATAAATGTTTTTCAGATGAAAGCGCACCGTGTTTTCACTAACGTTGAGCGAACCGGCAATCTCGGCATTCGGTAAACCACGCGCCAGCAGATCCAACACCTCTTCCTCGCGCGCGGACAAACTTGGCCCCCGCTTGGGTTGACTCATCATCCAGCGCTGGGCAGCGCGGGGAAAGACTAGGCGCCCTTGGGCCACCTGGCGAATGGCGTCAATGGTCTGCATGGGTGATTCAGTCTTGAGCGCAAAGCCTTCCGCCTCTAACTGTAAGGCCGCCTGAATGCTTTCGCCATCACTAAAGGCGGTCAGGATTAATACGCGCACCGGATGTTCACGGCGGCGAATTTCGGCCAGCGCCTTGAGACCGCCATAGGGCATTTGCAGATCCAGCACCACGACATCTACATCCGTGTGATTGGCGAGATAAGCCAGCAACTCCCCGCCATCTTGCGCCACATAGACCACCTGCATATCCCCCTGCCGGTCGATGAGACTCTTTAGCCCCTCTGTGACCAGAGCATGATCATCGGCCAGGATCACGCGAATCAGAACGCTCTTTTCACTCATTCCTTGCTCCTGTCACTTACCGGGCAACTCGACATAAATGCGCGTTCCCTTGCCAACCTGGCTGTCTAGCGCAAAGCGACCGCCAAGGATGGCGACCCGATCACGCATCCCGCGCAAGCCGATATGTGCGGTGTGTTCCTCGCTGATCGCTTGTTCGAGATCGTGCGGCGCAAACCCACGCCCCTCATCACTGACTTCCAGGCAAATGTTCTTATCCTCAGACCAAAGCTTGACCTGATAGCGCTCAACCCCGGCATGGCGATAGCTGTTGGAGAGCGCCTCCTGTACAATGCGGTAGAGCGCGATCTTCACCGGCAGGCTGATTTCATCGGGCAATAGTCGCGTTTCCAGTTCCACGGTGTTGCCCGTCCACTCCTCATGTTGAATCACCAGCCCTTCCACCAGCGAAACCAAGGAGCGGCGACGAAATTCGGGGGGGCGAAAGGCGCCCATGAAAAATTTGATCTCATAGAGCGACGATTCGAGCAGAACGCCCACCTGCGCCAACCGCGGCGCCAGATCGGCCGGCGCGCCCTGTTGCGCCACCTCTTGCTGCACGCCAGTAAGCAGCGAAAGCGCGGTAAAGAGATATTGCACCGGCCCATCATGAATGTCGAGAATAATCCGGCTCAACTCTTCTTCGGTGACGGTGAGAATGCGTTGCGATGGGGACAAGGCGCCGACGACGTCGCTCATGGTGGTCTCCAATCAAAGGCCTAAACCTACCGAAAGCGGTAGGGGCTACCCCTTCATTCATGTATGAAAAAAACTATCGCGATTGGGCTTGAAGCTGACAAACAGGAATTGTAAAGTATTCTACAAATCCATTGGCAGTCTGTCAACCGCCCGATAATTCCAAATTGACAATTTAATCCGTCATGTTTGACTGTTCCCCAGAACTAAGTAAACTTAGCATTGTACAATTTGCGCTTCTACTGAGGGTTGTTTAATTCAATACGCGCCTACCGTGCTACGTGATTCGTCGCCTGAGCCTGTCGAAGGCGACGAATCACGTAGCACACAGCACGAATCACCAAAGGGCGAAAACGAAAATTGATTGAAAACCCGTAACCATTTTACTGTGAAGAGGAGGAATCTACAATGACTGAAGGTATCGACGTTGCGGCCAGCCGTAGCGAACTCTATGTCCCTTCTGCGGCAACTGTTGCCAATGCCAATGTCCCCGATTACCTGGCTGTACGTCAGGCGGCGTTGAATGACCCGGTGGCCTTCTGGGATGCGCGCGCCAAGGAATTGATCGAGTGGTATACGCCCTATACCCAAGTGGTAGATCAGAGCGGCGCGCCGTTCTTTAAATGGTTTATCGGCGGCAAGACCAATGTGGTTCACAACGCCATCGACCGTCATGTGCAAAATGGCCGCAAGAACAAAACCGCCATCATCTGGGAAGGGGAAGATGGCGAAACCCGCACTTACACCTATGCTCAACTAGCCGAAGAGGTCAACCGTTTTGCCAATGTTCTCAAGAGCCTGGGAGTCAAGAAGGGCGACACCGTCACTATCTACATGGGGCGCGTCGTCGAACTGCCCGTCGCCATGTTGGCCGTGGCAAAAATCGGCGCGATTCATAGCGTGGTCTATGGCGGTTTTAGTGAACAAGCATTGGCCGATCGCATCAACGATGCCAAAAGCCGCGTCGTTGTGACCTGTGACGGCGCCTGGTTACGCAATAAGACGGTCAACCTGAAAGATATTGTCGATGAAGCGCTTGCCAAAGCGCCGGTGGTTGAAAAGGTGGTGGTCTACAAGCGCACCGGCCAGAACATCGGCTGGGTTGCCGGGCGCGATCTCTGGTGGCACGAACTGCGCGCCCAAGCCAGCCCCGACTGCCCCACCGCAGTAATGGACGCCGAAGATCCCCTGTTCATCCTCTACACTTCCGGCTCCACCGGCAAGCCCAAGGGGCAACTGCACACCTGTGGCGGCTATCAGGTGCATGTGGCTACCACGCTCAAGTATGTCTTTGACATTCAGGAGAACGATGTCTACTGGTGCGCCGCCGATCCGGGCTGGATCACCGGTCACAGCTACATTGTCTACAGCCCGTTGATCCTGGGCGCCACCAGCCTGATGTACGAAGGCGCGCCCGGCTATCCCAACCCCGACCGCTGGTGGGAATTGATCGACAAATATGGCGTCACCATTCTCTACACCGCGCCGACCGCCATTCGCGGTTTTATGCGCTCCGGCGAACAGTGGCCCGACAAGCACCCCATGTCATCGCTCCGTCTGTTGGGGTCGGTGGGTGAACCGATCAACCCCGAAGCATGGCGCTGGTACTACAAGCACATCGGCAAGGAGCGCTGCCCGATCATGGACACCTGGTGGCAGACCGAAACGGGCGGCTTTATGATCACACCGACGCCGGTTGTGCCGCTCAAGCCCGGTAGCGGCACCCTGCCCTTTGCCGGCATTGTGGCTGATGTTGTGCGCGAAGATGGCGCCGCCGCCGACGCCAATGAGGATGGCTATCTGGTCATCAAGCACCCCTGGCCCGGCATGACGCGCGGCATCTGGGGCGACCCGGAACGCTTTAAGCAGACCTACTGGTCCGATTTTGCCAAGCAAGGCTGGTACTTTACCGGCGATAGCGCCCGCCGCGACGAGGATGGCTACTTCTGGATCATCGGGCGCATGGACGATGTGATCAAGGTCAGCGGCTACCGCCTGGGCACTGCTGAAATCGAGAGCGCGTTGGTCAGTCACCCCGCCGTGGCCGAATCGGCCTGTGTCGGCATTCCCGACGACATCAAGGGCAATGTGATCCACGCCTTCTGTATCCTGCGCGGCGGCGTCGAAGGGAGCGAAGATCTGGTCAAGACGCTCAAGAACCATGTGCGCCACGAAGTCGGGCCGATTGCCGTGCCGCAAGAGATCAACTTTGTGCCGAGCCTGCCCAAGACCCGCAGCGGCAAGATCATGCGCCGCCTGCTCAAAGCGCAGATCACCGGCGGCTCGATTGGCGACACCAGCACGCTGGAAGCGTAACAGAACACAACAACGGATGTAGGAAGTAACGGATTTCATACGGGGGCCAAGCGAACAGAACAACGGATGTAGGAAGCAGCGGATTTGTTACGTTCGCTTGCACCCTGCGCATGAAATCCGTTGCTTCCTACATCCGTTGTTCTGTTGCGTGTGACTTTAGCCGAGGTTGTTTTAAGGAGGAACCGTGCATCTCGAACAGATTTTACAATATGGCGAGAGTTTTCACGCGCCGGACAAGCTCATCGCGCAGGCCAATCTTCGCGACTTCGCCGCCGAATATGCGCGCAGCATTGCCGATCCTGCCGGCTTTTGGGGTGGCTGGGCGCAACGTTTCACCTGGACGCAGCCCTGGCAACAGGTCATGGAGTGGAACTACCCCAACCATCGCTGGTTTGTCGGCGGGCAGACCAACATCACCCTCAACGCGCTGGATCGCCATGCCGACGGCCCCAACCGCACGAAGTTGGCGCTGATCTGGATTGGCGAGGACGGCAGTGAACGCAAAGTCACCTACCATGAGTTGCGCCAGTTGGTCTCCCGCTTTGCCACTGGCCTAAAAGCATTGGGCGTGAAAAAGGGGGACACGGTCATCATCTACATGCCGTTGACGCTGGAAGGTGTGATTTCGATGTTGGCTTGTGCGCGCATTGGCGCCATCCACTCGGTGGTCTATGCCGGGATGGGCGTCGGCGCACTGCGTGACCGCATTTTGGATGCCGGTGCGCAAGTGGTAATCGCGGGCAATGTCGGCTACCGGCGCGGCAAAGGTGTCGATCTGCGCAGCATTGTCGATCAGGCAGTCGATGGTCTGGGGCTGCACCATGTCATCTGGTTCCAGCGGGGCGCCAAAGCCGAGTTGCGCCCCCATGAGGTGGACTTTGACGAATTGATGACCGCCCATCGCCCGGAGACCGCCGCCGAACCGGTGGACAGCGAACACCCGCTCTACATTCTCTACACCTCCGGCTCGACCGGCAAGCCCAAGGGCGTTGTCCATGTGCATGGCGGCTATATGGTCGGCACCTCCTATCACCTGCGCAACTTTTTTGATGTGAAGGACAACGATGTCTACTGGGCCACCTCCGACATTGGCTGGGTGGTGGGCCATTCGTACATTGTCTATGCACCGTTGATTGAAGGCGTCACCTCGGTCTTCCGCGAAGGCGCGCCCGACTTTCCGCACCCCGGCGTGATCTGGGAGTGCGTCGAAAAGTATGGCGTCAATGTCATGTTTACCGCGCCGACGGCGGTGCGCATGTTTATGAAATTCGGGCCGGACTACCCCGGCAAGTACGACCTCTCCACCTTGCGCTTGCTGGCCGTCGCCGGCGAACCGCTCAACCCGGAAGCGATGCGTTGGGCGCACACCCATCTGCTTGACGGCGGCAAGCGCGGCTTTGTGGCCGACAACTGGTGGCAGACCGAATTGGGCGGCCCGACCATTGCCACGCCGCTGACGATGAGCGCCGTGCCGGGCGCCGCCGGCTTTGCCATGCCGGGTGTCGAAGCGGTGTTGGTCAATGAACTGGGCGCAGAAGTGCCGAAAGGCAAGGGGGGGCTGTTGGCGCTCAAACGGCCCTTCCCGCACATGATGCGCACCGTCTGGAACAATCACAGCCGTTACGAACAATACTGGACCGAAGTCCCCGGCGTCTACCTGGCCGGCGATGTCGCCAGTTGGGACAAAGATGGCCGCATTACGGTGCTGGGGCGCAGCGATGATGTGCTGAATGTCGCCGGTCATCGCATTGGTACGGCGGATGTCGAGTCGGCGCTCATCACTCACCCCGCGGTGGCCGAATCGGCGGTGATCGGCATTCCTGATGAGATCAAGGGGGAAGCGATCAAGGCGTTTGTCGTCTTGCGCCCCGGCCAAGCCGGCGGCGATGCGGCCCAACGCAGCATCATCGACCATGTCCGCCGCGAGTTGGGGCCGATTGCCACACCCAGTGAACTGGATTTTGTCGAAAAGCTGCCCAAGACCCGCAGCGGCAAGATCGTCCGTCGCCTGCTCAAAGCCCAGGCGTTGGGCAAAGACCCCGGCGACTTGAGTACATTGGAAGATTAACGGTATAGTGCAAGAAGCAATGAACGGTAGTAAAGACTAATGAACGTTACGAAAATAAAGCGGTAACTGTAGGTCATCGCCGCCGGCGTGACAAGTTCCAAGGATTACCGAAACAAATTTGTAACCTTCATTAGTCTTGCCCTGGCCCGCCGAAGACTAATGAAGGTTAGCTAATTGTTTCGGTAATCAGAGCCGGGTCGGCACAGGGCGTGCCTGACTCCTCGTTACCGATTTATTTATGTAACTCTCATCAGCCTTTACTACCGTTCAACCTGATGAATTGCCTCCGTGTTGCTTCTATCCGTGTTTAGTCCTTTATGTTGCCAAAGGACTAAACACGGATAGAAGCAACACGGAACGATTTTGCAGAGGATTTACCCATGTTGTTAACCGGCGCCGGTGATACGTTGGATCGCAGTCTGCTTGTCCCCGTCAAGCAGTTGGTGACACAGCCGCCGCTCTTTGTGGCCGCCGACGCCACGGTGCAACAGGCGGCGCAGACCATGCACCAGGCCCGGTCGAGTTCCTGTCTGGTGGCCAGTGAACCGCCCGGCATCCTCACCGATCGCGATTTACGGGGGCGGGTGTTGGCATTGGGGCTGGGGCCGGAGACGCCCGTTTGCCAGGTGATGAGCCAGCCGCTCAAAAGTCTCGATTCAGATACACCGACCTATAGCGCGCTGCTCTACATGCTTGATGAGAATATTCATCATCTGGCGCTGGTCGAGGAGGGACGGGTGGTGGGGGTGATCACCAACACCGATCTACTCCGCCAGCAGGCGCGCAGTCCGCTCTATCTTCACCGACGGCTGCAAAATCTCACCGACCCTGCGCCGCTTCACCATTACGCGCAGGAGATTGCCGGCACAGTGGCGACACTGGTGGATGGCGGGGTGGGCGCACTGCAAATTGGCCGGGTGGTTTCGAGTTTGAACGATGCACTAGTGCAACGACTGCTGCAACTCGCTGAACAACAACTGGGGCCGCCCCCCATGCCCTATGCCTGGCTGGTCTTTGGCTCGGAAGGGCGCCACGAGCAAATGCTGATTACTGATCAGGACAACGCGTTGATTTACGCTGAAGCATCCGCTGAAGCCGCCGCCTATTTTGGGCAACTGGCGCAACAGGTGGTGAATGGCTTGATGCAAGCCGGCTTTCCCCCCTGTTCCGGTGGTTACATGGCAACTAATTGGTGTAAACCGCTGGTCGAATGGCAGGAGATTTTTGTCGATTGGATCCGCACCCCCGAGCCGCTGGCGCTGATGGAGGCGGGCATCTTCTTTGATTTTCGCCGGGTCTATGGTGAACTGTCGCTGGAACCGCTGGAAGCGTTGATCGCCGCGGCGCATAAACGTCCCCTTTTTATCGGCCACCTCGTGCGCGCTGCCCAACAATTTGCGCCGCCGCTTGGTTTCTTTCAGCGTATACGCAGCCAGGGCGGCTTGGTTGATCTCAAGATGGGGGGCATTGCGCCGATTGTGGGACTGGCGCGCGCCGGCGCGTTGGCGGCTGGTTCGCGTGAACGCGCTACGGCCGAACGGCTGGTAGTGGCGGCTAAAGCTAACCAGATCCCCGAAGAGAGCGCCACCATGCTCATCGATAGCCTCGGTTTTCTCCTGAAACTGCGTCTGCGTCGCCAATTGGCGGCGCTTGCAAACGGGCAACCTGCCGACAACAAAATTCGGTTGCGCGATCTCACCAAGTTGGAACAGAACCGTCTGCGCGCCGCGTTTGCTGCGATCAAAGAAGCGCAAGATGCACTTGGTCTTACCTATCATACAGACAGATTGGCGTGAATCGTATTGTGCTTCGTACAAGTTTTTAAAAAGAGTAGGAGTTACGCAGTTGGGCACCCAACGGGTTCCCGCGCCATCTCTGGCGACAGGCCGGCAGGAGGCCGGCGTTCCCAGGCAACTGCGTAACTCTTCAAGAGATTGAGAGAGCAGCACAGAGAATCTCTTTATCTCTCAATCTCTCTATTCCCCAACTTCCCTACCCCTTCGGGTAGGTCTTTCCTACTACTTTGGCAGCAAAAGACTATCGGATTGCAGGTTGTGAGGTTACTTACAATTTGCTACACTCATGGCATCCCAAGCGTACGACAATAGCTTCCCAGTTTTCATTCCATTTCAACAAGCAAAACAAATACTTATTTAAACGGCTCAATCGGAACACAGGGACTTGCCGACCATCTGCCCTGAAAACCACAGGGGTTCCGCAGATTTCAAAGATTTATACCACAAATTAATCTGTATAATCTGCGAAATCCCTGTGGTTTTCAGGGCAGATGGTATTGTCATTCGCTGGGTTTCCTGTTGACCCACTTACTCAACCCTTAGGAGGAACTTTATGGCACAAAACCCGCGTGAAGAGCAGCAGAAACGGCTCGATTCTTACTGGAAAGCGAACCAGCGGTTGATTATCACCTTGTTGGTGATCTGGTTTGTCGTTGCGTATATCCCGCCGCTCTTCATCAATCAACTGAATCAGATTGTCTTTGCCGGCTTCCCGCTTGGCTACTACATGGGCAGCCAGGGATCGCTGATTGTCTTTGTCGTCTTGATCTTCTACTACGCCTGGCGGATGAACAAGTTGGATCAAGAGTATGGCTTGCGTGACCGCGACCGCAAATTAACCACCAAGAAGTAACTTCACCAGAGATAGTCTGATAAGGAGAACCACCTACCATGTTTCGACAAGATCGCCTGGCCCGCGGCTATGGGCTGTTTACCGTTGGCTTTATTCTCTTCACGCTGATCATTCTGGCGCTAGAGTTGACCATCAACTTATCCCATAATGTCATTGCCTGGAGTTTTATGGCGCTGACAATGGGGTTGTATGCGGTCATCGGCATTATGAGCCGCACCAAAGCGTTGGATGAATATTATGTGGCCGGGCGTAGCGTCCCCGCCATCTTCAACGGCATGGCGACCGGCGCCGACTGGATGAGCGCCGCCTCTTTTATTTCAATGGCCGGTTCGCTCTGGCTGCTGGGCTATGACGGCCTGGCCTATATTATGGGCTGGACGGGCGGCTATGTGTTGCTGGCGCTGCTCTTTGCCCCCTACATCCGCAAATTTGGCCAATACACCATTCCCGACTTTGTGGGCGCCCGCTACGGTGGGAAAGCGGCCCGCACGGTGGCGGCGATTGCGGCCATCATCGTCAGCTTCACCTATGTGACGGCGCAGGTCGTCGGCGTCGGCTTGATCATGAGCCGCTTTGTCGGCGTCTCGTATGAATGGGGCGTTGTGCTGGGGCTGGCCGGCGTCTTGTTCTGCTCCTTCCTGGGCGGCATGAAGGCCGTGACCTGGACGCAGGTGGCGCAATATGTAATTTTGATCGTGGCCTATCTGGTGCCGGTAGTCTTCCTCTCGATCAAGCTGACCGGCGTGCCGATTCCGCAGGCATCCTATGGCGAGGCGCTGCAACAAGTCCAGCGCTTGGAAGCGGAGCAGGAGATCACAAAAAAATATATTGAACCCTATAACGAAACCATGAGCAATGCGGCCTCCATCGGCGCCATCAAGGGTGTCAACAGCTACTTTGGCACCAACTGGAGTGTGCCGGAAGCCAAGTCCGTCACCGACTGGAAAGGCCAACCGTGGGACTTCCTGGCGCTCACCCTCTGTCTCATGCTAGGTACCGCCGGCTTGCCCCATATTTTGATTCGCTTCTACACAGTGCCAAGCGTGCGGGAAAGTCGTATGAGCGTCGGTTATTCGCTCTTCTTCATCTTCCTGCTCTACTTCACAGCCCCGGCTTATGCCGCCTTCTCGCGGTGGGAATTACTCTCTAACGTTGTCGGTGGCTCGTTGACCAGTGTACAAGATGGTGACAAGACAGTCTATACCATCGCCGGTAAAGATGGTCAACCATTGGACTGGATCGTGCGCTTCTCCAAGACCGGCCTGTTGACCATCAAGGATTTCAACACGTTGGAGGGCTTGGATGGAACCAAACTCCCGGCGTGGGCGGCTGACCAGACCAAGGGTGATACGCCAAAGCTGGTCTGGACGGATGCCAATGGTGACGGCAAGGTGCAGTTAGGCGCTTTCCAGGACACGTCACAAGGCGATGTCAAGAGTGGCGTGGCTGGTGAACTAGCCGGCGCCGCGATCACAGCCGGCGCCGTAGATGGCAAGGTGCAATTTGCAGAACTGGACATCAACGCCGACCTGATCGTGCTTTCGACGCCAGAGTTAGCGGGTCTGCCCTATACGATTGCGGCGCTGATCGCTGCCGGTGGTTTGGCGGCGGCGCTCTCGACGGCGGATGGTCTGCTGGTGGTGATCGCCTCGGCCATTGCCCATGATGTCTACTACCGTATTATCAACCCCAAGGCCAGCCCTGCCACCCGCATGGCGTTGGGGAAAGGCTTGGTGGTGGTAGCGGCGGCGTGTGCGGCCCTCGCGGCCATGCCTCGGTTGGCGCTGATTGCCCAGATGGTGGCCTGGGCCTTCTCGCTGGCGGCCTCCTCGTTCTTTCCTATTATCTTACTGGGGATCTTCTGGAAGCGGGCCAACGGCCCCGGCGCCATTGCCGGCATTATCGGCGGCATGGTGGTCTGTGTCTTCTACATGTATAACAACTACCTGGACCCGAGTTTCAACGTCCTGGGCATCACCCACCTGGGCGCCGGCGTCTTTGGTCTCACCACCAACTTCATCCTGACCTATGTGGTGAGCAAGCTGACCGCCGAACCGGCCAAGGAGATTCAGGATCTGGTCGATCACCTGCGCCATCCCCAAGAAGATGACGCGGCGATGGACGCCATTGCCGGGAATGCTCGTGCTGCCGGCGCTGCGGCTCCGGTTGGCGCTCACTAAGCGGTAGCGTAGCGGTTTAAAGCCGTCGCAACGGATTGCTGTCGGATGATGCGTGATGCACGGTGGGCAAGGTCACAACCCCATCGCTGTCTCACGCATCATTTTTGTTCGGGTGGGGTAGTGCGAGTGCGTTGCCGGGGCAGGAAAGTTCACATGATCGCAGAAGCCTCTGCCCCGTGCAATGCACTCGCCGAAAAAAGCTTGCTGGTCAAGCGACCAGGGCTATGCTACAATCAACCTAAACTCAGGCATCCCTACGGGACGAGTAATCAGTCGGCGTTGGTAGCAGAGGAGGATCAGGAAACCATGAATCGTCATACCTTGACCGGTCAACGGCTGCTGGCTCTCTTTTTTATCGGTTGTCTGTTGCTCAATTTCCCGCTCCTCTCCCTCTTTAGTACGGAGGGGATGGTCTGGGGCATTCCCGTCCTCTATGTCTATCTCTTTTTGGCCTGGGCGCTGCTCATTGCGCTCATGGCGTTGATGATTGAATGGTAGAAGTGCTGCGTGCTGCGTGCTGCGTGGCCTTCGACAGGCTCAGGCCACGCAGCACGCAGCACGCAGCACGCAGCACGAATCATAGTCCCATGCTCAACGGCAGCACCATCATCCTCGTCTCGCTCCTTTATATTGGGGTCTTGTTCGCCATAGCGTATGTTGGCGACAAGCGGGCGGACGCGGGGCGCAGCCTGATCAGCAATCCGTATGTTTATGCGTTGTCAATGGCGGTCTATTGTACGGCGTGGACCTTTTATGGGAGCGTAGGGCGGGCGGCGCGCGGCGGCACTGACTTTCTGCCCATCTATATCGGGCCGACCTTGATGGCGGCGCTCTGGTGGTTTGTGCTGCGCAAGATCATCCGCATCAGCAAGCAGAACCGCATCACCTCGATTGCCGACTTTATCGCCTCCCGTTATGGCAAGAGTATTGCGTTGGGCGGTTTTGTCACCGTAATCGCCGTCATCGGCATTGTGCCCTATATTGCGCTCCAACTCAAAGCGGTGGCGACCAGCTTTACCCTGCTCTGGACTCATGCTGATGTCACGGCTGCCAGTCAAAGTGCGGTGACAACGACGGCGGCGGATACGGCCTTTTATGTAGCGCTTGTCCTGGCCGCCTTTGCCATTCTCTTTGGTACTCGCCACCTGGATGTGACCGAACATCACGAGGGGTTGGTCGCCGCCATTGCCTTTGAATCGGTGATCAAATTACTGGCCTTCCTGGCCGTGGGCCTCTTTGTCACTTTTGGCGTCTACAACGGCTTTGGCGATCTCTTCCAGAAAGCCGCTGTTGACCCGGCGCTGCGCCAGCTTTTTATGATGGGCGATGCAACCAATAGCTACAGTGGCTGGGCGGCGTTGCTGCTGCTCTCCATGATGGCGATTATGTTTCTGCCCCGCCAGTTTCAGGTGGCGGTAGTCGAAAATGTGGACGAGCGCCATCTCAATAAGGCCATCTGGCTCTTTCCGCTCTACCTGTTGATCATCAATATCTTTGTCTTGCCGATTGCCTTTGGCGGCCTGCTCCATTTTCCTGACGGCAAAGTGGATGCCGACACCTTTGTGCTGACCGTGCCGATGGCGGAGGGGCAAGAGGCGCTGGCGCTGCTGGTCTTTCTGGGCGGCTTCTCGGCGGCGACCGGCATGGTGATCGTTGAAACGGTGGCGCTGAGTACAATGGTCTCCAACGATCTGGTCATGCCGCTGGTATTGGGGTTGCGCATGTTGCCGCTGAATGAACGGGGCGATCTGGGCGGCATGATCCTGGCGATTCGGCGGATTGCCATTGCGGTGATCCTGCTGCTCGGCTATCTCTATTTTCGGTTGACTGCACAGAGCAGTCCACTGGTGTCGATTGGCCTGGTCTCCTTTGCCGCCGTCGCCCAATTTGCACCGGCCATCCTGGGCGGCATCTACTGGAAAGGGGCGACCCGCTTGGGCGCGCTCAGCGGCTTGATCGGCGGTTTTCTCGTTTGGGGCTATACGTTGCCGCTGCCGTCGCTGGCCGAATCCGGTTGGCTGCCGACCGATTTCATTGAAGTGGGTCTCTTTGGTTCGTCCCTCCTGCGTCCTTATCAATTGTTGGGTATCGAGCAGCTGGATCCGGTGGCCCATTCGCTGGTGTGGAGCATGTTGGTCAACGTCGGGTTGTTTACCATCGTCTCGCTGGTGGGGCGGCAGAGTGTGTTGGAGCATAGTCAGGCTTCGCTCTTTGTCGATAGCTTTAACTATGCCGCCAACCAGGGAACGTTGGCGCTCTGGCGCGGCACTGCCACCGTACAAGCGCTTCGTGAATTGTTGAGCCGCTTCTTGGGCGAACGGCGCGCCGATACCGCCTTAGCGGCCTATGCGCGCCAACGGGGGTTGGATTGGGACAAGACAATTAACGCCGACGCCGAATTGGTGCAACATGCCGAACGGTTGCTGGCCGGCGCCATGGGAGCGGCTTCGGCCCGTGTGGCGATTGCTTCGGTGGTCAAGGAGGAAGCGCTCACCCTCGATGAAGTGATGCGGATGCTTGATGAAACGTCACAGGTGATCGCCTACAGCCGTCAACTGGAGCAGCGCTCCCAGCAGTTGGAGCAGAAATCGTTGGAATTGGAAGCCGCCACCGCCGAATTGCGCGCCGCCAACGAGCGTTTACAGGAGCTGGATCGGCTCAAGGATGACTTTATCTCAACTGTCACCCACGAGCTGCGCACACCATTGACCTCCATTCGCGCCTTTTCCGAAATCTTGTATGACAACCCGGATCTACCTGCCGCTCGTCGTAGCCATTTTCTGGAAATTATTCTCAAGGAGAGCGAACGGTTGACGCGGCTGATCAATCAAGTGTTGGATCTGGCAAAGCTGGAAGCCGGCGCCGCCGAGTGGAACACCGACGCCGTCGATCTGCGCCATTTGATTCAAGACGCCCTGGCCTCGACCGAACAGTTGATCAACGACAAAGAGATTCGCGTCGAAATCCGGCTGCCGGAAGAAGTGCCGCTGGTGGTGGTGGATCGGGATCGCATTACCCAAGTTCTGCTCAACTTGCTCTCCAACGCCATCAAGTTCTGCCAGGCCGGCAGCGGTGTTATCCTGCTGACCTTACAAGCTACCGGCGATGCCTTGCAAGTGAGCGTTCAGGATAACGGCCCCGGTATCAGTCCCCAGGAACAGCAACGTATCTTTGACAAATTTCGCCAGGTGCATGATCATACCAATGGCAAACCGCAAGGCACCGGTTTAGGCTTACCGATCAGCAAACAGATCATCGCCCACTATGGCGGCGACCTTTGGGTCGATAGCGCCCCTGGTCACGGAGCAACGTTTCACTTTACGTTGCCGTTGGATAGTGTGGGTTAGTCGCATAGTCGCATAGTCGCATAGTCGCATAGTCGCATAGTCGCGTAGTCGCGTAGTCGCATAGTCGCATAGTTGATTGTCTAAATAAACGACTACTTCACTACATGACCAAAGGACTACACGACTTTGGACTACACGACTTTGGACTACGCGACTACACGACTTTGGACTACGCGACTTTGGACTACGCGACTTTGGACTACGCGACTTTGGACTACGCGACTTTGGACTACGCGACTACGCGACCAATTCTTTGATTGCAGGAGTACGCATGTCGAAAAAAGTGTTAATCGTCGATGACGAGGCCAACATCGTCATCTCACTGGAATTTTTGATGGCGCAGGCCGGTTATACGGTGGAGATTGCGCGCACCGGTGACGAGGCGCTGGTGAAAATTGCCGACTTTGCGCCCGACCTGATTTTATTGGATGTGATGTTGCCCGGCATGAACGGTTTTGACATCTGCCAACGCATTCGCCAGACGCCGACCTGGCAGCACATCAAAGTGGTGATGCTCACCGCCAAGGGGCGCGAAGTCGAGATCACCAAGGGGCTGGCCTTGGGCGCCGACGCCTATATCACCAAGCCCTTTTCAACCAAAGCGCTGCTCGCCGAGGTGGAAAGTCAACTAAGCAAAGTTCATGCGCCGCTCCCAAGTTAGCGATCTGCTCACGATCACTGCTCTCTTTCTCTTGTTACTGGGTGGCTTGGCCGGTTGGGGTCTGGCCGTCTGGTTCACGCGGCCTACGTCGTCACCGTTGGCGTGGGCGCTTCCGTTTGGTTTGTGTTTGCTGGTAACCGGGAGTGGGATCTGGTTGTACCGTTTTGGTCGCGCCTGGTTCTTGCACATCAAAGCGTTGCAAGAAGAAGCGCATCTGATGCTGTACACCAACCCCGACCGCCGAGCGCGCCCCCAGGGGACAGCCGCTGTACGCACATTGGCGGCCACGATCAACGAATTTGCCGATAAAGTTCAAGCCTTGCAGCGTGACCGCGACGCGGCCATCCGCCAGGCGCGTGCCGACCTGGAAGAAGAACATCAGCGCCTTGCCGCCATCCTGGCCGAGTTGACCGATGGCGTCATTGTCTGTACCCTGGATGGGCGGATTTTGCTCTACAATCAGCAGGCGCGCCACCTGCTCAATACACCGACGCACAGCAGCGGCGGCTTTATCGGTCTCGGTCGCTCGATCTTTGGCGTACTTGACCGCAATGCCATCAGCTATGGCTTAAGTCACCTCCAAAGTCGCGCCGGGCAACCGGCCACCGGCGAACGAGAACAAAGCGCCGGCTTTATGACCGCCACCACCCATGGCGCGCTCCTCCGGGTGCGCATGGCCGCGCTGCTGGACTACGCGAATGAAATCACCGGGTTTGTCCTGACCTTGCAAGATATGACGCAAGGCATCACCGCCAGCAGCCGGCGCGACTTTCTCTTGCAGCGGTTGACCGAACGCTTCCGCGGCGGGTTAGCCAACATTCGGGTCGCCATTGAAACGCTGGAACAATTCCCGGCCCTGCCCGCCCCGCAACTGACCCGTTTTCAGCAGATTATTAGCGATGAGTCAACCGCCCTCAGCAGCGAACTGGATCAGACCATGCGCGAATTCGCTGACGATCTGCGCGCCCAATGGCGGCATGAGACGATGGCAGCGGCAGATCTCCTGGGCGCGCTGCAACACCATCTGGCAAAGGAGACAGGGGTAACGGTCGAAAGCGCACTACCGGCGGCGGATCTCTGGCTGCGGGTCGATAACTATGCGATTGTGCATGGTTTAACTACGGCGCTGCGCGATCTACAGGTGACCTTTGGCGTAACGCAACTACATCTGGGCTTACAGCCGCTGCCGCTCCACCCGGATCGCCCGGCCGACAAGCAGCGCCGTTTTGCCACGTTGGATGTACGCTGGTCAAGTCGAAATATAGCCGTCGAGGCGTGGCTGGATTGGAAAGAGCGGGCTTCCACCGTCGATGCCGGTGACGCCACCTTCACCCTGCGCGAAGTGGCCGAACGGCATGGCAGTGAACTCTGGTTTCAACATGACCCGGCTACTGCACAGAGCTATTTCCGGCTACTTTTGCCTTTGGCCGCAAGTCGTCCAGTCACTTTAGCGCGACCGATCAATGCAACGCCGGTCAGTCGGCCGGAATATTATGATTTCAACCTCTTTCCACCGGAGAGTCAGCCCGGCGTTTTGGCGGATCGTCCGTTGAGCGCGCTGACCTACACCGTCTTTGACACGGAAACCACCGGGCTGGATCCGACCCAGGATCGCATTGTGTCGATTGGCGCGGTGCGCATTGTCAATGGCCGGCCGCTGCGGCAGGAACTCTTTGACCAACTGGTCGATCCGGAGCGCCCCATGCCTGCCGCCGCCGAAGAGGTGCATGGCATTACTGACCAGATGGTGCGGGGCCAGCCGACCATTCAACAAGTGTTGCCCCACTTTATGCGTTTTGCCGAAGAGACGGTGCTGGTCGGTCACAATGTCGCCTTTGACCTACGCCTCTTTGAAACCGAGGAAGCTGTCACTGGTGTTAAGGTAAATAATCCAGTTCTCGACACGCTGTTGCTCTCAGCGGTCATCCACCCTGATGGTGATAACCATAGCATAGAAGCGCTGGCTGACCGGCTGGGGGTGACGATGGTCGGTCGCCACACGGCGCTGGGCGATGCCTTTGTCACCGCCGAAATCTTTTTGCGCATGATCCCGCTGCTGCATGTGGCAGGGATTACAACGTTGGGGCAAGCCATCAACGCCGCGCAACAGACCTATTTTGCACGGCTGAAGTATTGATGAAGCGCGCGGTACGCGTTGACGAACAGCGGTTAGAGTGATACAATGCACCATAGTAATGAGTTGATGGCGGAGCGGGGAATGAATCTCGGTTTATATATTTCACACAGATCTCAGTGCTATCTTTTGATGCCACTGCGGCCATTCAGTTCCGCCACCTGCAACAACAACGCTTGCGTGTCGGCACGCAAGATCTCCGGATTGCAGCCATTGCATTGGCAAACAACTGTACCCTTGTTACACGCAACCGTCGCGATTTTGAACGTATACCCGAATTACGCATTGAGGATTGGTCAAACTGAAACTACCTTATGTCAACGCTACTCAACCAACCATCAAGCTTATTACGACGCTGGAGCCTGGCTGCGGGGATCTACCTGCTGATCTGGCTGCTCGGCTATTGGGTGTTGACCTATTGGCAATATGCCTACCCCGGACGCTGGCTCTTGTTGGCCGGCGTGATGTTGGTGGTTGCCTTAGCTATTTTGGGGGTCAATCTACACCACAACCGCCGGGGCGAGAATGGCCCGTTGTTGCCGACGCTGGGCTATGGCAATGCGATGACGATGACGCGCGGGCTGTTGCTGCTCCTGCTCACCGGCTTTCTCTTTTCGCCCCGCCCGCCGGAGCCGTTGCTCTGGTTGCCGGCTATTCTCTTCACCATCTCGCGCTTGATCGACTGTTTTGACGGCTATGTTGCCCGTATCACCCGCCACGATACCAAACTGGGGGCGATTCTCGATATTGAATTTGATGGGCTGGATCTGCTGGTGGCAGTGCTGCTCTGTGTCCAATATGGCGTGCTGCCGTTCTGGTATGTGATCTTGGCGGTGAGTCGCCCGCTTTTTGTATTGGGGATGTGGCTACGCACGCGAGCCGGTAAACCCAATCGTGATCTGCCGCCCAGCGACAACCGGCGTGTCATCGCCGCCTATCAAACCGGCTTTATCAGCGTCATGTTATGGCCGGTCTTTACGCCGCCGCTGAGTACACTGGCCGGCGTTCTCTTTGCCATTCCGTTGATCTATAGCTTTGGCCGCGACTGGTTGGTGGTCAGCCATGTCATTGACCCCGATTCTGCCGGCTATCAACGCTGGCGCACCACAATGAAAACCTTTTTTGAAGGCTGGTTGCCGCTCGTGGCGCGGCTAGTGGCCGTCGTTCTGACTGTGCTGATTCTATGGCATGAGGCGCAAACGTACCCCACTTGGGGGCCATACCTCGCTCAGGTCGGCATCGTTGTCCCGTGGGTGTTGCCATTGTTGGTGGCGCTGTTTGTGATGGCCGCCTTGTGCGTACTCTGGGGGATTGCCATCCGCGTGGCGGCCCTCGTCTTGCTCTACCTCGCCTGTCTCGATATTTGGGCGCACGGCTTTTCTTGGTATGAAAACGCGCTGCTTTTTACCGCGGCCAGCATTGTGACTCATTTAGGCAGTTGGTGGTTTACCCGCTGGCAACCGGAAGAGCCGATCTTGCGCACCCACTTCGGCAAACGTGAAGAGCGCAGCGCATGAAGGCGCCGCCCTTACGGCTTGGTTTTCAACTGACCCTTCTTCTCTTGTTGCTTCTCTTTGGTTGGTGGCTGCTGCGCACCAGCCAACTTCAGGAAATCGGGCGCATCGTGCAACAACTGACGCTTGCCAAAGGCGCGTTCCTGGTAGCGGCGAACCTACTTGTGTTGCTCACGCTCGCCGGCCGTTGGTGGCTTTTCCTCTTTGGGTTGGGGCATCGTCTCCCCTTTCTGGCGCTCCTCCGCTATCGCATTGCCGCCTTTGCCGTCAGCTATTTTACCCCCGGCCCGCACTTTGGCGGCGAACCGCTTCAGGTGTACCTGGTCCATCAACGGCATGATGTGCCGACAGCCACCGCAATCGCATCTGTCACCCTCGACAAAGTGTTGGAGATGACCATCAACTTTGCGGTTCTGGCCGTCGGCGCCCTTTTGATCTTGCAACAAGAGACGCTAACCACAACGCTGATTTCCCGGCCACGCCCCGCGCTGGTCAGCGTCCTGCTGCTCCTGCCTGCGGTTGGTCTTGTCGTGTGGGTTGGCCGACAGCGGCTGGCGCACCGAGTAAATCACAAGGCGTTATCGGGGCGTCTTGCGCGCTGGTTGGATGTGCTCAAACAGAGTTGGGGACAGATGGTGGATCTATGGCGGAGCAAGCCGGCGCTCTTTCTGGCCGCCGGCGCCGTTTCGCTGCTGAGTTGGGGGGCGTTGATCGGCGAATTCTGGTATATGACTGCGGCGCTGGAACTGGATCTCGGCTTTACCCAAGCCATGACCCTGCTCTTTGCCATGCGCGTCGCCATTCTGTTGCCCATGCCGGCCGGCTTGGGCGCGTTGGAAGCCGGCCTGGCCCTGGCCACCACCGCCCTCGGCTTGTCACCCGCTGCCGGCCTCAGCATGAGTTTGCTCATCCGCCTGCGCGATGTGCTGTTAGGCTTGCTTGGTCTGTGGCTGGGTGGTTTTGCCCTCTGGCCGCAACGTTTGACACCCAGTATAGCGCACATGGATAGGAATGAACACAACCCTCCTTACTAAAATTTGACGTAACTACCAAGCCAAAAACCGAGTTTTTCACCTGTAAAATAGGATGATCGGTTGCGCAAAAACCTGGTCTCTTCACCTGGGGTTAGCAGTTCCCATTTGACATTGTTCCGCCTTTGCTGATTCCACGACACGGTGGTACAGTAGGCGACCGGCAGTGACCAAACTGCTCTGGGTTTGTTGTTTGTACCGGTGGGAGGCTTTGTGCAACAAGTACGGTCAATTCTGTTCCTGATCGGCGTGGGGATCTGCTGTCTGCTGTTTTGGCAAAGGAGTCCACTCGTCTATGCGCAGGACGCGCCAGCGTTACGCTCGCTAAAAATCGAGGTCGATGGCTGGAGTTGGGTGCAAGTGGTGGTCGATGCGCAGCTTGCCTTCAATGGGGTTTTGCCCCAAGGGCATATTGGTGAATGGCAGGGGCGCCAGCTCACCCTGACCATTGCCAGCAGCGCCCCGGTCACAGTCACCCTGGATGGCGTAACCCAACGCCGCTTGTTGGCTGACGCGCAAGGCAGCGCCATTCTACACTGGCCGGAGCCGCCGATCCCAACACCGATAATCGACCAGACCAACCAACTAACAAACCAACCACCAACCTTCTATGTCATTCAGCCGGGTGATACGCTGGCGGTGATTGCCGAACGCTTTGCCGTCGATCTGGCGCTGCTCACCCAGGTTAATCAAATTCGTGACCCCAACCGCATCTATGCCGGCACACGGCTGGCAATCCCTGGCCATGACGGCACGCTGCCCGACCCCCTGCTGTCGCCGGTCAGCGCACCCATTGCCGGCATGACAACAACGCTACCGTTGCGTGGCTCGGTGGTGGAGCGCTTGACCGCTGAGGCGCAAAGCGCACCCGCCACGTCCCCTTTTCACAAAACGACCTGGCTCACCTACTATGGCCGGCCCGGTGTGCCGGTGATGGGCATTCTGGGCGAACATGAAATTGCGCAACTGACGCCGCTGCTCAAAGCCCAAGCGCAAGCCTATGACGCCGCCAATGCCGATGAATTGCGGGTGCAGGGCGCCTTCCATCTGGTCTACGGCATGGCGACCAAAGCGCCCGGCGGGGATAAGAGCCATCTAGCCTTTCTGACGGATGAGGTGGTGGAAGCCTACATTAAAGCGGCCCAAGCGGAAAAGTTGGCCATCATTCTCGACATCCAAATCGGTGCGCTCAGTCCAGCCGAGGCGCTGGCGGTGGGTTTCCCCTGGCTCAAGTATGAAAATGTCCACCTGGCCCTCGATCCCGAATTTGCGATGGCGCACAAAGGCCAAGCCTGGCCTGGCGACCCAATTGGCTATGTCACCGCTGCCCAGATCAACGACGCCCAAGCCGCCATGCAAGCCTACTTGACGGAGAACAACTTACCCGGCGAACGCATTCTGCTCGTCCACCAGTTTTTGGATACCATGATTGTCGATAAAGCCGATCTCGACTGGGGTTATGACCGTATCGCCCTCACCATCTCCGCCGACGGCTGGGGCGGGCCGTGGGGGAAGATCAGCAAGTACAATGCCTTTATCGACGCGGCGATTCACTTCAGCGCCTTCAAACTCTTCTACCGCTGGGACAAGCCGCTGATGACGCCACGCGAAGCACTGGGGATCGACGGCTATGGAGAGCAGGGGTATATTGAGGTGACGCCGAATTTGATTATTTATCAGTAAATATTGCTGACTCAAACGGGCAATCGGCGAACCCGAATCCGCCCTTGGGTGATACTGAGGATAGCGCCGCTCTCTAACAATGCTTGATAGTGTGTTAAGACCAAACGAAGATGTCGATTGACATTGTCAGGACGCATATCGGCCAAGCGAAAGATGACAACACTGGGTAAGCGATCACCGCTGGCGGCCATAAGATCGCCAAAATCAAGGTCATGTGTCAGAATAATCCGCCCTTCGGTTTTGGCTTTGTGAATGATTTCTACGTCAGACAGGCGTTCAAGCTTTTCTTCGATTAGGTGAAGCGCATCATAACCTTCACTGCGTAGAAAGGCAACGGCTTTGGGTGAAATGCCAATATCGGCTAAAAACTTGAGCATAGGGTTAATCAGCCGCAATGGCAAATTCGTAGACCGAATCTTCGGCCAACCAGGCAGCATATTGGAGCGCTTGCTGAATATCTTCCTCTTCTAAATAGGGATAAGCATCGAGGATTTCGGTATTGCTCATGCCATTGGCAACCAAATTAAGGATCAACGCTACCGTGATCCGCATTCCACGAATGCAAGCTCGTCCACCCATCATACCAGGGGTAAAGGTAATGCGTGCAAAGGGTGTAAGTGTTTGTCTCATGCTGCTCCTTCCGCTTTTCATGCAGCGACTAGCGATGTAACCCATTATAGCATAACTGACAACTTTCTAAAACAGCCAACTGCCATTATACTTTAAGCACCATTCAGCAACTTTTCAACCTGTAGGAGCGTACCGGGTGGCTGAAAGCAATCCCTTTACCTGCTGTACATCCGGTCTGCCAAGAAACGCCGTGCGCACCGTATCGTCACTGATGCGACCGGCGACCATCTGCACCCAATCGGCGGCGCGTTGTAACGTCTGCCGTGCCGCTTCCCCTTCGCCACAGCCGGTCAGGACAGCTTCACAGTTCAACAAGAGCAGCACCGGCTCGACAATCCCCACCAGATCGGCAGCAGCGACAAAGGTCAACACCTCCTGTGCCAGGGCCAATGCTTCGGCGCGACGCCCCAGGTGATAGAACGCCACGGCGCGACCGGCCACGGCCTCGTAGCGATTGGGATGTTGCATCGGTTCCCACACCACCAGCGCTTCACGATAGGCGACTTCGGCGTCGGTCCAACATTCCAGCGCCAACAACGTATGACCAACACGATTGCGCGCCTGCCCTTCGATCTTCCACTGCCCCGATTTAAAACCCCAGATCAGACGACGCCTGTGCCAGCGCCTCCGTCTGGTCAAAATGAAAATCGGCTTGCGCCCACTCGCCCTGTTCGGCATAGTGATTCGCCAGATCGAAATGTGCATTGGCTTGCAATTTTGGGGTTTTGGTCAAGGTCAAAACGCGTTGTTACAATGGGCAGAGGGCGGGTAAGCCGTACAGGGCGCGGACAAAGCGCGCTGTTGATCAAGCAACTGCGCCACCAACTCATCCTGGGCAGGGTTCTCGGCGAAGGTGTCAGCGGCGGCGGCAAAGAGCGTGTTGCCATCAGCCATGCCGCCAAAGCGTATGACAAATTCGCCAAAGGCGGTTACATGGGGTTGAGCTTGCCGCGCAACGTGTTGTTTTCTCTGGTCAAGGCGACTAGCTGGGCGTTAAAGTCCTGGGTAAAGTTAGGCTGATGGTGCAAGATCTCCTCTTCAAAGCGATAGCGCAGAATAAGACTCAGTGTGCCGTCCTGTAGACCACGGAAACGAATATCCGAAGGCCCCCACTCCAGCAAGTCGCCTTTGACCAGGGCGATCAACTTGGCCCGGATTACGGTTTCATCTTCGGCCAGTTGCAACGTCTCCTTTAATTCACGGGGCGTCCAGTCGCGGTCATTGTGCTTGCTCAGGTGGAGGAGCAGATGTTTGCCATACTTTTCATTGACCCGTTTGACCGTGCGCTCAATGTACTCCTCCCAGGTGAGCGAGAGATAGGACTTGCGGTTCGCCACCTCATAGTTGACCGCCTCAATCACACCTTGGGAGGTGGTGAGATCACGTTTGGGGTTGGGGCTGCGCATGACACAGGAAATGAAAAAGGGATCAGCCATGCAGAGCGTGTTTAGTTGCACGGCGGGCTCATTGGTGATCGGTTCCTGAAAGGCTTCGGCATAGGTGTAGACGGCCAGCAAGCCTTCGTCTTCGGTCAGGTAGGGTGAAAAGTCCAGATGTTGCAGCCGCCCGGCTCCAAATATTTTTGCATAATCTCGACCATCCAGCCAATGTAGGAGCCAGTGGCTAACATAGGTGCGACTTTCGATTCAGAAACCTCGTGGTAACTGCCGGGCATCGACGCAATGGGCGGGCCGGATAGGCCTTCGTGCGCAAAGATATTGGTGGCAAGATATTGAAACTCGTCAAGGATGACCAGGATGCGTTGGTTATAAATGTCTGCAATGCGATGGGGCGCGCGATAGGCGCGGTCCCACATTAAACCGGCATAGCCTTCCTTGGCGTTATGCAAAATGTAATCCACATCATTGACCAGCGCCGCAATGTCATTAGCCTCGCCATAAGCCCGAATCTGCTCCATGCTGAGTAGCGTGCGCACCAGTTCTGTATCCCGTTCGAGAAAGGAGATGTATTGGGTGGCAAATGTTTGATAGTAGAGGAGAACAAAACTGGGATACCACATCGCCAGTTCTGGGATGCTGAAATAAAAAGGGATGACCGCCCCATTGGCCGACCAAAGCTGGTTAAAGAGACGCTGGACAAAGGCCGTTTTGCCGCTCTTACGCCGCCCCAAGAGGGCGCGTGATTGGGAGAGCAGATTGGGCATACCGGCCACCCACTTGTGAAAATCCTTCAACTCCTGTTCCCGCCCGACAAAGAGATGGGGCGCACCGATCTTCTCGCGCAGGGGATATTGCATGGTGGTTGGTGGTAATTGTAGCTTCGGCATGGGTTTGTCTCACTCTGCTCTTCACGGCAAAACGCGTTCGCTCACCCTGAGCAAGCCGTTCGCACTGACGACAGCTTGCCATGGTGCGATTCGCGGTGCAATCGCTTCCTCCTGCTATGATACCATAAATAGCAACAAGCCGGTATTGCCCTTGGCACGATGGTGATTGTTAAAATCCTAATGTGCTGACTTCGACTAATCCACCCAGATTGCAAAAAAGGGGATTGCTTTTTGGGTTGTTTCCTGGTACAATACAGACCATTGACAATCCGTTCACATAGTTTCTTGTTACCAATCCTGATCACTTAAATTCCATAAGCTGGCAACCCTTTTCGACCCGGCTTCGTCCAACAAGGATTAGGCAGCGGTTCCTTGCTCGTCTTGACTAGTTGCTCGCCTTTTTTTGCCGCTGCCTAATCCTTACTTCGTTCAGGCGCGCCCAGACATGTGCGAAGGGAAGGACTGATGGATGCCGATGCGCAAGTCAGGGTTATGTTTCTATCGCGGAGTTCGTTAAGGCTGTTCAGTAAAAATAAATATACCGCAAACGTGATTCGTGCTGCGTGAGGTGACCAGGGATGTCGCATGAATCACGCAACACAGCCAGGATAATTAATTCTTTGGAATAGTCTGAGGATTGTATGAGTATATTTAATACCATCCGCTGTCGAATAGGCATTCACTCATGGGGAAAGTGGGAGTTTGTTAATAAGTTATCAGACTTACAGGTGAGTACTTGTCTCCACTGTCCAGCCCAAATAACGCGCGATGTACTAAGCCTGTGCTTGACCTCACCATCAGACACTAATATTGAGATCAGGGAACTAAGTTTTGTTCTAGCTATGCTAGAGATTAAGCCTTCCACATCCTCTGAAAACACAGATTCTTATGGGAGTAAGCACTCGGAAACAGTTGAATTGTCTGTTATTCACAACGACGGCACTGTTCAGCAACTCAATACGTCTCTTGGCTCATTCTCTGGCTGGCAGACTTGTCGCTTTTTTGTAATTCGCACCTCTTGGGTATCAGAGTCATTTTGGCAGCAACAACGAGATGGCAATCTTGAAGGTTTCGATACCTTATCTGGTGTATCTATAGGATATACGAGAATACCTACTCAGCCATGACTCGAGTAAATACCAAATCTAAGGCAGCGAGGGCAGGGAATCTTACCGAACATCCGCTGGTTCCGACCAGGTGAGATCACGGCTTTTCATTGTTGGTTACTCACTTTGACGTAGTTCATTAGCCAAGTTAGTCACTTTGCAGTTTACCTGGCGGGACAGCTTAGTATTCGGCAGTAAACAACACACCTGGACGAAAGTGAATTTCTAAATTTGAGCCGACGAGGAAAAGCCAATGACAAGATGTGTTAAGTGCAGAATAGAGATTGCCCCTGAACAGATGGAGAGTCATCAAAATATTCTCAACATATTGGGCTTGGGCAAATCTGGAAATCCTTCACCTGAACTCGACCAACTATTCCGTACTCTTACAAGCGCAAAGCAAGCCTGGCAATGCGACCGTTGTGGGGAGTGGCTTTGCAATAGGTGCATCTACACGGGGCGGGAAAATTGGCACGCTGGCTGCGGAGGAATGTTTAGATCGCCCGATATGATCAGCTTCAAATGCGCTATTTGTAGTACACAACTCTCCAGAGAGCGCACTATAGTTGTATCAACCGAAGAGATGAAAGTCATCGCTCAAAATGACTTTAGACCATTTCAATTGGGGGTTGTGTCTGACCAAATCAGGTCAAAGGCCAAATCCGCAGGAATTACTCTTGCAAAAATTGATGAAAACTGGAAGAAACATGTACTAGCGGATACTATCCCATGGTCACTTTGTACCAATTGTTATGAAAAGACACGTCCGTATGCAAAAACAAATCCTCCTCAAACGCAACAAGGGTTCTTTGCCAGAATTTTTGGTCGCAACCGGGAAAAAGTCCTCGATTTTACAAATGCTGGCCCACTTGCTCAAACCTTACGTCGTTGCAAGAAATGTAATGCGTACGTGTGCATCACAGGTTCAACAGAGTTTATATTGTCGAATAAGGCAAAGCAACACGAACATGAATGGGTAGCCATTGCTGAACAAACTGTCATTGAAGCCGTATACCGCAATAGTGAGCTGGCTTATCTTAAAGATGTAGATGGTATGCTGGCAAAAGTACCCAAGATCCTTAAGCATTCACGAGCAGCACGGCATGTGCGCGCAGATTGTTTGGCGCGAATAGCTAGGTTGGAAGGTAACATTCCAGCAAGCGAAATCGAGATGCGCTATTATCTTGCCCTTCATATCTATCACAAAGTCAATGCACATGATCTGGCAGCAGTCGAGCTGGAGAAAGTTGTTGCATCTGCTCCACAGCAAATGCGCTACCGAAATCAGCTCGCGATTCAGTACTGGCTAAACAACAATTGGGAACAAGCCGAGAAAACTTGGAACGAGGCGCTTCGATTACAACCAGAAGATGCTACTCTGCGGGCGGATTACGCAACGGCGCTAATGCAGCTTGCAGAAAAAGACCCTGCAAACCAGCTTGATTATTATAAGCGGGTCTTTGAGTTACAACCTCAGAACCAACAACGGTTGCGGAACCTCGGCATTGTGTGCCAGCAAACTGGTCATTGGGCCGAGGCAATCACATATTTGCAAGCCACACTTACCTATGCGACCGAGCCTTTAGACAGTAAGAGTGTTGCTGATTTCAAGGCTACCGTGAAGGATCGCATCGCCACTTGTGCCGTCAAACTTGGCCGTTATGCTGAAGCAGTCCAGTACTGGACGGAGGCACTGGCGGAAACTGAGTGGTTACCTGACGAGCGCAATGCAATTCTGTCCGACTTGCGGGCGGCGCAGCAACACGTCCCAAAGAATCTACCTGCGGAACCCAAGCCACAAGTAACGGCTACTACTGAAAACCCGGAACCAAAGGATGCACTCATTGCTTACTTAGGTGCGTTGCGGCAATACGATTTGCCAAGAGCGGTTTCGCTCATTTCTAACTATAGCCTTACTGTGAGCGGAGCGAAGCAGGAAGAGATACAGAGATACCTTGAAAAGAAATTTTTGGACGGTTGGCGACTGCTAGACTATCAAGTCATTGAAGCTCGCCAACTGACTGATCAGACAACCTTAGTGCATATTACAGGGAGTTCTCATGTAGCAGCTAATGCTCGCCAATCGTTCCAAGAATGGTATCCGTTACGTTTGGAAGAAGGTCAGTGGCGGGTCAACTGTAATGGCGTCATAGATCAGGTGCTGCTGAACATACAGCCGCAGACCCTCAATCAAGTAAGTGTTCAGCCCACTTCGATTGTTCGTTACCTGGACAAGTTGCGCGTTTACCTCAATGTTGACAGCACAAATGAGCGCATAGTGTTGTGGGGTGCAGAAAAGGAGCCAGGAGCGAAATGTCGCTTCACCAATCACACGGTGGATTTGTTGGTCAGTGTTCAGATACAACCAAATAGCAAGAAAACATTCTTTCTCGATTTTGCTGGCTGGTTCTTGGATTATCCTGTTGCAGTTGAGTTATTGCAATGGATGTACGTAGCTGATGCTCTCACGCGCCTTCATGTCTGGTCATATCATTTTGACTTGCAGCTACTGAAGATGGAAGAAAAAAACAAACCAACTGTTGTGGCACCGCCTAAGGCACAACAAGATATACAGAAGCGAGAGACAGTAGAATTGCGACAAAGCCAAGGACAGGTGTTCAAACTTACACAGGAAAAGTTGTTAGCATTCATTGTTCGCATGAAAGCGGCTGGTTATCCGATTGCCGACAACAAGATGAATGAGGCAGCAGCAATGATGGCAATTACCGGTTTGGGCTACGATGTACGCGCTCACGCTCATGTTTTGACGAAAGTGATGTACAAGGTCAAGATGGAAGGCAATCTAATAGTGGTAGAATTTCCTCCAGATGCATTGCAAGAATAATTCTTTAAATACCCTCGGTTTGGCGCTTTCTGGGAACATAGGAAAAATGCCTTAATTTTGTCAAATTGTTCCAGAGAACGAACCTTAATTACACGAACCGTGGGTAAATATGTGTTTGTTGCTCCTTCAACGCTGATCAGGTGGGGCTTGAACAAGCCAGCGCCTGGATTCATGCGCAAGTCGCGGCCTGTATATGGTGCAGCCTTGGCCCAGTTGAGGTCGTGCGTTTGCGACCGTGGCCGGCTTTTACGTAGGTCGCCACTACCGACGGCGTCATCTATTGCAATGCCACGATGTCCGACTGTCACAAGAAAACGGCGCTCACACAACCGCTTTGAACAAGAAACCCGCCAGGAAATCATTCAAACTATGCGCCACAATCACGCTCCAGAGCGATTGGGCATAGCGGAAGATAAGCCCCATCACCAGACCAAACCCAAAGACAAAGATCACCGTCTCCCCCCGCAGCAGATCGAGCTTGAGCCAACCGGGCAGATGAATGGCGACAAAGAGCAGTGAGGTCAAGAGGTTGGCGAACCAGAAGTTGAACCGTTCCTGCAATTTCTGTAGGATAAAGCCGCGATAGGGAATCTCTTCAATCAAGCCGATCAGCAAGAAGGTGCTGAAGAGGTGATTCCAGGTGAGGGCGTGGAGGGCCGGCTGGGGCCAGCCATAGCGCACCAGGGAGAGCAAAAAGTTGACCAACGTAACCAGCAGGCCGACCATTATCCCCCGTTGCCAGTGGGCGCGCAGTTTCAAATAGGCCAGCGGATCAACGCCATCGATCCAGCACAAGTAAAGAAAAACCGGCAACACCCAAATCAGCAGCCGTAGGCTACTATTGATCAGCGCATAGAGCGGCGTTGTCTCGCCCAATGAAACCAGCCAGGGGTAGATCTGGTAAACCCAGAAAACCCAAGCGCCGTGAAAGAGCAAGAGATAGGCAAGAAACGGTGCAACCGGTTTTCGCATCTGGTCACGTTGGGCGGTGATTTCGCTCATGCCGCAGTACGCCGATACGCGCCCTCCACCAATCGCGGCACGCAATCACTCACATTCAACGCCCCTGCCAACGCCACATTTTCCGCCATGCCTTGCTCACTATGCTCTTTCGCCGAACCGCACGCGTTCAGCAATTGGGTGAGTTCGCCCTGTGCATCCAGAAAGGCTGCCCGCGCCGCCCGTGCTTCTACGGAGAGACGCCCATTCAGTTGACTGATAATGGCGCCGGCGCCCAGCCAATCTTCATAGGCCGGACGTAATGAACCATCGGCCCGCCACCGTTCACCGGCGGGGATCACGGCGATGCGCTTGCCATAGCTCATCGCCGCCGCGGCCACCGCGCCAAAGTTGCGCAAACAACCGGCGATGGTCGGCGTCTGGCCGGTGCTCATGCTCAGGGTCGAGCCGTTGGGGGAGGGCAGCACCAGCCGTAGCCCCGGCGGCAGCGACACGAGCGAATGGGGCGAGAGCGAATAGCCCGTCCCGCCCCATTTCGCCGCCAATTCAGCGCCGACGGATCGAGCAAAGCCGGCCGCGTCATCGCCGCGATAGGGATAGATGAGCGCACCCTGGTTCACGGCGATTTCGACACAGGTGGTAAACGAAAAAACATCGACGATGATGACTACATCGCTAATCGGCGCCAATGTCATGACGCCTTGCAACCCCCATTCACAACGGATGTCGAAGTCAGCTTGGCTAAAGGTCATCGCTCAACCCCATGTTGCTAGATCATTGGCGCCCATGTTGGTCAATGTTGCCGCAAGCTGTGTGTTGGCGCTGGCGACAATGGCGCCATAGCGCGCATCCTGAGGGGAGAAGATTTCGGCCTGATTTTTGGGCGCGGGTTTATAGCAACGCCGCCGGTAATTCACTTCCGGAATCAAACAATAGTTCGGTCAAACAGAACGGTCGTTGCCTCTTCCAGGAAGAGTCGCCCCCGCCTTCATCCAGGTGATGTTCCCCCGGCCAACATAACAGCGTCTAAAATCTTGCGATAGCCGGTGCAGCGACAGAGGTTGCCGGTGAGCGCCTGTTGGGCTTCTGCCCGCGTGGGGTGGGGGCGTTCTTCGAGCAATTTGGCGGCGCTCATGACAAAACCGGGGGTGCAGTAGCCGCATTGGACGCCCCCACTCTGGACAAGCGCCGCCTGTACCGGATGCAATTTCTCGGCGTTTGCCAGCCCTTCGACGGTGACAACGGTGCTGCCGGCGGCCCGTTCGGCCGGCACCAGGCAGGCCATCACCGCCATGCCATCCAGGAAGACGGTGCAGGCGCCACATTCCCCTTCAGCGCACCCTTCTTTGACGCCGACAAAGCCGGCGGCGCGCAAACTATCCAACAAGGTCATGCCGGCGGCAAGTTGCACTGGTTGACCGTTCACGGTGGCGACCGTGCTTGCCCGTGCGGAGGCAACCGGCCATTTCCCGTCCGTTTCGCCCCGCAACAAGATGGGCTGGTCTGACCAACCGGCGCGCGCCTGGCCGTCGCGGATTTGGCGTAAGGCACGGGCAACCAGCGTTTCCACCATGCCCAGCCGGTAGGCCGCCGTGCTGCGCACATCGTCAATCGGTGATGCCGCCGTCAATGCCAGCCGGCTTGCTTCACGCAGCACGTCATCACGCAGCACTTTGCCGACTATATATTGCTCGGCAGCTTCGGCGCGCACAATGACCGGGGCGACGGCGCCTAGAGTAATGCTGGCTTGCTGCACAGGCGTCTGCGCCGGATCGCCCGCCGTTTTGACAATGGCGGCCACACTGATCACGCTAATCGCCTGCGCCTGGCGCAACCCTAATTTGATAAAGACCCCCGGTTGCGTTGGCGTCAACGCGGGGAAGGCAATGCGGGTCAGGATTTCATCATCAGCCAGATCGACTTTGCGGAAGCCGGTCAGGAAGGCGCGCAAGGGCATGGTGCGTTCGCCACGGGCGGCGCTCTGCACGGTGATCTGCGCATCAAGCGCCAGCAGCGGCACAATCGCATCGTTGGCCGGACTGGCGGTGATGATATTGCCGGCCAGGGTCGCACGGTTGCGAATCTGCGGCGCGCCCACTTCCCAACAAGCACGGGCCAGCGGAAAGGCTTTTTCGACAAGCAGGGGGCTGGCAACACATTGGTTGTGTGTCACCAGTGGACCGAGTTCGATCCAGCCCTTGTTTTCGCGAATTTCAGCCAAGCCGGGAATGCGGGTCAAATCGATGAGACCGAGGGCGCGCCCAGCAGGCGCTTTGCGCACTTCCCGCTCCAGTTCAATAAGCAGATCAGTGCCGCCGGCAATTACGCGGGCAGCAGGGCCATGCTTGGCTTTTAAGGCTAAGGCTTCCGTTAGCGTTGTTGGAGCCGTATAAAATGCGTACATACTATTCCTTCACCACCTGCCAACTGAGACGCCGCAAGGGCGCTTCGGCCAGCGCAGCGTGATAGCTTTCTTCATTCATAAAATGGCGTTCGGCGAGCAATCTGCCATGAATTTCGACGGCAAAGCTGTCCACGCCAAAGGGCCAGGGGGAAAAGGTAATAGTCTGCGCACTATGGCGCATGGTAAGGGTAACGCGTTCCTGTGCATTCAAGGGACAATTACGCAATTCCGATTGCGCACCCCACGGAATGGTTACTTGCAGACTGGCATGATCACCGAATTGGAGTAGGCGGGTGTTGGCATCGACCACTGCTGGTTTGAGGAGGTCGCAGTAACGGCTGTCTTCGGCATAGGCATGGTGCACCACGTCCCACAACATCTGCTGGTCAGCAAGGAAGGCGGCCACCTGTTCAGCCACGACACCCGTCAGGTTGGGCAGGTCGCTTTCATAGAGCAGCCCGGCATGACGCCCGACTAGGAGCGCGGCGTAAGGATGTTGCTCAAAGACCCGGTCAACGCCCCGCCGCCAGAGTGCGACCTTGGCGATGGGATCATCGTCGTGCATAAAATCCATCGGGTAGCCGTCGCGCCGCAACCGCGGGTGCAGTTCCCACTCATACCAGCCGTTGTCATGTTGGGCAATCGCCAGCATGGTGGCGGCATAGGGCAGGGGGCGCGCAAAGTCGTCATTGCCCCAGTGGCGACAGAACTGTTCCGCCATCAGGGCATGGGTCGTCTGGTGGATGCAGAGGAGTTGGCCGTTCGCCATTTCACGAACAATCATCGCGTGTCCTTGGGCAAGAGCCAATAGAAGGTGAGGAAGCCCAGCACCCCGCCCAGCAACATCGTCGCCAGCGTATCGCCATTGTCCAAATCCAACCCTTTGCGGGCGATGACAAAGTGGCTACCCAGCACGGCAACGCCGCCGACCACCATCGCCGGCGTCACGGTGGATTCGGCGCCGGGCGAATTAAAGACAGCGCCTTGCATCTTATCGATCTGCCCTTCCGTCTGTTGCCGGCTCCACTGCAGATAGATTGGCAGGATGGCGGCCAGGTAGAGGATGCTTGCGCCAATACGAATAGATTTCATAGATTTACCCGTGTAAGCGGCATGGATTTTTTCCATTGACAGACCTGACCGTTGGCCGTGTCCAGCACCACGGGGGCGCCATCGACCAACTCGTTGACATGCCCATCCACGCCAATGATGGCCGGCAACCCCAGTTCAACGGCCAAAACGGCGCCCAGACTATCCAGCCCGGTTTCGCGTGTGATCAGCCCCCCGGCGCGCTGTAAGAGTGGCATACAGGAACGGTCGATGCGGTCGGCGTAGAGAATATCCTGCGGGCCAATCAAGGGCGTTTCACCGTTGAGCGGCAGTTGTAAGCGGGCAATCCGCCCGGCGACTTCCCGTTGCCCCAGCCCAATGCCACGGGCGACGACTCGTTCAATGGTGCGCACCATCATCAAGTTGGTCGCGCTGCGCACACCGCCGACCATACCGGCGGTCAGGACAATGGTGTCCCCTTCCGTAAAATGGCCGGCCTGTTGCGCCACCCGCACGGCGTCGGCGACCACCTCATCGGTCGTATTGAGCCGACGGGTTAACAGCGGATAGGTGCCCCAGTGTAGACAGAGTTGGCGCTGCACCATCGGGCTGGGGGTGACGGCGATGACCGGCACGGAAGGGCGGAAGGCGGCGATCAACTTGGCGGTGTTACCGCTGACGGTCGGCGCAACAATGGCCTTAGCCTTGACATCCTCAGCCGTTTGCATGGCAGAGTGGCAGATGGCGCCGGAAGCAGTAAAGATCGCCGGCTGCTCATAGATGATGCGCACATTCAAGCCGGCGCGCACCCGTTCCGCCTCTTCAGCAATCTTGACCATCGTGCGCACGGCTTGCACCGGATAGCTGCCGCTGGCAGTTTCACCGGATAACATAATGGCATCGCTGCCATCCAATACGGCATTTGCCACATCGCTCGCTTCGGCACGGGTGGGGCGCGGGTTGCGGATCATCGAATCCAACATCTGCGTAGCGGTGATGACCGGTTTAGCCGCGGCCAGACATTTGGAGATGATCTTCTTTTGCACCATCGGCACGGCTTCCGGGCTGGTCTCAATGCCCAGGTCGCCACGGGCCACCATAATGGCGTCGGAGATCGCGATGATCTCATCGATGCTGCGGACCGCTTCCGGCTTCTCAATCTTGGAGATCACGGGCGTGGCGCGGCCAAAGGTGGAGTCGCGCCGGATAATCTCTTTTAATTCTTGCACATCCGCTGCGCGACGGACAAAGCTCAAGGCGATCCAATCCACCTGGCGATCCAGGGCGAACTTGACATCCTCGCGATCCTTGTCGGTCAGGGCGCCGATGTCGAGCGAGGCGTGGGGCAAGTTCATGCCCTTGTTGTCTTTCAAGACGCCGCCGACAATGACGCGCGTCCGAATCTCGGTGTCATTGGCGTCGATCACTTCCAGTTCCAGCAGCCCGTCATCGAGCAGAATGGTCTCGCCCCGTTTGACATTTTGGGGCAATTCCTTGTATTGAATCGGCACGCGCCCCGGTTGCCCCACCACATCTTCAATAGTGAGGGTCAACTCCTCGCCCTCTTGTAACGGTACGCCCCCTTCTTGCATCTTGCCGACACGCAATTTGGGACCTTGCAAATCGGCCAAAATGGCAATGGGCTTGCCCAGTTGCTCGGCGATCATACGGACGCGATCGATGGTTTCACTATGATAAGCATGAGTGCCATGACTCATGTTAAGCCGCACAACATTCATGCCGGCTTCCACTAATTGCCGCAAAACCGCAATTTCGCGGCTTGATGGCCCAATGGTACAGACAATTTTTACCCGCAGCACAGTTCCTCCCGCCCCGGAAGCTATAAGTCGTAGTCAATTACGGCAATATTACCATAGAGTGTTAGGGAATGCGAGTTTTTTGGGGTGGATGGTGGATAGTCGCGTAGTCGGCAGTCGCGTAGTCCAGAGTCGAGAGTCCACAGTCCGGAGTCCACAGTCCGGGGTCGAGCTATTGGCAGCGCGGCTACATGGCAGTCTATGGATGGTGGATGGGGACAAACCAGGTTTCTGCGAGAAACCTGGTTTGTTGGTAAAGGGCGATTAATAGTCGCGGCACTCGACATTCAGCCAGCCGGATTTGAAGGGCAACACTTGTTGAGCTTCGGGGTCAAAGCGGTGACGCCAGATGCAGCCGTTGTCATTGCCCAGGAGATGCAACGAAACAGAGGTTATGTCGGAGGTGGTGCGGACGCGATGGATGTCATTCTCTGGCAGCAATTCGTAAAAGTCGCCCGGTTTGAGCAGATTGCGTTCACTGACCGCCAGTTCGGCGTGGCCTTCCTGGTCGCCGTGGTCGTGACGGGCGAAGACTTCTTCGGCTTGTTCGCCTTTGTAGAGACCGACGAGTCCCCAAGCAAGATGGTCATGGACAGGGGTCTGGGCGCCGGATGGGAGAACTAACGCGGAGAAGGCCAGTCCGCCATCGCCGGCGCGGTAGAGGAGCCACATGCCGATCTTGCTGCCCATGCCGCTTTCACCGGCGGCGGGTTCCTGGTATTGGGCCGGCAGCCAGCTTTGGTCGGCCAGCAGTTTGGCAAAGTGGGGGCGGATAGCGGCGACAGCGGTGCGCGGGTCGGGGGCGCTACGGCGGATGGCGTTGACTTCGTTGATGAAGTCGCGCATGAGGGGGGAATCCACGAGCCATTCGTCGGTGTAGGATACAGGTGTGTTGGTCATGGTGGTTTCCTGTTTGGGTAGGGCTGGTGTCGATGGGTTGGCACGGAACACAACAGCGGATGGGGGAAGCAACGGATTTTTGACTTTGTCGGTACAACGCGCCACAGGCGGGCAGCTTAGACTTTGGCTGCAACAACTCGGGGCCGGCGGCGCGATGGATGGCGCCATCCACCCCGCCACCGCCCAGCAACGAACTGTTGGCGGCATTGACGATGGCGTCAACGGTCAGTTTGGTAATATCGCCTTTGGTCACTGCCAACCGATGGTACGGCGCCGGCAAAACATTGCTCATCTTTCGCCCATCACTTGTGTATAAGCCCAATCCAGCCAAGGTAATAGCGCGTTGATGTCGCTGGTCTCCACCGTGGCGCCCCCCCAGATGCGTAGCCCTGGCGGAGCGTCGCGGTAGGAGGCGATGTCATAGGCGACGCCTTCTTTTTCGAGGAGATCGGCCAAGCGTTTGGCTTTGGCGGCTTGATCGTTCTCAGACAAAGTCGTATAGGCCGGGGCAACGATTTTTAAGCAAATGGAGGTATTGGAACGG
>QWII01000189.1 GCA_021405325.1 Caldilinea sp. CFX5 | reverse complement strand
ATGCGAGAGTAGGTCATTGCCAACAACCTCCCGTTTCTATCCTCCCCCAACATAGCACTCATTCGACCAGGCACCGCAAGGCGTCTGGTCTTTTCTTTTCTCCCCAGGTTTTTGTTAGAAGTAGTGAGGCGTACACGTGTCATCTCACCCATTTACCTGCCCATCGTTACAGCGCATCTGGGGTAGCCCTGACGCCATTCTGTTGATCTTTGCCGGCGGGGCGGCAGAATTTGCGGCGATCAAGGCGGTGGACTGGCTGTTCTTCACCAATGCCCTACCTGCTGATCCCATCGGACGCTTCTTTGACACAGTCCGTTATGCCCAGCATGTCTTCTTTAGCTCCTATGATGAGGCGAACGCGGCACTGAATAAAGTGAATCGCATTCATCACGCAGTGGAAACCGCACGCAAAACGACTATTCCTGACTGGGCTTACCGCGATGTTCTGTTCCTCTTGATCGACTATGGCGAACGCGCCCACACGATTGTTTATGGGCCGATGACAGCCGCCGACCGTGAGATCCACTTCAACACCTTGATCACCCTTGGCCACGCGATGCACTTGACCGGACTCCCAACCACCTATGAAGAGTACAAGGCGCAACGTCATCAACAACTACTGGCTGATTATGCGCATTCGGCCTTGACCGACCGGCTCAACGCTGCCTATCGAAATTCGGTTGGTCCAGTTCGTTACGGGCTGTTACAGCTTCTCCAGGGTTGTTTGCTGCCGGTAGAGTTACAGTCTGTCACGGGGTTGCAGCCCCACCCGATTATTGCCGGGTTGCTATGGTTCTATCGCTACTTGCCTGGCGGCGGCAACAAACTGCGGTGGTTACAGCCACTCCTCCTGCCAGCGCCCTATGCTTCCCAACTCCGTCATCTTGGTCGTTAAACAGACTGTATCTCCCTTGTGGTATAATAAGTAGATTGTTTACCTTTCCTACAACGCTAGATGGACTTTGCAACCATTCATGTTCAAAACAAAAGCGCTGCGTTTGGGGGCAAATCTGCTCTCACCAACGGCTAATCCAGTGTGGAGCGGTTTGTTATTAGCCGTTCTTGCGACGACCTTCTTTAGTCTCGCTACCCCATTAAGCCGTCACGCCATCTTGCTGGGGATGAATCCGACCACCTTGTTATTGGGGCGGATGTGGATTTCAAGTTTGCTCCTAGCCACGCTGCTCGGCCCCAACAGTGGCGTTAGTTTACGCTTTACCCGCCCTGGATTGTTAGCCGTCCTGGTTGTTGGCTCCGCAAGTAGTATCAATATTCTGGCCTACTATTGGGCCTTGACGCGCCTGGAAGCATCAATGGCGATCATGCTCTTTGCGGTCAACCCGATTATCGTATTGGGATTGTTAGCCTTACGGGGCGAACAGTTGAAATCGCTTCACATTGGGCGGCTGGCGCTGGCGTTGGGCGGCGTCTATTTGTTAATCGGCCCCGGCGGTCAGATCGATCCGATTGGTGTTGCGCTGGTGATGGCTTCGGTGGCGGGCTTTGCCATCCAGATGGCGCTGACCCAATGGTATCTACGCCCTTATCACGCCACTGCGATTACCTTTTACATTGTCACCATTTCGGCGGTCGGGATCACGATCTGGTGGTGGGTCAGCGGGGCCAACTTCTACGTGCCGGGGGTGCAGGGGTGGTTGATCATGCTTACGTTGTCGGTGGTTAGCACCTTTCTGGCCCGCCTCTGTTTTCATGGGGCGATCCAGCGCATGGGTAGTGGGCAGATGTCATTGCTGATGTCTCTGGAAACGATGTTGTCAGTCACCTGGGCTGTACTCTTTTTGGGTGAACAGTTGTTGCAATGGCAGTGGCTGGGCGCAGGGTTAATTTTGATCAGCGCATTGCTTGCGGCAAAAGAAAGGCCAAATTCACAAGGATAACGATTAATCCTCAGAAGATAGCTCCCAGCGCAGTTGGTGTAGTTACATAACTGCCGACTGATCGACAAAATGACTGTTGTTTTCAGTAGACAAGTATGCTACGATAAAGGTAGTTGGTGAATTCGCCGGCTACCTTTATTTTTGACGGCTGCGCAAGCAGCATATAACGTAAGCAAACAGGAATCGTGCTATGAGTAATGTCTATCGGGAAGTGACCCGAACCGGGTATGGTCGTAATATTCTTAATTCATTTGTCGGCGCCCTCATCGGGTTACTGCTCTTCTTTGGTTCGTTCTTTGTCATCTGGTGGAATGAGGGGCGGACCAACCTGGCTTTGGTGGCGGCGGAAAGTATGCCAGCCACCGCCAGTACGATTGATGCGGCCAACGAAGGCAAATTTGTCGCTGTCACCGGCGATCTAGCGGCCACCGAACCCATCGGCGACGCCCTCTACTTCAAACCAGGCGCTTATCTGCAACTCGACCGCAAGGTGGAGATGTTTGCGTGGGATGAAGAGTCACGCAGCGAAACCCGCGACAAAGTGGGCGGCGGCAGCGAGACGGTGACAGAATACACCTATGAGAAAAAGTGGACATCTGCGCCGGAAAATTCAGCACAGTTCAAACAACCGGATGGTCACACCAACCCGCCGCTTACGATTGAAGGAACAACTGTTCAAGCGCCCGGCGCAACCTTAGGCGCCTTTGGTCTCGATCTCAGCCAATTGACCTTACCCGGCGGTTCAGCCGTTGTGTTGAGCAGTCAAAATGTGTTAACAGACGCGGCAAAATTAGACGGCGGTTATCTCTTTATCGGTCAGGGCACCCAGAGCAACCCACAGGTGGGCGACGTGCGCATCTCCTATACAGCGTTGGAGAGTCCGGCGGCAGTTACCGTCTTCGGGCAACAGAGCGGCGAACGGCTCACCCCCTACCTCTATGAGAAGAGCAGCACCTTTTTCCGGGCAATCAACGGCGACCGCAATGCCGCCATTCAAGCGTTGCAAACTGAACATACTGTCATCACCTGGCTCTTGCGCGGCGCCGGCTTTTTGATGATCTGGATTGGCCTGCTCCTGGTTGTGAGTCCGTTGGGGACCGTCGCCGGGGTCTTGCCGATCTTGAAGCAGATCACCGGCTTTATTAGCGGGATTGTTACCTTTATTGTTGCGCTGGTCATCTGGGGCGTGGTCACGTTGATTGCCGTTGTCTTGCATAATTTCTGGCTGGCAGTCGCAGCAGCGCTTCTGGTGATTGGTGCGCTCTTTTTCTTCCTCCGGCGTCGGCAGACGGTATAGACGAGGTGTGGTGTATGGTCGATTGGGTTGACGCACTCTTAAGCATGTACGATCTGACACCGCCACTCGCCGGCTTTTCGATTGCGAGCGGCTTAAACAATGCCATCCTAGGCGTTCATACTGGCGCTGGTGATTTTGTGTTAAAGACCTTGACAACCGATAAGGCGCAGGCCAACTTACGTTATGAACATGAACTGCTAGTCTGGCTGGCGGGCCAGGGGCTGTCGTTTCAGACGCCGGCCCCGGTGCTGGCGCGCAGTGGTGAAACGGTGGTGACAACGCCGGCAGGGACACAAATGCTTGTTCCGTATGTTGTTGGGGAGCGGCCCCTTTACGCTGAACCGGCGCAGATGGCAGCAATGGGTGCGGCGTTGGCTGAACTACACACCGTCCTGGCGCGCTATCCGCTGACGCCACGGCCGGGGACAACGCGCTTTGGCCTTCTGGAAGAGACGCACCCCAGCCTGCCCAACCCCTATCAGCTCTCACCACAACAGCTTGGCTTGCCGGCAACAGCCGAACATGAGGCGCTTTTTGCCTGGTGGCGCAACGAATTGGCAAGCTTGCGAAGTTTTATTCAGGGTCCCTTTACCACGTTGCCCCACCAGGTGATTCATTGCGATTACAGCCCCAGCAATACGCTCTATGCTGATGGCCGTATCGTTGCCATCCTCGATTTTGAGTTTGCCGGGCCGGATGTACGGGCCATGGATCTGGCGTCCGGGTTGGTCTTTACCCTGCGCTTATGGGAAAATCCACATCCTATAGACAGTGCGGCCGACTTCTGTCGTGGCTATGGCCGCTGGCAACGGCTCACGGCCACCGAAATTGCGGCAATTCCTTGGTTGATCCGCGTCGGCTATGCCACCTCGGCCGTTTGGTGGTTTGGTCGTGGTCTTGCGGACGGCAAGGGAATTTACCCGCTGGAAAAAGTTCATGATATGCAACAGATGGTTGCCTGGCTGGCGGATCAGGAACAAGCCTTGCTTGACACCCTCTGGACACACCTAGGGCCAAACGCCAATTAACGCCTTGAACTAATGAAGATTATGTAATGGTTTCGGTAATCCTTGGAACTTGTCACGCCGGCGGCGATGACCTACAGTTACCGCTTTATTTTCGTAACGTTCATTAGTTCAAGGCGCCTCTGCTATGGCATAATACTGCTATCACATTTTTCAACACCCCAGCGCCAATAGAAATAGATGACAGATGAATCAATCAACCACCTCCCCGCTCAAACTTTGGTATCACCAACCGGCGGCCCAGTGGGTCGAAGCGTTGCCCGTGGGCAATGGTCGCCTGGGTGCAATGGTCTTTGGCGGCGTTGCCACCGAACGGCTGCAACTCAACGAAGATACGCTCTGGTCGGGACCGACGCCGACCTGGAATACACCGGGGGCGCAAGCCGCTTTGCCTGGCGTGCGTGAAGCCATCTTTGTCGGCAATTATGCGGAAGCGGATCGGCGCGCCAAAGCGTTACAGGGCGCCTTTACCCAGTCCTACCAACCACTCGGCGATCTCTATTTACAGTTCGCGCATAGCGATGCAACCAGCATCTACTACCGTGACCTGGATCTGGACAGCGCTGTGGCGACGACACAGTATACCATTGATGGCGCCACCTACACACGCAAAGTCTTGGTTAGTACGCCCGCCCAAGCGTTGATTGTGCAGTTGACCTGTGATCAACCAGGCAAAATCACCTTTACCGCACAGCTAGACAGCCCGTTACGTCATCGGGTCACGTCAGCGAACCCGACGACGCTCCTGCTGACCGGCAAAAGTCCCGCCCACGTCGAGCCAAGCTACCGCAAGGTCGAACCGGCGGTCATTTATGCAGAAACAGAGGCGGGGCCGGGGCTAAACTTTGCCGCGGCGCTCACAGCGGTGACGACCGGCGGCGCCGTGCAATGTAATGCCGCTGGGCTGCATGTCACGAATGCCGATGCTGTCACCCTCTATCTGACTGCCGCCACTGGCTTTGTCGGCTTTGACCAGACGCCGGGCTTATCGCAAGCTGCCGTCGCGCAAAATGTACAAAACGCACTAGGTGCAGTGACCGGCAAAGGCTATGACGCGTTGTTAGCCGAACATCTAGCTGATCACCAGGCGCTCTTCCGGCGCGTTACGTTGGATCTGGGGACAACGGCGGCAGCGGCCTTGCCGACGGACGAGCGGATTCGCACCTTTCAGATGGGGCATGACCCGCAGTTGATTACGTTGCTCTTTCAATATGGTCGCTACTTGCTCATCACTAGTTCGCGACCGGGAACGCAGCCGGCCAACCTCCAGGGTATTTGGAACGATATGATCCGCCCGCCGTGGAGCAGCAACTACACGATCAACATCAACACGCAGATGAACTACTGGCCGGCGGAGACAACCAGCCTGGCCGAATGTCACCAGCCGTTGCTGGACTTTATTCGGGAGTTGAGTGTCAACGGCGCCGAGACGGCGCGCGTCAACTATGGCTGTCGCGGCTGGACGGCGCACCACAACAGTGACTTTTGGCGGCATTCCGGACAGGTGGGCGCCTACGGTGACGGCGACCCGGTTTGGGCCTGCTGGCCGATGGGTGGCGCGTGGCTCTGTCAACATCTCTGGGAACATTATGCCTTCGGCGGCGATGTGGACTACTTGCGAGGCCAGGCTTATCCGGTGATGAAAAGCGCCGCCCAATTTTGTCTGGACTGGTTGATCGAGGATGGGCAAGGCCACCTCATCACGGCGCCGGCTACCTCGCCGGAGAATAAATTTACGACGCCGGATGGTCAACGCGCCGCCGTGAGCGCGGCTTCGACGATGGACATGGCGATCATCTGGGAGTTGTTCACCAACTGTAGCGAAGCAGCAACCATTTTGGGCGTCGATGCTGATTTTCGCTCTGAACTCCTGGCCGCGCGTGACCGGCTCCTGCCCTTTCAAATCGGCCAACATGGACAATTGCAGGAGTGGTCGGTCGATTGGGACGATCCCAATGATCAGCATCGCCATGTCTCTCACCTCTTTGGTCTCCACCCCGGCCGGCAGATTACCAAAGAAGGGACGCCTGCCCTTTTCAACGCCGCCAGGCGTTCTCTCGCATTGCGCGGCGATGGCGGCACCGGCTGGTCGATGGCGTGGAAAATTAACTTCTGGGCGCGTTTCCGCGATGGCGACCATGCGCTGAAGATGCTGGGTGTTATGTTGAACCTGGTCGAACAGACTGGGGTTGTCATGGAAGGCGGCGGCGTTTACGCGAATCTCTTCGATGCCCATCCGCCCTTCCAGATCGACGGCAACTTTGGCGCCACCGCCGGCATCGCTGAGATGTTGCTACAAAGTCATACCGGGGAGTTGCATCTGCTGCCGGCGCTGCCAACAACGTGGCGAGACGGCGCCGTCAAAGGATTGCGCGCACGGGGTGGCTTTACGGTGGACATGGTATGGCGCGCCGGGAAGTTGCTGCGCGCAACGATCACTTCTGCGTTGGGACAAACTTGCCAGGTCACTTGTCAAGAACCGATTCAGCTACAGGTTGATGGGGGCGCTGTGACTACCGAGCAAATTCGCCCTGGCAGCATCAAATTTATGACAAGCCCTGGTAGTACATATACCATCACGACCCGTAAGTGAGTTGGGCGCTTTAGAGAAATGCCGGTTCATTTTCAGGCTCTCCGTGGGTGGGCCGGCGTTTCACCATCGCCACGCAGCCTAATGAATAAATCGCAGCTTTGCCTTTGCTAATTTGACACAACCATTAAGGGTGTGTTACGCTTTATTAAATCTAATCGATTAGATTTAACAGCAAGCTTCCCAAACCTACAACGTTCAATTGTTAGCTCGGCAAGCCATTTCCCCCAGGGGCTGTCATCATTGCGTATTTTATTCGCCCGTTGATTGAAGTTAACACGCCTAGAGAAACTCATCACCCGCACCATGCCAACCGTGAGTTTCTCTAGGCGTGTAAACGATAATTGGCTCATCGCCGGAAAGTGTGAACACCGGTCAGGTTTCTATGGGAGTTAGGAATTTGTTTCGGTAATCGTAGGTGCGGTTTGTAACCGCACGGTTCCCAGGGAGCAAGTGCGGTTACAAACCGCACCTACGATTAC
>QWII01000092.1 GCA_021405325.1 Caldilinea sp. CFX5 | reverse complement strand
ATAGCGGAACGCGTATCAGAAACAGCGCCGCTTTTATTATTTCGGTAATTATCTCGTAGGCGCCTACGAGGATCACCGATTTATTTCCGTAACCTTCATCAACTGCCCAAAAAGTGAAATGCACCCTCGCGCACAGCGAACCTTCTAGCGAGCACACTCTTATGTTACAATCTCCACTAGTTTGCATAATTCCCAGTCACACAGAAATTTGAGAATCGATCTTGTTACGATATAGCTTAAATAGACAATGGGTGCGCCGTTCGCTGACGTTACTAAGCATTCTACTCCTTCTCGCACTGGCGCTTTTACTCTTCCGCTACTGGCGACCGGCCGCCACGCCCCAGTTACTCCGCCTGCGCGCCTGGTTTAACGATCCCGCCGCCTATGCCCACTGGGCAGTCAAAGCCGGGGAGCGCTGCGGCAACGCCTTGATGCTGATCCCGACTAATGGCTATGTTGGCTTTGGCTGGGACGACAGCTTTCGTCCGGGCCATCGCCATTCAGGATTGGACATCTTCAGCCCGGACGGCGCCGTCAATGTCACGCCGGTTGTCGCGGCCTACGATGGCTATTTGACGCGTGAAACCAATTGGAAAAGCACCGTCATCCTGCGCCACCCCGATCTTCCCGCCGTGCCGGCCGCCGGTCTCACCGCCGGTGAACAAATTTGGACCTACTACACCCACATGGCGTCGCGCGACGGCAGCCAATCCTTTGTTGCGCCGGCCTTTCCTCCCGGCACGCACGAAGTTTTTGTCAAAGCCGGCACCCTCTTGGGCTACCAGGGCAATTGGGCCGGCAGCCAATGGCAATTCACCGGCCTCCATCTCCACTTCTCCGTCGTCAAAACCGACGCCGACAGCAGCTACGCCGACGAACGCGAGATCACCAACACTTACGACCCCATCCCCTTCCTTGGCTTAACGCGGACGGCGGAGGGGATTTGGGTGTGTGCGGGGGAATGACAGGAAGACAGGAAGACAAGAAAGAAATCAACAATCTCGTGTCTCGTGTCTCCCCCTCTTCCCTTCTTCTTGTCTTCTTGTCTTCGCTCAGGCGCGGCGGAAATGGTCGATCACCGGCCCAAGCAACCGGATTGCGGTCAGCGGGTCGGGGCCGAGAGGAGGGCCGAAACTGAGGTGGGTGGCGCCGGCGGCCACTAGCGGTTCCAGCCGGTCGATCACGTCACGGGGGGAGCCGACAACGCCAATACGTAACATGCGGTCATCGACCAGGGCAATGGCTTTGGCTTCATCCCGTTCGACCATCATGGCTTGTTCGATGGGGCGGAAGTCCGCCTGGGTCAACCCTAGCCGCTCCAGGATGAGGGGACCGAGGGCGTGACCGTAGTAGGCGATTTTGTGGGCCAACACATGTCGTGCCGCTGCGCGATCTTCGGCCAGGGAAACCCAGATACAGGCGGCAAAATCGAGCGGGGGCAGCGCAGCCGGTCGGTCGGCGACGCCGGTGGCGATATAGGGCTGCACAGCAAAGTAATGTTCCGGCGGAAAGAGCAACGGCAGGACGCCATCAGCCTGGGCGCCGGCAAGGGTCAACATCTTTGGCCCCATTGCGCCGACATAGATCGGCGTAACACGGGGCGCCGGGAAACGAAGATAGGCTTCTTCCTGCCACTGGAGGAATTGCCCGTCAAAGGCCACGCGTTCGCCCTGGAGCAGCCGGCGCACCGCCAGAATGGTTTCGCGGGTTGCGGCCAGCGGGTGACGCTGTTCAATGCCAACCCATTTGAGAAATTCACCGGCGCCGGCGGCAATACCCAGGTTAAAGCGGTTGCCGCTTAACTCATCCAACGTCGCCGCCAGCATCGCCATTTCCGCCGGGTGAATGGTATACGGGTTCAGAATCCCCGTCCCGATCTCGATGCGTTGCGTCGCCTGCGCCACCGCCGTCAGGATCACTAGGTCGCTGCGCAGAAAGAGATCATTACTCACCCAAAATTGGTCAAAACCCACCGCCTCCGCCGCCTGCGCCAGCGTCACATAGTCGCGCACCGGCAGATCATTATTCAACCGCAAACTAAAGCGCATCCCCCACCTTCTATCTTCTTGTCTTCTTGTCTTCTTGTCCTTCGATCTCCCTACTTGCCTGCCCCGACCACCGCTTCCGCCTCCATCTCGACCAGATAGTCGTCGCCGACAAGCTGGGCTTGCACCAAGGTGTTGGCGGGGCGGATCTGGGCAAAGAATTCGCCATGCACACGGGCGACCGGCTCCCAGTCGTCAACCTTGCGCACATAGATACGGGTGCGCACGACATCGGTCAGGCTGCCGCCCAGTTGTGCCAGGGCGCGCGCGATTTTGGTGATGATGTAGCGGGTCTGCGCCGCCGGGTCGCCAACACCGACAACCTGTCCATCCGAATCGGTGGCGGTGGTGCCGGAGACGTAAATATGATCGCCATAGCGCACAGCGCGACTATAGCCGGCCAGCGCTTCCCACACCGTGCCGCTGCTGACAGTGCTTTTGCCGGCGAGCGCGGGTTGTTCCTGGTTCATGAGCACGCCTCCTGGACAACTTCTCAACTTCTCAAAATCAGTAGGCCGCGCCGCTCACAGCCGGTCCGTGACCGGCTGCGAGCGGCGCCGGGCGTTCTACCGAAAATTGGTCAAGCCAAAGTAGCAATCATACTCGAAAGTGCGTCGGGAGCAAAGTGCAGAGCAGGATGCTTTGGGCTTACCGTGGTATACTGAGAGGAAGCAGAATTTGGGGAGATTGAGAGAGTAAGAGATTACCCTTGTCGAATCTCTCAATCTCTTAGTCTCTTAGTCTCTCGACCCCCATTCACAACAGCAAACGCTACTCACTCACTGTAAACCAAAGGAAATCTATGATGGCTGAATACAAAGATTTAATGGAGTATGTCGAAAGCAAAGAGGGGCTTGCATGGGTGCGCGGCGGCGGGCCGACCAGTCGTTCCTGGAACGGCATTCGCTATAAGATTGGTCTTTCCGCCAAAAATACCAATGCCAAGAACCTTTCGATGAATGTCGCCTCGGTGCCGCCGGGTGCGGTCGCCTATGCCCACATTCACGATGGTTTTGAGGTGATGCTCTTTATTTTGCAGGGACGGGTACGCCATGAATATGGTCCCAACCTCGAATTTAGCGTCGAGCATGAGGCCGGCGATTTCATCTTTATTGAACCGGGCATTCCCCACGAAGTCTTTAACGTAAGTGATAGCGAGCCGGTGGTGGCCGTGGTGGCGCGCTCAGCAGCAGATGAGTGGGATAAAATCATCGATTATCCCTCCAAGACACGGGAACGGGACAATGTGCCGCCGCAGAAGTTGAAAGCCGGCGCATAATCAGTCGTCCGCAGTCGCCAGTCCAAAGCCCAAAGTCGGGTCAGGCGGTGTTGCGGTCTACTGATAAGTAACCAACAATAGCCGCCCCTGTAGCGGCTGTTGTCGGTTGTTGGTCGTACCGTGTACAATGAGCGCAGTTTAGGCAATTCCCACTACCCATCACAAGGAGGATCATTCCGATGACTACGGCAACGACCACGACCCTACAACCGGATGCGTTGACAGCCATCGCCGAGGAGTTTTTTCGTGAGGGCGGGGTGCGTATCCCCAACATCTTGAGCGCTGACGAAGTCGCCGCCCTACGCGCCAAGACCGATGAATATGCGGCCAACCCAGCCACCGCCGGCAAACATCTCACCTATGCGGGCAACGCCTTTGTGCTGCGCTATTGTCATGAGCTTGACCCAATCTTCAATGCGCTGATCACCCATGAACAGATCTATAAAGTGGCGGAAGCGGTGTTGGGGCCGGACGCCCGCTTCAACGCCATGAATGTGATCCGCAACGGTCAAGGCCAGGCCATCGCCCGCTGGCATGTCGATGATGTGCTGGAATTTCCCCTGCCGCCCGACATCCCCCGCTTCGACGCGCGTATTCGGATGCCGGTACTCTGGATGACGGTGCAAGTGGCCCTCAGTGACATTGACACCATCGAACATGGGCCGACCCAATATGTCCCGCGCAGCCATTACTCCGGTCGCCTTCCGCCGGAGACGTTAGAATTTGAGGGGCAAGGGCCGCATGCGGTCTTCTGCAAGGCCGGTGATATTTATCTGACCAATCACCAGACCTGGCATCGTGGCGCGCCCAATTTGTCGGAACGGGTGCGCTATATTATGCAGATTCAATACGCCAAACGTTGGGCCGACCGCCGCTTCCGTGGAGTGGCGTGATCGTACCAAGATAACGACACCACCGCTCATAGCCGGTCCGTGACCGGCGCTTGGGGCGCCGGTCACGGACCGGCTATGAGCGGAATAGTTGTCTACAAGTATCGCCGTCAAATAAATGCAAGCGAGAAGATGCAGACCATCATCACACTACCACAATCCATTCAACGCGCTATGACCACCCTGTTGGCCGACGCCGGCAGCAATGCCTGGATGAAACGGGCGCAACTGCTCCATCAGCGCTACCGGCAACAGGAAGAGAACAAGCAGCAACGACATGTGGTCGATGCACTGGATGCATTGGCCTATCTTGGCTTGCGTGCGGCGGCGACCTATAGCCAAATTTGGGGAGCGGTTGATGCGGTTTGCGAGCTTGTCCCAAGTTGGCAACCCACGACCTTGCTCGATTTGGGTTGTGGCGCCGGCAGTGGTCTCTGGGCGCTGGCGGATCTGCTGCCCAGCCTCACCCACGCCACCGCCGTTGATCAAAGCGCGCATTTTCTCCACCTCGGCCAACAGCTCCTCAGCGCCGCCCAGGAACCGCTGACCGTCACCTGGCAGCAGGCGAACATTCTGCAAAGCGTGCAGCAAGGGGCAGCGACCTATGATGTCGTTCTGCTGGCGAATGTCCTCAATGAATTGAATGAGCAGCAGCGCGCCGGTCTGGTGGCGGCTGCTTTCCAGCGTTGCAACGCCCTCTTGCTCATTGTGGAGCCGGGGACGCCGGTGGGCAGCGGCATTGTCCAAAGTGTTGCCCAACAACTGGCGCCGGTGGGCACGCTCTTGGCGCCCTATGTGGGCAATCGCTTTGTCCAGGAGGAGTGGCTTCATTTCCCGCAGCGCTTTACCCGCCCCGATTTTGTCCGCCGCCTCCGCCAGGAGATGCGTGATAGCCCCTTGATGGCCTCCGACTGGGAGGAAGCGAAGTATAGCTATGTCGCCATCAGTAAGCTGTCATCGGAAGTGACGCCGTGGGCGCGGGTCATCGGCCCGCCCCAGTTGCTGAAGGGCTATATTGAAGCGCCCCTGCTGACGGCGGATGGTCGTTTACCGGTCAAGGTGTTCAAACGGCACAAACAACCATACGCTTATGCGAAAAAGTTGCGGTGGGGCGAAATCGTCCAAGAGCGACAGGATCTAGTAGAAGTTGTTGAAACAAATGGTAACGATTAAGCCCTTAACTGAGGTTAGGCGCCTAACCTGAAAGGACAAAGCTCAGATGATTCGTGTGGGTTTTATCGGTCTCGGCGGCATGGGCATGTACCAGGCCAAGAGCTTTCATGCGGTGACAAGCTGCCAGGTGGCAGGGGGCGCCGATCCGGCGCCGGCGATGCAAGCACGCTTTGCCCAGAGCTACCCCGGCGCCCTGCTCTTCGCCTCCTATGAGGAATTGCTGGCGCACCCCGCCATTGATGCGGTGGTGGTTGCTGTACCAACCGGCTACCATCAACCAATCGCTTCGGCGGCGCTGGCGGCGCGCAAACCCATCTTGCTGGAAAAGCCGATGGCGCGCACCGTCGCCCAGTGCCGGCATTTGATCAACGATGCTGAACGCTTCAATACGCTCTTAATGATTGCACACTGCCGCCGCTATGACCCCTACTGGACTTCCTGGGGCGCCTATGTCACCGCCGGCAAGCTGGGGTCGCCGCTGCTCTGGCGCGATGTACGGGCGGGCTTCTCGCCCGGCGGTTGGTTTATGGATGACGAAGTAGGCGGCGGGCCGTTGATTGATGGCGCTGTCCACAACTATGATTTTGCCAACTGGATCTTTGGCGAGCCGGAGAGCGTCCTTGCCAGCGCGATTCAGATGAATCCAAGCTATAGCGCCATTGACACCGGCTCGGCCATTATTCGCTATCGCGCCGGCCATCAACTCCTGATTTCGTGGAGTTGGGCAGTCAAAGGCACAACCCTGCATGACATCATCGGTCCGCAAGGCTTTATCCAGTTTAGTCCCGGCAATTTTACCGTTCCGCCGGAAGAGAAAGGACGCTACCAATATTGCTGTTTCACCGACAGTAGCGGCCAACAAACCCTCATTCAATCCCCCGCCCAGCCTGATATGTATGTCCGCCAGGCGGAACACTTCCTCGCCTGTATCCGCGGCGAAGCGACCTGCCAGACTCCCGGTACTGAGGCGATCAAAGCGATCGCGGTCGCCGAGGCAGTGTTGAAAGCGGGGCGCACGGGGACGGCGGTAGAGATCGTGTTATAAGACAAGAAGAATTGTCCCCTGTCTTCTCTTCCCCGGACTGTACTATCCGTTGCTTCCCAAAACCACTGTCATGTCCCGTGTTGCCCGCACCGCTTTACGCCGGGTAGAGCCGCGGCAAGTTGTCAAAGTTGCAGAAATTTGATGCATGCTGTTTCAGATCTGAAAAATTCTGGAGAAAAAGAGGAGCAAACTCTGAAGATTGTCGTCATTGTGTAGACAAGTAGGGGCGGTTTGAGGATATAACCGCCCCTACAGCGTCTCTTGTCAGCGTTATTCGATTGGTTTTGTGGCGTCGTTGCCCCACTCTTCCCACGAGCCGTCATAATTGCGGACATTGGGATAGCCGAGCAACTGGGTCAACACAAACCAGGTATGGGCGCCGCGCACGCCGGTCTGGCAATAGGTGATAATCTCTTTCTCTTTGGCAAAGCCGGCTTTTTCATAAAGCGCCTGAAGAGCAGCCGCATCACGGAAGACGCCGGTGTCGCCATTGACGGCTTGCACCCAATCGACATTGATGGCCCCCGGAATGTGACCGCCACGCGCCGACCGCACATCCGTACCGGCGAACTCCTCAGCATTGCGCGCATCACAGAGGACAACCGATGAATCATCGAGCTTGGATAAGACATACTCGCTGGTCGTGCGGATGGCGGGGTCGGCTTCGCCGGCAGTATAGGTTGTGGCGGGCAAAGCTGCCGGCGCTTCTGTGCTGAGCGCGTTGCCGTCCGCCGTCCACTTTTTTGTGCCGCCGTTGTAGACGCGGACATCGCCATGTTGATAATATTTGAGCGCCCAATAGGCGCGCGCCGCCAACAGATTGTTGTTGTTATCATAGACCACCACGGTGTCGTCATTGTTGACACCTAAGCGACTCATGAGCGCACTAAGCGCCTCCTGGGTTAAAATCTGGCCGCGGGTCGAATCTTGGGGATTGGTCATATCTTCCCCCAGGTTGACATAGATGGCGTTGGGCAAATGGCCGGCGTCATAATCTTCACGCTTGCCGCTGATCGCCAGCAGACGCACTTTGGGGTCAGCCGAATGCTCCTGAACCCAGGCGGTGTCCACCAGGGCGGCCGCGTTGGCATATTCAGTCAACGGGGCGCTGCCGGCAGCGGGCGCCGGCGCCGCAACCGGCGCACAAGCGGCCAGCAAGGTGCTCAGCAATAACAGAACCGTGAGTGACAACAAACGCAATTTCATTGATTTCTCCTTGTCAAGTGTAAGACGGTTTGAGCGTTTGGGGGATCATTGGTTGGTTGGGTTATGCTTTTGTCAGTGTGATCCGCCATTCGGGCGAGCCGGTCTCTTCGATCTGAACCTGATAACCAAGACGGGCCGCTTGGGTGGGAATGGTCTCCAAAGCGGGGGCATGGTCGATAATCACTTCCAGACCGATGTCGGCGGCGGTGAGTTTCTTTAATGCCTGCACAGTCTTCATCATCGGGTAGGGGCAGATCTCGCCCCGTACATCCAGTTGTTTCAAAGCCATTCTTATTCTCCTTTTTTGCTGCTTGTTCTGTCCGCTCGCAGCCGGTCCGTGACCGGCGTCCCAATCGCCGGTCACGGACCGGCTGCGAGCGAGCGTAGTAGTTACCATCAATCAAGCCGTTGAATAATCTGCGTGCCGACCCAGGCGCCGACCGCCAAAAACAGCGCAAAGAGCCAGCCGTTGAGCGCCAGTGACGGAATTGCCGAAAAGAAAGAGCCGATGGTGCAGCCCATGCCCAGCGTTGCGCCGATGCCCATGAGAATGCCGCCAGTTGAAGCCTGCACATAGCGGCTGCGTTGCCGGGGCCGGCGGATTTTGAATTCAGCCGAGAAGAGCGCAGCGATAAAGGACCCCATCACCATGCCCCAGACCAGAAAGAACATGTGGTGCAGAATGCCGCCGCCACCCACCTCCAGCGCACAGCCGGGCAACGAGTCGGCGCCGGCCAAGGTCCCCGGCCCGACCCCCAGGCTGGTGGTCAGCCCAATCACCCAGCGCGAGAGTTCCCCGGTAAAGCCCCAGGGGTGGTCAGAGAGAAAGAGCAGCGCATTCAACCCGCCCAGGATGGCGCCGCCGATGACCGCCGGCCAGCCATGCACAAAGACCCGGCGCAGATCATCGCGCACCCGCGGCCAAAACGCCGGATCGTCGCTGCCGACAAAAGCCGGCTCCGGCATGACAATCCCTTCGCGGCTTTCCCACCAGACCACCAGCAGATAGACGCCAACCAACGTCGCCAGCGTTGCGGCAATGGCGCCGCCATGTCCCAAGTAGGCCGGCAGCCAGACCCGCCAGCCGGTGCTGATGCTGGTTTCCCACCACCAATTCCAGGTGTAGGCGGTGAACAATAAGCCGACCAGGATGCCGCCAAAGCTCACCCACGAGGCGACATAACCTTCGCCCATACGGTAGATGCTACCAGAGACACAGCCGCCGGCCACCACCATGCCAATGCCAAAGAGCAGCCCGCCCACCACCAGATGCCAGCCAATCGGCAACACATTGGCATCGGGCGGCAGAAAGCCCAGTGCCGGATCGGGGATCTGTTTGCTCATCACCACGCCAAAGCCCAACGTGGCGACGGCTAACCCAACCAAGACCCCTTTGAGTGTGCGCCCGTGGCGCAGGAGAAAAATATCACGGAAGGCGGCGGCAAAGCAGAAACGGCTCCGTTGCAAGACAAAGCCAAAGGCCAGACCAAACACCCAAAAGCGCCCCATTTCCGGGTTGATGGCCGCGGCGATCAGCCAGATCACCAGCGCGACCACCGTCGCCATCAGCCCCATCCGCACCTGGGGTGTCAGCATTTGCACCAGCGGCGCCGGTTTCAGCGCACCCGCCAGGGCCGCTTGTGAAGTTGATTCGTTGTTCATCAGGCTCCATTTCCTTGTTCAATCGGCAGCCCCGGTTGTTGCGACCACTCCAACCACGAGCCGTCATAGTTCCGTACCCGCGGATAGCCCAGGGTGCGCAACACCCAAAAGGTATGGGCCGCACGCACACCGGCGGCGCAATAGGTGACAACCTCTTTCTCCGGCGTAATGCCGGCGGCCAGCAACATTGGTTGTAATTGCGCCGCTGGTTGCATAGCTTCCCAGCCCGTGGCCGGCGCCGCCATAAACCAATCCCAGGAGCGGGCGCCAGGGATATGACCGGCGCTATACTCCTTGGGGGAGCGGGTGTCGAGCAGCAACACATCCGGTTGGGCGCCATGCGCTTGCACCCAGGCCAGATCGGCGACCACTGTGTCGTCGGGAATGGGGACAAAGGTCGAGGCGCGCGGTTCGGGTAACGCACTGTTAACAGGGCGGTTTTCCTCTTGCCATTGATCCCAGCCGCCATTGAGCAGCGCCGCCTGCCGAAAGCCAAAGCGCACCAACGACCAGAGGAGACGACTGGCCGCCAACCCCCAATGATCATCATAGACGACAACCTGCGACTGGGGCGTGAGATCCCACTGCCGCATCTGTTCCTGAAAAGCCGGCAAGGGAACCAACATGGCCGGCGCCCCAGGACGATCATAATTCAAGTGGGTCAGGTCAATATGCCGCGCCCCAGGAAGATGGCTGGCCGCATACGCCTCTGCGCTCCGTACATCGAACAAGCAGAGCTGGGGATCAGCCAACCGTTCTGCCAACCAGTGGGTCGTGACCAAGGGGGAGAATGCAATGGGTTCGCGCAACAAAGGCTCCTTTCTGGGTCGATCATCTTCATGACAAGAACAACGCCAAAATGTAACTACCAAGCCACCCCCACCTAACCTCCCCCTGATAAGGGGAGGGACAGTTCCTCCCCCAAGCTGGGGGAGGTTAGGTGGGGGTGGCTTGGTGGGGGTTAGTAGTTACGCCAAAATAAAAAACGCCAGCCGTGGTAACGGTGGCGTCTTATTTGGCACTGCGCACAGAATTTGCGCGTATGTCACTCATCAACGTCCCTTACCAACCCGTCCAAGTGCGGAGGCTGGCAAGGTGATTCGTCGCAAGCTAGGCATGACCTATCGCTAACGACGAAGGCTTACCCCTCCGCCGGCGACAGGTACAACAGCAGGTGCTGAAAAGTGTAACATGGTGATGCAATCGCGTAGGTACGTTCATACGCGCCATCTTACCAAAGTCGCTCATCCTTGTCAAAGTCTGCAAGCGAACAATGACAACAGCATAAAACAGAAAGTGACAGCTCACCCCATTCCGGCCAACAAGTCGGCCAGCACTTTGCGCGTCAAGATGCCTGTCCAGATGGTGAAAATCTTGCCCTCCCGGTCGATGAAGACGCTGGTGGGCATCCCGCGTACTTCATAGAGGTTGCGCAAGGCGCCGTCGGTATCGCGCGCCACCGGCAGCGTCATCTGGAAGTCGTCGGCAAAGGGTTGGATCTGTTCCATTGTCTCCTGTACATTGATTGCCAGGACTACCAGGTCAGCATTGTCTGTGGCGACGTGGACAATCTCCGGCATCTCCAACCGACAGGGGCCGCACCAAGTCGCCCAGAAGTTCAACAAGACCGGCTGGCCGCGCAACGTGTGCAAACTAAGGTGACGCCCATCCTCCAATACAAGGTGAAAATTGGGCGCCATTTGCCCTTCCTGCAAACCCGCGTCGCCCTGATCGCTCTCATCAAGTTGCACGGCAGGAAAACCTCGGCCCACCCCTTCCGGCAGCGCCGCCAGGGTGATGGCGGTGGCCTCATCCAACCCGCGCCCGGCTGGCGCGCCGGTGATACAGCCACTCAGCAACAGCACTACCACCAGCGGCATCAAGATAAAACGGCGCAACAATCGGCTCTCCCTGTTGGCAAGTAGCCGATGACGCGGGTCAACATACTGAAGATTTTGCCTAAGCATCCGTTATGCCCTTTGCTTGTATGCGTAAGATGCAGTGTATTCTAGCCCTTGACGTAGTAGTGTACAGAACAAAGTTGATCCAGGCTGTAGACAACCCTACGTTGATCGTTACATCATTGCCAATCGGCTGGCGCCTCTGGCCAGTCTACTGCTTGGGATCATGGTGCTCAGTTTTGCCCTGACCGTTCACTTGCCCATTCTGTTGGGCGGCGACCAGAGCGCCATGCTCAGTCTGCTCAAGGACATGGCGTTGGCCGGCGCGGCGTTCCATATCTACGCCACCACCAGCAGAGAGAGCAAGGGGCTTTTTGCCATGTAAGTGTTCCGCAATCGCTAGCCGGCGTCCTGCGCCGCGCCGGCTAGCGATTGCGGTTAACGCTACACGCGTCAGTGTGCGAGAAAGTCTTGCCTATCAGTAGAAACTATGAGAAAATTGGGCAATGGCGACTGCCGTTTGCCGCCTGTTGACTGAGCCATCCGTCTTGTGCAAGTCACCATTGTGGCGGCTTTGTTATCAACACCTATGCCCAATCCAGCCATCGAGCCGCAACTACGCGTGTCCGCCCTGCGCCCAACCCTGTCGTGGTTGTGGTCACAAAAGCATCGCTTCGTTCAGGGCAAGCACCTTATCACCCATGCGACACCACTATGGATATTGCCACTCTATTTGGTCTTCTCTGTTATCATGACCTGGCCGCTGGCCGCGCAGATGGGGCGCCAAATTCCGGCGGACACGGGCAGTGATGTTTGGGTGCATGAATGGACCTTCTGGTGGCTCAACCACGCCTTGACCACCGGCCAAAATCCCTACTTTACCCCCTTGCTCTTTCACCCCACCGGCGTCGAGTTGACTTCGCATAACATTGCCTGGTTGAATTTTGCACTCTGGTGGCCGCTGCAAGCACTGGTCGGCGGCAATGCGGCGCTTAGCCTTACCTACCTGCTCTGCTTTACGTTGAATGCGTTTGCCATGTATTGCTTCGCCTACGAACAGGCGCCATCACGGGCGGCGGCCTGGCTGGCGGGGTTGGTCTTTGGCTTCTGGCCCTATACGCTGGCCCAGGCCGGCCACCCCAACATGATCGTTCTCTTTGGCCTGCCGGTCGGGCTGCTCTATCTGGGGCGCGCCCTCAAAGGGGGAACCGGTCGCCAGGCGGTGGCGGCCGGACTTGGCTTGGCGCTGGTTGGTATTGCGCGCTGGCAACTGCTTGTGCCCGCCGCCTATCTCTTTGTGATCTTTGTGCTTGCGCAACTTGCCACCCGGCGCGCCCTGTGGAGCGGCTTTACGTTGAAACAGCTTTTGATCACAGGAACGGCTATGCTGCTTGGCATGGCGCCGTTGCTTGGGCCGGTGGTGCTGGCCCAGGTGACCCGACCGGCGGGGGCCGATCTGCTCACCTATGAGCCACAATATGCCAGCGATCTAGCCAGCTATTTCATGCCGCACCAACAACTCTGGCTCTGGTCGGCGGTGGCCGAACGACTGCCGCCAGCCCTGCAATTTCCCCAGCAGGAGATTACCTTTATCGGCTATACGGTCACCTTCCTGCTGCTGATCGGTCTCTTGGGCGCCGGGCGTCAAGCGCTGCCCTGGCTGATCATGGCGGTGGTGCTCTTGCTGCTGGCGCTGGGGCCGGTCATCACCGTGGGGCGCCACGCGCTGCCGGAACTTTTCACGCCGTACCGTTGGGTGGAAGATTGGTTTTTCACCCGTCTGTTGCGTCGTCCGGATCGCTTTAACAGTTTTCTGGGCTTTCCGCTGGCCATGTTGGCGGCGCTGGGGATCATGTCGCTGCAACGACAGCTCCCAGCCACACTGGCAAAGCTCTGGACGCCGTTGCTGACTCTGGGGCTGGCGGCTGAGTATAGCCAGGTCCCCTATCCGTTGACAAACACCACGGCGCCGGCCTGGTATCGCACCCTGGCGCACGAGCCGGAACCCTTTGCCATTGTCGGTTTTCCAATGAATCCCTACTATGCGGACAAAGTGTATATGCACTATCAAACGGTGCATGGGAAACCGCTGGTCGGTGGGCATGTCTCGCGCCGACCCAAGGATGCTTACGCCTATATCGAAAACTCCCCCTGGCTCTATGAGCTGCTCTACAGCCGGATCATGAACCCGGCTGTGCGCGATGTTAGCCGGCAACTGCGCTACCTGGCCGATGCCAATGTACGTTATGTGGTCTTCAACAAACGGTTTGTCACCGAGGGGCGCATTGGCGATTGGAAGGCGTGGCTCTTGCTAAAGCCGCGCTATGAAGATGCCGATGTGGCGGTTTATACAACCATGCCCCGAGCCGGCCTTGACTTTACCATTGCCCAACCGCTGACCCAAGAAATCGGGATCATCCAGTCAGCCGTGCGCACCGCCACGGCCCAGCAGGGTGACCTGGTGACAATTGATATTGCTTGGGGAACGCACCAGGCCGTTGCCGGTGACTATGCCGCTTGTTTTCAGTTGATCGACGCCCAAGAGCAGATCGGCCAGGAAAGCTGTTACCCCATCAGTCCGGCCTGGCCCACTGCCCGCTGGTTGGCGCATGAAGTCGTGCGCGACCAGTTTGCGCTGGCGCTACGCCCAGATCTGCCGGCCGGCGCTTACCAACTGGCGTTGCGGCTGCAAGCGACAACCAGCCCTGGCCGTAGCCAGCCGGTAATCTTGGGCGCGCTCGCGATTACAGCATTGGCGCGCACATTCACGGAACCCAGTCCGCAGGTGAGAACCGCTTTGCAGGTGGGTGACGCCATTACCTTGCTCGGCTACGATCTGACCGTCAATGACACCATCCGTTTGACGCTTTACTGGCAGGCTCGCACCGCCATTGACCGTTCCTACAAAATCTTTGTCCACCTGGTCGATCCGGCGAGCAACACCATTGTCGCCCAATCGGACGCGGCGCCCCGCCAATGGGCCTATCCCACGACGTGGTGGCAAGCGGGTGAGGTAGTGACCGAAACCATCGACTTACCCCTTGATGCAACCGCAACGGGGGCAAATTTGCTGCGCGTCGGCATGTATGATGAGGAGACTGGGGCGCGTTTATTAATGCAAGATCAGAATAGGGTCGCCGTACCCGACAATGCGCTTGCTATAAAGCTCCGGCAACCAACACGCAACGTTGGCGAGTAAAGCCGTCAGCGTCGCCAGTCGCCCCGATTGGCATCTTCCCGTAGCGTGTCGATGTCCCACCCTTCGTCGCGACTCAGTTCGGTTTCAGCGCGATCGGCTTCAAAGAGTTGTTCCAGGTCTTCAATGCGGCGACGGGCCGCGTTGATGTAACTGGCCCGATCCTCGCGCCGGTGAGTCGCCAGGATGCGCAGGGATTGGTCGTCGTGGCGCAGAAATTTGCGGGTGGCGCGATGGGCTTGATAGGCGCGCACCCCCAACGTTCGCAACAGATCTTCCCCCAGCCGCAATGATGAATCGAGCGCCTCGCGGTAGACATAATCTACCCCGGCTTCGATCAAGCTATGGGCGTCGGCCCAGTCAAAGGCGCGAGCAAAGATGATCAGTTGCGGGAAATGTTTTTTGACAATGTGAACTAACTCCAACGTCTTCTCCGGGCTGTCGAGCGCCAGCACGATCATGCGCGCCTTTTCCGCCCCGGCCGAGTGGAGCAGATCATGGCGCGAAGCGTCGCCGTAGTAAACCTTCAAGCCCAGCCGCCGCAGCAATTCAACCTGATCCGAATCAATGTCCAGCACGGTGGTGGGAATGCCGTTGGCTTTGAGAAAGCGGCCCACCGTCGCGCCGTAGCTGCCAAAGCCGGCGATGATCACTGGTTGCTGCTCGTCAATCGCGTCCGGCTCCTGGGCGGCTTTTTCCGGCGTGCCAAAGCGGGGCGCGACCCAACGCTCATTGGCGACCAGCAGCAGCGGCGTCAACGCCATCGACAACGCGACCGCCGCCACCAGCGGGTTGCTCACCGCCGTGTCAAAGATCCCTTCCTGGTTGGCAAAGGAGAAGAGGACAAAGGCAAATTCACCCACCTGCGGCAACGCAAAGGCCAGCAATGTACTCTGATCCATTGTCAAGCCGAAGCTGCACGCCAACGCAAAAAGCACCCCAAACTTGACCAGCACAATGCCGATCACCAGCCCGATAATCAAGAGCGGCTGGCTTAGGATCAGCGCAAAGTCAATTGACGCGCCGACGGCGATAAAAAACAGCCCCAGCAGCAAGCCCTTGAACGGCTCGATATCGCTCTCCAACTCGTGGCGGTATTCGCTGCTCGCCAGCACAACGCCGGCCAGAAACGCGCCCAATGCCGCGCTCAGCCCAACTTGCGCCATCAACAACGATGTGCCAATCACCAGCAGCAAGGTCGCCGCCGTGAAGATTTCGCGCATCCGGGTCGCCGCAATGGCGCGGAAAACGGGTCGCAACCCATAGCGCCCGGCCAGAATCACCGCCACCACCGCGCCCAATACGGCCAGCGTCTGCGCCCAGGCCGGTAAGCCGGCGACCAGCGTTGTGGCCGCCCCATGTCCATCATCGCCATGAGCAGCAGCAAGTAGGGCCGGCGTCGCCAGCAAGGGAAAGATCGCCAACATCGGGATCACGGCAATGTCTTGAAAGAGTAACACGGCAAAGGCGCTCTGGCCGCCGCCGGTGCGCATCAGCCCCCGTTCACTGAGCGATTGCAGGACAATGGCCGTTGAAGAGAGCGACAAGATTAGGCCAATCGCCAACGCCTGGTTCCAGGGCAAGCCCAACAGCCAGGCAAGCGCCATGACCAACGCCGTTGTCACCACCACTTGCAAGCCGCCCAAACCAAGAATCGGCCCGCGCAAGCGCCAGAGCATGGCCGGCTCCAGCTCCAGCCCGATGACAAAGAGCATCATCACCACGCCAAATTCGGCAAAGTGCATGACATCGGCGCCTTCTTCGCCCACCAGCCCCAGCACAAAGGGGCCGATGATAATGCCGGCCAACAGATAGCCCAGCACCGACCCCAGCCCCAACCGTTTCGCCACCGGCACCGCGATCACCGTGGCGGTGAGATAAATAAATGCTTCGTTGAGAAAAGTTTCAATGCTCATAGGCCGGCTTGCTCCGTAATCAGTGGTTGGGTGGCGGCTTGGAGTTGATCCCAGCCAGCATTGAGGGTGGGCAGATGATCCACCGCCGACCAGTCGATGGCGTCATTGTGCAGGGCGGTGATCAACCAGCGATAATTTTCGACCGCCTGGTCAATGTCGCCGGCCGTCATGCGATGGGTGCCCTGGACGAGATAGGGCGGGTGGTAGATCATGCCGCAGAGGAAAAAGGTCTGTTCCAACGGGGCGAGCAATTGGCGCATGGTAAAGCGGTTGTAGCCCGCGGTCTGGTAGGCCGCCGCCCCGCCGCCAGTGCTGATTACGCTCAACACCTGTTTGCCGCGCAGCGCCTTCCCCTGGGAACCATAGGCCCAGCCATGTTCCAGCACCAGATCCTGCCACTGTTTGAGGATGGCCGGTGTGCTATACCAATAAAAGGGGTGTTGCAGGATGACCAGATCATGCTCGGTCAACAACTGCTGTTCACGGGCAATGTCAATGTCAAAGTCCGGGTATTGCTCGTAGAGATCATTCAGAGTAACGCCCGGCAGATCGGGCAAGCCGCGCAACAACTGACGATGAATACGTGACTTTTCCAGCGCCGGGTGGGCAAAGAGAATCAAAATGCGAGTCATAGCGCGGCTATCATCTCCTCTTTGGTGAGTCGGTGAAAACAATTGGTTGGAACGCTGTTGCGACCAGCATACCGACTTTTCCCGCGCTTGACAGTAACCTAACCTGTAGTCAGCCGGACGGGGAGACAAGAAGACAAGAAGACAGGGAGATCTGGCTGATCTCTATCTTCTTCTTGTCTCCTCCTCTTCCTGTCTTCTTGTCTTTCAATTAGTCGGTCATGCCCAGGTAGACCGTGCGGATACTCTCAACATGATGATGTTCATGGCCGGCGATGGCGTAGATGAGGGCGCGCACGCTCATGGGGCTGCCGCTGGCGATGGCGCTACGTTCGCTGTCAGTGATGGTGAGATTGCGGAAGAGATAGAGATTGGCTTTGCGCACGGTGGCAAATTCGTCGAGTAGATCGGCGAGGGTGCGCTCTGCGAAATGGCCGTTTTCGACATAGGGGTTTTGGTAGAAGCCGGGGAGTTCGGTCTCATCGCCACGGCCAAAACGCAAGGCGCGATAGGCAAAGATGCGTTCGCTGTCGCTCAGGTGACCGACGATCTCTTTAATGTTCCACTCGTCGGGGCCGGGGCGAGCGCTGGCTTGCTCATCACTCAAGCCCTGTAACAGCGCCAGGGTCGATCGTACCTGCGTTTCGAGAAAGGCCAACACATCGCCGGCCGGTACGCGCCGGATATACTCGTGGTAGTAAGGATTGTATTCGCCGGCGGCGGGTGGTTGGATGATCATGGTTGTCCCCCTTTTTATAAACGGAAATTGCATCGGTAGGGACAGTGTAGCGCAAAGTGGCCTGATCGCAAGAGCCATTTTACGCGAACGGACGGCGCCAATCGGGGAAGTGAGCGCGTTGTTATGGATAGCCAACGCTTGATCGACTGCTAGGGTCGTGTTATAGTTTGGCGTAGCAGCCTTGAACCAAGATTCAGGCTGATAATGTAAGGCAAACACATCCGCCAAGGGGAAACATAAGGTCTACTCATGTCATCACCAACTCAACCACTTAAAGCTGCCATCGTCGGTCTGCGCAACCACGCCGGCACCCTGGAACCGGACCGAAACCACGGCCTGATCAAATCCTTCAAGGCGCAGCCAGACGTGGAAATTGTAGCCTACTGTGAGTGGGCGACCGACCAGGCCGCGGCCCTCGCCGCCATGCGGGCCGCTGACCCCCACGCCCGCATCTGTGGCAGCCTGGAGGAACTACTTGCTGAAGTGAACTTTGACCTGGCGGTGATCCTCTTGCCGCCCAACGAAGCCAATCCGGCGGCGCTCACCCTGGCTGCCGCCGGCAAACATCTCTTTATCGAGAAACAGGCCGGTCGCACGGCGGAAGAGGTGCAACCACTTTGCGCGCTAGCCGCCCAAACCGGGGTGGTGATCCAGGTTGGCTATCCGTGGCCCTATCACCCCGTGGCGCAAGAGATTAAGACATTACTGGCGGCAGGGGTGCTGGGCAAACTCTTGGCCATCGAAGCGCGCCTGGTGACGACGCAAGTCGGCGCCGGGCTGCGCGATCCGCACCATTGGATGTATCGCCATGACAGCCAGGGGGGCGGCATCCTGCACATGGAGGGCGGCCACTGGTTGACCCTTTTTCACTACTTCACCGGCGCCCAGGTCAAGTCGGTGACGGCGCTCTGCAACCGGCTCACCGACCAGCTTGAGGCGGGGGTGGAAGATGTGGCGACCGTGGCGTTAGAGTTCGTTAACGGGGTTCATGCCTTGTTGCACATGGGCTACTTGCTGACGGGCGTGGGCGTGCGCAACGACCTGAGCTTCATTCTCCGTGGGCAGGCGGGCGCCATCCACTGGCCGCTAACCGGCGAACTCACCGTAAGCAGCGCCACCCCGGCCTGGCAGAGCGCGCCCGTGCGTACTTTTCACCTGGAACCGGCGGCGCGCCCGGTCTATGCCGACCAGTGGGGCTACGACTTTGTGGCGGCCTTCCTCCACGCCATCCGCACCGGCACCCCCCCACCGGTAAGTATCGCGGATGGCTATCGCATCCTCCAGATCATCGACGCCGCCTATGAGTCCTCGCGCACCGGGCAGCGGGTTATTTTGGCAGAATGACTCAGGAAGACAAGGAGACACGAGACACGAGACACGAGACAAGGAGACAAGGAGAACTTGACGATTGCTGTCTCGTGTCTCCCCCTCTTCTTGTCTTCTTACACCCGCCCCGGAAACTCCTGCCCGCGGATCCGCATGAAGCGGAATTCGCCGCGGGGTTTCTCACATTCGGTGAGGAGGCGGGCTTCTTCGTCGGCGATGCCCATGTACATGGTTTCGGCGCGGATGTAATGCAGCGCCAGGCCGCGCCGACGGCTGGCGGTGGTGTTGGCGCCGGTGCGGTGGAAGTTGAGGCCGTGGTGGAACATACAGTAGCCGGCCTTGATCTCCACCGGTGTCGGTTTGGCTAAGAGCGGGTTGGCGAGAAAGGCATCGCGATATTCACGGGCAATCGGCCCCCAGTGGTGGCTGCCGGGAATCACGGTCATACAGCCGTTGTCCACCGTGGCGTCATCGAGCGCGACCCAACAACTGACATGCTCCTGGGGCGCAAACATGGGCCACGCCACCGAATCCTGGTGCCAGTCGGTGACGGTGCCGTTGTAGCGCGGCTTCATCATCAGTTGATCGGTGTAGAGCTTGATATTGGGGCCGATGAGGTCTTCGATCACATCGACAATGGCGGCCTTCTTGGCGACCGCGCCAAACAACTCATCAAAGTAACAGAGCTGGGTCATCTTGCGCACTTTGTCCAACATTTCGGTGTTCGGATCATCGCTGTTGCGGAACTTGGCCTCTAGTTGGATAAAGCGGGGCGGAATGTGGGTGCGCTGACCGGACACAATCTCTTCACTGCGCCGCTGCAACGCTGCGATCTCGCTTTCGCTCAACACCCGTTTGTCATACTTCAGATAGCCATGTTCCTGAAAAAACGCCTTTTGTTCAGCAGAGAGGGCCATATGGATGCTCCTTTGTGATTGCAAGTTCGTTTGCCGACAAGGTCTATCCTATTATACGATAGCTCGGTAGCGGTACAAAATGTTCAAATTAGCCGTGCTTGGCCCCAATTTCAGTGATTTGACAATTTGTCGCTGCTCATTTATGCTGAACTATAGGACAATCCGACAAGAGAGACGAGCCAACACTGCAACGGACACAACAACGGATTTAGGAAGCAACGGATTTGTGTCTAGCACATGGCAGCGTTGATAAACCAATCAGAGACCAGTAACACAGTAGAGCAGTTGGTCAGCCAGTGACTTACAGTTGTATCCTACCACTGGCCCACTGCTGCCGGACTACGCTAGAGGTTAGTCACCCGGACAAAAAAATCTGCTGCTTCCTAAATCCGTTGTTGTGTCCGTTGTTGTGTTGCGGTGGCTTACCTGTATAAATGACCCTAGTCCACGACGGCGTAAATAAACCCATAGTTGCCAGTGAGACAGTGAGACAGTGACTGACTTACTGTCCTACTGACCGACTGGCTTACTTAGGCCGCTCTGTACTAGTTTACCCAAAAGCGCACACAAGGGGAGAGCCTATGCTTACCATCGGCATGATCGGCGCCGACAGCACCCATACCGAATCCTACGCCAAGCTTGTCAACCTGCCGGCGGCCCCGCTCTATGGGCAAGCTAAGGTCGTCAAGCTATGGGGGGAGGATGGCGCGCAGGCGCAGGCCAAAGCGGAGCAATGTCAAATTCCCCAAGTGGTGAGTACGCCGGCGGAAGCGATCAGCGGCGTCGATCTGGTGATGATCTGCAACCGCTATGGTGACGATCACACGGCGCCGGCGCGCCTGGCAATCGCAGCGGGCCTGCCGACCTTTGTCGATAAACCCTTTGCCAATGACTTTGCCGATGTCCTTGCGCTCAGTCAACTGGCGGCGCAGAAAGGCGTACCGCTTATGTCCTGCTCGGCGGTGCGCTATGCCGTGGAAGTGTTGGAATTGCAGCCCCGTTTGTCCACCTTTGGCCCACTTTCGCTGGCTGTGACCACCGGCCCGGCTGTTGGTGACTTCCCCAACCCGCGCGCCCGCCATCCTTTCTTTTATGGCATTCACCCCGTCGAACTGCTCCATACCCTCTTGGGGCCGGGGGCCGAAGCGGTCACAACCCAGCGCACCACGCGTGGCGATGTGGCCCTGGTACATTACCCCGATGGCCGCCAGGGGGTGATCAACCTGCTGCAAAAGTCGCCCAGCCTCTATTACGGCGCGGTCTTTGGCGAAAGCGGCTGGGGCGAGATCAACATCCGCAACTGGGACGATTTCTATGTGGAAACGCTGGCCCAGATCATCAACATGGCTGTCACCAGGACGGCGCCCTATCCCATTGACTGGGCCGTGGAAGTGATGGCGATGCTGACGGCGCTGATCCGTTCGGCGGAAAACGGCGGCCAACGCATTACCCTGAGCGAGTTAGCCAATGAAAAATAATGTCACCCCTGTCACCCTGGCGATTGTCGGCCCCGGACGAATGGGGCAACTTTACGCCCGCATTGCCGATGAATCAGCCACGATGCGTGTGGCTGCCATCTGTGGTCGCCGCGCCGAAGCGACCCGAGCCGTCGCCGCTGCGCACAGTGTGCCTGGTTATGTGGATGGCGATATCCAAGCCATGCTGGCCGCCCACCCGGAGATCGACGCAGTGATTGTGGCCGCCTCAGAATGGGCGCATCTGGAACCAGTGCTGGCAAGTCTGGCGGCGGGCAAACATGTGCTGGTAGAAAAGCCGATGGCGCTCAGTGTGGCCGATGCAACCAGCATGGTGGCGCAGGCGGCCAAAGCGGGCGCCCACCTGATGGTCTGCCACACGTTGCGCTTTGATCCGCGCTTTGTCGCCCTGCGCCAGGCGGTCAACAGCGGCGCGGTTGGGGAGGTGTTACATCTCTATGCTCGGCGCAACGCCCCACAGATTGCCGTTGAACGCGTATTGGGACGTTTTCCGCTATCCTACTGGCTGGCGCCCCATGACATCGATATGATGTTGTGGACAACTGGCAGCCCGGTGCAGAAGGTGATGGCCTACTCACGTTCCGGCGGCAAAGAACGGGTCGATTTTATTATCGCCGTCTTGACCTTTGCCAACGGCGCCATTGGCGTGCTGGAAAGTTCGTGGGGGACGCCGGCTGTTGCCGGACAGCCGGTGACGGAGCAGTTCACTGTGCGCGGCACCGCAGGCATGACCGAGTTGTTAAGCAATCAAACCGGCGTCGCGGTCTATCGCGCCGGCGCGGCGCCCGAATATCCCGACATTGGCTACACCCCGGTGATCCATGACCAGCAAGAGGGCATGTTCCGGCGGCTATTACACCACTTTGTCGGCGTGATACGCAACCAGCACCCGCCGGTGGTGACCGGCGCCGATGGGCTGGCGGCGATCCGCGTGGCCGCCGCCATTGACCAATCATTGCGGGAAGGGCGCGAGATTGTCCTCGCTTAGGAGGTAGATCATGCTCAAGTGCGTAGAACATATTGCCATTGCTGCCCGTGATCCGGCCCCGTTGGCCCACTGGTATGGCGAAACATTGGGTTTTCAGACCATTGTGGCCGCGCCGGAGAGTCGCGTCTATTTTGTGGCGTTGCCAAGCGGTGGGATCATCGAGATCATCCCCATCGACCCCCAGGCGCCGGGCGAAGCTATTACCCACCGAGCCGGCTTCCATCACGTCGCCCTGGCCGTTGACGATTTTGCCCAGGCGCACGCCCTGTTGACGGTGCGTGGCGTTCCCTTTTGCGGTCCCGCCTATCGCAGCGCCGACGGCAGCGTCCAATTCGACTTTTTTCTAGACCCCGAAGGCAATCGGTTACAACTGGTGCAGCGGGCGCGACCCTTGGGAAGTTGACGATGACGATCACATGGGGCATTCTCGGTGCAGGCAAGATTGCCGAGCACCAAATGGTGAGCGCGATTGCGCAAGCGCCCGACCAACATCTGGTAGCGGTGATGAAACGCGACCGCGACCAAGCCCAGCGCTTTGCCGAGCAACATGGCGTGCCGCGTTTTTATGACACGGTGGCTGGGCTATTGGCCGATCCCGAAATCAACGCCGTCTATGTGGCGACGCCGCCCCATCTCCACGCCGAACATACCATCCAGGCGGCCAAGGCGGGCAAACATGTTCTCTGCGAAAAACCGCTGGCGTTGAACAGTCATGAGGCGCGGCAGATGATCGACGCCTGTCGCGCCAACGGGGTGCAGTTGATGGTCTGTTACTACCAGCGCTACAACACGCGCCACCAGCAGATCAAACAGTTGTTGGCTGCCGGCGCGATTGGGCAAGTGACCGCGGCGCGGCTCAACTTTTCTGACTATTTCCCGCCCACCCCCGGCTACTGGCATCATGACCCGGCGATCAGCGGCGGCGGGCCGTTGATGGATCTGGGCGTTCATTGCATCGATCTGCTGCGCTATCTCTGCGGTGAAGTCACGGCGGTGACCGCGTTGGTTGACACCTTAGCCGCCCCATCGCCAGTGGAAGATACCGCCACCTTGCTGCTTAAGCTGGCAAATGGCGCTCAGGGGGTGATCACGAGCCATTGGAGTACGACCAGTTTTGAACCACAGCAGAGCAACGGGCTAGAGATCAATGGTACACTGGGAACAATCCAGGCGGCGCCGCTTTCGGCCAAAGACTCTTCCGGCACGTTGCGATTGGTCACGGCAGCGGGAGTACAGGATTTCTCCGTCGCGCCGGGCGGGGTGCGTCCCCATGTCGCCTTGCTGATGGACTTTGCCAATGCGCTGAACAACAACGTTCCTGCACCTATTCCCGGCGAAGAAGGGCTGGCCGGCTTGCGCGTGATCGAGGCGGCTTATCAGTCTGCCCAAAGTGGCAGGCTCATGCGAATTGACAATACCTTTTAGGACGCGGATTTGCGCGAAGCTACGCGGATAATAGCAAAATAGGCACTATGCCTTAGCGGCACCGATAAGCGAAAATAGAACACGGATTTTACGGATGCAACGGATTTTTGCTGATTCTTATCCGGTTTATCCGCTAGATCTGCTCAATCCGTGTTCTATTTATACAGCAGGCCACATAAAGGGGTTACACCCATCAGCATGAAAATCAGCTTTTGATCAAAGATTGCGCCGATTTCACAGATTTTTCTATTCGCTAATCTGCGTAATCGGTGAAATCCCTGTTATTTACAGAACAGAATCCGCGTTCTACTCAACGAAAGTGGCGGTCTATGCGTTCGGTCTTTTTCTGGGAAGCGGCGGGGCTGTCTCTCACGCAGGCGAACCCGTATGGTGGGCTGTTGGCGCGTGGACTGGCGGCGGCGGGGGTGGAATTGGTGGCGGGTCATGCGGAAGAATTTACCCAGGCATGGTTAGAGGCGAACCAGGGGGTGGTCGATGTGTTGCATCTCAACTGGCCCCATTATATGTATGATGCCCCCGATTTGGCCGAACGGGTGGCGCGCAGTGCCGAGTTGATCGCCAACCTGGCCCTGGCGCGGGAACTAGGTTACAAGATCGTCTGGACGGTTCACAATCTCTTTCCCCATGACAGCCAGAATCGCGACCTGGATCGGCTGGTACGGCTGGCGTTGACCCGCTGCTGTACAGCGCTGATCGTCCATTGTGACCATGCCCGCCATCTGGTACAGCGCCACTTTCACCGCACGGAGCAGGTCTTTACCATTCCCCACGGTCACTTTATTGACGCCTATCCGAACACCATGAGTCGGGCGGAGGCGCGTCACCGTTTGGGCATTGGCGAGGATCGGTTTGTCTATCTCTTTTTCGGTAATGTGCGCCGCTACAAAGGGTTGGAACAACTGTTGGCGACCTTCCAGGCTCTGCCTGATCCCCAAAGCGTGTTGCTGATCGCGGCCAAGACCTACAACGCCTATGGTGATGACTTTGTGGAGCAGGCCCGGCAAGCCGATCCGCGCATTATTGTTTGCCCATCACGTTTCTTTGCCAACGAAGAGTTCCAGCTTTATTTTAATGTGGCGGATGTGGGAGTCTTTCCCTTTGTCGATGTGCTGACCTCTGGCTCGACCATTACCGCGCTCTCCTTTGGCCTGCCGGTTATCGTGCCGGCGGTGGGGTGCCTGCCGGAACTGGTCGATGACGCCGTCGGCATCTGTTACGACCAACAGCAGCCAGGGGCGTTGCAGGCTGCTATGTTGGCGATGCAACAGCGTGACTTGGCGCCGCTACGCAGGGCTACTTATGAACGGGCGCAAACCCTGGATTGGCAGACCATCGGTCGCCAGACCCTAGCCGCGTATCAGGCGTAACCCCATGTTTACGATTACCGAGTCAACGGTCGTCACGGCGACGGGCAAGCTTACCTACTGGCTGCATCGGCCTGCTCAAGCTCAAGCGACGTCGCAAAATGGCCTCTTGCTGACCTTTTCGTCGACGCGCCAGTCCGCCTTTTATGAGGCGCCGCAAGAGATACCAGCCCGACTGTTTGCAGCAGCAGGTTATGCCGTTGTCAGTTTTGATCTACCCCATCACGGCGAACAGGTCAACCGTTTCGGGCAGGGCATTGATGGCTTCTGCGCCGCCTTTTGCGCCGGGGACGATCCCTTTGCCCAGTTCATTGAACAAGGCAAAGCGGTGATTGACGCTTGTCTCGCCCAGGGGATTGGACAGGGCGGCATTGTGGCCTGTGGCGTCTCGCGGGCCGCCTACTGCGCGTTGCGGTTGGCGGCGGCGGATCAACGGATTCGGGCGGTGGCCGGTCTGGCGCCGGTCACCGATTGGCGACGTTTGCGCGAGTTTGCCGCCGTGCGTGACCAACCGAAGATCGCCGCGTTAGCACTCGATCATTGGGCTGCGCAACTGGCCGATCGACCACTTTATCTCGCTATCGGCAACGACGACGCCCGTGTCGGCAGTGATGCCTGTGTGCGCTTTGTGTTGCGACTCATGGAAGCTAGACAAGCAGTGAGTGATCCACCACCGGCGTTACAGTTTTATCTGGTTGATTCACCAGGTCATTCGCTGGCTGATGAATGGCGACGGGCAGGAGCGGAATTTTTGCTTGCTCAACTCAAGTCGTGGCTTGTCAACGCAGGGTGACTGGTTGTGTTGCTTGACCAATATCACCGCGAATCACAGGATTAGCGAATCTTTTTCTCCCGACGTGATTCGCTAATCCCATGATTCGCGGTGATATGTCTGGGCCGCTTCCACCGAATAGCGCTGATTTGATACAACAGCAGTAACCGATAAGTTATGAATCATTACCTACTACTTCCCGATCAACTCTGGGATGGACAAACCGATAACGCACAATCTGGTGTAGCCGTGCTGATCGACCGTGAGCGTGGCATCATCGAAGCGATCCTGCCGCTTGGGGAAGCGCCAGCCAATCTGCCGTGCATTGATCTGCCCGGCTGCACGTTGCTGCCCGGCCTGATCGACGCCCATGTCCACTACAGCGCAGTGATGGGGCCAGCCTTTCTGGCTGCCGGCGTCACCACTATTCGCGATGTCGGCAATGATCTGGCCTGGATTCTCGACCAGCGGACGCAGCACGCCCTTGACCCGACGCTTGGCCCACGCATTGTCTGTTGTGGCATTTTGCACGATGGCCCCAACGCCTACTGGAAAGCGATGGGCCGTCCGCACGCCGATGCCGAAAGTCTCCGCCAGTCGATCCGGGCGCATGTGGCGGCGGGGGTGGATCAGATCAAGCTCTATGCTGGTCTCGATTTGGGGCTGCTGCGGGCCAGTGTTGACGAAGCGCACCGACTCGGCAAGTTTGTGCTGGCGCACCTGGGCAGCACCCGTGGTGAAGAAGCGGCGCAAAGCGGCTTGAACGAAATCGAGCATCTCGACCAGTGCGGCGTAGCCTGGCGCGCCGCCACGCCCGCCGAAGACGACGAATTTATTGCCCTGTTGCTGAAGCACAACGTCGTCATTGACCCGACTCTGGTGGTCTGGGATCGTCTGGGCCGCATCCTGGATCGCGCCTTTCACCATGATGAGCGCCGCCGGTGGACGCACCCGGTGCATCTGGACATTTGGGATCGCTACCTGAGCCGCCGGGAGCCGCCCCATCGGCGGTTGCGCTTTCAGGCGGCCATGCCCCATCTCAAACGGTTTCTCTGGCGCGCCCAGCTTCAAGGTGTCACCATCGCGCTCGGCACCGACACGCCTTTCCCCCATCTTATCCCCGGTTTTAGTGTTCACGACGAACTGGCGATGTATGTCGATGCCGGTTTTCATCCGGTCGAGGCGCTGCGCGCGGCGACCTCGGTCAACGCCCAAGTGCTGGGGTTGCCAGGTCAGGTGGGGCAGATCGCACCGGGCTTTGCCGCTGATCTCGTGGCGGTGCGCGGCAACCCGTTGGCGCGGATCGATGACATCAGCAATGTTGTCTGTACAGTGCGCAGTGGTCATCTCTTTCGGGCCGAGGAGTTACTGCCGCGCCTGCAAGCCACCTTCAACCAGACGCCGGACGATGCCATCACCCGTGACTTGTTGGGCTATGTGAATCGTGAACCGGCGGTAGCGTGACAGGTTAGATAGACGCGATCCGTTGACTCGCTTGCCGGATAGCGTACGGTTCTTTGCCCATATTACCGCGAATCATCGGATTAGCGAATGGGCTACGGAAAGATTCGCTAATCCAATGATTCGCGGTGATATGCTGACGCAACACCACAACGAATTGCCCATCAATGCCAATTCGTTGTTTTCCCAATTCGTTGTAGTTTCTTGGAGGCTACCATGACTACGCCAACCACAACCTCATTACTCATCCGCGCTGCCCTCCTCTTTGACGGCAGCAACGGCGCGACCCAAGCAGATCAAGCCGTCTGGATCACCGATGGCCGGATTCGCGCCGTCGGCCCGGCGGCGGCGATTCGCCGGCAAGCGCCACCCGATAGCCCGGTGATCGACCTGGGCGACGTCTGTCTCGCCCCCGGCCTAATCGACAGCCACACCCACCTGAGCCTGGCCGGCGACGGTCGCCCCTACGCCGCCATGTTCAGCGAAAGCGACGAGATGATGGCGTTGATCGGCGCGATGAATCTGCGCAAACATCTGGCTGCCGGCATCACCACCATCCGCGAACATGGCGCCCGCAACAAGGTTGGCTTTGTCCTCAAGGAAGGGGTGCAGCGCGGTTACATCCCCGGCCCACGGATGCAGGTCAGCGGACGGCCCATCACCTGCACGGGCGGTCATTTCCACTTTTGCAACGAGGTGGCCGACGGTGAGGATGAGATCCGCAAGTCGGTGCGGCGGCTGGTGCATGAAGGGGCGGACTATATCAAGATCATGGCGTCGGGCGGCGGCACGGCTGGCACCATCCCCGGTCGCGCCAGCTATTCGGTGGCTGAATTACACGCCGCGGTGCATGAGGCCCATCACTTTCATCGGCTCACGGCGGCCCACTGTCGCGCCAAGGAGTCGATGGTGCGGGCCGTGGAAGCGGGCATCGACCTGATGGAACATGCCGAGTTTCTCGATCCTGACGACCAACTACGCTTTGACCCCAAATTGGCCGAAATGATGGCCGAGTCGGGCATCTGGATCAGCCCAACCTTGCAGGCGTGGACGAACTACCCGCGTATTGTCGAATTGCGGCAGGCCCGCGACGCCGGCCAGCTATCCGCGCAAGGGGAACAAATCCTCCAGGCGCTGGAAGCCCGCGCCGAAACCCGTCTGGTCGTCATGCGCCAGATGCTGGAATATAACCTGCGCCACCGCATTGTCCCCGGCACCGATTCGGGCGTCGGCAGTCTGGCCTTTGGACATCTGGACTATGATCTGCAACTGCTGGTGCAGGCCGGTTTTACGCCGGCGGAGGCGCTCCTCTCTGCCACCCGTATCTCGGCGGAAGCGTGTGGGCTGGCCGACGAACTGGGTACGATCCAACCGGGCAAGGTGGCCGATCTCGTCGCCTTTGCCGGCGATCCGACGCGCGACATTGGGGCGGTCAGCCAAGTGATCGCCGTTTTCCAAGCGGGGCAACGGATATCATGAGCCAACCAACGAACCAACCAACCAACCAGCAACCCCCTGTCGATCTCCTGCTGCGGGCCGGGCGCGTCTTCTGTGCCGCCACCGGGCTGGATGGGCCGGGCGCGGTCGCCGTTCAAGGGGATCGGATCGTGGCCGCCGGTCCGCAGGTTAACCCCCCGGCCCGCCAAACCATCGATCTGCCGGATGCGCTGCTCTTGCCGGGCTTGATCGATCTCCATGCCCACCCGGCGGTATCCGGTTCTAAATTTGGCATTGCACCGGATCTGCATCTGCTGCCGCGCGGGGTCACGACCGTCCTCTCGCAAGGAGATGCCGGGGCGAGCAACTGGCCCGCCTATCGCGCCACGACTATTGATGGCTCGCACACGCGTGTTCGTCTCGCCATCAATCTCTCGGCGCGTGGGGAAGCGATGGCCGGTCCTTGCCTGGCGGACTTGAATGACGCTGATGTGGCCGCCTGTGTGGATGCCGTTGCCGCGGGCGGTGCATTGATCTGGGGCGTCGCCCTGAACATCAGCCCGGCGGCTTGTGGCGAGACCGATCCACGTCGCCTAATGGAACGGGCGTTGGCCGTCGCCGAAGCGACCCAACGCCCCTTGCTCTTTGGCAGCCGCCGTGCGCCCGACCTAACATTGGTCGAACAGTTGGCATGGCTGCGACCAGGTGATGTCTTGACCTACTGTTTGAATGACTTTGCCGACGGTCGCGATGCGCTGGTGCAGGACGGGGTGGTGCGCGACGAAGTGTGGGCCGCGCAGGCACGCGGCGTCCGCTTTGATGTAGGACATGGGATGCAATCCTTTAGCTTTGCTGTGGCGGAAGCGGCGCTGGCCCAGGGGTTTCTACCCGACACCATCTCTACCGACCAATATGCGCGCCATATCGGTTCCGTGCCGCAACACGATCTGGCGCGCACGCTCTCCAAATTTCTCGCCATCGGCATGAGTGAAAGCGACGCTTTTGCCCGTGTCACCAGCCGACCGGCGCAGGTACTCGGTCTGGCCGGCGAGATCGGCACACTGGCCCCCGGTTCCTGCGCCGACCTGGCCGCGCTGCGCTGGAATCCTACCGCCTTGCCCTTGCGCGATGTCAACGGGATAGAGCGCCCCGGCGGTTGTTGGGAACCGATCCTGACGGTGCGGGGCGGGCAGCTTGTAGCAGGAGGGTAGATGGATGGAATGGGATTATGCCCGACCGTGGTATCACGGCTCACCACTAGAGCTTACTGTTTTGCTGCCCGGCAGCACGATCACGCAGGATCGGGATCTGGCGCGCGTCTTTTCCCACAAACCAACCATCGTCGCTCAAGATGTGAACGACCAGGGTGAGCGAGTGATCAAACATACGGGGCAAGCGCCGGGCTTTTTGTATCGCATCGCTGAAACAGTTAACCCCGCTGATGTTTTGCCCCATCCCCAAACGACAATGGGGCCGGGCCAAGAATGGTTGATCAACCGCGCTTTACCAGTGGCGTTGATCGAACCGACGCAAGTGATTACGAACGAAAAACTGAGTGATGAGGAAATAGCAGCATTACGAGCCAAAGGAGGATGATGAGACGATGAAATTAGCAACCTATCTTCATAATCAACAGCAGCGTGTCGGCGCGGTAGTGGGTGATCAAGTAGTTGATCTCGCCACGGCACTGCAAGCCAGCGGCAAAGGCGATCCCGCCCAAGCGGCGTCAGTGTTAGCCTTGTTGGCGGGTGGGCCACGCGCGCTGGAAGCAGCTAACGCCGCTGTCACTTGGGCGCAGGCGCGCGGGGAAGGGGCGCAACCGCTGGCGCAGGTCAAACTTTGTGCGCCCATACCTTGCCCCGGCAAGTTGCTCTGTCTGGCCGGCAACTATGCCTCACATATTGAGGAAGGGGGCGGGAAATTTGCTGGCAAGGCCAAGATGATCCCGCGCTTTTTCAGCAAACCCTGTACTTCCGTGATCGGCACGGGCGATGCGATCCGCGTACCGGCCTCCACCGGTTTTGCCGACTGGGAGTTGGAACTGGCAGTGGTCATCGGCAAAACGGGGCGCAACTTGACGGCGGCGCAGGCGGTCGATCATATTGGAGGCTACACCATCTTTAATGACATCTCCGCCCGTGAATTGACCTTCCGCAAAGATCTGCCCCTGCAAGAGGGCGACTGGTTCTTTGATTGGCTGGTGGGCAAGTGGCTCGACACCTTTGGCCCGATGGGGCCTTGGCTGACAACGGCTGATGAGGTGGCGCACCCCGATAATCTGCGGATGCAACTGTGGTATAATGGGCAGCTACAACAGGATGCCAACACCGGCCAGATGATCTTCTCGCCGGCAGAAGCCATCGCCTTTATTTCCCAATTTGTCACCTTGCACCCCGGTGATATTATCAGCACCGGCACCCCGGCGGGCGTTGGTCATACCAAAAAGCTCCGTCTCAACCCCGGCGACCACATTCGTGGCGAAATCGAAGCGTTGGGAGTGTTGGAAAATTCAGTTGAGCGGTTAGAGGAGTAGTAGGGTGTTAGAGACTGAGAGATTTTGTCCGGCGCCAATCTCTCAGTCTCTCAGTCTCTCAATCTCCAATACAATAAGGAAGTTGCCCGTTCCATGGCTGATCAAAGCTGTTCAATGTCCCGTTCTATCAAAATACTCTTTGGGTTGATGATTGTCACGCTTGTCCTCGCGGCCTGCCTCTCGCCCGTGCGCACGCTGCCGACGCCAACCCCCTGGCCGACGCCAACGGTGGCTGTCCAGACCACTTTTACAGTGCAGCGCGCCACCTTGCTGGATGAGATTGAATTTAACGGCGAAGTCGCGCCGCTGGTGTGGGAGCCGCTCAGTTTTCGCACAGAGGGCGCGCTGGGGGCGATCTACAAGTTGGAAGGGGACACTGTGGCGACCGGCGATCTACTCGCCGACCTGGAAATGCCCGACCTGACCGAGGCATTAGAGCAAGCGCAAGTCGCGCTCGAACAGGCACAAGACAACCAAGCCAGCCACGAACGCCAACAAAACTTTGCCCTACAACGCGCCGAATTGGAGGTGCGCAAAGCAGAATTGCTTCTAGCAGCAGCACGCAAAGACAATGACGCGACGGCCATCCAACTGCAAGAACTGGAGGTGCAACTGGCGCAATTGGCGGTGGCCGAGATCGAGGCCAATGTCGATCCAACGCTGGAACGCACCGTCACCAAAGCCCAGTTGACCGTCGAGGCGTTAGAACGGCAGATCGAAGATCGCCGGTTGCGCGCACCCTTTGCCGGGGCCGTGATTGCGGTCGGCATCGGCTTGGAAGATATTCGCAGCACTGGCCCGCGACCGCAACCCCACACCGCCATTCCGGCCTATACCCCGCTGCTAGTGGTGGCGCAGACAGAGCCGTTGCTCATTGTCGCCTCCAAAGATACACCCCGTATCGCCGAATTACAGGTCGGTCAGCCGGTAACAATCACCCACTACCTGGCGCGTGACAAACCCTTTGGCGGGACGGTGAGTGCGTTGCCGTCACTTAGTAGCGGCGTGGGCCAGCAGCCGGGCTTTCAAGATGCGCTGCAAATGACCATTGCCGACGATCATCCGCCGCTGAAGATTGGCGATTTTGTCCAAGTGCGCATCCGGCTTGCCATTCACACCGATACGCTGGTGTTGCCCGATGCCGCCGTGCGTCGTTTTGCCGGACGCACCTTTGTCATCGTCCAGGATGGCGACCGTGAGAAACGGATCGACATCAAAACCGGCTTAGAGGCCGACGGGCAGGTTGAAGTGTTAGAAGGGTTGCCAGAGGGTGCTGTGGTGATTGGGTCATGAACAGACGCATCTTTACCCTGGCCCTCCGCCGCTTGCGCAGCCGCCTGGGGTTGACGTTGCTTTCCCTCCTCAGTGTAGTATTGGCGGTGGGCCTGGTTGCCAGTATTCCCATCTTTTCCCAAGGGGTCAGCTATCTGCTCTTGCGCGAGGAGTTAGTGGCGCTGGGCAAATCGTTTCGCCGCCCGCCACTGACCACGCGCCTCTATTATGTCGCCAAAGAGGGCGCGGCCCTGTCGCTCGAAGATGCGCACACGCTGGGTGACGAATTTCGCGAATTGATCGTCGGGCGTATGGGCTTGCCGGTCAAGCAGACCGCCACCTATGTCGGCAGCCCCGGCCTGACCCTGCAACCACTCCCCGGCGACACCCGTTACCCGGAAACCGAAAAGGGCATCATTGAAAAGGATCTCTCGCTCTCGGTGGTGACCGATATTGGCAACCACATTACGATTGTCGAGGGCGCACCCTTTGGCCAACCCAGTGGGGAACGGGTGGCGACGTGGGTCTACGCCGAACTGAGTCGTGAACTGGGCTTGCAGGTGGGCGAAAATTATGACATGGTCAGCCTGCGCAACGGCAGCAAAATCCCCATCACCATTGCCGGTATCTGGCGCGAGGCCAACCTGGATGACTTTTATTGGAGCGGCACGACCGTCCTCTGGCGCACCGTCTTTCTGGTGAGTGAAGCGGATTACAAACGGGCGGTGCAGCCCAACTTCCCGCAGAAGACCGGCTTTACCGCCTGGTACATCGTCCCCGACGACGCCGGTTTGACCCTGGCGCGCGCTGATGCCGCAGCGGGCGGATTGGAACTAGCCCCCAGCCTGGCCGACCGGCGTTTTCCCGGCGTGCGGCTGGATGTCTCGCCCGAAGCGCCGCTCAAACGCTATCTGCAACGCCAGGCCAGTCTTTCGGCGCTGCTGGTCGGCTTTAGTTTGCCGGCGCTAGGGTTGCTCTTTTTCTTTATGTGGCTGCTCTCCAGCGTCACCGCCCAGTTTCAGCGAGAGGAGGCGGCCATTCTCGCCAGTCGCGGGGCTAGTCGGCGCTTTTTGATGGGGCTGGCGGTGGTCGAAACGCTGCTCTTGCTGGTGGTGGGTGCGCCGCTGGGGCTGGGGTTGAGCTATGGCATGGCGCGGGTGATGGGGCTGGCCTCCAACTTTCTCGTCTTTGCCCGCCGCACTGAGTTCCCGGCCACGCTCTGGGAGGTGGATTGGCAACTGCTCGGCGGGGCGCTGTTGATCTTGCTGCTGGCGCGGCTGGTTCCGACGCTGGCGGCGGCGCGGGCCGGGATTGTGCTGCATCTGCGCGAACGGTCGCGCCCGCGGGTGCCGTCGGGGTTGGTCAAGTTGGTGGTCGATGGGCTGTTGGTGGTGGTCACCTTCTATGCCTATCAACAACTGAGCCAGCGCGGCACGCTCGGCATCATCGGCTGGGAGCCGACGGGCGATCCCTTCCGCGATCCGTTGCTGTTGCTCACACCGTCGCTCTTTGTGTTGACCGGCGCGCTGCTCCTCACCCACCTTTTCCCGTTGATCATGCGCCCGCTCGACCAGTGGGGTGGACGGCTGAAATCCTTCCCGGCCTACATGGCGCTACGTCGGCTCTACCGTCAGGGCGGCCATTACAGCAGTTCGCTCTGTCTGGTAATGGTCTGTCTGAGCCTGGGCGCGTTTTACTCGTCGATGGCGCTCAGTTTGAATGAGTGGCTGGTCGAGCGCATTCGCTACAAAGTGGGGGCCGATTACAAGTTTGAACAGGGGATGCCGCCGCCGGCGATGGGCGGCCCCTCCGAATTTAACCCGGCGATCAACCCGGAGGTGGTCAACGCCTGGCTGCTCCCCATGAGCGACTATCTGGCGATACCAGGTGTGACAGAGGCCGCGCGGGTTGGCAGTTTTGAAGCCGATGGTAAATTCTCGCTGGGCAAAGATCCAATCTTTCTGGGCATCGACCGGCTGGCGCTGCCGCAGGTTCTTTACTATCGCGCTGATTTTACCCAAGCGCCTTTGGGCGAATTGATGAACCGGCTGGGCATGTATCCCAACGGCGTCTTGGTCTCGCGCCGCTTTTTACAACAGGCGCGGCTGGTTGAAGGGCAACAACTCGCCATGAAGGTGCAGGTGGACTATACGCACTACGATGTGAATTTTCTGATCGTCGGCGTCTATGACTACTTCCCGACGGTCTATCCGGCGGACCAGGAGGTGATCATCGGCAACCTGGACAACCTCTTCACCCAGGTCGGTCATGAGACCTTTCACCAAATCTGGATGAAAACCGACCCTGCCATCGATCCGGCGACGATTGAGGAAGCGGTGTTGGGGCTGGGCGTCTACCCAATCCGCCAGGAGGATGCGCGGGCGTTGATCACGCTGGACGAGGAGCGGGTCGAGCGCATTGGTCTCTTTGGCGTGCTATCGGTCGGCTTTTTGGCGACGGCGCTGCTGGCCTGTTTGGGGCTGCTGGTCTACACCTACGCCTCGTTACAGGGGCGGTTACAGCAGATCAGCGTGTTGCGCGCCATCGGCATCAAAACCCGCCAGGTCTTGAGCATGGTCAGCCTGGAATATGCCGGGGTGATTCTCTATGGCATCCTGGGCGGCGTGGCGCTGGGCATTCTCACCTCCTATCTCTTTGTTCCGTTCTTCCGCGTCAGCGGCGATCCGGCCTTTGCCCTGCCGCCCTTTGTCCGCCACATCGCCTGGGGCAAGATCAGTTGGTTGACGGCGGCGTTTTTGGTCGTGTTGGTCTTTTCGCAGGCGGTGATTCTCTATCAGGCGACGCGGCGGGATATTTTTCAGATTTTGCGGATGGGGCAACGTGAGTAACTGGATTGACAGCTAGTTTCTGCTGGTGTACAATATTGTGTACGTGCGATTGTACATAAGGAGCAACTATGATAAAAACACCACAACTTGAGACTGTGACCGAATTTCGGGCGAATTACAAAGCCACCTTTGATAAATTGACCAATGGTCCTGTTTTTCTATTGCAACGGAGTGATGTTACTGCGGTATTGCTCTCGCGCCACGAATATGACAGACTGCTTGAACGCATTGAAGAGCTAGAAGACATTGCCGCTGTACAGGAATATGAGCGACGCAAAGCGGCTGGCGATGTTTCATACCGGGAGCTATCACCGGCTGAAATTGCGGAGTGGGCAGGCGATGCAGTACAGGATTAAGATCGAACAGGACGCAGAGCGCCAGATCGAGCGCTTGCCCGGTCATATGCGCCAGCGCATTAAACGAACGATTGCTGAATTAGCAGGTAATCCCCGACCTGCCGCTGCAAAACGTATGGAACCGCCGCATAACGATAAGTGGCGGCTACGGCTGGAAAACTATCGCATTGTCTACACAATCGAAGATGAGATCGTCCTGGTGACGGTTATCCGCGTGGGGAAGCGCACACCATCGACCTATGAGGATCTGTGAACATTCATAATACCGAGAATTGCAAGGAGTTATCATGAAAACCTATCGCGCAGGGCTCGTCGGCTGTGGCCGCATTGGCACGTTATGGGAAACCGACCCGCCGATCCCTGTCACCCACGCGGGAGCACTGGCCGTGTTGCCGCAGACGCAATTGGTGGCGGGAGCTAGTCGCGGGGCGGAACATCTGCACGCCTTTGGCAAGCGCTGGGGTGTCGAGGCGCTCTATCTTGACTACCGGGAGATGTTTGCACGGGAAAAGCTCGACACTGTCTGCATTGCCACGCACCCCGGTCTGCACCGCCCGATTGTCGAAGCAGCGGTTGCCGCCGGGGTCAAGGGCATCCTGTGTGAAAAGCCGTTGGCGTTGAGCTTGGCCGACGCCGATGCACTGGTGGCGGCTTGTCGGTCAGCGGGCTGTGTGCTTTCGGTCAACCACTCCCGGCGCTGGGACCCGGCCCATCGCAAGGCTAAAGAAATGGTGGAACAGGGGTTGATCGGCGATCTGGTGGCGCTCTATGGTTTCTGTCAGGGCGTCAAACCCTTTCCTGCCTGGACGGCTGACGAAGAGGGGCCGCTGATCCACGATGCCGTCCATCTCTTTGACCTTTTCCGTCTCTTTGCCGGTGAGCCACAGTCGGTGGTCGGCACAGCGGTGCGGCGCAAACAGCCCTTCCGCGTGGAGGATGACAGCCATGCCATCTTCACCTTTGCCAACGGGTTGAGCGGGGTGGCGATGGTCAATGAACTGACCCGCTACAACCGGTTCGGCATCGAAATTCAGGGGACGGACGGCGCGATCTTGCTGGATGAAACTGGCGCACGGTGGTGGCGCAGCGTCGATCGCACGGATCGCATCAACGAGCCAAATCCGCAGATCGAGTGGTGGAGCCTGGAGCCGGAACCCTTCCCCTCTGTGCCGACAACTAGTTCGATTTTAGATGCAGTGCGCGAATTGGTTCATTGCATGGAAACAGGCGCAACGCCCAGTTCGCCCGGTGAAGATGGCATCGCCTCGCTGGAAATGGTGATGGCGATCTATGAGTCGCAACGGCGGGGCAATCAGCCGGTGACGTTTCCGTTGGCGGAGCGGGAATCGGTGCTTTATCGCTTGCGTGAAGAAGGATATTTTTGAGGAGAGAAAAACAGCAACTGTTCTACAGCGGTGGACCGGCTCTGCAACACTGGTTATCACTCTATTGCTTTGACATGCGAATCATGCTAGACTAAGCTGTCAATGATTAACGTCTACTGGTCAGAAAAGGATCAATATGTACTCAGAAGAAATTGATGTGGCAGTTACGTTACCGCGCGCGTTGTGGGAAGCGCTGCAGGATCGCGCCCAAAGCGAACATAAAAATGAAACTACTTTGTTGGTGCGCGCCATTGAACAATTGTTAGAACAAACCACAACCCAGCAAATGATGGAACAACAATTAGCGCGTGAATGTGCAGAATTAGCGGGACTTGAATTTGATGATGTCGGCACCGAAGACGAGTGGTTAGTCGTTCAGAATGAAGCCTTGCACACCGCAGAAGCGACCCTGAGATAGCCATCATGACAATTGAAAAAGGCGATGTGTTCTTCTGCAATCTTGATCCGACCTTTGGACATGAACAGAGCGGGAAACGCCCGGTTGTTGTTATCCAAACGAATGCGGCCAATGATAAACTCAATACGGTGATGGTAGCACCGTTGACTTCAAATTTGAAGGCGCGCGGCTATTTGTTAACTGTCTTTGTGCCGGCGCAGAGCAATGGTCTGGCCAAAGATTCTGTGCTTTTGCTTTTCCAGGTGCGTACACTAGACAAACGCCGGCTCGAACGCAAAGTCGCGCACCTGGATGATGCGACGATGGCGCAAGTCGATCAAGCGTTGCGCCATGCCTTTGATCTATGAACACCCCCCGGCTGCGGGAAACTTGTGTATTTCTGACAGCAGCAGATACACCCACATCCGGATCCACCGATAGCTATAACTTGCCCTGTTTGCAGAGCAGGTACATCAATAGCCGAACTTGATGAGGGAAGCCATGAGTGTATCCTTTATCCACTGTGAAAACCTGGTCAAAATCTACAAAGTGGACGAGTTGGAAGTGGTCGCGCTGCAAGGGCTTGATTTGGAGGTGCTGCGCGGCGAGTTCCTGGCGATTGTTGGCGCAAGTGGCAGCGGCAAGTCGTCGCTGCTCAACATGCTGGGCGGGTTGGATCGACCCTCGGCGGGGCGGCTGCTGGTGGGGGAACAGGATTTGCTCAAACTCTCCGACCAGGCGTTGGCGCGCTACCGGTTGACCCAGGTCGGCTTTGTCTGGCAACAGTCGGCGCGCAACCTGCTGCCCTATTTGACGGCGCAGGAAAATGTGGAACTGCCAATGGTGGCCGCCGGCGCAACGACACAGGAAAGCCGCCAACACGCGCAGGAGTTACTGGAAGCGGTCGGGCTGGCGGATCGACGACGCCATCGACTGGCGCAACTGTCGGGCGGGCAGCAACAGCGGGTCGCGATGGCGGTAGCGCTGGCGAACCGACCACAGTTGCTGCTGGCCGATGAACCGACCGGCGAAGTCGATTCGGCCACCGCCCAGTTGATCTGGCAGAGCTTGCGCCAGTTGAGCCAACGCTATGGCCTGACCGTGGTCATCGTGACCCATGACCGAGCCATCGCGCGGGTTGTTGACCGGGTGGTGAGCATCCGCGACGGCAAGACCAGCACCGAAACAGTCCGCCATCCACAGCACACCGCGACGCAATCGCATAGCGCCGAACATTTCCAAGAACGGGTGGTGCTGGATCTGGCCGGGCGGGTGCAACTCCCCCGTGATTATCTGACCCAACGGGGGATCAAGAGCCGGGCGACGGTCGAGTTGGTGGCGGATGGCATTCTGGTGCGCGCGCTGGAGGGGCAACCCGTCGCGTCCGTAGATCTGCCACCAGTGCCAGCCGCTGTTGCAGGCGAGATGCCCAATCAAGCTGCGGATCAACAAGATGATTTACCGGAACAATCTGCTTCCTGGTGGCGACGCCTGTGGCCGCGGCGGCTGGGGCGACCGACACCAACGGTCACAACAGAAGCGCCCTTTTCTCTGCTTGATTTTACCCCGCCCCGCCAACCGGCAAAGAGCATTGCTGACGATAGCGCACCCATCGTCGTGGCCGAAGGGTTGAGTCGCCGCTACCAGGTGGGTGATGATGAAGTGCAGGCGTTACGGGGCGTCGATCTGCGGATTGACCGCCGCCGCCTGGTGGTCTTTAAGGGGCGGTCGGGGTCGGGAAAGACGACGCTGCTCAACCTGATCGGCGGGCTGGATCGACCGAGCAGTGGCCGCGTCACCCTCTTTGGGCAGGACTTGAGCCAGCTTTCTGAAGACGAACGTACCCAGTTGCGCCAGGAGCGGATCGGCTTTGTCTTTCAGTCCTTCTCATTGATGCCCACCTTTTCGGCGGTGGAAAATGTTGAGATGCTGCTACGGGTTGGCCCATTGGGGGCGGCGGAACGGCGAGAACGTGCGCTGGCCTGTTTGACCTTGGTGGGCTTACGCCGCTGGGCCGATCATCGCCCCTTTGAAATGTCGGGGGGCCAACAGCAACGCCTTTCCATCGCCCGCGCGCTGGCTTGCGGGCCGGAGATCATCATCGCCGATGAACCAACCAGCAATCTCGACAGCGAAACCGGCCGGCAGGTCTTACAACTCTTCCAGCGACTGGTGACGGACGGCGGCTTTACCGTCCTCATGGCCAGCCACGACCCGGCCACCGAGGACTTTGCCACCGATATGTACGAATTGAGTGACGGCGTTGTAACCAGCATGAAGGCCACCCCAAAGGAATAATACCTATCGGTTGAACAGTTCACGCAACACGTAGCACGCATCACGCAACACATATAAGATTGGAGAAACCACATGACCGCTCGTCTACTCGACAGTATGCCCAAAGAAATCCGCATTGCGCTCGGCCAGTTTCGCGAGCCGTCCGCCGATATGCTCACCTATATCGCCCAACTGGGGGCGCAAGACATCCAACTGAACACCGCCAGCTTTCCCGGGGACGCGCAGTGGGAATATGAAGATCTGCTGGCGGCCCGCAAGAAGGTCGAACAGCATGGTCTGCGCCTGATGTCGCTGGAAAATGTACCGATTCCCTTCTACGACAAGGTGATGCTGGGCCTGCCCGGTCGCGATGAGCAGATTGCCCACATGCAGAACACCATCCGCAACATGGGCCGCGCCGGCATTCCGATCCTGGGTATCCACTGGATGCCGAGTGGCGTCTGGAGCACCCAACCACGCGCCACGCGGCGGGGCGGCGCGTCGGCCCGCCGTTTCACGCTGGCCGACCACCCGGCGGATCAGCTTACCCATGGCCGCGTCTACACCGCCGAGGAGATGTGGGAGAACTTCAAATATTACATGGCGCAAGTGCTGCCGGTGGCGGAAGAAGTCGGCGTGACCTTTGCCGTCCATCCCGACGACCCGCCCGTTGAATCGCTCGGTGGTGTTGCCCGCATCTTTCGCAACTTTGACGGCTTTAAGCGCATGACCGACACCATCGACAGCCCCCATCTCGGCCTCAACTTCTGCACCGGCTGCTGGTCGGAGATGGGCGGCATGGAGAATGTGCTACGGGGCATCCGCTACTTCGCCCCGCGCGGCAAGCTCATCTATATCCACTTCCGCGACGTCGTGGGAAACGCTGCCAACTTTACCGAGTGCTTCATTAATGAAGGCAACTTTGATAAATTTGAAGTGATGAAAGCGCTCAAGGAGAATGGCTTTACCAGCTTCCTCATCGACGATCATGTGCCCGACATGATCGATGACACGCGCTGGGGGCACCGCGGTCGCGCCTATGCGATTGGCTATCTGACGGCCCTCATCGACCTGGTGAACAAGACACAACAGCGGATTTAGGAAGCAGCGGATTTTTATGGCGGCGCAGGCTTACGATGAATCAACGGTCGGTGATTTCAGTTGATACATTTCCGGTACGCTAGCAAATCATCGGCTGCTTCCTAAATCCGTTGTTGTGTTTGGCGCATCCCACAATCACAACAGCGGATTTAGGAAGCAGCGGATTTTCATGGCGGTGCGGGCTTATGACGAAT
>QWII01000004.1 GCA_021405325.1 Caldilinea sp. CFX5 | reverse complement strand
GTAAATGGCTAAGGCCGCCAGATAGCGTTCGCGGGCGCCCTTGAGATTATCCTCGCGCCTTTCCAAGTCGCCCAACGCTTGTAGCACGTTGGCTTCGCCAGCGCGATCACTGCACCGTTGCGCTTGGGCCAGGGCGCGCGTCAAGGGGGAACGTTGGTGGCGCAGGGTGCTGGTGACCACATAGAGATTTTTCAGCAGTGCGGTCAGTTGCGGGGCGCGGGTGTGGTCGCCGGCGCATGGTTCCTGGTCATAGGCCCACGCCAGCCACACTTCCACGCTGGGCAACTCAGTTTCATAGCGGTTGACCAGCGCGCCCATGGCGTCACCGGCGCTGGTCAACGCTTCATCCAGTTGGTTAACCCAACCGCGGTGTTCCTCATCTGGTAGATCAAAATAGAAACGGAGGACTGTTGCGCCTAATTGCTCTTGGGCTGCGGCCACGCTGGTCGGCAATTGGCGCAGGGCAAAGAAGCGAAAGGGGGTGGGCAGATAGAGCAGATCGGGGAAAGGGCGCTCCAGCAAGCTCTGCCCTTCGATCAAACGCGCCTGGCGCGCCCCCGCTTCGCCAAAGATTGCGGTCACGCCAGCATCGGGCAGGCCACCGGGGAAGAGCGCCAGGTGGGCATAGAGCGCGGCGGCGGCAGGGTCCCGTTCACGCAGCCGGTCATAGGCCAGTTGCACGCCCACGGTCACACTCTTCACCTCGTCCGGGTAATCGGGGTCGGCCAGCACCTGATCATGCAGGCGGCGCAGCTCCTGCAACAGCGGCTGCAAGGTCGGCTGTCCCCACTGTTGCCAGACCCGCGCCACCAACTCAATGGCGCGCGGCAGACGGTCCACATACCCCAGCACGGCCAGCACCGCGTCAAAGCCAAGGGCCGTGAGCGCCGCCCAATCCAAGGCCGCGGTCAGCCGGAATAATTCTAAGGCGGCCACTTCCGTCAAGCGGGTTAAGGCCAGACGGGGCAAGCGGCTGCTGACCAGGCTGCTCTGCGAAGTGACAATGAGCAGCGGGCGATTGGGCGCTTGGGCCAGTGCTTCCAGCAGGTCGCGCACCGCCCGTCCCCCCTGGCTGATCAAATTCTCGGCTTCATCGAGGATCAAGAGCGCCTGGGGTGGCAGCAGGCGCGCCAGCGCCACATTGGCGGCCAGCGCGTCGCGCGACAGCTCCTGGCGCAGATCCAACGCAATGGCAATGGCGCGGCGGGCCGCCTCGGCGTCGGCGCTGGTAATCAGCGGGACAAAATAGGCGCGATCGGGGTGGACGCGGCCACGGGCCACCAACCAATGGGCCGTTTCGCGCGCCAGCGCCGTCTTGCCCACGCCGCTCACGCCGGTGAGCAAAACGGCCCGTTCGGCGGCTAGATGGCGTAACACCGCTTGCATCTCTTCCGTCCGCCCAATAAAGTGGCGGGGGCGATCATGGAAAAAGGGCTGGCGGGGGCGAGGCAAATCGGCAATTTGCACAGTGGCGACCCCACCCCAGCCCTCCCCAGTTTGGGGAGGGAGCTGATCGCGCGTCGGCGCGACATCTGTTCCTCCCCCACCCTGGGGGAGGTTAGGTGGGGGTTCTGTCGGGGCGGTGACCAGGCTCACCCTATGCGATCCATCTTCCGGCAACAACTTGAATTTGGCCGCTTCGGCGCGCCCGCGCGCCGTCCCCAGCCGTTCATCGAGCAAAACGGCGTTGCGACCGGCCACAAACGCAGCGTCGACCGTGCCGCCGGTGAGCAGCACCTGATAGAAGCGGCGGCAAAATTGCACGGCGGCCATTTCATAGATCGTCTCATCCGCTTCAATGGCGACAATGTGGGGAATGCGCAGCGCGTGCATGGCCAGGGCGACGCTGGCCGAATGGCAGGCGGACAAGATCGCCAGTTGAAAGGTCGCCGCGCCAGTGGGGGCCAGGGTGGCGAGCAAGGTAAAATCGTCCAGCAGCCGGCCGGCGCCCTGGCTGTCTTCAAAGAGCAGTGCGCCGGCGGTGGCAGCGGGTGGTTTGTAGCCATGCCCCAAATAGTGCAGCACGGTAAAGGGCGCCCCATCCTGGCGCGCCAGCCGGGCGGCCACCGCCTCCGTTTCGGCAATCTGCACGACTACTTCCGCCGGCGCCGGCAGATCGTGCAGGGCGTCGGCCAGGGCAACCACATCACCGGCAATGTTGACCGGGTTGTCAAAGGGGTTGCTGACCAGCAGCAAAATCCGGGTGAGGGGGGCGGGTGGGGTCATCGGGCGGGTTTCCTCCGTTGTTCTTTGATAAAGTCCTGCAACATATCGCGGCCAAAGTTTGCCATGACAAAGGCGGCCAACAGCGCCTTTTTGATCTCTTCGCTGCTCTGCCGTTGGAGAATGGCGTCAATATAGCTGTCCGCCGGCAGCCCCTCCTCGGTTTGCAACGGCGAAGCAATCAACGCCAGCCGGGCATAATGCTCCAACAGCCCAATGTCATAGCGCGTGGCCGAAGTCACCAGATGAATACGCTGGCGGGTGAGGGCATTGTTGATCAAGCTGCGCGCCAGCCCTTGAAAGGTGGCGTAGGCTTGCTCAAAGCGGATGGCGGCTTGTTCCTGGCCGCTGTCGGGCTGAATCGGCTGGGCGAGCTTGAAGCTGGCGTTGCGAATCACCGTGGGCCAGGCAAAGCCGACAAAGATTGCCGTCAGCCAGTTGTTGGCCTCCGGCACAATGGTCGCCGTCAGCAAGAAGATGCCGGCAGCGGCGACAAAGTTGAGCAGGATCAAGAGCCAGGCGCCGGCGGTGCCAAGCGCCCGCCCGGTCTCATTCTTAAAGGCGCTGACGATCTCGCCCAGCCCCCAGACAAAGCCGATGAGACCGGCCACCGCACAAAAGAGTAGATTGGGTAATTCAAAGGCCACGGGGCGCCCTCCGTTTGGTTGTGCTTAGGTCCATTGGATTTAGGAACTGCCAGGTAATTCGGCCTGCTCTTAGCGAGTCCGTGACTCGCTCCCAAGTCAGGGCGGGTCACGGACTCGCTAAGAGCGGCACAAACAGTTATTTTGTGTTAGATGGCTTAAGGTTGCGCCGTCACTGCACTGGCGGGCGGCTCGCTCATGCTGCGGGTGATGCGCAGCGCCTCTTCATACCAGGTGCGCGCTTTCTCCAAATCGCCGGCTTGGGCGGCCAGATCGCCCAGTTTGCGCATCAACTCGACCTCCTGCTGGCGCGGGTCGGGGGTTGACAGCGACTCCAGGGCAGTGTTGCGGGTGGTCGCCCCTTCCAGTTCTTTGCGCATGGTCTCATCGCGCAGCAGCAGCACGGCCTGGCGCCCCTGTTCGCTCAGGTTGAACAACTCATTGCCCAATTGCCCGCCGGTGATCATTCCCCCACTAATCGTCTCGGCGCGCACCAACCCTTTTTGGCTCAGGTCGCGCAGCGGCGCGCTCACATCTTCCGGAAACTTGAGGACGCGTACTGCCACTTCCAGCAACAAGCCCGGTCCCCGGTCGGCCAGGTTGGTGAGCAACTGGCGTTGGAGCGGGGTGAGGGTGCGCACAACGGCCAACAATTCACTGGCTTCCCAAATACTCTTTGCGCTCATAGTGCCTCCCTGGTGCGTGATCGGTGTCAAGTGAGACGCTACAACGGATAAAGGCGGGAACGGATGAACGGCTTGCGTAACAAAACTGATGAAATAGCAAGGCGTTGGTCAAAGCAATATCCAGGGTATTGATGATTACCAACCAGAACCGGCATATCCGTTCCCGCCTTTATCCGTTGTAGTGCCGTTGTAGTGCTATCCAGTATACCACAACCTGCCTATCGGCTCTGTAATTGGCCGTGATAGATGCGCGCATACAGTTCCGAGGTGCGCAACAATTCCTCATGCGTACCGCGCGCGCTGATGCGGCCATGATCCAGCACCAGAATCAAGTTGGCGTTGCGCACGGTGCTAAGGCGTTGGGCGATGACGAAGGAGGTGCGCCCTTGCATCAGGCGCGTCAGCGCCAGTTGGATCTCCCGTTCGGTGGCGGTGTCGACGCTGGCGGTGGCGTCGTCCAGAATCAGGATGCGCGGATCTTTGAGCAGGGCACGGGCAATAGCGACCCGCTGTTTCTGCCCGCCGGAGAGGGTGATGCCCCGCTCGCCGACATAGGTCTCATAGCCGTCAGGCATGGTCATGATAAAGTCATGGGCCTGGGCGGCTTGGGCGGCGGCGATCAGCTCTTCCTCGGTGGCGTCGGGGCGGCCAAAGCGGATATTTTCACGGATGGTGGCGGCAAAGAGGGTGGTCTCTTGCAGCACAATGCCGATCTGGTCGCGCACCGAGTTGACCTTGACCGCCCGCAGATCATGGCCGTCGATGGTAATGCGCCCCTCGGTCGGGTCATAGAAGCGGGGGATCAGGTTGATGATCGACGATTTGCCGGAACCGGTGGCGCCGAGCAGGGCAATGATCTCCCCCGGTCGCGCCTCAAAGCTGATATTGCCCAAGACGCGATGGCGATTGAAGTAGGCAAAACCAACCTTTTCAAAGCGCACATGGCCCTGCACCGGCGGCAGCGGATAGGCGTCGGGGGCATCTTCGACTTCGGACTTGGTGTCAAGAATCTCAAAGATGCGTTCACCCGCCGCGGCGGCCACGGCAATGGCCGGAATGATCATGCCCAACCGCCGCACCGGGTTGATCAACTGGCTTAGGTAGGTGGAAAAGGCGACCAATTCGCCCAGCGTCAACTCCTGGTTGATCACCAGCCGTCCGCCATACCAGAGAATGAAGATGGTGCCGATGTTGGCGATTAGGTCGAGCAGCGGGGTGTTCCACGCCTGTAGGCGCGCCGAGTCGGCGGAGAGGTCAAACCACTTCTGGTTCTCCGCGTCAAAGCGTTCGATTTCCGCCGGCTCCTGGGCAAAGGCTTTGACCACCCGTGCGCCGCGTAAATTCTGTTCTAGTCGAGTGGTCAGAACCGCCAACTGTTGCTGAATTGCCATCGAGAGCGGACGCATCTGTCGCCCGAAACGGTAGCCATAATAGCCCAGCAACGGCACAGCCGCCATACTCAGCAGCGCTAACTGCACATTCATAGTCATCAACACCGCCAGGGTGCCGAGCGACAGGATGATGCTGGCGCTCAAACGCAAGGTCGCCCGCCCGGTCAAAAAGCGAATGCGATCCACATCCTGGATGGCGCGCGAGAGCAGTTGACCGGTCTCGGTCTGGTCGTGATAGGCAAAGGAGAGTTCACCCAACTTGTGGTGGATCTCGTTGCGCAGGTCATAGGCCACATTTTGCGACGCAATCTCCGACCAGCGCCCTTCAATAAAGGTAAAAAAGCCTTTTGCCAGTGTCAAGAGCAGCAGACCGATAGTAGACCAGGTGAGCAGTGACAGATTTTGTTCACGAATGCCATGATCGACAATCCAGCGGATCAACTGGGGCGTGACCAGGGCGAGCGCCGTGAGCAACAACATGGCGCCATACGTGCCGGCGGTTGTGACCCAGTAGGGCCGCAAGTAGCGAAAACAGCGCCAGAGAATCGACCAGTCGTTAATTGCGCTGATCTTGATCGGGGTGACGGTCGGGGTGCGTGGCATGGGTTGGGAAGTGTGTGACATCTTGGTGATCTTTTCGTTGAGTCAGGGTGACGAGTGACCGTGATTATAACATGGATGGGATTCGTTGCCTATCGCGCCAAATTCTAGTGTAGTCCACATCCCCTAATTTGACGAGTAGGGATGCCCCCATGTACGCTACTATTGATTCATTGGCACATATCACCGCGAATCATAGGATTAGCGAATCAACCGGAGAAAGATTCGCTAATCCTATGATTCGCGGTGATACTGACGGCTGCTAAATTGACTTTACAAAACACGACAACGAATTGGGAATAGAACGAAGTATGCTGACACCTGAACAACGCACCGAATTGATTGCCAAAATTCGTCACCTCCCGGCGCAACTGCGGGAGCTAGTCAAAGAGCTGACGCCGGAACAGTTGACCACCCACTACCTGCCCAACGAATGGACCGTCGCCCAGAACATCCATCACCTGGCCGACGCCCATTGCAACAGCTTTGTCCTCTTCAAGCTGATGTTGAGCGAGGAAAGACCGCCGCTCAAAGGCTATAGTCCCGATGCCTGGGCCAACATGGCCGACGCCAACCACGCCGACCTGGAACCATCATTGCGCTTGCTCGAAGGGCTACATCCCCGCTGGGCGCAATTGTTGGAGAGCTTGACTGAAGCCGATTTTGCGCGCGTTGGCGTTGGCGCACGTGGCGAACGCACGGTTGATGACTACCTACGTATCTACGGCAACCACGGCGAGTCTCACATCGACCAGATCCAACGCACGCTCGCTGCCCAACTACAGTAAATAGCAATCAATCTGCGGAATCTGCGCAATCTTTGATGAATCATCCCTTTTCCATTACAAAGGAGTAATGCTTATGCAAATGCAAGCCGCTGTCTGTTACGAATTTGGCAAACCATTGGTCGTCGAAACCGTGGAGATCGACCCACCCCAAGCCGGCGAAGTGCGGGTGCGCATGGTAGCTTGCGCTATCTGCCACAGTGATGTGCATGAAGTGCGCGGCGAGTGGGGTGGCACAGCGCCGGTCGTCTCTGGTCATGAAGCGGCTGGTGTAATCGAAAGCGTGGGCGCTGGCGTTACACGAGTCAAGCCGGGCGATCATGTGGTGGTTTCCCTCTTGCGCCAGTGTGGCGAATGCTATTACTGCACGGTTGGCCGGCCTTTTAGCTGTGAAAAGGTCTATGCGTTGGATAGCGAAAGCCGCTTGCGCAATCGGGACGGCGTCCCCCTGCGGCATGGCATTCGCACCGCCGCCTTTGCCGAATATGCCGTGGTTGACCAGACGCAAGTGGTCGCCATTCCCCAAGCCATTCCATTAGAGTGCGCTGCGCTCTTGGCTTGTGGCGTCATTACGGGCTTGGGCGCTGTTACCAATACCGCCGGTGTCGAGACGGGCAGCCGCGTGGCCGTCATCGGTTGTGGCGGCGTCGGGTTGAATGCGATTCAGGGCGCAGTGCTTTCGGGGGCGTCGCAGATCATCGCCGTCGATATTCTCGATAACAAGTTGGCCGCCGCCCAAGACTTTGGCGCAACCCACACCTTAAACGCCCGCAACACGGATGTAGTCAAAGCGGTGATCGACCTGACTGAGGGCCGCGGCGTCGATTACGCCTTTGCCACCGTCGGCAGCCCGCGCGCCATTGAGCAGATCATCAATATGGTGCATAGGAGCGGCACGGCGGTTATCGTCGGGATGCCGGCCAACAATGAAGTGATGTTCTCGGTCAACGCCCATCACATCACTGCCGGTCGCACCATCACCGGCAGCCCAATGGGGTCGACCCGGCTCTTTGTCGATGTGCCGCGCCTGGTGCAACTCTACCAGGAAGGCCGGCTGAAACTGGACGAGTTGATCACCAAACGTTATCCGCTGACGGAAATCAACGAAGCAATCACGTCGATGGAGCGGGGCGAGGCGTTGCGGAATGTGATTGTGTTCTGAGGCGTGATTCGTGCTGCGTGATTCGTGGCCTTCGACAGGCTCAGGCCACGAATCACGCAGCACGAATCACGTATCACGTTTGGAAAGGGAAGCTTATGGCTGAATTGATACAACAAGAGGAGCGCGCCTCCTGGCTCGTCTACCCACAAGAGGGGGAACTCGACCCTGATTTGCAGAAGCTCTTTGCCAAGGCGCGGCAGAATTTGGGTTTCGTGCCGAATGTCTTTGTCGCCTATATGACCCGGCCCAGCCACTTCCGCCACTGGTTCAACCATTTTCGTGAGTTGATGATGGGCGAATCGGAACTGACCCAGGCCGAACGAGAGATGATCAGCGTGGTGGTCTCGGCGGAAAATCACTGTCTCTACTGTCTGGTCAGCCACGGCGCGGAGTTGCGCAAATTGCTGGAAGACGAAGTGCTGGGCGACCGCATTGTTTTTGATTATCGCCGCGCCGGTCTTGATGCACGCAAGACGGCAATGTTGGACTATGCCGTCAAGCTGACGCGCGAACCGGCCAGTTGTACGCCGCAGGACCTGGATCACTTACGTAGCTTTGGCTTTTCCGACCAGGCCATTTTCGACATTGCGGAGGTGACGGCGATGTTCAACTTTACCAACCGGCTGGCCTCGGCGATTGGCATGATGCCGAATCGGGAGTATCATCGGATGGGACGTGCCAGTGACAAGGTGACAGGATGACAAGGTGACAGGATGACAAGGTGAGGGGGTGAGGATGGAGGTGCGAGGGTTTGTGGAGCAGGTTGTGCCGGTGACGGTGGGGAATTTGCATCGGGAGTATCCGAATGGGATTTTGCATCATTGGTTGGGGGAAGAGGTGGTGGCGTCGCCCAGCAGGTTGCATCCGGCGTTTTTTGGCTGTTTTGACTGGCATTCGGCGGTGCATTGTCACTGGCAACTGGTGCGGGCAATTCGGCTTTTTTCCGATGCACCGTTTGTGGAAGCGGCCAGGGCGGCGCTTGAGCGGAGCTTTACACAGGAAAACATTGCCGTCGAAATAGCCTATGTGCAACAACGGCCCAGCTTTGAGATGCCCTATGGTATGGCATGGCTGCTCCAGTTGATGGTCGAGTTGTGGGAACAGGATAGCGCCGATGCCGCCCGCTGGGGCGCGATCCTGGCCCCGTTAGAAGCTCACGCCGCCAACCGTTTTCGCACCTATGTGACCAAGCTGCCCCATCCGGTACGCACCGGGTTGCACAACCAAAGCGCCTTTTCGCTTGGCCTGGCGTTGGATTGGGCGCAGACGGTTGGTGACAGGGATCTGATCGACCAGATTGGCGTGTGCGCCCGGCGGTCCTACCTGGCTGATGTGAATGCGCCGCTGGCCTATGAACCCTCCGGCACGGATTTCCTTTCGCCGGCGCTCTCAGAAGCAGACTTGATGCGCCGGGTGTTGCCGCCAGCGGAGTTTTCTGACTGGCTGTGGGGTTTCTTTGGTCATGACATGGTGGAAACGCTGGCGACGCGGCTGGGCCCAGTCAATGTGGTCGATTTTGCCGATGGGCAACTCGCCCACTATTCGGGCCTAAACATTAGCCGCGCCTGGATGCTAGAGGGAATTGCCAGTGTGCTGACCAGCGATGACCCGCGTCGTCCACTGCTACTGACATTATCGGATCAACATCGAGCGCTAGGCTTGCCTGATGCGCTCCACCCTGACTACATGGTTGCCCACTGGGCGCCAACCTTTGCCCTTTATTTGCTAACCAAGCGTGGTATTCGGTAACTGCTGGTTACGACGCTCGGCGTCGTAATCCCGGCTGGACGCTCCGCGTCCCAAGTTCCGGCGCATCGATTTTAGTGGTTGGTGCAGCCCAATCATATCACCGCGAATCATAGGATTAGCGAATCACATCAGGGAAAAATTTGCTAATCCTATGATTCGCGGTGATATTGGGGGAAACACGCCAACCTATTCAAACGCTCTTCTATCCAAACAATTATGCGATATATAACCCTTCCTAACACCAACCTAACCGCCTCGTCGATTTGTCTCGGCACCAGCAACTTTGGCGCGACCATTCCCCAAGCTGACGCCTTTGCCTTGATGGACGCCTTTGTCGAGCAGGGTGGTAATTTTCTCGACACCGCCCATGTCTACGCCAACTGGATACCGACGTTGCCCAAGAGCATCAGCGAGAAGACCATCGGCGCGTGGATGAAGGCGCGCAACAATCGCCACCAAATTATCATCGGCACCAAGGGCGCACATCCCGATCTGGCAACCATGCACATTTCGCGCCTTGCGCCAGCAGACATTGTGCAGGATCTCAACGAAAGTTTGCAACACCTGCAAACCGACTACATCGACCTCTACTGGCTCCACCGTGACGACCCGACCCGACCCGTGGGCGTGATCATTGACGCGTTGGACGCCCAAGTCAAAGCCGGCAAGATTCGGGCTTTTGGTTGTTCCAACTGGAGTACGGCGCGCATGAAAGCAGCGTTTGATTACGCCAACGCCCACGGCTGTCACGGCTTTGTCGCCAACCAGCCGATGTGGAGTCTGGCGCAACCTAACCCGGCCGCTTTTGGAATGCCAGGATTGGCAGCGATGGATGAGGCCATGTTTGCCTTTCATCAACAAAGCGGCTGGGCCATCATTCCTTATACATCACAAGCACGCGGCTTTTTCAGCAAGGTAGCAACGCAAGGCATAGCTGGCCTGAGCGACCGTGACCGCCAAGCCTACGGGAATGCTGCGAACGAGCAACGGGCAGCAGTCGTCCGCCAATTAGCCCAGGAATACCAATCGTCGCCAGCCCAGATTGCGTTGGCCTATCTCCTTTGCCAACCGGTGCCGACCATTCCAGTGATCGGCTGTCGCACACTGGCGCACCTGCAAGATAGTGTAGGGTCCACCGCCATTGCCTTGCCCGCCACTGCGCTCGCCTTGCTCGGCGCACACGGGTGAATAACCCGAACAATAACCAACAATTCTCACCACAAAGACACGAAGTTCACGAAGAAATTCTTTGCGAACCTTCGTGAACTTCGTGTCTTTGTGTTTGATTCGATTCCAACTTCGTTTTCTCTTGCTTGATTTTTATAAAATCCTTCATAAAAATTTGGGCTTGCCATGCGCTTATGGTACAATGCGCGCTATTACTGGCGACTGCCATACTAGGTACAGTTAGAGAGTAAGCCAGTAGAACAGTGCAACAGTCTTACTGAACGACTGTCCACTGAATTACTGTCACACTGTGAACTCAGATTGATACGCAACAGCGCGCAGGCTTATTTTGGCTCATCTTGGAGGATTTTATGCGTGTAGCACTTATTAATCCCCGCTTCCGCCTCCCCATCGACACACGAACGGCGCCGCATTTGGGGTTGGCTTACCTGGCGGCGGTCAGTGAAAAACGGGGGGACGAGGTTGTCATCTTTGATTGTGATGTTGAGAAACAACCGGTCAGCGAATTCATTCAAGAATTTCGCCCCCACATTGTCGGGATTACGGCCAACACGCCCCAGGTGAAACAAGCCTGGCGCACGGCGCGCGCCATCCGTGAAGTCTATGATTGCCCCATTGTTCTCGGCGGCCCCCATGTCAGTGTGCTGCCCGAAGAGAGCTGTGAAAAGCCATACGTCGATATTGTGGCGCGCGGCGAAGGCGAAGAGACCTGGATTGACATCTGCAACCGCCTGGAAGCCTATTTGAAAGATCAGCCGGACTTTCACACCGAAGCCTTTATGCACCCGGAGAATGAGGTCTTCAAGGATTGCCTCGGCGTCACCTACAAGACCAGCGACGGCCAGATCCACAACAACCTGGATCGCCCGTCGATTGCCGATCTTGATAGCCTGCCCTGGCCGGCCTACCATTTCTTCAAGATGGATCGCTACACCAACCTCCAACCGGCCACCGACCACATTGACGGCGCCCGCAGCTTTAGCATTATGACCAGTCGCGGCTGTCCCTATCGCTGCACCTTCTGTAGCCAGAGCATCATGCCGATCAAGTGGCGCAGTCGCAGCCCGGAGAGTGTGCTGGCCGAATGGCGTCATCTGGTGGAAGATTTTGACGCCCAGGAGATTGGCATTTTGGATGACAGCGCCAACATTCGTGTCAAGCGGTTGGAAGAGCTGGCCCATATGCTCATCGAGAACAATCTCAACCATGTGCCGTGGATCTTTGTCAACGGCATTCGGGCGAATCTGGCGACAAAAGAATTGATGGGGCTGCTCAAACAGGCGGGGCTAAAGCGCACGGCCTTTGGCGTCGAAACCGGCGACCTGGAGATCATGAAGAGCATCGACAAAAAGATCGATATGGAGACCATTCGCCAGGCTTTTAAGAACTCCAAAGAAGTGGGCTTGGAGACGATTGGCTTCTTTATCATCGGCTTGCCCGGCGACACGCGCGAGACCATGCAGCGCACCATCGACTTTGCCATTGAACTTGATCCCATGATCGCCAACTTCTCGATGATGACCCCCTACCCCGGCACCAAGGTCTATGAGATTGTCAAACGCCAGGGCCGCTTCCTGATCAACGACTGGGAAGATTATGTCTTCTTCGAGCAACAGGCGCGCTACGAAATGGGCGAAATGACCGCCGAATTGGTCGAGGAGATGTACCGCAAAGCCTATCGCCAGTTCTACCTGCGCCCTTCCCCCATCCTCCGCCGGCTCAAGACCAAAGATTTCTGGATCAACCTGCCGCGCAACATGCGCATCGCCATGCGCACCTTCGTCCCGAAGAAGGAAAAGACGGCCTTGCGCAAGGCTGTCGAGGCGGAAGGCGCGATCTGATCTTTTATGCCAACCGTGCTTTTTACCAGAGGGTGGCGGTAAGAGTGAATAAGACGAAAATTCACGAGGTTGCTATTCGGCAACTTGATGAATGCTATCTCTATCTTGATGTTGATGACCAGTTGTATCGTGTTAGTTGGCAGCAATGCTCGCGGAAACTACGTCATGCAACGCAACAGGAGCGCGCCTTCATTCAAATATCGCCATCCGGTTACGGTCTTCACTGGCCGTTGATTGATGAAGACTTGGCAATCAACCCATTGCTGAAGCTTGCTGAAAAAATGGATAGATTGCCAGCGCCAACCGCAGGACTCCTGGTTGCAGTGTAGTCAGAGATTGATATGATCGTAACGTATCGAATGTTTGAAGAAGCGAATGGTCAATATACATTTCGCGAGCTTTTCTGTGAACATGATGGTCGTATCATTGCCTATGGTAAAGCGCCGATTACTCCGCGGGCTGGTTCATCCCGCGAGTTAGGCAAGGAACTCGCCAGCTTGCAAGAGGCGCTTACCTTGCCTGTACTCACCATTGCTGAGGTTGAAGCGGCTATCGCAGCCCAGCCGCCAAAAAAGCAAGGACGTAAGACGATTTCACATGCCGAATTAGTGAAGAAACTAGGGCTTGATACCAAACAGAATCAAGCTGCCGGCGGGACTGTTGTAATCAGCCCAACCACCTAACGCGTACTAAAGGATGTAACACCATGCGTATTATTCTTGCCAGCCCAGAAGCCAAAGTGTGGAGTGAACGCAAACATATCCCGCTTGGCCTCGGCTATCTCGCCGCCGTCCTACGCGAAGGGGGCCACGAGTGCATGATCTACGACGCCGCCATTGAAGATGTGGGCGTTGACTACTATATCGATCTGGCGGAGACCCATCGCAAGCCCTTCCACATGATCGGCATCACCGCCACCACGCCACTGATTGGCGATGCGTGGGAGATGGCGCAGCTTGCCAAGAAGCGCGGCTTGATCACCGTGCTGGGCGGCCCGCATTTGACGATCATGCCCTTTGAGTCGTTGCAACCGCCGCATGATCAATATGTTGATTATGTCTTCAAGGGCGAGGCCGAATATGCGCTGCTGGAACTGGTCAACACGTTGGACGCCGGTCGCAAACCGGGGGTGCTGCCGGGCATTCATTTCCGCAAGGGCGATGAAACCGTCGCCAGCCCGGAAAGCCCCATGATCCCCGATCTGGACGCTCTACCCTTCCCGGCCCATGATCTCTTTAAGATCGACCGCTACACCAACCTTCAGCCACTCACCGATGGGCTGGATCGCGGGGCGCGCAGCTTTACCATTCTGACCAGCCGCGGCTGTCCCTACAAATGCACCTTCTGCTCCAAACCCGTCACGGGCGACACTTGGCGGGCGCGCTCGGTGGAGAGTGTAGTGGCCGAGTGGAAGTGGTTGGTCAACGGCCTGGGCGCGACCGAGATCGGCGTGACCGATGATATTTGGAATTTGAAGCTACCCCGCGCCAAAGAGCTTTGTCGCCGCCTGGTGGAAGAGGGGCTGAACACCGTGCCGTGGACAACCGTGCATGGCATGAAGGTCAACCACACTGACTTGGAACTCTTCCAGTTGATGAAAGCCGCCGGTTGCAAGCGGGTCGGTTTCGGCGTCGAAAATGGCGACGAGCAGATGTTGCGCAACGTCATCCGCAAGGGCCAAACGCTCGAACAGGTGCGCAGCGCCTTTAAGAATGCCAAAGCCGCCGGTCTGCAAACGATGGGCTTCTTCATCTTCGGGATGCCCGGCGACACCGAAGAGACGATGGAAAAGACCATCCAACTGGCGCTGGAACTTGATCCCAAGCTGGCGAACTTTATGCTCGCCGCCCCCTTCCCCGGCACGGTCATGTACGACCAGATCATGGAAGGCGGTCAGGTCTTTGCCGACAACTGGACCGACTTTGCCATCCACGAGCAAAAGTCCCGTTTCACCATGAATGACGGCAAATATGACCCGGAACTGGTCCTCAAAAAGTGGCGCGAAGCCTATCGCCGCTTCTATCTGTACCGCCCCGAACGGGTGCTGGAAAAGGCGATGATGAAGGATAACTGGCTCAACATCCCCGGCACCATCGGCCAGTTCAAGCGTTTCTTCTTGGGGTCAAAGGATCAACAAGCGCCGAATGCACCGCCGGAGAAGGCGAAAGCGGTGGCATAATTCAAAAGCGACTGCAACTCAACGATTTCTGTGCAACCCGCGGCCATCTATGGAGCGGGTTGTTTTATCGTTTCGGAAGGCCAGTTTCATTCGTTGTAACTTTTTCCTGATGCCATCCACATTTTCGCCAGAACACTCCGAACTGGAAACTAACCCAACCAAATTACAGCAGTATGTTGACGCGTTGACGGCTGCCTTCGGGGAGCCGACGCAGGTGGTTGGCATCTTGGAAATCGGCTCCTTTGCCAAGGGTGAAGCAGTCCCTACGTCGGATATCGACACCAGAGTCTATGTAACCTCTCCCGCGGCTTATCTGGTGAACTTGGGCATTGCTAATGATCAGGGGCCGCCGTTGTATGACGACTTTGTCCATCTTCATCCGCCATTGCCGCGCCAAGATTACATCTGGGGCGATTTCAATGACAGAGTCATGGCAAGCGTCTCAGCAGCGCTGCCCGCCAATATTGAGTTTGGCTTTGTCGATCAGCGCTACGCTGCCTATGAATTGACCTGCCTGGCTGATCACCCTTCGTTTGAACATTCGATCCTGTTGCAAAGCAACGTCCTTTATGATCCCACCGGCTTTTTACAAGCGGCACGTAGCCAGTTGCAAGGTCGCATCTTTGCGCCGTTAGCACAGCAATACAAAGCGCAATTTTTGGATAGCCTCAGCCCGCGCCTCTATGCCTGCTTAACCCCCGATTCCTTCGATGCGTTCAAATTAGTCAAGAGCGGTCAGATCCAATGGGTGCAACAGGCGGTGCGGGCGCTGCGCAATGCCGTGGCGGCAAAGAGTTATCTGGCAACCGGCCACTTTCTCTACAAAAAGCCAGATGTGTTGGCCTTTTACGCACACTATCTACCGGTGGAAGCGCCCTTTGTGCAGGAACTGTACCAGTGGAAAACCGATACAGCCGTGCGGGCAGCCATGGTCGAGGAATTCAGCTATTCGCCGGAAAGACTTTATATACGCTTTCGTGAAGCCATGCCGCTAATCGAAGTCATCGTTAGGAAAGTGAAGGCACTGGCTGTTGATTCACGCTTCCTGGATGACGCCAATCAACCGTGACGGGAATCCGTCTTTTTATGCTTTTGGGGTATAATAGGGTGAGAAACTCTCGATTGGTGTTTAGCATAGTAACGGATCAGATCACAATGACACAAGTAACACTTACCCAAACGGCAGAAACACAAACGCCATTGGTTACAGTTGAAATGGTGACTGAGGCTATCGCTCATCTAAATCGTAGTCAGTTGCGCGATGTCTGGCAATTTGTCCAGTTTCTTGACTACAAAGCGGTGATGGAAGATGACAGTGCTGAGGATGAAGCTTTATGGGCAGCAGTTCAGGCGCATGAAGCGTATAAGGCACAACATCCGGAAGAAAAACCCGAGATTTACCGCACAAAAGAAGAACTTGCCCAAGCACTAGCTGATCTATAATGGCCTATACTGTTGTTATCCCCAAAGATATTCGCAGGCAACTTGAGCGATTGCCAGGGCATGTAAAACCCCTTGTAAAAGAGGCTTTGCTCAACTTGCCTGATAACCCGCGTCCGCCGCAAAGCAAACAGTTGGAAGGTCATCCCACCTATTACCGGATTTGGATTAGCGGCGATTATCGGATAGTTTGGTCTATTTCCGACGAAGATGAGGTAGTAGAAATTCAATACGTTGGCCCCAAAACGCCCGATTTATATACTTTTTTGGGGCTAGCGCGTTAATCAAGAGGCATAAATGAAAAACACTATCGTAGAAGCTATAAGCAAACTTGACCGAGACGAAGTAATTCAGCAGCTAATTGCTGCCGGGTTAGTGAGAGCGCCTGGTTCTTGGGATACACTAGGTGCGAAAGTTTGGCGTGAACAAACGGAAGCGGAAAAACAACAATTGTGCGAGGCAATGCAAGCAACATACCTTCCTGACTCCTTTGCGTCTAACCTGATCAGTGAGAATCGTCGTTAATTCATCATGCTCGGACTCATACCCAAACTACCACTCTACTGGTCTTTCCGCACCTTTGGCTGGCCGGCGATCAAACCCTTTTCCATTGTCATCAGCATCAGCTTTCGGTGCAACAGCAAATGTCGCACCTGCGATGTCTGGCGCAAACCGAATGATGATTTGACCGTGGCCGAGTGGGACAAGGTTTTTGCCAGCCTGGGCCAGTCGCCCTTTTATATGACCTTTACCGGCGGTGAGCCATTTTTGCGCAACGATCTGGATGATCTGGTCATCAGCGCCTATACCCATTGCAAGCCGGAAGTGATCACCATCCCCACCAACGGCATGTTGACCGAACGCGTGCTGACGATGACCGAACGCATGTGTCGCGAATGCCCCACCAGCAGTATCGGCATCAATCTCAGTCTGGATGGCATCGGCGACGAGCATGATGACATTCGCGGCGTCGAGGGTAATTGGAAGCTGTCCATGGAAACGTGGAAGCGGCTCAAGGAATTGCAGAAAACGCACAAGAACTTGGTACTGACCATCCACACCGTCATCAGCCGCTTTAATGTCCACCGCTTTCAAGAGATTCAAGCCGGGCTGAAATTTTTAGAACCGGACAGCTATATCACCGAGGTGGCCGAAGAGCGGGTCGAACTCGACACCGTCGGCTGGGGCATTACCCCGCGCCCGGCTGATTACGACCCGATTGCCGATTTCCTCAGCCAGCAAGCCAAACAAGCGCCGGCCAAAGGCATCGCCCGCTTTACCCAAGCCTTCCGCGCTCAATATTACCAGCTTGCCAAACGCGTCCTCCACGAGCGCGACCAGGTGATCCCCTGTTATGCCGGCTGGGCCAGCGCCCACATTGCCCCCAATGGCGACCTGTGGAGCTGCTGTATTCGCGCCGAGGCGGTGGGCAACCTGCGCGACCACAACTATGACATCACCCCGCTCTGGCGCAGTCAGGCCATGAAAGAACTCCGCGGCAGCATCAAACGCAAAGAGTGCGCCTGCCCCATGGCCAATGCCAACTACGCCAACATGCTCCTCCACCCGCCGACCGTCGCCAAAGTTGTGCTGGATGTGGCGCTGGATCAATAAGGGATGTAATGGCAAAAAACTCTTTCGCCGTGCGCTTGGCGACGATGCCGCGGCAAACATGGATCGCCCTCGCCTTTACACCGGCCGCGCTGCTGCTTTGTGATCTATTCCTCCTCTTGCCGACGCCTGATCCGCTGCAAAGTTGGGCCGCGCTGGGGTTGGCGGCGTTACTGCCAGGCGCGCTCTTGGCCGAGTTATTACTTGGCAATCGCGCCGAGACACCCAGCTTTGGTGAACGGTTGGTCTATAGCGTCGGTCTGGGCTATGGCGTTCTGGTGTTGACCCTCTTGGGGTTGAGTTATTTGCCTGGTGGTTTAACCTTTCTGCAGGTCGCGCTCACGTTTCATGGAATCATTCTGCTGTTTCTGCTGCTTGTTGGGGTGCGAAGTGGGCCATCGGTAGCGGCATCAACAGGCGAGCGACGGCAGTGGTTTACTTGGTCAACCCTGGCACTGTTGGCATTGCTGGCCGGCGCAGCCTTCTTGCGTTTCACCAATCTGGGCTACGCCGAACTACATGGCGACGAAGCCGCCGTGGCGCTGCGTGCTGTCGATGTGATCCAGGGCTGGGAGCGGGCGCTCTTTGTCCACAAAAAGGGGCCAGGCGAAATTCTGCCGGCGGTGGCACTCTATGTGCTGACCGGCCGGCTGACCGAGTTTGCCGCTCATCTACCCTTTGCCCTTGCCAGTTGGACGGGCGTCCTGGCGACCTACTTGTTGGCGCGCCGCTGGTTTGGCCCGGTGGCCGGCTGGTGGGCGGCGGCGATGGTGATGGTGGATGGCTACTTGATGGCCTTTGGGCGCATGTTGCAATACCAGAGCCTGATCTTCTTGCTGGTAGTGCTGACTGTACTAGCTGTCCAACATGCGCTGGATCGGCGTCCCAGCGGGCGCTACTTCCTGGTGGCGGCGTTGGTGCTGGCGACCGGCTTGCTCGCCCACTACGAAGCGGTGATCGCCGTTGTGCCGGCGTTCTGGCTGCTAGTCTGCTATTGGCGACAGCAAGAAGGCGATTGGCGGGCGAAGAGTGGGCTGGTGGCGCGACAACTGGCGCTGCCGCTGGTGGTTGGCGGCGCAATTCTGGTCGCCTTCTACGTGCCGTTTGTTCTCGATCCTGAATTTTTTCGCGACACCTTCGCCTACATCTTTGGCTATCGGCTGGCCGGGCGCAGTATGCCGGAAGGGTTGGCGATTGTCGCCGGCCGCTCAACGCTCTACAGCAGCAGCTACTATTTCTGGGTGTTGGTCGCCTTGACGCTGGCGGGATTAGTGCGTGCCTACTGGCGCTTTGCCCCGAAAGCGTTGGCAATTTTCTTGACGCTTTTGCTGGTCGTGGTGATGACGGCGCTGTTGGTCGATTCCACCGCCTTTTTTGAGTTGCCGGGGCGGCTGGCGCTTTGGTTGTGGGTGGTACTCTTTGCCACGGTTTGGGTCGCCCCCCGTGTGCCACAACAGGAACGCACGGCGTGGCTCTGGTTTAGCGCACCGTTGCTGGGCGTCATCTTTTTTGTGGTGAAGCCGGGTACCCATGTCTACATCTTTTTTATTCCGTGGGCTATCGTCACCGGCATGGTCGTCGGGCAGTTGTGGACGGCGCTGGCGAACGTGTGGGGTAGCTGGTCAACCCGCTGGCTGCTGGCCCCGGCGATGGCGTTGTTGGTGCTGATCTTCGGCAATTATGTCTACCAACTCTTTGTCGTCAACCGGGTCGAGGTCTTGCGCACCTGGGATGAAAATCGCCCCGCTGGTTATTGGACAAGCTACACAACGCCCGCTTTTGAATCGATCTTTGGCTTTCCGCTGCGCAATGGCTGGAAAAGCATTGGTGCGCTCTATGCTCAAGGCACGCTACAGGGTCGCTTTGACACCAACGACCGCTTTTCCTCTGTTCCCGACTGGTACCTGCGCGGCGAGGAATTTTGTCCGCGCGATGATCCTAACTACTATCTGCTGGTTCCCTACCCGCTGCCGGTGGATCGACCGATTGTTGATGAGCAACGGCGCCAGCTCCAAGACGCCTACTATCTCTGGGGCGTTGTGACAACCAATGACCAACCCCATCTGGAAATTTATGCCAACAAAGAGCGCTTGCCCGCCGAGCAGAGCGACACGCCACGCATCATCCGTGATGAGGAAAACACCGATTTTTACAACAGCCAACGGATGACGCCTTTTACGCGCAATGGACCGCTCGGCATCCAACCGATCCCCAACCCGACCGGCTACCGCTTTGACAACCACATTCAGTTGCTCGGCTACAATATCGATGTGGCCGAAGTCAAGCCCGGTGGCGAGCTGGAAGTCGAACTTTACTGGCAGACAGAGCAGCCGCTGACCATCGACTACGATGTTTCGATCCAGGTCATCGACCTCACCGATACCCGCAAAGCTGGTCAACGCGATGGCGAACCGGGTTGCAATCGCTATCCCACCACGCTCTGGACGCCAGGGGATCGCATCTATGACCGCTATCACGTCCCCATTGCACCCGACGCTCAACCGGGTAGCTACTCGATCTATGTCACGCTCTATGCGGTTGGGGCTGATGGCAGCCAGACGCTTCTGCCCGTGACCCAAGCCGATGGGCAGGCTGTCAGTGGCGCGGTGTTGGGAACGGTGACGGTGGCAACGCCCCAGTAACGGTCGAGTACACTTCGTTCTGTTGTGGGGTAGCTGATGCCGGCCACCCCTCACCGTCAATAACCTGCCATTCTTGGTTGAGCGCTTTGCGATCTTCCCGAACAGCTAAATAGCCTTCGCGCATCTGGCGTTCAATTTCCGCTTGTTCTAGTTCAGCCGCTTTTTGCTGTAACAAGTCATTGACCAACTGACTCAGCCCACGCTGGGGAATAAAGCGCCGAATTCGTTCGGTGACATTTTTGTCTAAATAGACGGTTGTTTTCAGTGTCATGAATCCTCCTTCTTGTATCTTTTCTTTAGCGTCATTGTTATATGTCAACATAGACTGTTTTGTCAACTGCTAAATTGAAAACCGATGGCACCTAGCCAGTCGCCCCTCCCTAACCCTCCCAAAAGGGGCGAGAATTGCCACGCTGCGAGCGACAGTTCCTCTCCTTTTGGGGAGGTCATCGATAAATCATTTTAACCGCGCACAAACGAGGAGTGCGCACGTGGGCGTGCGCACTCCTCATCATGCGACTTTTACCTGCTTTCTCCATTAGGAGGGGGCTGAATCGGGACAACCAACGAAAAGAAGTACGTTATTCTTGACTAAACCTGCCTGCCTGAGGCATAGTATAGCTACCCAAATCGTGGGTAAATCAGCTCTCCAATTGCCGCACCACCAACAACCCAATTGCGCTCTTGAAACCGAATAGGAGGAAGTGCTATGCCACTCAACTCGCGTTTGCAGAAGGACAAACTGGCTTTTGTGCTGCATGACCCGCCGCTCCCCAATCGCGTGCGCGATCGGCCATCTACGCAGAACACGGTGGTCTTGGGGTGGTTGCCCCCCGGCGTGGCAATGACCGTGATTGATGGCCCGGTGGCAACCGGCGGCTTGCTCTGGTGGAAGGTGCAATCGGCGCTGGCGCAGGTGACCGGGTGGACGCCGGAACATGACGGCACAAGCTTTTTTCTGGGGCCGGTTGAAGAACAGCCGCTCTGCACCCAAGCCGTGCGGGCGCGCCTCCGCAAAGGGGACGCCGCCCTTGTCGCCGCTGCTCTCCCCATTCATGTCCGCCAGACGCCCAGCCTGGAAGGGGTGATCACCGACGCGTTAGTTAATGGGGCCGAGGTGACGATTGTCGGCGGCCCGTTCTGCGCCAACCAGATTGTCTGGTGGAACATCACCGCCGCCACCATACCCCAAGCCCGTTGGGTGGCCGAAGGGCAGGAAGGGCAATACTTTCTCCTGCCGGCCAGCATTAACAAAAACGGTGCGCTTGCCGGTCACTATCATCTGGTGCAAAGCGGCGAGACCTGGGGTTCTCTGGCCCAACGCTTTGGCACAACCTCGACCGTTCTGCAAACCTTGAATCCGGGCTTGAAGCGACCGGGGCTGGTCTTGCGTATCGGCGACCGCCTCTGGATTCCCAACCGCTAACCCATGACTCGCTACTGCGCAGACTGGCGCAGAGAAGGAGTTTTTTATGCCGTCACAACAACCACGTCATCATGGTCAGGTCAATTATTTTATCGAAGGCGAAGGCATTATTACCGAAAGTGAACCAGGCGTTGCCCGTGCGTTGGCTACGCCGCTGGCTAACACCGAACGGCTACTGCGCTTTTCCCGGCTTTTTCCCAACTTGCCCAAATTACGACCATCTCCCCAGCTCCTGGCGACGCTTGGTCAACTGATGGTTGATAATGACAACGACAACCCCTTGCGCGACCACCCACGGCTGCCGGCCGGTTTCACCTATCTGGGCCAATTTATCGACCACGATCTGACCTTTGACCAAACCACCAACATCCCCACCGACAACCTGCCGCTAGAAGAGATTATCCAGGGGCGCACCCCGTCGCTGGATTTGGATTCAGTCTATGGCCGTGGCCCCGATCTGGAAGAGAAACGCATCTATGCCCCAGATAAAGTCCATCTACGCATCGGCGTGACGACGCCAACGCCCGCTGGTCAAGAAAGCGCCAACACCCTGGCCGCCCTCCCCAACGATCTGCCCAGAGGCGACGACCCCGCCAACCCCGCCATTGCCACCATTGGCGACCCGCGCAACGACGAAAACCTGGCCGTCGGCCAGACCCATCTCGCTTTTCTCAAGTTTCACAACAAAGTCGTGGATCGACTGGCGGCGACCGGCTTGCAAGGCGCAGCGCTCTTTACCGCTGCACGACGGCTGGTAACGCTGCACTACCAGTGGATCGTCCTCCATGATTTTCTGCCGCGCTTTGTCGACAGCGCCACCCTGAGTGATGTGCTGGTGAATGGGCGGAAATTCTATCAATTTATCCCCGGTGAAGAGCCGACCATGCCCCTCGAATTTTCGGTTGCCGGCTACCGTTTAGGCCATAGCATGGTGCGCCGCGACTATCATTTCAACATCGTCTTTCAAGATGGCGGCGCACCGCTCGAATTGTTGTTCACCTTTTCCGGTAACAGCGGGGATCTCGGCGGCAACCCCACTTTGCCGACCAACTGGGTGATTAACTGGAAGCGCTTCTATGACTTCAGCCCCGCCCCGCTCGTCGGCCCGGAAGCCAAGTTCAACCCGGCGCGGCGCATCGACACCTTCCTGATCCCGGCGCTCCATACCTTGCCTGGCGGCGATGTGGTTGTTGCCCCTGGTTCGCCGCCGACTTCATCGCTGGCGGTGCGCAACTTGCTACGCGGGCGGTTGGTGGGGTTGCCCAGCGGTCAGGCGGTCGCGACCGCAATGGGCGCACCGGTTCTCACCCCCTTTGAGCTATTCCAGGGCATCCCATCCGCCCAAGCCCAACCCTTGCGCGCCGCCCAGTTGGACACGCAAACGCCGCTCTGGTATTACATTTTGAAAGAGGCGGAAGTGTTAAACAGCGGGCTAAAGCTGGGCCCGGTCGGCTCGCGCATTGTGGCTGAAACCTTTGTCGGCCTGATCGAAGCCAGCCGCACCTCGATCCTCACCGACCGCACCTGGCGTCCCACCTTGCCGGCGCTGGTGTCGGGTACTTCGTTCACGATGGCCGATCTGCTCTTGTTTGTCAACGACCTCAATCCGTTGGAAGGGGCGCGGGGGTAAGACACGAGACAAGGAGACACGAGATACGAGACACGAGATACGAAAACTCAACGATCTATGTATTTCCTGTCTCGTGTCTCCTTGTCTCGTGTCTCGTGTCTCCCTGTCTTCTACACCACCCCTTCATCTCTCCACGCGATCCACGGTTGTCAACTTTTTGGCAAAAAAACGCTTCGTTTCTACAGGCTGTTCGGCTATTGTAAAGACAGTGTTGACCGATCCAAGTAATCGTCACGGCGCAAGGGACGCAAAGGAGTTGCTCGCGTTCTTGGCGTGGCGGCGGTTCATTACAGAACGGAACTGTCTATGGCCAATCTCCTCGAATCGCTGACGCAGTTACTGACAAAGAGTTTGGACGGCGACCCGCCGCCGCCCGCCATCTTGCTGACCATCGGCGACCGGCTCCAAGAGTTGCTGGCGGTGAGTGTCGATCCCAGTGGCGAGGGCATTGCCCGCTGGCTGGCGACCCTGCACGCCATCACCAACGACCGCCGGTTGCACGAAACCTTGATCGTGCGCGCCCTTCAGATGAATTTTCCTCGGTTGGCCGAAGCGTTGACCCTGCTAGGCGTCATCGACGTTGAATGGGCGGGCGCACAACCGGCGGCCTTTGCCATCGATTGGACGGCGCTCCAGGATCTCACGACCAAGCCTGGTGACTATGCGCTCAATTTGCTGTTGAGCAAGGTGCAGAAACTGGAAGACGCCAAAGCGCTACAGGCGCTCACCCTGCTGCTGATCTCCTCACCGCAAGCGCTGCTGACCCTGGAATATGGTCAGCAAGGCTTTGCCGCCTTGCCCCTGGTCGGTGAACCGGGGGTGACGCTTGATCAACTGATCGACCTAATCAACTCACCGCTGCGGTTGCCATTGCCTTTTACGCTGCCGTTGTCGCTGGAAGAATTCAAGGCACTGGCCGGCCCTGCTGCTGAAGGGGAGATTGGCTACCTGGCCCTCAACGGCCCCGACGCCTTTGCCCAACTCAACGAAGTGGGGCTAGAAGTGGGGATCAAAGCGGCGGAAGCGCTCAAGGAACGGTCGGTCGATCTGGGCAACGGCTGGCAACTGACCTTTACCAGCGATGCCAACGGCCTGAAACGCTTTCAGATTAAATTTACGGCTACCGGCATTGATGGCGCGGCCCTGTCCGACGGCGAGTTGGGGATCTTTCTGCGCAAACAACCCAACGACACCAACGCCTTACTCATTGGCGCGCCAAGCGGGACGCACTTTGCCATCCAGTCCATAGCGCTGGGGCTGCGGCTGCATGGCGGCGCCCCCCTCTTTGATCTCGCGCTCCGCTTGGAAAAGATCCAATTTGCCCTGAAGCCAGACTTTCTCAGCTTTCTCAACTTTGGCCTCAACCTGCCGACGCAACTCAAGTTCACCTCCGATGTAGAAATGCGCTATGTCCAGGGCCAGGGGTTGACCGCCCAGGGCAGCGCCGGTGGTTTACCCGCGTTGGGGGTGCAATTTGCCACGCCGCTCAACCTCAAGATCGGCGGCAGCGGGGCCGGTCTCCACCTCGATACGGTGGTGACGCGGCTGGAAATCGCCCCCAAAGAAGGGGGGGTACATCTGCGGGCGCTCTTCCGCTATGGCGCCAATGCCCAGCTTGGCCCGTTGCGCGCCGTCATGGAGGGGGCGGGGGTCTGGTTTGGCCGCTGGCAGGGCGACAACGGCGGGCTGTTGCCGCCCCAGGGCATCGGCCTGGATCTGGACGCCGGCCCGGTCAAGGGCGGCGGTTTTCTCAAGCTGATCAGCGACAACGAATTCGCCGGCGCGCTACAACTCAAGGTGTTGGGCATTGGCGCTTTTGCCTATGGTCTCTACCAGGCGCTCCCCGGCGGCGAGCCGGCCTTTGTCGCCCTCATCGGCATTCGTCTGCCCTTGCCGGGGGTGCAACTCGGCTTTGGCTTTGCCGTGTCGGGCTTTGGCGGGCTGGTTGGCATCAATCGCCGCGCCGACACTGATCTGCTGCGCGAACGGTTGACCAGCGGGGCCGCCGGTGATGTTCTCTTTAACGACGACCCCATGCGCAACGCGCCCAAATTGCTGGGTGACATGCGCGACTTCTTTCCGGTGGAAAAGGGGGTCTTTCTCATCGGCCCCACCTTGCAGATCAACTGGTTGACCCTGCTCAAGCTCGATGTCGGCGTCTTTATCGAGTTGCCCGGCCCGCGCAAAATCTTTATTGCCGGCTCGGCGCGGCTGGTCATTGGGGCGGAGGACTTTGCCCTGGTCTATCTGCGTATGGACTTTATCGGCGGCATCGACTTTACCAAATCGCTCATCTTTTTTGACGCTGCGCTGGTCAACTCCCATGTGTTGGGTATCTTTCGTATTACCGGCGGCGTGGCGCTGCGCATAGCCTATGGCGTCAACGGCTACTTTCTCTTTACGGTGGGCGGCTTTCACCCCGCCTTCAACCCCGGCGCCATGGAACTGCCACGGGTGGCGCGGGTCGGCGTCAGCGTTTCGTTGGGCGTGGTCTGGCTCAAACAGGAGATGTATCTGGCGCTCACCTCTAACACCTTCCAGTTGGGGTCGCGCACCGAAGCGGGCATTGAGATCGGCCCCATTGCCGCGCATGGCTGGTTTGGCTTTGATGCGCTCATTCAGTTCAAACCCTTCTACTTTGTCGCCCGTGTCGATGCCGGCTTTGATGTCGAAGTCTTTGGCGTCTCGCTCTGTAGCGTGCGAGTGGAGGGGCAGTTGAGCGGGCCGGGGCCACTGGTCTTGGCGGCGCGCGCCAGTGTGCGGATTCTCTTTGTCAAAGTCTCGGCCAATGTCACCATTGAACTGAGCAGCAACCCGAAGGAGCAGATGGCGCCGATTCCCAACCTGCCCCTCTATCTCCAGCCGGAACTGCACAAGGGAGAACTGAGCAAGCCGGAAAATCTGCGCATCGAAGGCGAAGATCGCAGTGTCATCTTTGCCCCCCATACGCGCGAAAGCAAGCTCTTGGCGCCCGTTGGCGAACTGATCTGGGAGCAGAAGCGGGTGCCGCTCAACCTCGCCATTGAAAAAGCCGAGGGCATTGACCTGGGCAGTCGCCACACCTTGACGGTGAGCAGCAACCTGGGCGGCGCCCCCGAAGACGATTGGTTTGGCGTTGGCAGCTTCTTAAAACTCAACGATAGCGAAGCGCTCAACAACAGCCGTTTTGTCAAACAACAGTCTGGTCTGCGCCTCAACGCCGGCCTGTTGAGTGATGTGACCGGCTTAGAGACGCCCATTCAGATCGACTTGGTGAAATTGCCCCAGCGCAGCCGCTTCCGCGATCTGATCGTCCGGCTCTATGTCAACGGCGCGCTCAACAGCATCCTGGCCGAGCGGGCCGGCGGCGCCAAGATCGTCTCCAACCAGGAGGGCGTGCGCGTGGCGCAGGAAGCGTGGCATACGCATGACCGTAGCGGTCAACGCACCAGCGCCGCCGCACTCAACAGCGTGCAAGCCTTTGTTGAGGCCCAGGCGAGCGGCGATCTGGCCCTGCCTGCGACTGAAAAAACGCTTGATCTAACAGGAGTCTTCTAATATGACGCCTTTACCCGAAAAACTGACCTTCAAACCCTGGCGACGGGCCAAGCTCTTTGAACAGGCGACGCAACAAGGGGCCAGGCTGGGCAGCAAAGTGACGCTGACCCTGCGCGATAGCTATGAAAACCACACCGCCACCGGCGAAGCGGCTTTTACCCTGCTGGCGGCGAGCGATGTGGCCGGGTTGCAAGCTGGCGCTATCAAGCACATGGCCCCCGCCCCCTTTGCCCGCGATGCCGAGACGACCAAGTTGGTGCATGTTGACCTGTGGGAAGCCGATCTGCCCTGGCGCTACACCCCCCTGCCCAATGACCCGGCCCAGAAGCTCCGCCCCTGGCTGGTCTTGCTGGTCGGCACCGGGGAGGAGTTGCAGGTGGAAGCGGGCGTTGTCACCAAGGTGGCCGACGCCGTTCTGCTGGAACACAATTTGGACCACTCCCACCTCTGGGCGCACACCCAGTTCGACGGCAACCAGGAGATTGCCCGCATACTCTCACCCCGTGGCGCCAAAAAGAATGGAGCCGGCAGACCTGTGGGTCTACTGCCGCAACATGAGTATCAGGCCGTCCTCGTGCCGGCCTTTAACGACGCCGGCCAACCCATGTGGCGCGTCAACGGTGCGACTGTCACCACTAACTTTGGCCGCAAGGGGGTGCTGCCCGCTTTCCACGCCTGGCGCTTCTGGACGACCGAAGCCGGCGACTTTGAGACGCTGGCCGCCGCCCTGCACATCCCGCCTGCCGCTGATGTCGGCAAAGCCAAATTGCACTATCGGCGTAGCGTACCGGCGGATGGCATTGATCTCAAGCTGGCAATGGAGGTGCGCGGTGCGATTACGTCGCTGCAAGACCCCGTTGCGCCCGACCCGGCGCTCCTCGCACAGGTCATCACCGATGTCGATGGGTTGAACGATGCTCTGGAAAACACCATCGGTCTGCCCCCCTATGGCCGCCCCTGGCTCCCTGACCCCGATAGCATTGAAAGTGGCTGGCCCCACGAGTTGACCGACGACCCGCGGGCGCGCGGCGTGGCTGGACTGGGGGTCTGGCTGGGCGTAGAGGCGCAAGAGACGTTGATGGATGCCGCCGTCCAGCAAGCAGGGGCGCTGCGCGAGGCCGGCCAACGCATCAACCAGCTCGCCCTGGGCTTGTGGGCCGCCGGGCGCTTGTGGGATCAACGGCTGCCGAGTGAGCCAAACGAACGGTTGCACATCCTGGGGCCGCTCATGGCGCGCCTGTTGGCGGCGGATGGCGGTGTGGTGCTGGATCGGGTCACGGGCGACAGCAGCCCGCTGCCCCCGGCGCTCTTCTCTAGCGCCGCCCAACGCCTGCTGCGCGACCGCAGTAGCATCACCCGCCGGCTGGCTGAACCGACCGGCGGCCTCAACCGACGCGCCGCATTGGACGCCGCCAACCAACCCGCGCCCTTGCCCGACCGCGCCCCCGCCGGTCTGCCCCATACCGACCAGGTGGCGCAGGCGCTGGGCTTGCCGCCGCTGGAAGAGCTGTTGCGGTTGGATGAACAGTGGCTCGCCGATGTGATTGCCCAGCTTTGGGTGCTGGTTGAACAATTCAGCCAGGAGTATCGCCGTCTGCGCCAGGAGTTGTTACAGGCCGGCCAGCTTGCCGAACTGCTGCTGATACGGCAGGAGTTCGGCGAAAAATTGCCCTTTGAACTGAGCGCCCAGTTACAGGCGCGCTTGCCGGAACAGGAAATGCCTTGCGAGGGTGAAGGGATCATCCGGCTGATTGGCGCGCGCCCCGGCTTAGAAATCTGGGAATATTACGCCCGTTTGCTGGAAAGCGACAGCGCACAGACCGAATTTTATGACGCGCTCTGGCAGGCGCTCCGCCGCTGTATGGCCCGCCGCCCTTGTGAGGAGCTGCTGGCCAATCTCGATCTACCCATCGAAGATCGGGAGCGCTTCTGTGATGATCTGATCGATCAGTTGCCGCCGCCGCCCCAGCCCGACCAGAAGCCGATCAACCTCGGTGCGCTGGCCGGGGCGTTGGCTGCCGCCCTTGATCCCCGGCAGCCCACGGCCCCGGCGCGAGTGCGTCTCTGTGCGACGCTCAAGGGGGTCGATTGCAGCCGCCTGACTCGCCCCGAATATGCCATCGGGCTGGATTTCCCCACTTGGGAACTGTTGCGCCGCTATGACAAAGAGTGGCTGCTGCCCGGCGTGGGCGCGCTGGAAAAGGATTCGATCACCGCGTTGCAGACCAATCCGGCCTTTATCGACGCCTATCTGGTCGGTCTCAACAGCCAGTTTCTCAGCGAGATGCGTTGGCGCGACCTGGCGGTGGATCGCACCTGCACCCCCTTGCGCATGTTCTGGGGTCAGGTCAACTATGCCACCCAGCAGCGCCAGGCCGACATTGAGCCGCTGGCCGAATGGAGCAAGGCGACCGACCAGCCGCTGGGCGACCTGAGCCATCAGACCATCCAGCCCAGCGACCCGGCCAACGCCACCGGCAGCCGGCTGGTCATCGCCTTTCGCAGCGATCTCTTCCGGCGCTACCCTTCAACGCTGGTTTATCTGGTCAAGCCGGACCCGGCGGTCGATACCGATGTGCCGCCCGACCCCAACCAGCCGGAGAAGACGGCGCTCAACACCTTGTTACAAGCGCCGCCGCAACTCGACATGCCGCCGTCGCCCCATCCCGTGGGGAGCGCGGCCTGGCAGGCGGCTATGAGCGAATGGCGTAACAAGCGGAAACACTTTGGGCCGATCTTTGCCGGCATGATCACGCCGGAAGTCACCTTCTTTGCCTTTGATGTGACGCCGAGTGAACTTGACAAATATTGGCTGGTGTTGGACGAGCCGCCCGCCGAGTTGCGCTTCCGCAATGATGAGCAGAAGCGCCCGCAGGTCATCACAAGCCACAGCGCCGCCTTTGCCCAATCGACCATCGACCAACCGACGCGTGTGGCCATCAGCGGCGCCTATCTGGAAAGCCGCGCCAACCAGGGAGGAAACCACCCATGAACAGCTATCGCTATCGTGATGCGCGCAAACCGATGCTTGAGGCGGCGCTGGCCGCCCTGGGTGACGAAGCCAACGATCTGCGCACCCCCTTGCAGCGTGAACTGGACGCCTTGCAACAGGACGACTGGTCAGTCAGCGACCGCACCTACCTGGCCGTGGGCGCAGATTGGCTCTGGTCGATCCGCCTGACGCTCAAAAGCAGTGTGGATGATGACCCGGCGCTGCTGGCGCGCGGTCAGGCCGCCACTTTGAGCGACGCCCAGGCCGCCGCCATTGAAACCCTGCCCCATTTCCCCGGCGACCCGCCGCCCGATTACCTGGATCAGGTGCGGGCTGCGCTTGGCGGCGACGAAACGATCGTGCAGGAATTGCTCTTTGCCGGCCATCGCCGCTGGATCGTGCTGCCGGAACAGGAGCGCGCCTATCCCTTTGCCGATGTCGGCGTCTTGTTGCCCGTGCGCCTGGAGACACTCTTTGATGAGCCGGGGTCCCGCTTCAATCCCAATGCCACCCGTTGGCAACTCTCCTTGCGCGTGATTCCTGATGAGGCGTCGATCTGTCGGGACAACCGTCATGTGAGCGCCGGTGAACAACAAGCCTTGCGCGCCTTTTGGGACGCTGTGAAGCAGCCGGATGCACCCATGACAACGTGGCTCGACGGCGCTGATCCGGGCGACCGGGTCGGCATTGCCTGGCAACAATTCTGTGCGCAAGTGACGCCGGCGCGTGCGGCCTGGTTGGTTGCCAATGTCGAGACCGCTTTCGACGGCGCAACCGTCACCCTGGTGCTGCCGGATGACATGCCGACGCAGCCGCAACCCAACCGGGTCGGTGGCCTGCCGCCGGAACTACAGGTGATCGCCGTCAGCCAGGTTGCTATTGACGGCATGACACAGCACCCCATCGGTCGATTGCCCATGGACGCCGACCAGGTGATTGACACGTCCGCCCTGACGCTGCCCTTGCCAACGGCGGCAACTGAGGAGCGCCAGCGCTGGTGGAGCAACTGGGACGCGGCCAAAGCGGTGGGATTGGGGGGCGAGTGGCTCTTGCCCGAAGGGATGACACCCGAAAACATTGCTGCCCTCTATGTGGTGGGCATTGGCGATGAGTCGCCCGCCGCCCACTTTCGCAGCCAGGTCGATGCCGGCGAATTGGGCGTATTGCCGCTGGGCGCGCCCACCAACACCGTCCAGGGTCAGCCCGCTGCCGACCTCGCCACCGATGAAGCCGGGTGGCGGCAGGTGGCGCAGATGCGCTTGCGCCAGCAAGCTGACCCCAACCGGCGCACCCTGAGCGGCGTCGGCGGCAAGGTGCAACAACACCTGATCGGCGACGCCCCTGATCTGCCCTTCTTCCCCGGCGCTGATCGCTTTGACGACACGTTGGAGAGTCGGCGGCTGGTGCAAGCGCTCTGGCCGGCGCTCTGGGGTCACTGGTTAAACGACCTGTGGCAGGTGGGCGAGGAGAGTTATGGCGTCGGCAGTTGGATGGCGGCAAATTTCTGTCCCGAAGGCCCGCTCCTGCCGCTGCGCATTAGCGACCAGCCCTATGGCCTGCTGCCCGTGACCGATCTGAGTCAATGGCAGAGCGCACCGGTATTTCAGCCCGCCGCACAAGCCCAAGCGGCACTGGAAGAGGCAATGGCGCGCAACTTGAGTGAACTTTGCGCCGAATGGGCCGCTGCTGTCCAAGGCAGCCGTTCCGTTGTGGGTAAGACAACCGAGCAATTTATGCAACTGCTGGGCCACAACGCCGTCAGCCGGCGCTATCAGCAACGGCGCTTTAGTCCGGCCTGGACGCAAATGGCGTCATACATCACTGCTTTTGGCTTGGATCAAGAGCGCCAAGCCGCGTTTTTAGAGCAGGCGCGTGAATTCTACAAACCGGCTATCGACCGCCTGGGGCGCGAACCGCAGGAGATCTATCTCGCCACCGGCCATGCCCACGCACCGTTCCGCCGCCGTGATCTGCCGCTGGTGCAACCGACCGCCATGCTCTACCGGCGGCGCGAGCGCGAAAATCATGGCCGGCTGCCGCTGGTGCGCTTTCTGGAACTGCTCTTCGAGGTAGGCGCGACGACGCCACCCGATCAACTCAGTCTGACCGAAATCTTCGACCGCTGGTGGGTCTTGGATGAGCAGGGTGAATATCAACTGAGCACCCTGCCCGATAGCCTGCTGCTCCGCCTGCTGATCTACGCCACCCAACTGGCCGCGCCCTGGCAACAGCTCGCCCTGTCGCCGGCGCAGGAAGAGGTGGCCCGCACCCAGCAGCGCAGCGCCGTGCGGCTGGCCAAGGAGTTTGATCAAGAGGCGTGGCTGGGCGAGGTCAAAGATGAAGCAACCGGGGAGATCCAACGCTTTACGGTGAACATCCCGCCGGCGCGGCGCAGCCAGTTGGAACGCGCCCTGCGCGCCACACTCGACAGCGCCGCCCATCGCATCGACCCGTGGCTCACCGGCTTTGCCTGGCAGCGCCTGCAAGTGCAGCGCGCCAGTGGACGCAGCGCCCATCGGCTGGGGGTCTATGGCTGGGTGGATGGGCCGTTCCTGGGGCAACCCGGCCCCACCGACGCCGGTCGTTTACATACGCCTTCTTACAACCAAACGCTGACGGCGTTGATCCTGCGTGACAAATTCCTTTCGTCACAGCGCGCCGAAAGCGTCAACGGCGAAGGGCGCAACCCGTGGGCCATGAATCTCTCCTCGCGCACGGTGCGGCTGGCGGCCGCGCTGGCCGAAGAGGTGCGGCTGGGCTTTCATATCCATGAGGTGGTGGGCCGGCAGGTGGAAAATATTATTGGTCGCCACCAAAGCGTGAAGGAGCTACGCACCAGCGCCGCCTACGCCATGAATCCGGCGCACAAAGACCCCAACGCCGTGTGCGACGGTCTCAAGGCGTTGCCCGGCTTGCTGGCCGGCGACCCCGCCTTTCCGCTGACCCTGGCGCAACAACAGGCCCTGCAAACCTTGACCGCCGCGTTGGACGCCTATCGCGATCTCCTCATGGCGGATGGGGTGATGCAGGTGGTCAACCGGCAAATTGACCGGGCTGCCGAGACGATGGAAGCCGCTGCCGGCTTTGCTCGTCCGCCCCAATTCGAGTTCACCCACACGCCCCCTTCCGGCTATCAACTGGAAAGCCTGGTGCTGGCGACGCTGCCCTATCAGCCCCTGCCTGGTGTTGCCGACGATGCCGACCCGATTTGGTTGGCCGACCCGTCGGTGGCGGCTTTCCTGGCGACGCACCTGGGCGCGGATTGGCCCTGGCTGGCGCTGGACGCCGCCGGCCAAGAAAGTGGTCGGGTGACGTTGGCGGAGTTGGGCTTTGCCCCCCACGAAACGTTGGCCCTCTCCGCGCAATTCCTGCGGGAACTGGCGGCGGCGCGCCTTGGGGTGGAACCGGACAGGATCATGGCCCCCCGTCAACCGGCCCTGGCGCAACAATTGGTCGCCGCTCTGGGCAGCCGACCCGCCGGTGGTCGCGATGTGAGCAGCGCGGCGACGCAACCCACCGCCGATGCTGCCCTGATCGCTGAATTACAGGAACGGTATGGCCGATTGCGCGACAGTTGCACCGCTCTGATTACCAATCTGCTGGCCGCACCTGATGACGCCACCCATGCGTTGCACCTGCGCCGCGCCTTGATCTGGGGCGTGATTCCGGCCAGCCAACCAGCGGACCGGGCCGCCATCTACGCCTTGTTACAAGGGCTGCCCCAACCGCCGGACGCCACCGGGTTGGCGTTGCTGGCTCAAACGGTGGCCGAACTCTTGCAAAAACGGCTCGACGATGCCCCTGTGACGCCGACCGGGATCACCACGATCGGCCAGGCCATTGCCACCCTCGCCTCCCCCAATGCCCGCCTGGCGATTCTGGCCTGTTGGGGGCGCGATCCGCTGTTGGCTGATAGTAATGTGCAGATCGGGCAAGTGGAAAGCACGCTGGATGAAAGCTGGTTGACGGTGGTGGCGGCGACGCGCGCCAACCTGGCCCGCCTGGAAGCATTGCAACTGGAATTGACGACGCCCCTCACCGCCTGGAGCAGTTCACCGGGTGATCCCTGGCAACAGCAGCTTGTCGCTGAGAATTTGCACAATCGCGACACACCCCATGAACGGCAGGCCGATGAATCGGTGCTGGGCCTGCGCACCAGGCGTTTGGTGGCAACCTACGGCCCGACGGACGCCTGGGCGGGTGACAAAGTGGCGGTCGGCCTGGTCGATGCCTTTAGCGAGGCGATCCCCATGCCCCAGCGCACCAGCAGCGCCGCTATCGGTTTCAACGCCCCCAGTGCGCGAGCGCCACAGGCCATTCTGCTGGCCGTGCCGCCTCAGCCCGGTCAACGGCTCGATGCCGCGCTGGTGCAGCAAATTGTCGAAAAGACACGCCAGTTGGCCCACGCCCGCATGGCGCGTATGGAAGATTTGGGCGCCTGGCAAGCGCTGACGCCCACGCTCTGGCTGCCGACCGCCGGCCCACGGCGGGCGTATTTGGAGCCGTATCCATTGTTTGTGTGAGAGTGAACGTAGGAGTAGTGATGGAATGGCTTGGTGGTTTGAGATAAAGAGATAAAGAGATTGAGAGATTTAGTCGCCCCTCCCTAACCCTCCCCAAAGGGGCGGGAATGGTCACGCCACGAGCGACCGTTCCTCCCCTTTTGGGGGAGGTTAGGAGGGGGCTGAATCGTTACCACTTGCTGTAATGAGGAGTCATTCGTATGGCAACGAACTTTATGACCTATAGTCGCTTGGAGCCACGCACGCACGAGTACGACCTGGAAGCGGGCTTTCAGGCGGCGCTGCATGACCCGGTCTGGTTTCTGGGTCGCCAGTGGCAGATGGGGGAGATGCAGGGGGAAAACGCAACCTCGCCGGTGTGGGTTGACTATACCTTGCGCAGTCAAACTATCACCGCTGCCGATGCCCGCTTTGACCCGACCGTGACGCCGGCGGAGGCGATTGTCGAATCGGAGTTGGATGATTGGTGGACGATGGGCCGGCGGGTGCGCATCGGCAAACGGCTGGCCGCCCTGCACCCCGACCTGCTGGCCGAGCGCACCTTGTGCTTTGCCGCGCCGCCCCCGCCCTACGAAAGCTTCCGCCAGCAGTTGGATGGTCGCGCCCTCTGGCGTCGCCGCGACGACCTGGGCCTGACCGCCGCAGACTTTGGCGCGGAGATCCCGCCCGATAGCACGCCGGCCTGGGACAACGAGGCGCTGATCTATCAACAGCACACCGAGACGGCCTTTACCGCCGGCGATCAGCAGTTGGTGGTGCAGCAACACCGGGGCGGACGACTGGACTGGCATTCGGTGGATGCCACACCGCTGGCCGGCGGCGCTGACCCACTGGTCGAAACGGGCGAGGCGATCCCGACCCAGTTGCACTATCCCGGCGCGCCGGCCAACCGCTGGTGGCAGATCGAAGATGCCGCCGTCGATATTGGCGGCTATCCGCCCGACAGCGCCCATACGCCGACAGCGCTGCTCACTGAGTTGATCTTTTCCCATAGCGATGACTGGTTTCTTTTCCCGGTCTCCTCCTCGGTCGGCCATCGCGCCGGTCATCGGGTGGCGTTGGCCGCGCTGACCGTGACGGACGCCTTTGGCCGCACCTACACAACGGAAGAGACAAACGCCAACGGCGACAAGCTGTGGCCGGGCCTACAACCGCCAACCGCGTGGAGCCTCTTCCAGGTCGATGGCGTGGCGGCGGAAGAAGCGGGGCTGCCGCCCGTTGATCTCCTCTTGTGGCATGTGGCCGAATTGCCGCTGGAGAGTGGCGCCGTGGAGCGGGTGCAATTGGGGCTTGATGAAGAGGCCAACTTGCTCTGGGCGGTGGAGCGGACGCTTGATGGGCGGGAGGTGGCGGCGCTCCCGGTGGCGGCGGTGGATGACGCGGCCCATCCCCGCTTTAACAACGGCAAAGCCCCCGGTGATGCGCGCGCCGCCAAGGAATATGCCTATGTGCCGGCCCAGGGCATTGCGCCCTACTGGCACCCCTATGAGATAGCCGAGGTGGCGGACGAACGGCGGCTGGTGCAGCGCCAGTTGGCCGATCTTTCACGCCAGAAGCCGGTGTCCATGCCCAAGCCGCAAGCCGACCTCTTGCAAAGTCCAACCATTCGACCGTTAGCCATCCCCAGCAACGGCATCGAACTGGAACGGCGCTGGCAACTGGCGCGCGATATGCGTGGCGCACCGGTGCTCTGGATGCAGCGTCAACGCCGCCCCCTCCTGTCACCACCGGCGCGTCGCCTGCGCTTTGATGTCATGGAAGAGGCGACCACTGAGTAGAACAGTTAACACATAGTCAAAAGGATGATAACACGATGACAAAGATTAAAGCGCCACTGGCCTGGCCCAACGGCAAAGTCTATCTCTTTGAAAAGGAGACCGCCATGCCCGGCGTGCCGGGCATCAACTATCTGCGCCACGATTTTGTCAGCGGCGCACGTGATCAGGGGTTGCAGCCGATAGCCTTTAACTGGCCCGGTCTGCGCCCCACCCGGCCCGACGCCGCCGTCGATTGGGGCTTTGGCAAAGTCTATTTCTTCTATGGCGCTGAGTATGTGCGCTATGATGTGGCCAATGATGCCGTCGATCCCGACTATCTGCCGCCCAACCCGCCCTTCACCATTGCCGGTCACTGGAACATGCCCTGGACGGACGGTATTGACGCCGCCTTCAACTGGGGCAACGGCAAGCTTTACTTTTTCCGCGGCAGCGACTATTTGCGCTACGACATCACCCTGGATCGCATGGACGACAACTACCCGAAACCAATCGCCGGGAACTGGAACGGCATCTGGACCGACGGCCTTGACGGGGCGCTCTACCAGGGGGGCGCCAAGGCGTACTTCTTCAAAGGGGAGGAATACCGCCGCTATGACCTCGCCCTGGATGGCGTTGATGAAAGCGGGCTGATCGACAACTTGGTGCTTGACCCCGTGCCGGCCGGCCTGTGGACGCCGGCCCGTGATCTGACCCTGGCCGAGGCCAACAAAGTGATGGGCTATCTGATCCAGAATGGCAACTTTGCGCTCAGTCCGACCCAAACCCCCTATGTTGGCGACTGGCGGACGACGATCACCTCTCCATCGCCGGCGACCCATGTGGTGATCAAGCCGGCGACGATCAACAACGTCGAGTTTATCAACGATGCCGGCCCGGCGCCCCTGATCGACAACGTGGATCAGCGCATGGTGGTGGCGCTCTACCGGTTGACCCGCTGGCTGAACGCCTCGGAACCCGATGTCACCATCCTGCGCCACAAGGGCATTGGGCACGGGACTGGCGCACCAACCGATTGTCATAACCAGGGGCGCGCCCTGGACTTTTCCGGGGTGGATGGCAGCAGCCAGGGGGTGGGCTTTGCACGCAAGATCAAAGCGGATTGGGGGAATCGACCTGTCATCGCTGGGCAAGCACTGCGCCTGGATCCGGTCAGCGATCCCCTGGCGCACCGCTTGTTTCTCACGGCCTGGCGCTTTGGCACTTTTGAAGGTGAAAATAATGGGATCGGCGCTAACAACAAATGGCCCGGCAAAGAGATCGGTGATGTCGGCGGCTTTGTCATCCATCCCGACTACATCGACGCCCCGCCGCCCAGTCAACCATTGCGGGCCAAGCATCAAGATCATATCCACATGCAAATTGGCCCGACCAATAGCTAGCGAAGCGACCGTATGCTAAACAAAAAGGAGATGCACCATGCCTATTGGTGACGGACATGATCTACAATCCCGCCGCTTTGCCGGCGACCCGGTATTGGAAGCCTGCTACGATGGCGAACACCGCATGACCTTTGGCGAAGAGGGCGTGGCGGTACGCAAGATTCAGGAAGCGCTGCTCTTTCTGCAATACCCCTTGCCCCAGTGGGGCGCCGACGGTAAATTTGGCAATGAGACCGCCGGCGCGGTGGCGCAATTCAAGCTCGATCACCACCTTGCCCCGGCGGATGGGGTGGTTGGCCCCAAGACAATGGCGGAACTGGAGCGCATTTTTCTGTTACAGGAGAGTTCGCCGTTTGTCGTAACGCAGGTGGCCTTGATGACCGATGACTATAGCCGCGCCCTCGACTGGAATGCAGAGGTGATCGCGTTGTCGCCTGCTGCCCAAACGGTGAATCTTCAGGTCGAGGGCTTCGGCTTTCTGAATGACACGCCGAGCGTTGTCACCGTGGCGCTCTCGACACGGCTGCCTAACCATGCCGCCGGGCAGACCAGTCTACCAGCGCCGGTCGCCGTAGATACGCAGCTTGTTGAGGCGCCGATGAGCGCGGATGCACCCGGTAAGTCGGTTTTTCGGCGCACCGTGACATTGAGCGAAGTGGGCATTCCAGGGCTGGCGCAAGCGGGTGTGCTTAAGATCGCAACGGTGATCCGCGCCAACGAAACGGCGGAACATAGCGGCCCTGCCACCAGTGATGCCCACTTGCGTCAGGGGTTGGCGGGCGTCACCTGGCTGGCGCTGGGCCATGCCCAACAACCAAACACCATCGACCCAATCACCCACCGGCCCCAGCCCAGCGGCGTCATCGGCAATGAGGCGCCCGATGCCCTGGCTTTGCTGCGCAGTGGCGGTCTGGAAGTGCTGGATGTGACCGTGAACGGGTTGGTCAGTAAAGCATTGGTGCGGAACGCGGCCAATCTGCTCTATTATTCCGGTCACGGCCTGTACAGGAGCAATTGTCTCGCGGTTTTTGTGCCAGCCAGCGGTCACTATGAATGTTGGGCAAAGGCGGAGGATCTGCTGCCCTTCTGGCCGCCGGATCTGCGTCTGCGCACACTGCTGATCGCTGGCTGTTCTGTCTTGAGCCTGAACTTTGACAACCCCGCCGCCAGTCCCGGCAGCCAGTGGGCAAAGCTCACCAAAGCGAAAGGCGGGCCGCTGACGGCCTTGTTGGGCTATGGTTCGCTCAAGGCCGACCCAACATCAGCCGAGCTATTTGCCCCCAAGGATGAGCCGGTGGGCAACGCCATTGCCCAGGCGATGGGCCAACGGATTGCGGCCGGCTCCGCCGATCTGGTGGCCGACTGGTTGACTATCAACGCCGATCGTCGCGCCTGGAATGCCGTGGCGATTGATGGGAACGGCTTTTATTGGTGGCTGGAAAAAGAGGCGTTGGGCTTTTCGCATACCAAACATTCACGCGCCCTGCCTTGAGTGACCGACAATGGCGGGGACACCTGACGGGTGGCGCGGGGGACCACCCGTCAGGTGGATGAAGCAGTGATAATTTGATGAAAAGTTCTGACAAAGATGATAGCGTTGGCGCAAACACGCATGACCGCCAGCATCGGCAACCCAGGCTTTGTTTTTGATCAACCACGAAGACACGAAGTTCACGAAGAAAACCCTTCGTGAACTTCGTGTCTTCGTGGTTGATTTTTATTCTACCGCGTGACAACAGGGTTATTGACGCGGCTGTTCCTCTGGTGGACGCCCAAGCTGTTCCAGGCGACGCAGGCGATTTTCCTGATCGAGTTGATGTTGCAAGAGGCTTCGACGTGAGCTCAGCCGAACGTTGAGCGAGTACAATAAAGCGAAGCCGTCCAACTGGCGTTTACAGTGTGGAAGGTGAGTCGCTCGCGTTCGGTGGCGTGAACACTGGACGCGAGTGCATTTTTACTGGTAGGCAATATCTTATCCTGGGAAAACGGACTTGTCAAGCGGGGCGATGGGGCCGCTTCGGCTGAATGAATTGTCTACGCGACGCGTAGAGAATTGTGTGTGTATCAATTCTAAAACGCTGGTTTAATACTGTACCAGCGACTCCCCCTCCCCCGCAAGCCGTTGATAAACTTCTGCCCCTAGTAAGCCGGAGAGCAATTTTTGGAAAGCCGGCTCATTCATATAGCGCGCAAAAATTTCTTCATTCTGTTCCATACGTTCAACAAAGAGCGACTCTAACAGTCGGTTAAAGAGAAGTGAGAATTTGTCAGGGGCGTTCACTTGGGCGGCTTGCTGTAACTCGGCGGAATTGGTGGCCGCTTCAATGATCTGGTCAAAGAAGAGTTGATCGGCCTGGTTGAAATCGGTGCCGAAGCGGTTATTGATGATGTCGATTACCTGCGACAGAGCAACGGCGCTTTCCCGCAATACCGTTGTGCCGACGGCGTTCGGGCCATCTAAGGGGCGCGCATAGCCGTCACGCAAGTCAATGGAGCCTTCGCTGATTTTTTGTAGCCGGTAATATTCCAGATAGACCTCATCGTCAAAGTCATACTGGGTGCGGCTGGAACGGCGTGGCAATTTGGGCGACAGGTGACGCAAAAAGGTATAAAGCCGCTCCAGATCAGAATCATAGTAGGGAATAATTTGGCTGAGAAAAACATACAGGTTACGAAAGGCCACCAATTTGGTGCGCCAGACTTCGGCTTCCGCTTCGTTCTCTGTGCGCAACGCTTTGAAACGGTCAATGGCCGGATCAAGCGCTGCATTCATCGCCTGATGATCGCTGGCGCTTTGCCGCTGTTTTGGCTTGAAATAAACCGCGCAAAAGCGCTCAATTTCGGCGTCCAGGTAAATCCCGGAGCCATCTAACTCGCTCTTGAGCAAATAGAGTTGTTCGGGTTCGGCTTCGTCACCAAGTTCAGCGCCCTCGTAAAATTGTTTGAAGGCATCGCAGATCTCTTCTCGGTCGTTGACAAAGTCGAGGACAAAGGTATCTTCTTTTAAAGGGTGAATCCGGTTGAGCCGCGAGAGCGTTTGCACAGCCTGAATCCCTGACAGTCGTTTATCCACATACATGGTATGGAGCAGCGGTTGGTCAAAGCCGGTCTGATATTTTTCGGCAACAAGTAATACTTGATATTCACTCGTCGCAAAGCGCTCCGGCAATTCGCGTTCACGAATACCGCCGTTCATGCCTTCTTCGGTGTAGCTCTTATCCGCAACCTGGTCATCCAGCACGCTGCCCGAAAAGGCGACCAGCGTTTTGATCGGATAGCCCTTTTCCTTGATATACCGGTCAAAACTCTGTTTGTACCGAACCGCTTCCAGGCGTGAACCGGTCACAACCATCGCTTTGGCGCGACCGCCGATCTTGTGACGGGTAAAGGCGTGGAAATGTTCGACCATGACTTCGGTCTTCTGCGCAATGTTGTGGGGATGAAGACGCAGAAAGCGCGCCAACGCTTGCGCCGCCTTTTTGCGTTCAACGTTAGGATCAGCTTCACAGGCTTTGAGCAGCTTGAAGTACGCTTTATAGGTGGTGTAGTTGCGCAGGACATCCATGATAAAGCCTTCTTCAATCGCCTGGCGCATGGTATAGCGATGAAAAGGCGCGCCGTTCTGGGTAAAGTCTTTGAGGGTTTTGTGTTTGGGGGTGGCCGTAAAGGCAAAAAAGCTCAGGTTCGCCTGCCGCGCCCGTTTCGCCATGCTGCGGAAGAGTTCTTCCAGCTTCTCCTGCCCTTCTTCTTCGGCGCGGCGTTGGGCTTCGGCTTGCAACGCTTCACCGCCTAATACGCCCTTCAATTCAGTGGCCGTTTCGCCCGATTGGGAACTGTGCGCTTCATCAATGATCACGGCGCAGTGGCGGGTAGGCAGTAAACCCCCGCCCGCCGCCTGGCGTTCTTCGGCCAGTTTGAGCAGTTGCCGGGAGACAAAGGGAAATTTTTGCAGGGTCGTGATGATAATCGGCACGGCATTTTCCAGCGCCTGCGCCAGTTGACGGGAGTTCTCGTCAATCTTCTGGACAACGCCATGCCGGTGTTCAAATTGGTAAACGGTCTCCTGCAACTGCTGATCCAGGACGCGGCGATCGGTGACGACAATCACGCTATCAAACAGCCGGCGATCCTGTGCATCGTGCAGCGAGGAGAGGCGATGGGCCAACCAGCCAATGGTGTTGCTCTTGCCGCTGCCCGCTGAATGTTCAATCAAATAATTCTGCCCCACGCCCTCTCGGCGCACGGCATCGACCAGCGAGCGCACCGCTTGCAACTGATGATAGCGGGGAAAGACCAAACTCTCTTTGGTAAATTTGCGTCCTTCTTCATCGCGCTTCTCTTCGACCTGGAGATGAAGAAAGCGGGCCAGCAGATCGAGCAAACTGTCTCGTTGCAACACCTCTTCCCACAAATAGGCGGTGCGGTAGGTGCGCCCCTGCTGGTCAACTGGATTGCCGGCTCCGCCGTCGCAACCTTGGTTAAAGGGCAGAAAGTGGGTGGCTGTGCCGGCCAGCCGGGTGGTCATCCAGACTTCTTCGGTATCAACGGCAAAATGAACGAGGGTGCGCCGCTTAAATGCAAAGAGCGGTTCGTGGGGGTCGCGATCCTGCCGATATTGGGCTTTGGCATCTTCAACGGTTTGACCGGTGAGCGGGTTTTTCAGTTCCAGCGTCACCACGGGCAGACCATTGAGGCTGATGACCATGTCCAGAGAAAGGGTGCGTTTGCGTTCGCTGTAGTGCAGTTGCCGGGTGATGCCGACGCGATTGGCGGCGTATTGCGCTTCCAACTGTGGGTTCAAGCCGTGGGCTGCTTTGAAATAGGCAATACGCAGCGTGCGCCCGTAACACTTAAAGCCATGACGCAGGGTCTGTAGCACCCCATAGGTATCAAGCCACTTACAGAGATCGCTGATCACCTGTTGCGCGGTTTTGTCGGCATGGAGCGCTTCTAGCTTGGCCCACTCCTTGGGTTGGGTGGCGCGGATAAAGGCAACCGCTTCCTCTGGAAAGAGGGCGCGCGCCGGATCAAACGGGCTGTCGACCTGACAGTAACCCTGGGCCAGGAGATCTTCTTCGATGACGTGTTCAAAGGCGGCTTCACTGTGGCGGGCGGGAGAAAGCGGTGTAGGCATAAGCACTCACACGAGACCTGTATAGGTTTTATGATCACGACGATCCACACGAACAACTTCAACGACGATGGTCGTATCGTCAATCGTGTAGATGACGCGGTAGTTGTCGATGCGTAGACGCCAATAGCCGATCAACTCATCCGCTAACGGTTTGGCGTCCGCTGGTCGTGGATTCTGTTTCAAGCTATCAATGGCGCGGGCAACCCGGTGGCGGATATGACCGGGTAAGCGTTTTAGGGCTTTGCGCGCCTCCTCATCAATCACCAACTGATACAAGCCGACCTTCCTCTACCCTATTTGATGATGGTGTTGATGGTTTGGTGGATAAAGAGGTTGATTCGCTATCGGCGTCCGTGGGATCGTCAGCCACATATTCGGTCAGATCAAACGGCACAACTTTACTCTTGCCGCTGGCCTGATTCATGCGAGTTTCATAGACATCGACGGCGTCCTCCAGCAATTCCAGGCGCGCCATAAGCGCATTCCAGCGTTCGGGTGAAACGACCACCAGCGCTGGTCGGCTGCCTTTTTCGATTAAGATCACCGGGCCACGCTGCGCCGCCGCCACGATTTCACCGGAGCGCACGCGCATATCACTGATGGAAGCAATTTCTGGGATGTAGGTCATGGCGTCCTCTGGTTAGCAACTAAATAGCAACTTGTGCTAATAGTATCATGAGTTACGCTAAAATGTCAAGCTTTATAGAAAATGTTTCTAGAACAACAAAGCCCTAAAGGAAAAGCACACCTATTTAGTAGGATCGAGATGAAACGCTGGCCGTACCATTGTTGCTGTAACTTTTGCCCTGATTACTTGCCGTTCGGCTGACCGCTCCTGATCTTGTGGCGGTAGCTCTTTATAAAATTCAGTCATAGATCGCAATGTTTCAGAAAGCTCTGCCAATCCACGTATTGGCATATGGGTTACATAAAAGTGGCATAGGAATTTAACAAGAGCCTCTTTGGAAGATATAGATTGCACTACGACTGGAGACGGTGACATTTCTGTTATTTGGGTGCCGGCATCACAAATTTGGATGGACCAACGCTCCCTGAAGTTTCTCTCAAATGCTTCAGTGGAGGTAGATAGGCTAGACAGCGTAGTGAGTGACATTCTTTATCATATCCTTCTCACAGTTTGCCACCGATGCGATTGATGGCGATACAATTAGGATCGAAACAGCTTATCGCAGTTCCCTTAAATGCGTTGATTAAACGGCGTCGCATATCAACATCATTTTCAAAAACCTTCATCCAAATCGAAAACATTCCTCTGCCTAATGCGTTTTCGACAATTAGCTCACGAACCTGAATGGTATTGTTCTGTTGCAAACGTGCTAAGTCTCTTTGTGCTAAGTCCCAAGCTTCTTGTCGTCTCCGCCAACGTTTGTCTTTAGAACTAGGATGTTTACTTTTATCTAGATGGCCTGGGTCCCGATCTAGGCCAAATAAGCTAATCGTGGCTTGAGCTTTTGAAAAATTGATGACTGATAACCCGGGATAAGGGACTATACGACCACCAACAAGATACTCAAAAACAAGCAAGGTGTTTTCTGTGTCAGGCCAAAAATAATCGTCGACAAGAATGTTCTCACTACCTTTTGACGAATTACAATTAACGCAACCGAGTAGGAAATTATTCCATTCGTTACGCAGCGCTGGCATTTTTGACTTTGGTTGAATATGTTCAACCGCAAGATTGGTTTCGATTTGTCGTTCACAGTAGCTACAGTAATCACCAATTCGATCTACCAAGTCTTGCTGGGCATCTTGATAATTTGTATATGTACGGGGAGCAATCCCCTTGTCAATTGGACGCATAGGAGGAACCAAGAATTGTTTCGCGTTCAATTTTTAGAAGGGCCATGTAAGCAGGATCGTCACTGAACGGAATGGATAATTCATCAAGTTTACGTTTAAGAATCGCCTTTTCTTCTTCAGACGAAGGCTTTTCAGTACGCAATAGGCGAAAATACTCTTCTGCCACTTGCATCATTTGCAAATAGCGTTCACTTTTTTGCGGCATTGGAACATCTAGGATTGTTTCAGTAATATCTTCAATGCTTTTGTCTGCGTACTCATTATATTCTTCCTCATAGCTTTCTGGATCAAGTTTGATTAGTTGTCCTGGCTTCAATGATTGAATCACGAAAGGTGAATGTGTAGTTGTGATAAATTGCAACCCTGGAAAAGTTTCCTGCATATGGTTGACGACTGAACGCTGCCACTTAGGATGTAAATGCAGTTCTAGCTCATCAATTAATACAACTCCTTTACCATCGGTTAATGGATCTTCAAGAGACGGATTAGCTTGTGCTAAATGGCGCGCTGTGTCTACTACCATTGCAAGGAAACTACGTTCTCCATCAGATAATTGTTCAATACCCAAACGAACATCACGATTCTTGACACGTTTTTTGACGTATAGACGGGGTGGATTTTCACTTACTTCTAGTTCACCAAAAGCAGGCAGGAAACGCTTTAATGCTATTTCTGTAATTTCCAAGACGCGCTTTGCCTCAGCGCTTTCGCCAGCTAACGATTGGCGGGTCCGTAACCAATCAACAATTAGTCGATAGTTAACCGTTTTCTCGGTAAGGGCACCCTGATAAGCTGCCGCACGACCGGCTGGTGTAGGCTTAACTTTATTTGGCAATCGAAAACTAGCGCGATCTGTCGTATAGAGAAGCGCGATGGGTGCGTTCTTCTGCGAAGTTACATCACGACTTTCAAAACTCTTGTACAATTTGCTGCAAAGCCGTTTGTCAATATCTTCAGTTGTTTCCCTGTCTGCCGCCAGTGACTCGTTAAGCGCATAGTTAATCTCGTGATCTTCGATGTTCAACCAGATACGTGCAGTCGTAGCAGTAGCTCCACTACGAATATCAGTTGTCTCAAAATGACGATAGCCGCCTAATGCTGGCGTTAGGCGCGGTAATAGACGAGAAAGGAGAATAGCAATTGCATCAAGTATCGATGTTTTTCCAACCCCATTCACGCCGATCAGGACATTGAAAGTAGGATCAAAATCCAGGGCAATGGATGACTGAATTTTTCCATCTTCATCTTTTGTGGATAAGCCACGAAAGTTAGCAATCTCAATCTTTTTTATGTACATACTAAAAATGATTCATTCTATATGAAGTTCGTCTGTAACTGCTGCTGCAATCAAGGCAGTACGACGTTCCTGAAGTAAGCGAATTGTCTTTTCAGTTACTATATGAAGATTATCTAATTTTGATATTTCACGTTCTATGTGATCTGCGATTTCTCGTTGTTCACTGAGTGGGGGAACAGGCAATATTACTTGGAAAAACTCTTCTGGATATAAGCGTAAACGCGATGACCAAACACCTTTTGAGTAACGGGTGACCTCTTGTGCGAAGACCCGCATACGTACCAAGTGATCAATGTAACGCGGTTCATATCGTTCGAGTGGGCGATAAACATTATATGCAGGGCTTACAATCCCGTTTTGAAATGCTACACCCATTGCACCCATCCAGGCCCACAGTGTGTTAATAACCAAATCACCTGCCTGACAGATTTTATATCCTTCATTACTTTCTGCCATAAACATATTCACATCTTTTTCTGAGCGCAATGTTACGCCAGTCAAATGTGAGACAGTCAGTAATTCTTCCTCACCTGTAATTGAACGTTCGTCAATTTCTCTAAATAATTCCCTTGCATACTCTAGATTCCAGTGTGCCGGGATCTTCCCTAACCACTCTACACCGAAATTGCGCATTGGCGCATCTGCATCTAATCCACGGGTTATAGCATAGGTAATGAGAGCACTACGTTTTTCAGTCATTAGATCGAGCAGCCGTTGCTTGGCAGCGATCAACGAGTCAATCTTAGTGATCGTATAATCTAGGTAATCGGCGATGGCACGTTGTTTTGAAAGTGAAGGTAGATATACTAGGAAGTCACCAAACCTCGAACGGCTTAACTCGATTTGGTTGGTTGCACCTTCTGAACACAAAGCTGTTATTATCTTTTGCTGAATACTTAAAGTATAAAATAAAAACTTGGGATAGAACCTTTGACATGAATCCCGTAATACTGTCACATGTCCATCTGCAAAAGTTGGTTTTGCTGGTTCTGCATCTACAATTGTAGTTCTCCCAAGCGTGCCTGTCCCTGTAGAATTGACAAGAATATCGTTTAAGTGAATCCAACTTTTTATGTGAGCAAGAGAGTCAGGATTATGGTATTTTATCTTTGAAAAATCAAGCCCACCTGGCCAAACACATGCCTGATTAATGACTTGAATATCTGATTTATCTACATAGTCTGGAGCATCACCACGGGATATATAATCAGCAATGTATTTAAGCTTGAACTCATTTGCAGTACTCACGCTGTCACCTCTCGTAACAGCCGAATGATTTCCTCTTCCATTGCCTTGATATCAGCATCAATTGCTGCTAGCGGGCGCGGTGGTGTATACAGATAGAAGTATCGATTGAAGTTGATCTCGTAGGCACTACGGATGTTTTCGCCATCGGCCCAGGCATCGGTTACATGAGGCTGCACTTCATGGCGAAAGTACCGCACTACATCATCTTGCAACTGCACATTCTCAAAATCGCGCAGTTTGCCGTTTGACTCATACATCTCTTCACAATTGTCTTTGCCCACTGGAAACCAGCCCCAAACGCGTGCATTGGGGTCGCCGCTCGCTTTGCGCGTCTTGAGGATCACCGGGGTTGCCTGTTGTTCCACATTGGTAAAAACCTCGCGGAAGAGTTTGATCTCGTTCTTTTTCCACTTGCTACCACGGGTTTGGAGCAGATCTTGCATGCGCTGAACAAATTCACTCCAATTGGGGCGCGGCTCACGACCCAGTTGCTTGTCAATCGCCTGTACATCATCGAGTAGATGAGGCACGGCATTGAGAAAGTTACTCTTCCGCTCCACATTCATCGTGTAGAGCAGTCGCAACGGGCGTTCAATCGGTACGCGGTTATAGCCAAAGTCGGCGTTGGTAAAAATCTTACTTGTAGCTGTCTCTACAAACTTGCCATATTCACAAACCACGGCGGCAATATTTGCTTCATTCATATAACGCCGTTTATCTCCCAGGCTGCGCCGCATGGGCTGCCACCGTTCACGAGCGTCAATTAACTGAATTTTGTCCCGGCGATGAGCCTCTTTACGATTGGTTACGATCCAAACGTAGGTGCCAATGCCAGTGTTGTAAAACATCTGCTCCGGCAGGGCAATAATCGCTTCCAGCCAATCCTGTTCAATGATCCACTTGCGGATCTCACTTTCGCCGCTACCAGCGCCACCGGTAAAAAGAGGGGAACCATTAAAGACAATCGCCAGTCGCGAGCCAAATTGCAACTGCTGTGGGTTGACCGGTTCAAACTTGCTAATCATGTGCTGTAAAAAAAGGAGCGAACCATCATTCACCCGCGGGAGGCCCGCCCCGAAACGACCGGCAAAGCCCAAATCTTTGTGTTCATCTTGAATCGCCTTCTGCTGCCGTTTCCAATCCACGCCGAAAGGCGGGTTGGCCAGCAGATAGTCATATTGTTCATGGGGGTATTGATCGTTGATGAGCGAGTCACCATAGCGGATGTCGCTATTTTCATTTCCCTTCATCAATAAGTCAGAGGCGGCAATGGCATAGGAACGCGGATTAAAGTCTTGTCCAAAGACCCACAACTGCGAATCGGCATTCATGGCGCGTAGATGGTTCTGCGCTTCGGATAACATGCCCCCTGTACCACAGGCTGGATCTAACAGCTTAAAGACCTTCCCTTTGGTGGTCAGAATCTCGTCATCCGGGGCAAACAAGATATCGACCATCAACTGAATCACTTCGCGCGGCGTAAAGTGATCACCGGCGGTCTCGTTGGCCGCTTCATTAAAGCGGCGGATCAGATCCTCAAAGAGCAACCCCATTTGAATGTTGTCGATCTTGTCGGGATGTAAATCCATATCATTAAATTTTGAGACCACCAGATAGAGAATATTGGCCTCGCGCAGGCGCTCAATTTCATTGACAAATTCAAAACGCTCGAAGATCTCCCGCACATTCTTGGAAAAGCCCTGAATGTAGCTAACCAAGTGTTTGTCAATGTTGTCGGGATCCCCTTTCAATTTTTGAAAATTGAGCGGGGACCGGTTGTGAAAGCGCTGGCCGGCGGCGCGATTGAGCATACTGTCAAGCGCATCACCCTGTAGGCGATCCTGCCATTTGATATACTCGGCCAGCACCCGTCCTTTGGTTGCGTCCAGTACACAATCAAAACGGCGTAACACCGTCATCGGCAGCATGACGCGTTCGTACTGGGGCGGACGGTAGGGGCCGCGCAACAAGTCCGCAATTTGCCAGATAAAGTTTGAAAGTTGATGATGATCAGTCATGCCGGTTGATGAATCTTTCCATAGGATCGGGGCAAAGGCGACGAAAGCGATAAGTACGCTCAGCCGGTTCAATCAGCAGAACAATTGTACTCGGAAGCGGCTAAGGTCGCAAGTTGAAAGGAACAAAGCTAAGCTTGGCGCAACGGTGACGAGATGTTCCCCTTCTGCCGCGCCGTTCGGACGCCCATCGGACGCGCCCTTGGTAGCATCAAGGCAGCAGAAACAAGCAAGTGAAAAGAAGGGTAGAAGGGTATGAAAAGTTGTTTATGGGGTGTAGCTGGGGCGTTGCTGGGGTTGGTTGGGGGCCTGGCGCTGGCCGTGGTCCTCGGTGATGCGATTACGCTGGCGTTGAAGATCAGCAATTTCGAGGGGGGACAGGCCTATTTTATCGCCTTTGTGCTATTCCCGATCTTCGGGTTGATTGGGCTGATCTTAGGGGCGATCATGATCTTTCAGGGGTGGCGCTTTAACTTGAGCGTCGTTGCGCTCCTGTTGCTGAGTGGCGTCGGCTTTGTCTACTCCTATCGCGCCGCCTTTGAAGAAGAATTCCATGCCAAACGCCTGAAAACTGACCACAGTGATGAGTCCGGCTCGATCCGCACCACCATCGACTTTCAGATCGGTGTGCAAGCCATCACCATTACCTATACGCGGGATGAGTATTCGACGCCGGGTCTAGCCATGTGGCAGTCATCGTCAACGGCGCAGGACGACAAGTTGATTGAAGAGATCAGCCATCGTTTCGACGCGCTGTTGCAAACCGGCGTCTATGATGCACTCTTTGACGAACAGTTCTTGCGCGACCCGGTTGCCGAGTGACGTGTGATCTTGATACTTTCTTGATGTCTATCGGCCTTTTCTTGATCGTTTCTTGACCCCGATTGCGCTAGACTTTGTAATGCAGCGAGTGTGTTGCCCTGTGTATAGGATAACACACTCGTTTTGTGTAGCGTGGTAGCCAAACGAACGATGATTGGCCGAAAGGATTGTTTTTGCAATGATGTACAGCACTGTAAAACGCTGGGTGATTGGCGCACCTTTTCCGTCGAGCGCCGAGTTACATGAACGGCTCGACAAGGTGCGCGCCTTGGCGGTCTTTGCCTCGGACCCCATCAGCAGCAATGCGTATGCTACTGAGTCCATTATGGGCGTTCTGATCTTGATGGGCAGCGGCGCCCTCTCGCTGACAATGCCGATTGCGCTGGGCATTGCGTTGTTGATCATGTTGGTCATCTTCAGCTATATCCAGACCATTCTCCACTACCCCGGCGGCGGCGGCGCCTATACGGTGGCGAAAGATAACCTGGGCGCGCTGCCTTCGCTCTTTGCGGCCGGCGCGCTTTTAACCGATTATGTTCTGACCGTTTCTGTGTCCGTTTCGGCTGGGATTCGCGCCCTCATCTCTGCCTTTCCTGGCCTATTCGATTATCGGGTGGGATTGGCGCTGGCGGCAATTATCCTTTTAACCTGGGTCAATTTACGGGGCGTGCGAGAGAGCGGGACGGTCTTTGCGCTGCCCACCTATGCCTTTGTCGGCGGCGTCTTGCTGGTGATCGCCATCGGACTGGTGCGCTACTTTGGTTGGTTTGGCGCAACGCCGCTCAACACCCATCGGCTTCATGCCGAAGCAGCCCACTCCTTTACCGGCTTCGTCTACCTCTGGTTGATTCTGCGCGCCTTTGCCGGCGGTTGTACGGCGTTGACCGGGATTGAAGCAATCAGCAACGGCGTGCAAGCTTTTAAACCGCCGGAACCGATCAACGCTAACAAGACGATGGTTTGGATGGGGGTGATGGCGATGACGCTCTTTATGGGCATCTCCTTCCTGGCGACCCATTTGGCGATTGTGCCGACCGAAACCGATAGCGTTCTCTCCCAGATGACCAAGTTGATCACTGGTGAGGGGCTGATTTACTACTGGGTGCAAGGCTTCACCATGTTGATTCTGGTGCTGGCGGCCAATACCGGTTATCAAGACTTTCCCCGCCTTAGCTCCTTCCTGGCGCGTGATGGCTACTTGCCGCGTTGGATGCAGAACCGGGGCGACCGGTTGGTCTACAGTTCGGGCATTGTCGTGCTGGCGATCCTGGCTTCCATCCTGGTGGTGGTCTTCCGCGCCGATGAAATTGCCATGTTGCCTCTCTATGCGTTGGGCGTGATGTTGAGCTTTACCCTGTCCCAAGCGGGCATGGTGCGGCTCATGGGCAAAGTCAGTCGCGTCCCGCCGGGCGAAGAGCAGCACACCGGGGCGACAACCATTCATTACGAGAAGGGGTGGTGGTGGAAACGCACGTTGAATACAGTTGGCGCCGTGACGACCGGGGTGGTCTTTATTGTCCTGGTGGCGACCAAATTTGTCGATGGCGCCTGGATCATCGCACTGGCGATTCCGTTGCTGGTCTTCTTTTTACGGTCGATTCACAGCCATTATGCGCAGGTATCCGACGCCTTGGGTACCAGCAATCTCGCCCCCAACGACCTGCACACTATTGCTGACGTGGCGATTGTGCCGATTGCTGATGTTCACCGGGGAACGCTACGCGCCCTCCAATATGCCAAACGGATCTCCACCAACGTGCGGGCTGTCTGTATTGTTACCTCACCTGAACAGCGTCAACGCATCGAACAACGTTGGGCGCGCTTCCCAGAGTTGACTGCCAGTGTGCAGTTGGTCTGTATCGACTATGACTATCGCGATGTGTTGGAACCGCTGGTCGAGTACATCAGCCATGCCAACAATGTCGAGTTTGCCAACCAGTTGACGACGGTGGTTATCCCAGAGTTTATTACCTCCTCGTTACCGGCGCAACTGCTCCACAATCAGACAGCCAACATCTTGCGTTTGCGCCTGCGCACACTGGAAGATTTGGTGATTATCGACGTTCCTTACCTGATCAAAAGTGCGAAGGTTGAAGTGCCTCAGCCGGTCTATGCTGGTCAAGAGCCACAGACGCAGCCGGTGTAAGGATTACGCTGGATGATGAGGGGGAGGCCCCTTCGCTATCCACCTTTCCCCAACCGTCAGCGCGGAGAGGTCCGCCTTTTGCCAAAAGGCGGACCTCTCGATTACCCAGCCTACTCTTGATACTTCGTTGACCTCTGCCACCGTTTTCTTGATCCACACCTGACCGGAATCATGCTACACTGTGATTGCTTGTCAATCGTAGGCAGGTTTATTCTGCGAAGGGAGAAAGATCATGATTACCTTGCTACATCTGCTGCCCTGGGTGGCTGGGATCGGTTCACTACTTTACCTTGGGGTAGCATTGATCAAGCCCAAATGGTTCTTATAGATATTGCTAAAGCTTACACAATCCGGCATTGGATCGGGTACAATAGGGCAATGGTACAACGACAATCCGATCCTGACTCCCGGCCCGGCGCCGACGCATCACCGGCGTCGTCCGGGCCGGGCAAATTAAAAATCTTTTTGGGCATGGCCCCTGGTGTCGGCAAAACCTATACCATGTTGCTTGGCGGCCTGGACCGGGCAGCCGAGGGCATTCCTGTGGTGATCGGCGTCGTCGAAACCCACGGTTGTCCTGAACTGGAGGCGTTGCTGACCCGTTTTGAACGCATTCCTTACCGGCGCTTCGATGATCATGGGGTAATGCGCGCTGAGATGGATCTCGACGCCATTCTGGCGCGCCGGCCCCAGTTGGTATTGGTCGATGACTTTGCCCATACCAACGCGCCGGCGCCCAATGGCCTCCCACGTCACCGTAAACGCTACCAAGATGTGATTGAACTGCTCGACGCCGGCATTGATGTCTACACCACGATCAATGTTCAGCATTTTGCCAGCCGCGCCGACGCCGTGCGCCAGATCACCGGCCTCACCGTTACCGAAACCGTCCCCGATTCTTTGCTGGATCTGGCCGCTGAGATCGAACTGATTGACCTCTCGCCGGAAGCGCTGCGCAAACGGCTGCTCGAAGGCAAAATCGCCACGCCGGAGGGTATTGAAAACGCCGCCAATGATTTCTTTCGCCTGGGGAACCTCACCGCCTTGCGCGAGATGGCCTTGCGCCTGACTGCCGAACATGTCGATCATCAGTTGCAGGATTACATGCAGGCCAAGCAGATCACTGGTCCCTGGAAATCGCGCGAACGTCTCATGGTTGCGGTCAGCGCCAGCCCCTATTCGGAACAGTTGATCCGCTGGACGCGCCGCATGGCTTACGCGTTGGAAGCGCCCTGGTTTGCCGCCACCATTGAAACCACCCAAGCGCTGACGCCGGATCGGCAACGGCTATTGGCGCGTAACCTGGCCCTGGCCCGTGAACTGGGCGGCGAAGTGATCAGCGCCGCCGGTGACGCAGTCGATAGCGTATTGCTCCAACTCGCCCGTCAACACAACATTAGCCAAATGGTGATCGGCAAGCCGCGCCATAATCGCTTCTACACGCTGTTGCGTGGCGGCTCGCTGGTCGATAGCGTCATTCGCAACAGTGGCGATATTGATGTCTATGTCGTCACTGGGGAAGAGGAAACCAAACCGCAGCCTGCCCCCCGCTGGTTGAACTGGCGCTGGCGCAGCAGTTCAACCTGGCGCGCCTACCTATGGGCGTTAGGCATTGTGGCGCTGGTGACGGTGTTAAATTGGGTGAGTATCCATACCTTCTCCTGGGTCGAGTATCAGGTCGTCGGGCTGACAGGCTTGCTGACTGTGCTGCTCATAGCCATCTATATCGGCCGTGGGCCGGCGTTGCTGGCGGCCCTGCTCAGCGCCATTTCCTTTAACTTCTTCTTTATTGATCCCCACTATACCTTTGCCATCAAGCGCTTTCAAGATATTGTGTTGATCTCGCTCTACTTTGTCATTGCCATCTTTGCCGGTAACTTGACGGCGCGTATTCGGCAACAGGAGCAGCGGGCGCGGCGCAATGTCCAGCGCATTATGTCGCTCTACCGGCTGGCGCGCGAGACCGCCACCGCCGCCAACCTTGACGCCGTCTTGTATACCGCTGTGGATCAATTACAACAATCATTTGACGCCGATGTCGCAATCCTGCTGGCGCCGACAGGGGAACTGGTGCGCACACCCCATGCCGCCAGCACATTGGCGCTTGACGAGCAAGCCTTTAGCGTCGCCCACTGGGTCTTTGCCCATGGGCGACCAGCCGGCCGCTTCACCGATACCTTGCCCACGGCTTCGGCGCACTTTGTGCCGTTGCGCACGCCTGACCGGATCGCCGGCGTCATTGCTCTTGCCATGCGTAACGAACGGCGCTTGACCTTTGAACAAGAGTTGCAACTGGAAACCTTTATCAACCAGATTGCCCTGGTGGTGGAACGCCAACTGCTCGACCATGCGGCCCGCCAGTCGGCGCTGCTGCAAGAGTCGGAGCGGCTGCACACCACCCTGCTCAACTCCATCTCCCATGAACTACGCACACCCATTGCCACCATCCGCGGTGTAGCCGACCTACTCGCCAATCCCGCCGCTAACACCAGCCCCGTTGCTCGGCAGGCGCTGCTGACTGATGTGGGTGACGCCGCGCAACGGCTGAATCATCTGGTGGAGAATCTGCTCGATATGTCCCGATTGGATGCCGGGCGGTTACAGATCAAACGTGATTGGTGTGTGGTCAGCGACGTGGTGGGGGTGGCGGTGCAACGGCTGCACAGTTGCCTGGCGCAACGACCGCTCACGTTGGCCATTCCGCCCGATCTGCCGCTGGTGGAGATGGATTTCAGTTTAATGGAGCAGGTGTTGATCAACCTGCTCCATAATGTATGCACCTACACACCAGCCGGCGCGCCGGTCGAGATTCGGGCCGAAATTGCCGATGGCTGGCTCCGGCTGACAGTGACCGACCGTGGCCCCGGCATTCCGCCGGATTTGCTGGAACGGATCTTTGATAAGTTCTACCGTTTACCCGGTACGGCCACCGGCGGCACCGGGCTGGGGTTGTCGATCTGTCGTGGGTTGGTTCATGCCCACGGTGGCGAATTAACGGCTAGTAACCGGCCGGAGGGCGGTGCGCGCTTTACGATTCAACTGCCGGCGACCGCCACCCCGCCACCGGTCAAGGAGGCTGAGATTGAGTGAAAAGAGTGAAAAAAGCCAACAGGAAAAGCTTCAAGTTTTAGTAGTGGATGACGAGGTGCAGATCCGGCGCTTTTTACGGATCAGTCTGGAAGCCGGCGGCTACCATGTGCATGAGGCAGGGACGGGAAAGGAGGCGATCTTCATCGCGGCTAAAGTGCGCCCCGACCTGATCATTCTTGATCTCGGTCTACCCGACACGGACGGCGTGACGGTTCTCAAGCAACTGCGTGAGTGGACCAAGACGCCGGTCATCATCCTCTCGGTGCGCGATGCTGACGCCGACAAAGTGGCCGCGCTCGATGCCGGCGCCGATGATTACCTGACCAAACCCTTTAGCACCGAAGAGTTACTCGCCCGCCTACGCGTTGCCCTGCGCCATACACAGCCGGAACCCGATCTACGTCTCTTTACCACCGGTGATCTCCAGGTGGATTTGACCCGGCGCCTGGTCACGGTGCGAGGGGAGCCGGTCAAACTTACCCCCACTGAATATGCCCTGTTGCGGCTGCTTGTGCAACACGCTGGTCGCGTCCTCACGCATCGCCAGATCCTCAAAGAAGTGTGGGGGCCGGCCTATATCGATGAAAATCATTACCTGCGTGTCTACTTTTCGCAATTGCGCCAAAAGCTGGAAGAAAACCCCGCCCTCCCCCAATACTTGCTGACGGAACCGGGGGTTGGCTATCGGTTGGCCGTGGATGCGTAATCGTAGAGGCCAATCATTGAGTTGTAAGATCCATGTAATGAGAACGATGTTCCCTGCCAGCGCAATTTACTAAAATTTGCTGATTCTGCCGGAAGTTGTTCGAGAAAATGTCACAAAGTTGTAACGCTTTACCCGCCCACTCGCCTTGATTTTCACTTGCAATCATGACAATTTATATGATAATCACCAAAAATAACGATGTTCGCTCTCCATTATGCTAAAAGCACAATACCGTAAAAACGTCGTGGCGATATGCTACACCGGAGATCAAGGTTATGCGGCGGCCATGGCGCTCTTACCGGCGCGCAAAAAATTGAAAAATGGTCGAACTATGCTAAACTAGGGCGTAATTACTAAGCCCGCTCTGAGTAGTTACACTGGCGCTGGCCACAGTCATTGCTTGACGTTTCTTCTGTGCGAACGATCCAATAGGAGCAGATGATGCGCAAACAGAAAGGCATGAACAAATATCAAAAGGCGGCATTTCGGCCGGGGGAACACCGCACCCGCGGCGATGAAATCGACGGCTTGCTCGAACTCTCCTGCAGTCTCGACCCGGCGGAGCGCGCGGTGGCGGCGCAAAATCTTTGCCCGTGTCATGTGCGCCGGCGGATCGATGAGGTCTGGCATGCACTCTATCGCATGATGGAAGATCCCGATGTACAGGTGCGGCGGGCGGCGTGGCATACGCTGGAAGATGGTGGCCGCCCGGATGATCCGGCCTTTGAACCGATCCTGGCGCGCGCCTTGAAGAATGAAACGGACAGTCAGGTGCGCCGTTTTGTCGAACTATTTGCCGGTGAGCGCGCTGTGCGGGAACAGGTGGCCATGGCAAAAGCCATGGCGTCGCGCTTTCCTCACCGCGGGCGCTGTGATTTTTGCGGCGCCGAGAATGTACCGGTGCGGCGCGATTTCGAGACCGAGATTGATGTGATGGGTCAGTTGCGCCGTCATGCCCAAAGCTGCGCCCGTTGTGAATAATGTTGGTTCTTGGAAATTCAGGCCGGTGGGTTCGTTGGTTTCGGCAAGCTCAACCAACGAACCCACCGGCCCCTCCGCCCTGCCATTGAACCGGAAAAATCACGCGCTGCGCTTTGCGCAATTCCCTTACATCGCGTACAATGGCGGCTTGATACAAATTTTGGGTAACCAGCGTTGCTTCCCTGATTGGCGAAAGGACGTTGGCTCATCTACGGAAAGTGTGAACACCTGTCAGGTTTCCAAAACCTGACAGGTGTGGCGGGTCGAAACCTCACACTTTCTGTAGATGAGCGAAAGGACGTTTTGTCATCTGACAAGCGCAGGCAGACAACCGGCCGATGGGAAGCAGGCAAACGCTCTGGTTTGAATGACAAAGGAATAGCGCATGAGTCAACCCAGCAAGATCCGATTGCACACGCATTACCGTAATCGTGCCAGTTTACTACTCGTTCTGCTGGTCAGTCTTGTTCTCGTACTGGGCTGTCAGCCAATTCAAGCACCCGCCGCAACGCCTGATTCGACACCCACACCGGTTGAAGAACCTACTGCTGAACCCTATGCGGGCTTGCCGCCTGTTCAGTTGCGTATCCCTGATCTGGCGTTGGCCTTGCCGGTCACAACTATGGGCTGGGTAGTGACGGAAGCCAACGGTCAACGCACCACCGAATGGATCGTGCCGTTGGATAGCATCGGCTGGCACGCCAACAGCGCCGGCGCCGGCGGAACGGGGAATACCATTCTCTCCGGTCATCAGGCCAGTGGCGAAGCGCTCTTTGCCCCGTTGGCATTGGGCGATATTACGGTTGGTCAAGAGCTACAGCTTGTGGATGAACAGGGACAGGTCTTTGTCTATCGGGTGACCGCGGTGAGCGAACCGATTCCGCTGGTCGGCGCCACCGAGGAGGACAATGCGTTGGCGCAGACCTATGTCGCGCCCACGACTGTGCCACAGTTGACCTTGCTTACCGGCTGGCCCGATTTTACCACCACCCATCGCATCTTCGCCGTTGCTGAATATGTAGGGACGGGGGAGTAATTGTGAATCACCAGGCGAATGCAAACGGCTTGATCTGTTCTGTGATCGTGCCCGTCTACAATGGCGTGGCGACGATTGCAGGCTGTCTCCATGCTCTCGCTACGCAAACAACGCCCTCCGAGCAATATGAAGTGATCATTGTGGATGACGGTTCCAAAGACACGACAGCAACGTTCGTGCAAGATTGGATCACCGCTCATCCACAGGTGCAAGCGCGGCTGGTGCAGCAGGCCAATGCCGGCCCGGCGGCAGCGCGCAATCATGGCGCCCAAGTGGCGCGGGCCGATCTGCTGCTCTTTACCGATGCCGATTGCGCCCCTACCCCCACCTGGATTGCCGCTATGATGGCTGCTTTTACCCAACCCGATGTCGTCGGCATCAAAGGCGCCTATCTCACCAACCGGCCCACCTTTACGCCCCGTTTTGTCCAGCTTGAATACGAAGATCGCTATGATCGCATGCGGCAACAGCCGGCCATCGATTTTATCGACACCTATTCAGCCGGCTACCGGCGCGACATCTTCCTCGCCAATGGCGGCTTTGATGCCACCTTTACCACTGCGTCCGTCGAGGATCAGGAATTTAGCTTCCGGCTGGCGCAAAAGGGCTATGAACTCCGCTTTGTGCCGGACGCCCAGGTCTACCACGCCCATGATCGCGATGTCTGGGACTACGCCCGGCGCAAATACTTGATCGGTTACTGGAAAGCGCTGCTCACCCGCTGGCACCCGGAACGGATGGTGCATGACAGCCACACGCCGCAAGCGCTCAAGCTTCAGATCCTGTTGCTGATCGGCATTCTGGGGTTGCTGCCCCTGGCGCTGGCCGGGTTGATCTGGCCGCTGTTGGATTGGCTCTGGCTGCCGGTGATTGGGTTGATTTTCGCCTTTATCGGCACGGCGCTCCCTTTTCTCACCAAAGTGGCGCAGAAAGCGCCGACAATGGCGCCGGGAAGTGTGGGGATGCTCTTTGTACGGGCGATCGCATTGGGCGCCGGCTTTGTCATCGGCACCATTCGCTTTGCCGGTGCGCCGGCCGATCTGCACCAGCCGGTCATCCCTGGTTGGAAGCGGCTGATCAAACGCGCCGTTGACATTGTCGGTGCGTTGGTGGGGTTGATCATTTCGGCGCCCATCATTGCTGTGGCCGCCATTGCCATCAAACTGGACTCCCCCGGCGCGGTCTTCTACTGGCAGACGCGCATTGGCGAATACGGCCGCCCCTTTCGCATTGTCAAGCTGCGCAGCATGGTGTGCGACGCTGATGAACAGTTAACCAAGCTGGTCGATCTGGAGAAGCTGCCCGAACCGGTCTACAAAATTGCCGACGACCCGCGGGTGACGCGGGTGGGCCGCCTCTTGCGGCGCGCCAGTCTGGACGAGACGCCGCAATTTTACAATGTCTTGATCGGCGACATGAGTCTGGTCGGCCCCCGCCCGGAAGATGCGCGCCTCGTGGAACTGTATGAGGATTACCAACGGCGACGGCTGGCCGTCAAGCCGGGGTTAACCGGCCCCATGCAAGTGAATGGGCGGGGCAATCTTTCCCTGACCGAACGGCTGCGGCTTGAACTGGATTACATTGAGAATTATAGCCTACGGCGCGATTTCAGTATCATGCTACGGACCCTCCCGGCCATTATCCGTGGCGATGGCGCTTATTGATTGGAGATTGACCATGAAGCACCTGCTTGGTTCTACGATACACGTTGGACGACACACTGGACGCTATACTGGACGGTTGCTGCGCCGCTATTGGAGCGGCCTCGTTAGCCTTGCCCTGACCTTCCTCCTGGTCAGTCATGTTACCACTGGTCTGGCCGCGCCGCTGCACCAAACGGTGCCGCCGCCGACGCCCACCCCCGATACGCAGCCTGTGCCGACAGCCACGCCTGTGCCGGATAACAATGATGACGACGATGATGATAACAATCAACCGCCGCCACCGACCAACACGCCTGCACCACAGCCCACCGCCGTTCCTGGGTTTACCGGTGTGGTGCAGGTGCAGCGTTTGAATGTACGCCAGGGGCCAGGCACTACCTACCCAGTCATCGGCACCGTTTCACAGGGAGAGACAGTGACGATCCTGAGCCGCAACGAGTTTGGCGACTGGTGGCGCGCTTGCTGTATCAGTGGCACAACCCAAGATGGCTGGATGGCGGCACAGTTTATTACGCCCAATTTTGATTTAGGTCAGGCCAATGTGCTGATTGCCATCGACGGCGCCATCCCTACACCGCCACCACCGACGCCCGTGCCCACCGTCGATCCCAACGCCGTGCCGACGACGACAACACCCAGCGCAGCCGGTCTGCTAGAATTGCAAGTGCAGCAGAATCCACCGTATGCGTGGCAAGGCAGCACAATCACTCTGGTCTATCAGATCAACAATGCCGGCGCGGCCGCGGCAACTAATGTCGAGGTGCGCAATGAGCTACCGGCAGAACTGGGCTTTCTCAGCGCCGACCCATTAAGCGCCGGTGAATTCCTGACCGAAACAGCGCCGATCAGCCGCACCGTGGTCATCTTCCGCTGGCCGGAGTTACAGGCCGGCGCGTCGGTCTCGGCCAGTGTCCAGGTAAGCGTTTCAGCGCAACTGATCAATGGCACGGTGTTGGATAATCTGGCCGTCGCCGGGGCAGATAACGTCCAACCGGTCACCGCCGGGATCACGATTGGGATGCCGCCGGTCAACCTGCCCGACTTCCGGTAACAATGGACGGCTAGCGGCGCGGATTCAGCTTCCGCGGATCGTCGCTTTGTCCGACACAATCCGCGGAAGCTGGATCCGCGCCGCTATTTGCAGAGTAAAGAAGAGTGGCCTTTTCAGTGTATAGCGCCAAACCACAAGCGACAAAGTTTCGTCGGTTGACGGATTTCAGCCCGCTATTGGCTGCGGGGCTTGCCTTTTGCCTCTACCTTGCCAGTGCGCCGCCGGGGTTGACCTGGTCGCACTTTGGCGCTGACGGCGCCGAGTTGTTAACGGTCGCCCTCACCAATGGCGTGCCCCATCCGCCCGGTTACCCGCTCTATATAATGCTCTTACAAGGCTGGCTGCGCTTCTGTAGCTGGGTAGCGCAGGGGGATAACTTTGCCTGGTATGGCAACCTGCTCAGTTGTCTGCTGGGGGCGGCCAGTGTTGGCGTAACGGCGCGTGTGAGCATGGCTCTGCTGACAAAAACGGAGCTTCCCTGGCTATGGGCGATGCTCGCCGCTCTGGCGTGGGCCGTGGCGCCGCTGGCATGGGGGCAGGCGGTGATCACCGAAGTTTATGCCTTGCACAGCTTGCTGATCGCACTGCTGGGGTGGGCGCTCTTTGTCCAGCCGGGGCGAAGGTGGTGGCTGGCATTGGTCATTGCTCTGGGCGTGGCGCATCATTTGACCTTTTTTCTGCTCTTGCCGGCCGTTTTCTACTACCGCTGGCGTCAGGAAGGGGGCAACTGGCGGGCGTTTGGCTACGTAGCCGTTATCATGGCGGTGGGTGTTGGCGCCGGCTTGCTCTGCTATCTGCGCATTCCGCTGGCCGCGGCTATGCTGCCGCCGTCGCCGATAAACTGGGGCTACCCGGATAATTGGGACGGTTTCTGGTGGCTGGTAAGCGGCGCTGCCTATCGGGGCTATCTCTTCAGCGCTCCCTCCTCGACGATCCTCAGTCGGATTGCCGCCTGGGCCAGTACTATCACAATTCAATATACGCCGGTTGGGCTGGCGATTGCCTTGTTGGGCCTGTCGCATTGGGATCGCCTTCACGGTGAGTTGCGCAATTTTAGCCTGATCTGGCTCATCCCAGTTAGTGTCTACTCAATCAACTACTATACGCGCGACAGTGAAATCTACCTGTTGCCGGTGGTCTGGCTGGCGGCGCTCTGGTTGGGCGTTGGCTATGCGGCGATGTTAGCTTGGGTGAAGGAAGAAGGGCTGCGCTGGCTGCAACGGGTGCGGCCACAACAGGCAAGCTTATCACTGGAACGGGTGGCGTTCGGTCTGGCCGTGGTGACCATGGTGGGTCTGGTCGGCCTGACCAGTTGGCGCTGGTCAACCCAATCGTTACGGCAGGATCGCCAGGTCGATCAATTTATTGCAGGCGTTCTTGATGTCGTCGAACCCAATAGCATCATCATCAGCAGCGCCGATGCTGAAACCTTTGCGCTCTGGTACGCGGCATGGGGCAGCGGCGTGTTGCGGGAAGAGGCGCCGGAGGTGGTGTTGATCAACTATGCGTTGTATCAATTTCCGTGGTATCAACGGCTGGTCGCAACGCTTTACCCTGAGGTGGTGGGCGAAAGTCGCTCGGTGGAAGAGATTGTTATACGCAACGCCGAAAACCGTAGCGTCTTCTTCAGCGAAAAGTTCTCCTACTGGCCAGCGGAACAGATGGAGCCGGCGGGGTCGATCTGGCGGTATCGGGGTGGTTCTGGTCAACCATAAGTAATCACCCCCCGTTCGGCGCTCTCTGGAAATACAGGAAAAACACCTTGATTTTGTCGAATTCTTCCAGAGAACGAATCTTAATTGCGCGAACCGTGGGCGATTATGCAAACCGTTGAGATATGATGCTAGCTTTAAATAGTAGTGGAAAGAGTATAAGATAGAATCAGGCATGAAACTTAATGTAGGCAGCCTCAACAATGATATTGCTGTATTGGAGCAACTGTATGCTCGAATCACCTCGCCAAACAATCAAATTATTCACTACTTTGATCTATCCAAAACAAAATTTCTTGGCCCATACGATGTGATCGGTCTTGTTACGTGTGCTAGGTTGATCAGTATGCAACAAGGACGCCCAGTTCAACTTGTAGGTATGGATAGTAATGTTTTGCAATACCTCACACGTATTAATGTTTTTACTACTGCTAGCCCGTGGTTACTTCCACCAGAAATATCTTACCAATCCAATAAAGTATCAACGAAACACAGCGATCATCTGTTAGAACTAACGGCTATCCGCCAAGAGGCTGACATCTTTGATATCGTCCACCGTGTGCGCCAAATCTGTTTGCCCTTGCAAGTGGCAAACTTGGAGAAAATTCTGCGCATCCTAAGCGAATTATGCCAGAACGCCTTTGAACATAGTGGCGACCATCATAGCATGGTCATGGTGCAACGCTATCTACGCCCAACCCAAGGCAAGTCCGAAGTACAGATTGCCATTTGTGACATGGGCAAGGGCGTACGCCAGAGCTTGATCGATCATCACGGTTCATTTGCAGCGACCACGCTTCATTATTTGCAAGCTGCACTGGCCGGCAAATCATCTCGTGCTTCAGGGCGTGGTGGTTTGGGCTTTCGTAGCATTGAGCAAATCATTGCTGAGGATGGCGGGGCGTTATGGTTTCGCTCCGAGAATGCATCGATCTTGAGTCATGCGCCCAATAAACGCCGCGAGAACAATGACCTGGCGCTCATCCCTGGCACACAGGTGGTTGTCAAGCTCAATGGTATTTTATTAGATCTGCCGCCGCGTTAAATTTGACCCTTTGTCGCACACTTGATATACTACAGATATTGTTTCACTTAAATTTAGTGAATATGCAAATTGAAAAAGTGAAAACATTATGCAACGACTATTTATGCTTGCACTTGGCAAAGACGTGGGATTACCATCAGGCTATCTCTTAACCCGTGCCAAAGGCGAACGGGTATATGAACAGGTCAAAACAAATTTATTGAGCTTGCCGGAAGGGGAATCCTTGTATTTAGACTTTGCCGAGGTCTATGCCATGGATGTCTCCTTTGTCGATGAAGCGATCATCCGACTTGCGAAGGAAATTGTGGACGATCACTATGGGCAGCGCCGCCTTGTCCTGAATCAGCTTTCACAAGATGCGACCGACAACCTGAATGCCGCTATTGCGCTCCAAAACTTGACCCTTGCCCTCTTTTCCATTCAAAGCGATGGCGGCTGGCAATTGGTTGGGCATCTGGAAAAGAGCTTGCAACAAGTGCTTACCATGATCATGGTAAGCAGAGAAATCACCGCCCCCCGATTGGCGGCTGAATTAGAACTGGCCCTGAATGCAGCCAACAATCGTTTGAAACGGCTTTACGACCAAAGATTGATCCAGCGCCGCTATGAAGTCACTGATAAAGGGTTGCTTTACACCTATTATGTCTGGCCCTGGGAGGAATAACAAAACGATGACAGAACAAAACAGTGCCAAACCGACAGTTGGTTACTGCGACTATTATCAACGTTGTATGGCGAAGTATCAGCGTGGGTTGAAAGAGGTGCTAGGCGGCACTGGCAATGGCAAGACCAGTAGCATTCGCAAACTGGTGCCTAAGTTGACTGCCGATGACCGCAAGTTGATCTACTGTGCCAACCGGGTGCAACTTGTCCAAGAGATGGCCGAACAGTTGCCAAAGGGGAGTTATATTCATCTACCCAGCGACCTGGACAGTGTGCGCTCCTTGTTGAACGGCGAGGTACGAACACAGTTCATCGATTTGCTGGATAGTCGTTTGCTGCGCCAAGCGCTTGAATTACTGCGTAACGAACAGCAGCGTCAACTTGATCTGCCCCAGCTAAGGCGGACGGTGCAGTCACTAGAAAGTCTGGGAGGCATGGATGTACAAAATGCCGACCTTGAGCAATTATTGCGCGATAAAGCCAGCCAAGTCGTGCGCTTTTTTCAAACGCTTCTCGCTAAACTAGGCAATGGTTCAGCCCGTAGCCAAGAGTTGCACGAAAAATTGTTAGCACAGCCTGCCATACGCACCCTTTTCCCGTACATCGAATTTCGCACCAATCCAACGGCGAAAATTCTGCTGCTGACACTGCAAAAGGCCTATCAAGGCTTTTTTGATGGCAAGCGCACCCTCAATTTGGCGCGGCTACGGGGCGACCAGGGCAACTATGTGATTTTTCTCGATGAATTTGATTTCCTGGAACATGATCTGCTTGTGCTGCTGACCGAGGATGAGCAGATCAGCGATCCCTTTCACTTCGTCGAACTGTTTTATGGTGCCATGAAGCGGCACAAATTGCCACTTGATGAATACCCGGTTTCCGACGAGATCCGCCAGCGGATTGAGGCGATTACCGACAAGATTGACAAGCTGCAAAGTCAGTATGCAATTCACTATCCCAACATCAACCAATTTACGACTGATCATCCCAACCTACGAAGTGCCGCTATTTTTCAAACGGCCCGCACCATGACCAGCGCACCGCTCTACTTGCGCGAGACTGCCCGTTCGTTTGAAATCTTGCCCACGTCAACTGATAGCGAAGGCCGGCCCAATCTACCGGCACTGGCGCTGTTTGGCGCGATCCACGATACCGTTAATGCGATCATCACCCTTTTCAAAGAGACCGAAACTGCACGGCCCTTGATTTACGAAGAAGTGCTGCGCCACTGCTTTCAAAATACGATTTTTGAGCAAGAACTACGCCGTATCCGTCAAGCACCACGGCAACACAAACGCCAGGAGACCCGGCTGGGCAACCTATTGGACACCGGCTACACCCTCTTTGAATTGGTCGATCTACAACAGGAGACAGATCGGGATGAGGTTGATTTTCATCTCTACACACTTTATACTACGCCAGAGAAGATCATTGCCGAATTGGCGACCCACAACCTAGTGTTTGGGCTTTCAGCCACGGTGGATATTCCACGCATTGTGCGCCAGTTCAACTTGAAGTGGATCGCTAAACAGGGGGAAGCGCTGTTGATCGAGGTGGATGAAGAGGATCGCACGTTGATCCAAACGCTAAATCAAACCAAACAACAGATGCGCAATAACAAGATGAGTGTCAATTATGCTGCTGAATTGGATATCAACGATACTTATCAACAGCGTCTCCACCAATTCATCGAGGCCGTCGCCGTCGATGAAGAGTTTGGCGGTAATGATCAACAAGGCTATCGTCGGCAACGGGTGGAACGCTTCTTTGCCCTGTTGTGCCATTTAGCAACCACAAAATCGACGGAAGAGCTTGCCACCGACACCCATCTGCTCTTCTTCAGCACCTTCAAACAGATCAAACATATCTTTGCGCGCTATACACAGCCTGAAGATAAGCTCTTTGCCATCAAGTCCGCCACAGACAACACGATTTTTTCAGCCTGCGAGCTATCGTTGCAGGGGGTGACGTTTATGGTCATCTTCTACGATGCCCAGTATGATCGCTCGTTGCGGAGTAGCGCAACGGTAATGGCGAATTATCATCGCCTGTTTTGGCAAGATAAACCGGTTATCGTTGTCACCCAATACCCATCGGCTGGCAATGGCGTTAACTTGCAATACCTGCCTTCACCGGAAAGCCAACCAGGCACGGAGACTGACTTTAAGCACATCCATCTACTGGAAGCACCCTACTTTTATTTTGATCGCATTGAGCCAGAACACACCGCCGATGAACGATTGGCCATTGTCAAACGCAACATTTGGTATTTTGCCAAGCTCTTTGAAGCCAAACGGATTAGCGAAGGCCAATTTATCCGTTTTCTTGGTAACATCCGCACCTCGCAGTTGAATGATCACTACCGGACCGGTCATGCCACTACCGAGGATTACTTGCTCAATCAAATTGCGACTTATGCGCAGGCAATTGGGCGAATTGAACGTGTCTGGCAGCCAATGCCTGATCAAACAGTCTGGCTGTGCCGTGAAGCCTATGAGGCGTTTGCCATCTATGCCACCCATGATCAGTTTGAAGGTCAACGCAAACAACGGGTAGCGACCATCTCCAATCATTTCCGCGAAATTTTGGCGCAGATTGCCGATATGGTCAAAACCACGACCAAAACCAGCCTCCTCAAACGCGACGAGCGCTTGTCAACTCGTAACGAACAGAGTCGGCAGCAGATCGGCGAATTGCTAGCTGGGTTGGTTGCCCTGCGCACTGGTTATGGTGATAACAACGTACGTGAAACATGGCAACACCTACGTCGCGATGTACTACGGCATGACTTCCAAAGTACGCTGCTGCGCAAGTTTCGTTCTGTGTTTGAGTCACCCTATTACAATCAGGGTATACTCTATGTTGATCAAGCGCTCAATCTTTATCGCCCAGAAGATTGGCAAACTGGTGTGCGTAAATGGAACCTGAATGCAGCGTACACGCGTATTAGCGATCTGCTTGTTATACGCAGACACTTTGAACGGCATGGTTACGAATTGAGTTTTTTACATCCCAGCAGTCACTTTTTTACCCCTTACTGTTACCAATCAGTGTTGCTTGGGGCCATCGGTGAAGAAGCGATTCGTGCAATCTTGGAAGAGCAGAAAATTCTTTTGGAAGCGCTCTGTGACCAACTATTTGAACTGGCTGACCTAAAGATTCAAGGACGCCCCTGGTATATCGACTGTAAGAACTATAGTGAGTACACACTGGAGGCATTTGCTATACCGGCCGATGACCCAGCCTGGCGTCCAAAACTCAATGAGGCGGATTTCAAAGATTCTGCGCTGCGCAAATTGACAGCTATTCAGCATGTACATGGTGAAACGGCCGATGCGAAACTCATCTATCTGAATCTGGTGAGCCATGCTGAACGCCCAAAGCGGTATTTTGACCGTAATTTCAATCTTGTTGACGATTTCCAGTCCGCACAGATCATCGTCATTCAAGGTATCCTAAATTCAAACACAGACCAAGAGGTTTACAACCCTGGGTTTATGCAATTCCTATCACACCTGAACATGGAGAACGTGTATGCCTGATTCAGTCACCACCAAAACGACGACATTAGTGATCGAAAAGCCGGATTCGTTTGAAAAGCTGGCAGAGAAGTATTGCCTTATGCGCTATGAACTGCCGCTTACTTATCGGTTGCAATATGAAAATGATTATAGTCGCTTGCATATTGCGATGAAAACATATTTGCGCGCCCCTTACCGTTTGTACACATATGACCTGCTTGCGCCAGATAAAAGCCCGCGACGTGCGATTTATGCAATGTTTCTGCGCGGTAAGGAGCGCGTCGAGCCAGGTGTAATGGTAGATTCTTCAACAGTACTCTCCGGTAACGAGATCCAAGCAAACCAACTACCTTTTCATATGGTAGTCAAGCTATTACAAATGAGCTACGCCCAAACCGACCGGACTGCATTTACAGCCATTGGCAAATACTACGTTCATGCGAAAGGCGAAAAAAAGACAGTTACCTGCTTAGAAATCGAGATCAAAGGCGATAGACAAAACCAGGAAGACGAGCATGAGCAAGTTTTCCAGGTGATGAGCCATGCCACGCGCCTACGGACACGGCGAAAAGAAGATATTAAGCATCACTATAAGTATATCTACCCGTATTTTCGCCGTCAACTCAAAGGTAGACAGCATCTTTATATCCAACTGCTGCCCGATGAAATTGACAATTATGATGGAGAGATTTTCGACATTTACAAAGATCCCTCAGAACGAGCTACTCTTGACTTCCACTCAAATTTTGATCCGGAACGCACGCGCGGCAAACTGCTCTACGATTTTATCCAAAATTTCACAGGATACTTGGAGTCGCTGGGTATCCATGTAGATCGCGCTGAGCGGCAATTTGAGCAGTTTAAGCCCTCTGTTCCGAATGCTACTTTACCTATGGACGGAATTTTTTCTGTTTATTTGTATGATAATCGCCTGGATACAAAAGCAACTTCTATCGAGTATTATCAGAAGCTACTCTGCTCAAAATGCCCTGGTTTCCAGTTTGAATTTATTCAAGATCTGCACAAAGATCTCGCCTATCCTGTCTTAATTTTGCAGGATCATACAAAAGCTGATTTTGATGAAGGAGGCAAGTTTTACGGGCTGAGCGAAGATCCCTACAAAGAAATTCGCCGTGATCTCACCTTGATTCATGTACCAAAACAATCGATTCTTGTTGAGCGGATTACAGAGGCCAATGAATCAGATTGTGAACATGCTATTCCTCATTCAATAGCTGTTTGCTTGAATGAGCTTTACTTGAAGCAATTCATTTTACGCGCTCAACCTTTATCCACTAGCGTTCCTACCCTTTTCCAGAACAAACAGCGACAGAACGTCACTTTGTCGCAATATGCTTTCGTGCGACAAGCAAATTATGGTGATAAAGAGCGTTATGGTGTTTTTGCTTGGGTGGAGAATGATCGTCTGTGCTTTGCCGATATTCATGATCCACAAGGACGTACCGTTCTAAATGAGTTGCTAGCAAAGCAGGGAGTAAGCTGGCATGAGGATGTTGTCCCATTGTTTCGGGAGAAATACTTTAAGCGGAAGCAGGAGGAAGCTGAACTAAATTTTGATTTTGTAATTGGCCCCGGTTTTGTTGCTGAAATCGAAGATATTAATGAGCGTGTGTTATATGAATACAATGAAATCATGGCAAGAAAGCATAGCCTCAACCAACCCAAAGACCTAGAAGATTTCGCACTTGCTGCACACTATGATCAGCTAAAGAAGACGCAATGGCCAACGTTGGATCAACTGCGTAATCCAGTGGTAACCAAAGCAACGCAAACATGGACGCAAGCAACAAAGTTTCTCAATCAACTGCAACAATTTGATGCCTATCTTGGGGAGATCAGCTCCTATTTCATCGCCTCATCGTTTACCGAACTAACTTCATCAACCGATCGCCAAGAAAGGATCGCCGAAATTTTTGGGAAAGCGACCCCAGAACTAGGACGAAGAGCGCTCAAAGCCTTGTATCAAAAGCTTGGCATGTTTTTAAGCACAAAATCGACAGTTGATGTCTTGGCGCTATATAAAGGAATTTGGTACGACCATTCAAACAGGTACATGATTGGCGCAACAGATGGACTGAAAGACAAACAGCCAAGAGCGCATCTGATTCGCCAGTTTGATGTTTACTATGGTCAAGAAAATTTTGATATTCTACCCTTACTTGACATGATGGCTGTCAAATTTGTGCGACACCAGCAGTTTACAGTATATCCTTTTCCATTCCATCTGATTGATTTGTATGTGGAAAACAAGCTGCGCTACTTGGAGTAAAAAACCGTTATGAGCTAAGGTTGCGGCTGTAACCGGGAATGGCAACACATGAAGAAGCGATCACTCTGCATATATTGAGGATGTCCGCTCTTTGATGAAGTTTTAGATTTCCTCCAAGTCTATTGTCGCGTTTGATGAAGATAACTCTGTAATATACTGGATGTTGCTTATCTTACTCCGTTGACTCTCAAAACGACACCGTTCGCGGTGGATGCCACCCGGCATTCACCCAACGTCGTCGTGCAAAAAGGATCAACGCATTGTTCATATCCAACGCAATGATTGTTGCCCGTCCAATTGAAGTTAGCCCAAAGATACGTGTACCGGTCTGATCCCAAGCAAAATGATCGCCCCACTGTTGCTGGCGCGGATGATAGAGCGCAACAGTTTCGCCTGTTAACGGATCAATTCCATGAGTTTGATCGCCTTTGGCTTCATTGCAAGAGCGACAGGCGCGACACAGGTTGGAAAAAGCAGTTTCACCACCACTGGCAACCGGTCGAATATGGTCTGTTGTCAATGCTTGTCCAGTATTTTCTACCCGCGTTTGGCAGTAGACACACTGCCCATCGTCCGCTTCCTCTAGCAACCGACGCAGCTCTACGGAAAGATAAGCGCTCATGGTAGTGGCGTTAGTTGATGGGCCGGTGGAATCGCATGACCCCGCCAGCGCAAAAGATCAACGGCATAAGCTTTCCGCAACAGAAAGCGATCGGCCGCTTTCCGTAGTTGACTCAACTCGATGCGTTCGGTTGGCGTCAATTGCCCGTTGGCCTTCTTATCCAATAGCTCCTGATAGCGGGTCGTATCCTCTGTCAGTTGTGAGCTACGGGCAATGCGCCATAGCGCGTTGTCATCTAACCGATCCAACGCCGCCAGATCGGCCTGAAATTCGGGCGGCGCTTCTTCCCAACTCGGTGGGCTACCCACTTCCATCGCCCGCAAAATTACATCATCGAGTGGTTGTTGGGTGGCATGGGCTACTTGCTGAAAGCGCTGATAGAGCGGCTGTGGCATCTTCACGATAACATCTTGAATGAGCAAGGCTGCCTCCTTTCACTTGAAAAACCTCTGTTTATGCAATTTTACTATAAACCTGGCGCTTTTCCAAGCTTACCGTCAAATTGATAAAGCCCGTTCACCCACACGATCCCAATAACAAATAGCCGGGCTGCGATCACCCACTGACCACAGCCCGACTATCACCGAATCACCCAATACCCCAATCACTCAATCGCCTACCGCGCCGGATACAACGTCACCACCACCTGACTGATCCCGCTGCCGTTGTTGCTGCCGTCGATGGTGCGGTTGAAGGCGGCGTAGATGTCGTAGTTCGCCACTCCGGCCCGATCCAGTTGCCCGTCCAGCGCAAAGAGATAGGGCGACTCGACCACTTCGATCCCGCCGCCATAGTTGATGCCCAAGCGGTCGTTGGCGACTTCGATCGCCACGGTTTCGCCCCGGCGCACCACATCGTCCAGCGCAAAGAGCAGGCGGCGACCATCTTTGGCGTCACGGGCACGGATGTCCTCATTGCCGTAGACCAGCAGTTGGCTATCGACAATCTGCACCTCGGCGTCATTGAACTCGTGACCAGTATCACCGCCACGCCCGTTGTTGGTGATCGAATCGCCGATGTTCACCGACCAGCCTTCCGGTGCGCCGTCATAGCTGATGTCAAAGCGGGCGCGATCGTAGCCGGTGGTTGCTGGGTCGAGCGTGAGTTGCAGCAGCGCCTGGCCGTAGCCGTTCTCCAGTTGCTGCACCCCGGTCACCCCGCCGCAGTCACTCCAGTCGGCCTGAAAGTTGATGGTGCAGGAGACCGGCTGCGGTTTGGGGCGCGGCGTTGGCGTCGGAATGGGGGACGGTTGCGCCTGCCGTTGTTGATTGTTGACCGTCAGCGGTCCGCCATTGACCAGCGTAGACAACTTGGTCAATTCTTCCCGCACCAGCCGCACCACCAAGCGATCCAGGGTGTCGACCGAATAGTTCTCCACATCGTGGTCGGTCTCGGTGCCGGGGCCGCTGCTGGGGTCGCTGCCGTCGGCGTAGGTCAGGAAGACAAACTTGCCGCCGGTGAACTGGGCCAGTTGCCGGAAAATATACTCGCCGTCGCCATTGAGATTGCTGGCGCCGACCGGGAAGATCTTAATGCCCCGGCGCACGGCGTCGATCATATCAGTGTCGTAGCTAAAACCTTCCCAACTATAATCCAGATGGGGCGGGGCGTCAGCGACCAGGATGATCAGCCGCACCGTCTCTTCCTCCCGCCAGTGTAATTCGTTGAGCGAAGCGTGTAGTGCGGCGTTGAGTGCTTCCGGTTCATCGCCGCCGCCGTCGGCCCGCAGTGCGGCCAGGTTGCGTTGAAAGTCGCGCAGGTTCGGCGTAAAGTTATAGGGACGCACGACAAAGGCATCCCCGCGATCCCGGTAGGCGACCAGCCCATAGCGCACGTCGGGCCGTTCCGGCAGCGTGGCGATCTGGTCGGCAATCTCGGCCATTGTGTTTTTGAGCTTGTCGATCTCATCATCCATCGAACCGGTGGCGTCGATGAGGAAGAGCAGGTCAAGCTGGGCATAGTCCAGCCGCGGCGGTTCATTGAGCGTAATCGTCCACTGGTCAATGCCATAGCGGGGGAAGATTTCGCTGCGGGCGACAAAGCCTTTGGTGGCGACGACGCGGTATTCGCGCGTCCGTTGCCACTGCCGGTTGCCTTCCAGCGCCAGCGGGTGAAAGAGCACGCGACCACCAGCATCGGTGCGCCCGCTGAAGAGCAGCGTGTCACCATTGTAAATTTCAACCGTGGCGTCGTGGGCAGGACGTGAACCTTCATCGATCACGGTGATCACATAGCGTTCACTGACATCACGCTTGTTGGCGTAGACATAGGTGTGGCGATTCAAGTAGTCGAGATAATCGGGCCACTGCTCGTTGTCATCAGTTACACCGGCCGTGACCGGCTCCGCCTGCGCCGGGTAATTAGTACTGCCCCCGCTGCCGGCGGCTGGGGCGGCGCTGCTGTCACGGCTTGTCACGGGCGCTCGTGGCGCCTCGGCAGCCGGTGCGGCGCCCTCCCCACCACTGGCTGCTGCATCACCCGCTGGGGCTGCGGCGGGCGCCGGAATGCCGGCGCAAGCGCTCAAGATCAGAGAGACAACGGTTAATAAAAGAAGCAAAGTCTGTAGGTAAAATTTTCCGGTTTTCATAAGAGCCTCCATTAAGTAGGGGCGTCCGCTGGCCGGCGCCCCGGTTTGCCCAAAGTAGGGGCGTCCGCTGGCCGGCGCCCCTACGAAATTTCTTACTGCGCCTGCGTCGCCATCAATTCATTCGCCCGCCAGAGTAAATCGACCAGTTCGGTCACGTCGGCATCGGCGCCGCTGCTGTTGGTGAGCAGGATGTCGATGCGTTGGGCTTCGCTCAGCACCTGTTCGAGGTTGCTAGCGGCGCCCCAGTCGCTGCCGCGCAGGATTTCGCCATATGCCGCCACGGTGACGGCCAGTTGGAGGCTGGGGGCGCTATCGGTGAAGGCGGCGGCCATCTCACCCAGGGTCAGGCTGCGGTTGCGTTCGATGACTTCGCCGTTTTGGAGATCCTGCCAACGCACATAGACCGTCGCTACCTTGGCCTGATGATCTTGGACGCCATCCTGCAACACCACTTCGTAGAGGGCGGTGACGCTGTGCCCGGCGCCCACTTCGCCCGCATCCACGTTGTCATCGCGGAAGTCGTTGTCGGCCACGTCACGGTTTTCATAGCCGACCAGGCGATAGCTTGCCACGGTGTCCGGGTTGAAATCGACCTGGATCTTGGCATCTTTGGCAATGGTTTGCAGCGTGCTGGTCAGATCATCGACAAAGAGGCGGCGTGCTTCTGCAATATCATCGACGTAGGCATAGAAGCCGTCACCCTTGTCGGCCAACTGTTCCATCAGCGTATCATTGTAGTTGCCCATGCCCATACCGACGGTCGTCATCAGGATACCCTGGGCGGCGTACTGTTCAATCGTTTCCAAAATGGCGTCCGGGCCGGTCTCACCGACATTGGCGACGCCATCGGACAACAGCACCACCCGGTTGATGGCGTCAGGGTTGTAGGCGCGCCAGGCCAGGTCATAGGCCAGGCGCAACCCCGCTTCGGCGTTGGTGGAACCATCGGGAATCAGGCGACCAATGGCGTCGATAATCGTGTTCTTCTCCGCAGCGCTAGTCATGGGGAGAACGACGCGGGCCGTGCTACCATAGACAACGATGGCGACGGCGTCGGTCGGGCGCAATTCCTCAACAAGGAGATTGAGTGCGCGCTTGGCCAACCCCAGCCGGTTCTCCATATCCATTGAGCCGGAGACATCAATGACAAAGGTCAACGCCACATCTTTGCGTTCGTCGGCGGGAATATCGTAGCCCTGAATGCCGATGCGCACCATGCGATGGCTGGGGTCGGCGACAAAGGGGGAGGGCGCCGCGTCAATGGCAATGCCAAAGGTCTCATCCGCCGCCGGGTAGGCATAGTGATAATCAAAGTAGTTGACCAACTCTTCGACGCGCACCGCCTCGGCTGGGGGCAAGTTGCCGTCATTGAGGTAACTGCGCATCACCGTATAGGCGCCGGTATCGACATCCACGGCAAAGGTCGATAGATGATCCTGCGCCGTTTCGACAAAGCCGTTGACGCCGTAATCTGCAAAGAACATGCCGGCGGCTTGTTCGCCCTGTTGTACAAATTGTTCCGTGGCTGGTGCGGCTGCGGCGTAGCTCCCGGCGGCACTTTCGGCTGCTGCCGGCGCCGATGCGTATTGTGCTGCCGGTGCGCACCCGGCCAGCAACGTGGCGGCTAAACTCCATTGAATCAATTGTTTGCTGAATTTTGCTGATAACATTTCTGTACCCTTCCTTTGTATCTACCGGTTTGTTTGCTCGTAACAGCATTGCTTGTACGTCAACCAGTATGACAGAAGGTGGGTACATCACAAGGGCCAGAAGTGTCGCATTGCGGGGTGTACCATTGAATGGTACAGGGGGGAGGGAGGCAGGTAGACAGGTAGACAGGTAGACAGGTAGACAGGTAGACAGGTACACAGGTAAATAGGTTGGTCCCCCGTACTTACCTGTGTACCTGTCTACCTGTCTACCTGTGTACTCTACCGCCAGATCAGCGGCAAGAACGCTCCGCCTTTGTCGTCGTCACTGATGGTGGCGGCGCCGAGGCTGGAGAGCAGGGACGCGTTGACGGGCGAGGAGAGGCCGAGGGCGAACTGTTCGGTGCCTTCGGGTGCGCCATCGTTGATCAACTGTACGGTGACGATGGCGGTCGTCTGCCCCGGCGGAATGGTGACCAGGTAGTTGACCAATGGAATGTAATCCTCATTGGCAATGGCTGTCACATTCGAGGTGTTGGCAATGACCGTAACGGTGCGCCCGCTGGGAACATTGAGCGCCACGACAAAGCTCACCGATCCCGCTGATTCGCCGGTGCTGGTATGGGCCAGGCTGAGGACCGGCACGGCATCATTATCGAGGATCGTCAACGTTAATGTCGCATTGGCGCCCAACGCTGCGCCGCTGGGACTGCTTAGGGTGAGGACAATCGTTTCGTCATCTTCATCCATCAGATCATCCAGAAGCGGCAAGGCAAAGGTGGCAGTGGTTTGGCCAGCCGGAATGCTGATCACGCCGTTAACCGGCGTGTAATCACTATCCGCTTGGGCCGTGCCTTCGTTGCTGCTCTGGTAGGCGACCACCACGGCCCCGGCCAGATTCGGCGCATCCAAAGCCACCGTAACGGAGATTGTCTTATTCTGCTCCTCCACCTCGGCTGACGCCGTACTCAGCGTGAGTTGCGGCATCCGCACGGTCAAGACGGCGCTGCCAATATCGTTGGTGGGGGTGACATCCTCACGCGCACTAACGCTGGCTGTGTTGGTGATCACCAACCCGGCGGCGACAAAGGTGGGGCGCCCGACAATGGTGACAACGCCGCCGCTGCCCGCCGGGATGTTGGGCAGTTGCATGACGTATGGCTGCCCAATTTGGGTTATGGGCAAGGTGCTGTTGATTTGCAGATCGCTGAAGAACTCGACCGGCATCAAATCGGTCAATACCACGCGGGTGGCCGCATAGGGGCCGACGTTGTTCAGGCTGATCGTATAGGTGACAACCTCGCCCGGTAGGACGGTCGTCGGGGTAACCGTTTTGACCAACGCCAGATCGGACTCGCAATCCATGCTGCGATAGAGTTGCGCCAGGCTGCTGTCAGCCGTGCGGCCCAGCAAGAAGAGATCAAGATCGTCGTCGCGATCGTAGTCCTGCCAGGTGGCGACGCCATTGAAGACGGCGGCGATGGACAGCTCGCCATTGCCGAAAGCTGACGCGCCCTGGTTGACCCAAACCTGGGTTACGGGTGCGCTGCCGTTATTGGCGCCGGCCAACAGCAGATCAAGATCACCGTCGTTTTCAAAATCACCCCAGGCCACCGACCCATCACTCAGCCCCGGCAGTGCAACGCCACTGTCGACAAACGTATGATTGCCATCATTGCGGTAGAGCAGGGTGAAGCGGTTGACGCCATCACTGGTCCCGCTCAGGACAACGTCAAGGTCGCCATCTTTGTCATAATCGCCCCAGGCCGCGGCACTGTCGTAGAGCGCGGGCAGCGGCAGGTTGAGATTCGTGAAGCTGCCGCTATCGTTGCGGTAGAGCTGGGTGACGCCCGTACTGCCATTGGTTGTCCCGGTCAGCAGCAGATCGAGATCGCCATCGCTATCGCTATCACCCCAGACAACCTGGCCGCGGTGGACACCGGTTAGCACAACATTGCTGTTGACAAAGCCGCCGGCCCCATCATTGCGATAGATGAAGGTTGCACCATTGCTGCCATCGCCGGTGCCGGCCAGGGCGAGATCAAGATAGCCATCATTGTCATAATCACCCCAAGCCACACTGCTGTTAGTCAGGCCGGGCAATCCGGTCGGAACAAGTGTAAAGTTGCCGCTATCGTTGCGGTAGAGATGGGTCGCCGGGCCACTATCACCGGCGCCGGTGAGCAGCAGATCGAGATCGCCATCGCGATCATAATCACCCCAGGCGGCAGCGCCATCGGCCAGCGGAGCGAGAACGACCCCGCTGTCGGTGAAAAAGTTCGGGCCATCGTTGCGATAGAGCTTGCTCTGCCGGTTCACTCCGTCGGGCGAGCCGATCACGACCAGATCGAGATCGCCATCTTTGTCATAGTCGCCCCAGGCTGCAGCGCTGCGCACCAGGGCCGGGACGCTCAGACTCAAAGGTTTCAATTCCTCAATACAGCGGTCGGGACGATAGTCGCCGGCGACAAAACGCCATTGGTAGGGGGTCAGCGGCGCGCCATAGAGGCTGCGCAAGGTCGCCAGCCCGGTGACTTGCACTTCCTCGCCATGCAGCAGCGGCATCGTCGGCGTCACGGTGAGCGTGCGGCTGAAGCCGTCATAACTCACTGTGCCGCTGTAGAAGCCCCGTTGTTGCCCATAGAGGGTCAAGTTTTGCACAGTCGCCGCTTGCGGGTCGAGGTCGGCGTCAAAGGTGGCGCGCACGGTTGTCGCCAACGGAATGCTGACCAGATTGGGCGTCCCCGGCACGGTGCCGGTGATATGGAAGGGGCGTCCCAGCGGCGCGTTGGCACTATTGTTGGTCAGTGTAATATCATGGGTCGAGGTAATCATCGCCGTGTTGGTAAAGACGAGGCCCGGCGCACCCGGCAGCACTGTCGCTGTCATCGTGATGATGCCGCCTTGCCCCACGGCCAGGTTGCTCACCTGCCAAACTTTGGTTGACGTATTTTGCGTGTTGGTGATCGTGACGCCGGCGCTCAACGTTGTGCTAACCACCTGCACATTGGTGATGTCCGGCGGCAGCAGGTCGGCGATCTGCACACGCAGCGCCGGTTGCGGCCCGGCATTACTAAAGGCGAGGGTATAGGTGATGACGGCGCCGGCCGTGGCGGTAGTCGGCTTCACCGTTTTGTTGATCCGGGTGTCAGAGATGCAGTTGGTGTTGCGGCGCAGGGTGGTCAATGGTCCATTCGCGCTGCTGCCCGTCAGCACAAAATCAATGTCACCGTCGCGGTCATAGTCCCCCCAGGCGGCGGCACTGGCATTGACGCCACTCAGGCCGGCGTCAAAATCGGTGAAGGCGCCCCCCTGTTGGCGATAGACGGCGGCGACGCGCCCGCTGTCGCTCTCACCGGTCAAGAGTAGATCGAGAATGCCGTCGTTGTCATAGTCACCCCAGGCTACAACGCCATTCTCCACTGCCGGCAAGGCGGGCGTTGTGGCGGCAAAGACGCCATTGTTATTGGTATAGAGTTGAATAGTGCGACCGGCGCCCGTGTTGCCGGTGAGCAACAGGTCGAGATCGCCATCCCTGTCATAGTCGCCCCAGGCCGCCGCGCTCTTGTCCACAGCGGTGAGGCCGGCGTTGCCGGCGGTGAAGTCGCCCTCATCATTGCGATAAATGGCGGCCAGCCGCCCATTGTCGCCGGCGCCGCTGAAGAAGAGGTCGAGATCGCCATCCTTATCCACATCAACCCAGGCAACGGCGCCATCGTTGACGCCCGGCAGGTTGAAGGGCATCTCGACAAAATTCAGATTGTCGTTGCGATAGACACGTGTGATCCGCCCACTACTGCTGTTGCCGGCCAGCAGCAGATCGAGATCGCCGTCGCTGTCATAGTCACCCCAGGCCACGGCGCTATTGGCAATGGCGACAATGGCGGGGTTGAGCGGTGTAAACGCGCCACCGCCATCATTGCGATAGAGATTGGTCATGGGGCCGGCGCCGGTGTGGCCGGTGAGTAACAGATCGAGATCGCCGTCATTGTCATAATCACCCCAAGCCGCGGCGCCATCGTCCACCGTGGTAAAGGCGGCCGCCAGTTGGTTGAAGGCGCCGGCCTCGTTGCGATAGAGCTGACTGACGCGCCCGGCGCCGCTCTGGCCGGCCAGGAAGAGATCGAGATCGCCATCGCGATCATAATCGCCCCAGGCCACGGCGCCATTGGCCAGCGCCGGTAGGCCGCTGTTCATCGTGGTAAATTCGCCGACACAGCGCGCGCTGGTGCGCCCGACGACAAATTGCCACTGATAGGGGGTTAGAGGCGCGCCGGCGACACTTTTGATGCCGTCGGTGGCGACGATGGTCACGGTTTCGCCCACTTGCAACGCCTGGAGCGTGCGGAAGGTATACGCGCGATTGTTGCTGTCATAATTGGCGTCGGCGATGGTCAATGGGCCGCTTTGGCTACCGATGATCTTCAGTGTATTGCCATTGATGGTGGCGGGATTGATATCGGCGTTAAAACGCATCCCCATGAGACCCGTGGGGGTCGCGCTTACCATGCCAACGCCCGGCGGCGCCGTCTGAATCACCTGGAAGGGGACCATGACCGCCGCGCTGGCGCTGTTATTGGTCAGGCTGACATCTTTGGAGGCAAAAATTTGCGCCGTATTGGTATAGACCGCGCCCGGTTCCGGCGCAATGTTACCGGTGATGGTGATGACGCCCCCTTGATTGGGCAACAAATTACTGACCTGCCAGCGATAGCCCGGCCGCAGGCCACTATCGACGATGGTAACGCCGGCGCCAAGCGGGCTACTCACCACGTTGACGTTGGTGAGGAAACTGGGAATGATGTCCGTGATGACCACCTTGGTCGCCGTCACCGGCCCCAGGTTGGTAAAGCTGACGGTAAAGGTGACCGGTTGGCTGCTGCGCACCAGCGCCGGGCTGACTTCTTTGGTGATCACCACATCGGAGGGGCAATCATAGTTTTCATAAATGCCGGTAACAATCTGGTCATCGGCAAGACCGGTGAGCAGGATGTCCAGATCCAGGTCTTTGTCATAGTCACCCCAGCTCACCGAACCCAGACTGACCGCCGGGAAGGTATAGGGAGCAAGCACAAAGACGCCATTGCGATTGGTATAGAGGCGGGTGGTCGATTGGTCGGATTGATCTTTGCCGTTGATGATCAGATCGGCGTCGCCATCATTGTCATAGTCGCCCCAGGCCACGGCGCCATCGGTGACGCCGACAATGCCCGGATTGACATTGGTAAAGTTGCCGTTGTCATTTCGGTAGAGGAAGGTGGTGGCGACAAAGGCGCTGGTATTGCCGGAGATGAGAATATCTTCGTCACCGTCACGATCATAGTCGTTCCAAGCCACCGTGCTATCGCGCACGCCGACCAGATTGGCGTTGGCATTAACAAAGGTGTCATTGCCCTCGTTGCGGTAGAGAATGGCAAGCGCGGCGCCATTATCACCAGTGAGCAGCAGATCAAGATCGCCGTCGCCGTCGTAATCGCCCCAGTCGGCGGCGCCGTTGTTGATGCCCGTAAAGGGAACGGTAACCTCCACAAAGCCCCCCTGACCATTGTTGCGATAGAGGCGGGCAATCGAGGTTGTATTGGTTTGACCGGCGATCAGAATATCCAGATAGCCGTCATTGTTGTAATCGACCCAGGACGCTTCCCCCAGCCAGATGCCGGGGAAGGCAATGTTGCTGCTGATAAAGGCGTTGTTGCCGACGTTATTATAGAGTTGGGTGATTTGCGTCGTGCGCGTTTCCCCGGCGAGCAAAATATCCAGATCGCCATCGTTGTCGTAGTCGCCCCACGCCACCGACCCTTCCCGAATGCCCGGCAGCCCGATTGCCGTCTGAACGAAGAGGCCATCACCCTGGTTTTGATAGAGGAAGGTAGTGCGTAAATTACCGCTCTGGCCGGCGATCAGCAGATCCAGGTCGCCGTCATTGTCGGAATCGCCCCAGGCGCCGGTACTCGACCAGACACTAGTAAAATCTTCTTCGTAGGCTTGGAAGCTTTGGATACAGCGCTGCTCCAGATAGCCGGCCGTAAACCGCCACTGATAGGGGGTCAAGCTTTGCGCCGTTGCGCTCTTGATGGCGTTGGTGGCGATGATGGTGATGATCTCGCCTTGCAGCAAAGGGTGGTTTGGCGTAAAGGTGAGCGTCCGTGTATTGCCGTCGTAGGTAAAAGCGCCGGTCAACCGTCCGCGCACATTACTCTGCACGGCAAAGCTTTGCTGGTTCACCGTCGTCATATCCACGTTGGCATCAAAGGTGGCGCGAATGACCGTCGTCAAGGGCGCCAGAACGGAGCCGTCCGGTGAGGTGGTCGTAATGGTAAAGCTGCTCTGGGCTAAGGGCGCCGTGGTGACGCTGACCGCCGCCACCGGCGTCGCGCCCCACAGGGCCAGGAGCAGGAGTGACGTCAGGCCGATCAGAAGGGAGGGAAATTTTTGCATAAATGGTTATTACCTTTATCCTTGTCGCAGACTACGAGATTTTACCTATTGAAGCGCAGTGCTACCTGAAGATCAATACATAAATTTGTGTGACTTCATCCGTAACGCTACGTCATCCGTCTTCACTGCTTTACGATGCGTTCTTGGCAGGCTTCCTTGCTGGCAGGAATTGGGGGTGATTGTGGTAAAATGAACAATCGGATAGTCCACAGCCGCGTGGTCGCGTAGTCCAGAGTCAGGCTATGACAAGCTTGGCTAGGGTGCGCTACTATACCGAAATCAAATGGAGAAGCGGCTTGTGGTAGGGGCGTCCCCTACCACAAGCCGGCTTTCCTTCTGATTTGAGTATAACAATCAGATTGGTTAGCTGGTTGGTTGAACGGGCGCCCGTAGGGCGTGAAACCAACCAATGATTTCAAAGGAAGTACGCTATGACGAATAAACGGTTTGCTGCTTTTGCCTGGGGGGTGTTGGGGTATAACATCCTGGTCATTTTGTGGGGTGCGGTGGTGCGGGCGACAGGGTCGGGCGCCGGTTGTGGCAGCCATTGGCCGCTCTGTCAAGGCGAAGTGATCCCCCGCGCCCCGGCGATCGAAACGTTGATTGAGTTGTCCCATCGCCTGACCAGCGGGGTGGCGTTGATTGTGGTGGTGCTGTTGGTCATCTGGGCGCTCCGCCTCTATCCCAAAGGCCATTTTGTCCGAAAGTGGGCCTGGACGTCGCTCTTTTTTATCTTTGTCGAGGCGTTGCTGGGCGCCGGCTTGGTGCTCTTTGAATATGTGGCCTTTGATCAATCGGTGGCGCGCGCCTATTGGATGGCGGGTCATCTGGTCAACACCTTCCTGCTGCTGGCGGCCTTGACCCTAACGGCCTGGGGCGCGACCTATGGCCAAAGCTGGCGTTGGCGTGGGCAGGGCATGATCGGTGGGTTGCTGGTGGTGGCCTGGTTGGCGCTCCTGCTGCTGGGCGCCAGCGGTGCGGTTACGGCGCTCGGCGACACGCTGGCGATCCATGGCGGCATCTCGCCCACCGAGTCGGCGCTGGTGGCGCAACTGGTCGCGCTACGCATTTACCACCCCTTGCTGGCGGTGCTGGTGGGCATCGTGTTGGTGGCAATTGCTTGGGTTGTCATGAATCGCCGCCCCGGTCCGGCGACCCAACGTTGGGGGCGCTGGCTGATCGGGATCTTTGCCCTGGAACTGGTGCTGGGCGTCATCAATGTTGCGCTCAAAGCGCCGGTCTGGATGCAGGTGCTCCATCTGCTGGTGGCGGATCTGCTCTGGATTGCGCTGATTTTGCTCACCGCTTCGGCCTTTGCCCAGCCGGCAGCGGCAGTCGCGACCCCAGAACCGGCGCGGTTGGCGGAACAGCCGCTGTAACTAGCGTTTCTGGGATGATCCGGCAAGAGTTGCTATGTCCATATATCCGTACGCATACCGATCAAAACTTTGGGCATCCCCCAGATTGGGCACGATGGTATCCGCGCCCAGCAGGCACCCGATAAAGCGCCCCAGCGCCGGATCATACCACCGGGCGCCATAGTAGTACAAGCCCAGGCCGGCCTCCTCGCGTTGACCGGTGAACTTGTAGCTGGTCAACGTTTGGCCGCTGGCGAAGCGGTCTTTGCCCCAGGGGAAGTAGCGGGTTTCGCCGGTTTTCGTGGCGCCGTTGATTATAGATGGTGTAAGCGGTGCTGAAAAAATACAACAACAGATTTGGGGAGCAACGGATTTTTGTCCCGCTCGCTGGGCGTGACACCCATCAGCTTTTATCAAAACCTGTCGGTTGCTCGTGTGATAAATCCGTTGCTCCCCAAATCCGTTGTTGTAACTGGTGAGGGTTTGGCCGCTGGCGAAGCGGTCTTTGCCCCAGGGGTAATAGCGGGTTTCGCTGGTTTTTGTGGCGCCGTTGATGATGTAGGCATTGATTCTCAGGTGGTTGCAATAGCTTAGTCAACCTTTAGCCAACTATGGGAACTGGTAAATCAAGATCGCAAGATCTATCAGGGTGAAACCCTTTTCGTCATTTTCCATTGTTGCAATCGGATACGAGTAAAATAGATAATTACCATTAAGAACAGAGCCAAACCCTGTATTTACCCCTCTTCGAGTCTGCCCTATGGATTGTAATTGGCATTGTGCCTTTGGCTTTCCTAATGTTTGACAACTAATAACCTGCTCAGGGAAATCGCTTTCGGCAAAAAGGGTTAACTTTACAGAATCTGAAATGCGTTGGTATTTAAGTGAGTATCCTTCACCTAGGATTTTTGTTCCGTCAACATCAATCGTAGCATAGTCACCAATTGCACCATAGGTATTATAAGTACTATTGATTTCTTTTGGTTGCGTTGGAACAGAAATATCCCAAACACGTACACCCGCGCCAATTGATAAAAAGAGCATGTTGCCATAGATCTTCATATCGTAAATCTTATTATCAATAGTTTGATCATTAACAAGCTCTGGAAGGCCGTTTTTTCCGATTTCAATTGTTTGCAAATGAATTTTGCCCGACATCTTATTATTGCGCCATTGGCTAAAAGCATAAACATAGTTGGCGAACGCTGCCTTTGGTCGCCCTAATCCAAAGATAGTTTGAATATGTTGTAGGCGGAATACGTTATTATCATTTTGAACTTGTAACACCTGCCACCATGGTTGTTCAGGGGATAAAATGGTGTTTGTCTCAGTCTTTATTTTGTCATTTTGTAATTTTGGTGAGGGAGTATACAAATATATGTAACCTTCCTGCACTACTAGACTCATCGGCTGCGAATTTGCACCGGCATTGTATTCGTAGCTTCCTATACGTTTGGGTGCCTTCGGATTACGGACATCAATCACAACGATTCCTCGATCTCGTGCCGCCAAGTAAGCTTTCCCATCTACGACTACTAAATCATCAACACCGCATTTGTCAGAGTAAGTACCTAAAACTGCAATCCGCTCAGGCTGAGAAATATCAAAGATAGTTAAACCACATTGTGCAGCATATAAGTAATGCTCATGAATCCGTAAATGTTGAAGGGCATACCGAGTAACATTGTTCATATTCCACATATCATATTGTTCATTTGCAATGTTACTCTGATACCCCTCAACGGCGTTGACAAACTGCACAGTTACAGGGTAATTAGGGTAGCTAAAAGGAGTACGAGGAGAAATACATCCACTGGCTAGATTGATGAGTAAAATAATAACACTTAATTGTACAAATTGATTTTGATATTTCCTTCTCAATCGGTAACTCAATTGAGAGTGATAAAATTTGCCCCTGCCAAAGTTTCTTGTTGCATGCATCTTGTTGTATCCTTTTTATGAAATTATGCAACAGGGTTTTTGTGTAACAAAGCCTAGCATAGACTCAAATTACACAAAAACCCTGTTGCCGACACCAAGGAACGGTTTTGTATGATTATCTATTCTGTGGAGGCTTGAGATAATCAATAATCAGGGCTTTTGTCAGAGGATTTACATCCCCATCTCCACGTATGCCATCTGGTACTAACTGTACTGATCCGAATTCAATATATCCGGCACACCTGGCATGCCCTACCGAACAGTGATGTGTACCTGGCAAAACACCACCATCAGCGCCTGGGACTTCGACTCCTTGATCGAAAGGAGTTATTACACCATATCGGTTTAGCTCTGCAAGTACATTATACACCCTATCGACGTTATTGAAAGGGAGTGGATACCAATACACAAAGGCCGCTTGTTTCATTCTATCAATGACAGGCCAACCACGTGTTGAGACAACAGGATCAATGGTTATCATTACATCCACTTTTGTGCTATCACCAAACCATGGATCCAATAACCTTGCAAACTCAAGGGCCGCACCACCACCAAAACTATAACCGATAAGAATGAACTCCTCATCAGGATGAGCTTGCTGCATTTGGGAAAGAAACTCCATCGCTTTCTCGATTCCCTCTTGTCCACTGCCGAACAATCCGTACTGTCCACTCTTACCAAGTAGCCCGCGTTCGGCAAGTTCAGAACACAACGTGTTCACAACTGTGGTCAAGTCGGGCGTATCAGTTTCATTGCCTGAACGGAAACCTTCCTGAAAGCAGATAGCATAATGCCCTGATGGATCAGAGTATTTGAGCGGATTGTTATTAACATACGCGTACCGATCAAAGCTCTGGACATCCCCCGGATTGGGCACGATGGTATCGGGCTGGATAAAGCGCCCCAGCGCCGGATCATACCACCGCGCGCCATAGTAGTACAAGCCCAGGCCAGCCTCTTCGCGTTGCCCGGTGAGCAATGAATTGCCCACCTGACAGCCAAAGTCTGCTAAAGCCAGACCGGCGCGCTCCAACCCAGTTGGGCTTTAGCCAACTTTGGTTGTCAGCCTAGGGTTTCAACCCCTGGCTCCTCGCGTTGGCCAGTGAGTAATCAATTTTACTCACCGGTCGGCCCAAGTGATGTAGTAAGCTTTGCCTGTTTGCCAGAAGTTAACTTGCGGTGTTGAGGCGGAGATTTTGATTGATAATAGGTACTCTAGAAAAGAGTATAGGGAACGACCTCACTGTGGGTCGTTCCCTATACATGTTAACTGTGATACTCAGAGTTGTCCCAGGATTGTTGTTTCATTACCCTCCATTTTTCTCTTGGCGCATTTTCTCTGCTTCTTTTGCATATCGGGGTAACGTGTAAACTGCAATGATACCGCCCCCAACAAATACAAATAACATTACACCACAAGTGCCAATGCTTTGGAACATGACAATAGGGGTGGGGATCAGAGAAAGACCGCCACTTCCAGTCATAACAGCCCCACATAAAAAGAGTGTAATTAACCACTTTTTCGTTCTGGGAGAACCAGCATGATAATAGCGGATTTCCAGATAGCTAACGATGATAAGAAAGATGAGGCTGATCACAGCTAGAATTGGATGCTGAATCATTCTGGTTTCCTTTTGAGTGCATTGTAATCGTATAATGTCTGTACCTCGCCGGCTACAAGTCCTGCTCCAGGGGGAGCAAAAACCGAAACAGCACTAGTCGTGAGCGTCACTGTAAGATCGGTACCTGTTGAATTCCCTGTAACGAAGGTATGGTAACCTGTATATGCAACACTCCCTACAGCTAATCCTTTCCCAGCCGCACCTGCAATGAATGCACATCCCACTTGACCGGCCATCGTGCAACCTACAGCTACAGCCGACACAACATCAGCCGCTCCATCGAGCGCCAAGCTGACACAATCGTCATAGCTACAATTGACGCTTTTATCATAAGATGTCGAATAGACAGAACGCCCGCCTGTCAAGCGATATTCCCCGAAAATTCCCAAGGTTCCATAAACAGCTCCCGTTTTTTCGGCCACCAGCGTATCTGGCCCAAACAGCGTTTCATTCCGTTGCCCGGTCGTATAGTTGGTGCTTGCTGTGCTGGCAAGACGAATCATAATTTTGCCGTTTACTCGGGCGAATGTACCCAGTAATTCATCATCCAACTGGGTTCTGCCATCCAATGCTTGGTCAATACTATGGGCATAGATTTGATCGCCATCTTGGGCTTGCGTCAGAATGGTAAACCAGCCCCATAAACCATCATAGTCGCCACCGGCTTTGAATTGCCCTAAAACACATTCGATATTCTCACAACCAAAGTGTTCCATTAACTCTTCCGGCGAATAATGCCCTGTGGGATCGGTATACTTGAGCGGATTGTTGTTGACGTAAGCGTACCGATCAAAGCTCTGGACGTCCCCCGGATTGGGTACAATGGTATCCGGCTGGATAAAGCGCCCCAGCGCCGGATCATACCACCGCGCGCCATAGTAGTACAAGCCCAGGCCGGCCTCCTCGCGTTGACCGGTGAACTTGTAGCTGGTCAACGTTTGGCCGCTACTGAAGCGGTCGACGCCCCAGGGGTAGTAACGAATTTCGCCGGTTTTCGTTGTGCCGTTGATGGTATAGGCGGTGCTGCCTAGGTGGTCGCCCAGCAGCCAGTAGAGCGCCCCATTATCACGCATGGCAACGCGCTGATTGCCGGCATAGTAGTACTTTCGTTGTACGCCATTGGTCACTTCATAACTGTTGCCCAAGTAGAGGCTAGTGACGCCATTGACCATGCCCTTGACGCGTACCCCATCCCCATCATAGGTAAAACCTGCAATGGTGAAACCATTACGCTTCACTTCAACCAGGCGGTTCTCGGCATCATAGACATAGATGTCCGCTTGAGCCGCTGTCAACCGGTAGCTCCGATTACCATTAAAATCATAGCCCATTGCTTGGGCGCTGGAACCGGTGACAAAACGTAGGGCTGCAGGCCACCAAAGCGCTTCTTGTCCAGGCATTATAAAATCGCCGTCAAACACACTGGGTACACCAATATCGATGATCGCCACCTCTTCAGCCTGGAGCGGTGTTTGTGTATCGATCTGAATGTAATCGACATAGAGGTTACGGTCACTACTGCCGTCATAATAATCGTTGGTAAAGACGACGTCCAACTGATCCTTGCCGGTCAGGGCCGTGGCGACACTGAAATTTTGATAGGTCGCACTGTTCACTGTCCAACTGCCGCGTAATGTGCCATTGACCCATAGTTGCATCTGCGGCCAGGCGCCGCCGGCATAGTCGCCACGCGCCCGGATCGTTACCGTGCGCTGGGTGGTGCTGCCCATGCCGATATTTAACCACTTGGCGGCATGGACGTGCTGGTTGTCTGTTGGTATTGTGTATTGGTAGTTGTTGACGGCAAGCGTGCTTAACAGACCATAGCTGTTATAACTGTACCCATGATTATAGAGACCGCCGAAGCCGCCACTTGCTGCCGATGAGATCAAACGATCAAGGTTGTCATAGCCAAAACTGTGAGTCTGCGTGCCGCCGGCATTGTAGTCCTTGACCCAGTTCATATTGCCGTTGGCGTCGTAGTTGTATTCAAAGCGTTGCAGGTTGAGGTTGAAAGCGTCCGAACCGCTTTGCAGCCACGCCAGCCGACCGCCCTGGGCATTCCAACTGTAGTACTGGTAGTTAGTGCGCAATTGATTGCTGCCCAGCGTACGCAACGCCAGACGGCCGGCGGCGTCGTACTGGGTGCTTTGGACGTAGGTGTTGTTGCCGCTCACACTGTTGACTGCCATCTGCGGTAGATAGCCGTGGCTCACGGTTTCGCCATCAGGATAGGTCATGCTGGTGACCTGGTCGCCGCTGTCATAGGCCCACTGGGTGACAAAGCCGCCGCCGCCGGTAATGTTCTTGGTCTCTTTGGTCAGGCGACCGCGACTATCGTTATATTCCCAAACCGTGCTGCCCGAAGCATCACTCATGCTGGTGCGTCGCCCCTTGCCCTTGTTACCGCCGGGCGTGGTGGCGTCATAGCCGTAAGTGACGGTGCTGGTGGTCACACCACACGAACCGCTGTAGCTCTTGTTCGTCAGCCGGCTAAGGCCATCGTTATAGGTCAGGGTGGTGATACAGCCGCGGGCATCAGTTTGGCCGGTCAAGTTCCCCAACGCGTCATAGCGATAGCTCCAGCCGCCCATGTCCATGTCGTTCATACTGGTTTTGCGCCCGGCCATATCATAGTTCATGGTTGTGGTGGCAAAGAGCGTGCCATTGCCGCTTCCGGTGCGTTTCTCCACACTCAACAAACGATCGGCGGTGTCATAGCTGTAGCGTAGCCACGGATCACTCGGTGGCCGCATTTCGCTCACCCGCCCCCAGATATCCTGAATGGTCGTTGTATCATAGCCCTGTGCATTGCGCACAACGGTCGTCAAATCTTGCGGATAGGAATAGGCCACCGCCTCACTGGTAGTAGGGGGTGTAATCAGCGTCACCCGACCATATTTATCATAGCTGGTAAGCGTGGTCTTGTCGCTGGTAAAGCTGGGGCCGCGATAAGGGGTAGTGCCGGCGCTGCCGCCCCACTTGGTAACATCATAGGGCATCGTCTGGCGTGTCACTTGTCCATAAGCGTTGTATTCGCTATCCACCAGAATATCACGGGCTGCCCCTTTAACCTGGGCATCATAGGTCACCTGTTGGATCAACTGGCCCAGACCATCATAGAATTTGTAGAGCGTATAAAAACCGCCACTGTGCCACTGTCGGAGACGGATACCAAAGGGACCGGTCGCGTTGACGCCGGTGTCATAATAGGTGATCCCGATCGTTGGCGTAGCACTGCTGTCGCCGGGACGGATGATCTTCGTCAAGCGACCAAAGGTATCATACTCAGCTGTGGTCACAATGCTATTGGGATCACTCTCTTGGGTGGGGACGCTTGTGCGATAATTATAGAGCCAACCCGTTACATGGCCGGCTGGATTGGTTGCGCTGGTTTTATAGGTGTTATAACCACCATCCGCGTAAGCGAAGGTCGTGGTGCGGGCGATGGTCGTGGCGCGTGTAACGCCGTTGCCATAGTTGGTATAAAGCGTCTGACTGGTGCGGTTGCCGTAGCTGTCATAGCCATAGTCGGCATCGCTGTAGAGTGACTTGCTATGACTGCCAAAGGCGACGCACTGGTTACTGGCGTTGGCATAGCAGATAAAGGTGCTGTTGCCGGTCAGTTTGCCCGTGGTTGGCGTCGCGCTATAGGAACTTTGCCCATCATAGAGATGCAAGACGGAACTAGTGACGTCACCACCTTGGTAGCTACAGGCGCCACCAGGGCAGGCGTAATGGTTTTCATAGCCCGGCAGGCCCACGAGCCAATTCGTCGTGTTAGGGTAGAACCCGCGTGAAATCGCACGGTATGGGATAAAGGCGCTGCCGTTCCAGGCTTTTTCCACCACATTGGTCACGTTGCCATAAGCATCGTAACCATAGTCACTGGCGCGCCCGACAAACTTGGTGTCGTTGTTAAAAGTGAGCGCTTTCTCGCCCGTTGGTCGCGTCCAGTAACCGTTGAGGCCGACCAGTGTCTTGTTGTCCTGGTCGATCAAGCTCCAACCGGATTGGAGCGCAATCGCAGTAGCAGCGATGGTGGTCTCGCTTTCAGAGAACAATTTCATCTCGTGGTAAGTATCAAGATAAATCACGCCGTTGTTAGCATAGACCTTGAACTGCCAGTTCTGTCCGCTGCTCATGGCGTCGGCTTGATAGGTGAGAACGGCGCTGGTTTCCGGTGCTGCGTCCCGCTCCCAAAGGCGTATCAGATCCGTGCCATTGTCAACGCCGAGCATGAGGACATACCAAACATCTCGTTTGAAGGCGCCGCTGGGCAACAACGTTGAGTAATTCCAGCCGCCGCCATTGTTCCATTGCGCGTCGACCTGGTTGTTGCTATAGATCTGAATGCCCCAGCGCCAGGTGTCGGTTACTTGCAATGCCAGCACGGCGCCTGATGCTGTGCTGGCGACCTTAAATTGCAGCAGGACGATATTGCCATCTTGCACCGTGCCGTTGCGATTGGCCGTAATCCCCCAACTGATATTGGGATTATGCACACGCAACGCATTATCACCGGTGGTGCGTTCGCTCCAGACCCAACCATTGGGTGATGACCAGGTTGTCATGTTAAAGGTGTCAAAGGTGTCAAAGAAGAGTTCTTCGCCCACCTGCTGACGCACCAGTTGCCCGCGGCGTACATCATCCTGGCGGAACCAGTTCAGGGTGATGCGTCCGTCTGGCCCTTTTTCGCGCACGAGGGCGTTGCCGCGGAATTCGGTGTAGGGCTGGCTAAAGTAGCGCTGATTTGTGCCAAGGGGTGTGGCGACAATGGTTGAATGGGCGGCGTCATTGGTCGCCGGTTCATCATAGCTATAGCTGAAGGTGTGGCTTTGGTTGGTGACGGCATCCTTGACTGTCTTGGTCGTGACCTGATAGCGGGTGAGCAGGTTGTAGACATCTGCCGAACGGAGAATGCCGTTGCCCTCATATTGCAGCCACATCCGGCTGGCCGTAGCCGGCAGAATGATCGACGAAGTGACAACAGTGTCACCACCGGCGTTGTCATTAATGGGGCGATAGCCATTGGCGTCCCAGGCGACAATCGCACCCTCGTTCAGCCCGGGGCGCGCCTCGTGTGGCACTTTATCCCAGCGTAAAAATTTCGATTGGATTGTATACTGGGCGCCGGGGCGGAAAACTTTGAAGTAATTATTCTCCCAGATGGTGCCATAGGTGGTCGTTGCACCTTTAAAGCGCACACCGCTAGGCGTTGCGGATGTGCAATCCTTGGTCGTGCTACTCAACGCCTGCCAACTGTAATTGCTGCACTTTCCATCATTCTGCGGCCCCATGCCAATATCCTGCGTCTGCACCTCCGCCCAGGGTTGATAGGTGTATTCCACACTGCCCTTGTAGCCATTATCGGCTTTGGTCATGTGCATGTTGTCGCCATAGGTGAAGGTGGTGGCGGGTAGGGCCGTGGCGCCGTCTGTACCGTATTCTCGAATACTGGTAAGCGTCGGCGTCCGTCCACCGCCATTCCAGAGTAGACCGGGGAAGATGTAGCCGCTGCCAAAGTTGTAAGTGAATTTATACTTGCGCACCAACTCCCATGTGCTACCGTTGAGATGCTCCACACGAATCGCATCAAGCAGTGACTGCTGGAACCGAACACTGGCGCAGGCGCTGTTCCAGCCGGTGTCATAATCGCTGCGCGCAACCCGATCAAACTGGATGCGATATTTGCCGTTCGGATAGAGAATTTGCGATGGATAGACGGCTACATCATTACAACTGCCATCACAAAAGGCTTCTTGTTGGCCACTACACGCCGTTTTACTTACTCCTTCATAGACATAACTATAGCTCAATGCTTGACCAAAAATATTGGTGGCCGTTCGCAGTGACCAGCGCCAGGTCCATTCTTCATTATTTTTCGGGTAGGTGGCGCGATGCTCGTTGGGGTTTACACCGCCAAAGATGTATTTGTTGCCACTCTTATCCCACACGGTCCATTCGCGCGCTTGGTTCGTGTTGAGGTTGGGGTTGCCGTTGTATGCAATACGGAGGAAACTCTCACTATCGGTGTGCCAATAACCATCACTACCAGGGAGCAAGCGATAGCTGCTGCCGTTGAGTACTAGCAGAAAGGTGTCATCGGTCGTAGTCTTGGAGCCGTTATTCATATCGCGCTCGATGTAGCCCGTCTCTAACGACCAACCCATGCCCACCCAAGCTGCCTGGGTCTTGCTCGTCGCGCTATCCACCACCTGGCTGTTGTAGCTCAGTTGCAATTGCGGCTGCAATCCGCCAGGGCCGGGCGGCACTGCAATGGGATAGGCATAGGTGGCGGCGCCGGTGTAGAGCGCCACCTCAAAGCCTTTCATGGTTGGCAGGCGCGCCCCTTCCCAGTTTTGAATATCAAAGTCAAAGACGGTCAGATGGTCGCTGTAACCGGTGATCTTCTTGGTGGCCGTATCAACCCTACTGCCCAGCGGTATCCAGCTTTCCGCCTTCTCATCATAGTAGAAAAGGGTCAGGTTTTCCGGGTCACCGAACATGGGCAGAGAGTCATACAATACTTCAATGGTAATCGCCTGTTTGAACTTGTTGACCGGTTGGCCATTCTTCTTAAAAGCGACTATTTCAAAGGATTGACCGCTCAGGGAATAGGGCGGCAGGCGCTTATCATCAGGCGTATGATCCTTTTTGGGCCGGCGCACAGTTACGTCCAACGTTTCATCAATGGCGCCGGGTGGGAAAAATACCTTGACCTTGCCACTAAATGCGACAATCTCGCCACCGGTGATGGGAATTTCGGCTGTCGTCTCCGGTTCTGGCGTCATTTCGGTAGGAAGGGCAGTGAGGGTTGCGGTTGGGGTACTTGTCGTCGTGATCGGGGTGATAAGGTTTAAGGTGATAGTAGGCGTTGATGAAGCTTTAGGTGTTGGTGTTGCCACCACGCTTGTCGGTTGGACTGTTCCTGTCATGACGACAGTCGCCGTCAAGGATTGGGGCGTTGGGGGTGGGGTTGTACTGATAGTGATGATAGCAGTAACTGTGATCGTTGGCGTTATGACCGGCGTTGCGACCGGCGTTGCAACCACGGTAAGCTTGTTCGTCAACGTGATTTCGGCCATATCCGACGCGGCAAAGGTTGGTGTAACGGTGGCGCTGATTGTTACAACCAGCGCAGAAGTAATGATGGCTGACTGATTAAGTGGGTTGGGTAAGATGGATGATCCCGTTAATGGCACCGTAGTTGATAGGGTCGCCGCGCCGGTAATGACAGTGGAGCTATCAAGGATAGGGGTGATAGGAGGCGGCTCCTGGCTGCTCACACGATCTATTGGTGCTGCGATACTCTGCTGCGACGATAAGGGTAGTAATTGTAAAAAGAAGGTGATAACAAGCAAGAGATGGGAGAACTTACGAAATAGTAATGGGGGGGGGTAAATGACACATACGTTGCTCCTTGTCTTGAACTACTGATAACGAGGAACGTGGTAGGTGCAGATGGCGAGGTGGAAGGTGTTGATGACTGACCCTATCAAGAAGCAGTGGTTTGCTTCTATTGCCAGTATAATCCGCAGACTCGTGGCTTGTCTAGTCAGCTTGGGGTGGCTTTTCTGTCATTTCGCTAACAGTTTTGTAGGACATGTTACAATGTGATCACGCGTTTCTTAGTTGTTCTAAAAAGTGTAACTTTTTACTACTCGACCCTTCCCATCACCACCTCGCTCGGTGGCGAGCTATTTTGATTGCTATCGACTGCGACGACCACATAATAGTAGATTTTGCCTTCTTCAACGGTTAGGTCACTATAGGACGGTGTTGTGAGCAGGGGTTGACTGTGGATGGGTGGCGTACTGGTATCAACGGGCAGCGCGTCGGAACGGTAGAGCCGATACCCGGCCAGGTCACTTTCACGGTTGGCCTGCCAGGTCAATTCGACGCGCTGTTGGTGATACGTTGCCTGCAATCCGACTGGCACTGCCGGCGCGGTCAAATCAATGGTGGGCATTTGGGCGTCGATGCTGGGGCGCGATTCGTTGCCGGCCTGGTCAACGGCAGTGAAGACATAATAGTACGTTTGCCCGTTCAGCACCACTTGTTCCAGATAACCGGGCGTGGTAAGTAAGGTGGCGCCGTGAATTGGCCCCTGTGTGCGATCCACCGGCCAGCTTGTGCTGCGGTAGAGGCGATAGCCCGCCAGATCGGCCTCAGTGTTGGCCTGCCAGCGGATCTGAAGTTGATCGCCGCTTAAATGCAGTGAAAGTAGATTGGGCGTGTGAGGTGGAGTGCGGTCGGTAACGGTCACCGCAACAGCTTGACTGGGCAAGGATTCTCTGTTTTGTTGATCAACGACAGTCACATAATAAAAATAGCTCCTGCCATCGAGGACCACAGCATCGACATAGGTCGCGTTCACCAGCGGCGCTTCATTGCGCCGTTCACCCGGCGGGCCGGTCATGGTCTCTCCACGGTAGAGGTTATACCCTACCACGGGGCTTGCCGCCGGTTCCCAGGCCAAAACAACTTTATCCTCTGCCGCTTGGACGGTCAACCTGCTAATGGCCGGCAACAAGGTCGGCGTCGGCGCGAAGGTCGGTGACGCCGTGGCCGTCGGTGAGGGCAGGGGCGTCACCGTTAGCGGTGGGCCAGATGTTGACACAGGGCTAGCCGTGGGAAAGACCGGCGCCAGGACAAGCGGGGTGACGGTGGCAGTGACGGTGGCAGTGACGGTCGCGCCGTCGGGCAGCGCCTCCTTGCTCGCGGTGAGAACGATGGCGGGTGTGGCGCCTGTTGGGGTTGGCGACGGTGTCCAGGTTGCCGTCGGTGTGGCAGTCAGCGGTGGCGCCCATGGCGCCATTGCGGTCATGGTTGGCAAGGGAAGAGTAGTCTCGCCGGCGCCAGGTTGTGATGCAGCCAGATGGGTAACCGGCACATTGGTTGGCGTGCCGTTTGCCGTTGGCAGTGCTGCTATGGAGAGCGCCGGTGGGTTCAGCGTCGCTCCCCCCGATAAGGTCGCGTTGTGCGGGAGAGCCAAAGTAGCGGCGGTCGGCGGCGCCATCATCACGGGCGCCGGCGCCGACACCAGCAGGGTGACCACTGCCGGCGTTACGGTTGATGGCGCAGTGGCCGCCGCCTGAACAACCGGCGGCGGCCCATGGGTCGGCCGGCGAAAGGCGAAGGCGACCGCCGGCGCAGTCGCGCTCGCGCCAACAACGGGGGCCGGCCAGCGTGCGGGAACGACCGGCGCCGCCACGGTTGCTATGGCCGGCCCCCGTTGTTCGCTTGCCGGATGAATACGACCAGCAGGCGCGGGATTGGCGAAAACCCATTGGTCATTGACAACAACGGTCGCTTGCACAACCATGCGTGTGGTCGGATAGGGCGTCGGCGTCGCTTGCAGAATCGGGGCGGCAGCCGCGGCGAGCGCCCGTTGCAACGCCGCATCAACCTCCGCTTCCGACCAGGCCGGATTTTCGTCCTGGATCTTGGCGCGTAGGATCTCCAGCCGCAATGGCGCTAATGGTGCGGGCGGTTTTGCGGCTTGTTCATAATCAGCCACTAATTTCGATTGCAGATTGGCTTCGACAAACCCTAAAGCGGTGTGACGTATCTGCTGATCGGTGCGTATCAGCAGCACCAGATAGATCAGCAGGAGCAATAGTGTCACCAGCACGAGCCGCTTGGGTAAAAAAGTGGCCTCGCGGGAAAAGAATCGTTGCAGGCGATGCGGCCAGGGTAAGGTTTTCGCCATCACGACCCTCCCTGCCAGCGCCGTTCAACCCGAGCAAAGGCATAGAGCGGCACATCGGCTTCGAGGCGATAAATGGTCATGGGGGTCAATTTCCCCCGGAGTTCATAACTACCCAGCGCTTCCAGATAAAAATCGTTGCCCTGCCCCCCCAGCGCATCCACGGTCTGTTGACTGGCGACAATGACATTTTCTTTGAAATTCTTTGTAAATTCGCCCAGGCGGCTCGTGGCATTGACCGTATCGCCCACGACCGTATATTGGACGCGTTCGCTGGAACCCAAACCGCCCGCCGTCACAATGCCGGAATGGAGGGCAATCCCCGTGAGCAACGGCGGTTCGCCCCGTTGGCGACGACGCTCGTTGAGCCGGTCGATCAACGCCAACATTTGGGTGGCCGCCAGACAAGCGCTATAGGCGCCTTCGGCCAGCGTCCCTGGTTTGGGCAGGACGCCAAAAAAGGCGACCAACGAATCGCCGGCAAAGCTGCTGATCACCCCATTGTTGCCGCTGATCACCGGCACCAGCTCGCTAAAATATTCATTCAGCCAGCGCAAAACTGTGGTTGAGTCCGCCTGTTCAGAGATGGGGGTAAAGTTGCGGATGTCGCTCATCAACACGGTGGCCATGACCGCTTGCCCGGACAACTGTAACTCGCCGGCATGAAAAGCCTGACGCAACTGATCGCGCACCGGCACGGAAACGGTGCGTCCCAACAGATCGCGGTAGATCACCGTTTCGCGCAACTGTTGCACCATGTGGTTGAAGGAGGCCACCAAGATCCCGATCTCATCTGTGCCCGAAGTATCTACCTGCACATTCAGGTTGCCGCCGGCAATGTCACTGGAGGCGCGAATCAAGCGTGTCAGCGGGATGGTGATGCGATTGGCCAGGTAGAGACCCACAATGATGACAATCAGAATCACCAAAACGATCCAAAGACCGAGTTGGAAACGGTAATCATTGGCAATCCGAATAAAGAGAGTGCGTGGCAAGGCGGCGCCATAAAACCCCAGCGTGTCGCCGCGGCTGGTGCGCCAGATCCCCAAAATTTCATGATAATCACTGCTGCCGGCGGTGATCTTGCGCACCAGACTAAAGCGCTCTTGCTTTTGCACCATGTCGCCAAGCGCCGCGGGCGCCAGGGCAGGGGGCATGGCCACCGCGGCTAAGGTGGAATCAACAGCATCGCCCTGCTGATTATAGAAAGTCACATTCGCCAGCACCCCCTGTTTGATGGTGTTGGCAAGGTGGGTAATGTCACGACCCACCAACAACAGACCAACGGTCTTTTGGTATTGATCGGTGAGTGGGCCGGCGACATACAAATATTGGCGCCCCTGGTGGCGAAAGAGACCGGCATGACGCTTATAGTTACCATTGGCGCTCTCTTGCCACGCGTCCTGGACAAAAGCGGCGCCGGCAAAGGAAACGCCGGCCAACGCCTGGTAGATCGTTGGTTGGTCGCCATGCCGCAGGGAAAGCAAGGAGCTATTGTTCGCGGCGGCAATAAAATCTACCGCCTCGACGCCATCATTGATCACAGACGGCAACACCAGGCGGCGCAAGGTTTCGGCATCCCCCCCCATCACCGCTTCGGCGACACCGGCGGTAAAAGCCAGCGTGCGCCAGCTTGTCAAGAGGGTGTGTTCCTCTTGCACCATGCGGTCGGCAGTCATTATACCGGCATCGACTAACTGGCGCTGGAAGCGTTCCTCTATCGTGGCAACCACCAGTTGATTCATCATCAACAGCCCAATGACGACGACAATCAAGGACAGTAAGAGATAGGGTAAGATAATTTTGAAACGCACCGGGAAACGGAGCGGCGGCGGTGGTGGTGCGACCAGTTGGCTCAACCCTAAGGTTTGGGCTTGATAGCTCGGCACTTGGAGTAATGCCTGCTCAATGCGCTCGCTGGTCAGGGGTTTCGGTAAGAGCAGGCGAATGCCATATTGGGCATATTGGTTTTTGCTACTGTCCGTTGGCGCCGTCACCACCCCAATCAAATGGGCTTGCGGGTGCTTTTCGCGAATATTACGCGCCAGCCGCTGCCAGGCGCCGGCCGGCTCCTGAAGATCAAGAAAGATGAGATCAAACGGTTGTTCGGCCAGCAACGCATGAACTTGCACCCGATTTTCGGCCAGCCAGTAGCGCATGTTGTGCGTCTCGCAGAACGCAGCAACTTGCTGGGCATCGCGAAATTCAGAAAGAAGAATCAGAACCTGCATAGTATGATGGGTGTGCAATCGTTTTCTCTCGCTTGCAGCGTTGCAAGGCGCGCAAGATCGCTTGACGACGGGACGGGTTTGGCAAAAGCGTTCAGGTTGTCAAACTCGTAACTACCAAGTCGGCTCGTAGCCGGTTCGTGACTGGCGGGTTGACGCCAGTCACGGACTGGCTACGAGCTTGGTAGTTATCAACCCTGGACGGCTTTCCCGATGCAACAGGCGCATTATCGGCGTTTTGGTTTGAGATCAGCGGTGAGTGATTGCACAGTACGTCGAATGCCGACCAGGGTGCGACTGGTTTTCACCACCGGATCGACAACTGTATCGCTCATAAAGGCGGTTGTGCCCCGCACTGTATTGACCGTTTCTTGCGCATCCGTGAGAATGGGTTTGATTTCCGTCTGCACCATTTTGATCAAACGCCAGAGTTGCCAGACCAGCACGCCGAGCAGAAGACCGATAATGATGCTTTGTAAGGCAATAATAATAATGGCAATGTCACGAATCGTTGCAGCAACCATGAATTCCTCATTCAATAACTGTCAAGGTGTTAGGGGTGGTTTCGACAAGCTCAACCACCGTTGGTTGAGCCTGTCGAAACCACCGTTGGTTGAGCCTGCCGAAACCACCCCTCACGGCCCAATCAACCGGGCAACCCCCATCAAGAGCCAAGCGCCCAGCGACGCCTCCAGCAGATGCAATTGCCCGATTTGCCAGAGGGGCGCTGCGGTTAGAAGGCCGACGGCCTGCCCAAAGCCAAAGCCCATAAAGGCCATTAGCAGGCTCAGCCAGAGATCGCGCCCGTTGCGCCCAAGCCAAAGGTGCAATAAAGCGGCATAGCCCAAACAAAAGAGGCTACCAAGCACCAAAGCCGGTGGCACATCTGCAATCATCGCGCAATTATTCCCCCGCCTAAACAAAGCTCATCCAGATAAAAGACCGCGCCTTGACCAGGCGTAATGTCACGCAGGGGTTCGTCAAAGACGACGGCAACATCCCCATTTGCTTGCGGCCACAAGGTACAGGGCAGCGCTTGCGCCCGGTAACGAATTTTGCACTGGGCGCGCAGACCGGCGTCCGGCGCGGTGTCGAGCGTCCAGTTGATGCGGGTGGCCGTCAACGCGGTTCGCCCCAACTCGGCGGCTGTGCCAACCACCAGGCGATTGTTGTGGTGATCCAGTTCAAGCACAAAGAGCGGCTCACTGGCGCCGCTAATGCCCAAACCCTTGCGCTGGCCGATGGTGTAACCGGGTAGGCCCTGGTGTTCGCCATAGCGCCGCCCCTGACGATCGACAATGGGGCCGGGGCGCATGGCGTCGGTTGTCCAATCGTGTAGGAAACGGCGGTAGTCGTCATCAAAGATAAAGCAGAGATCCATCGAATCATGTTTGCTGGCAATCGGCAGCCCGCGCGCCGCGGCTAACTTACGAATCTCCGGCTTGGGATAATCGCCCACGGGGAAGAGCACATCGCGCAGCTCATCCTGCCCCATGACGCTGAGGACATAACTCTGATCCTTCTGCTCGTCCACGGCCTTGAGCAGATGGACCGTGCCGTCGGGCAGGTGGCGCAGGCGCGCATAGTGGCCGGTGGCTAAATAGTCCGCCCCCAGCCGGCGCGCATAGTTGAGCAGGTAATCAAAGCGAATGTGGCGATTGCACTCAATGCACGGGTTGGGCGTCAAGCCGGCGCTGTACCCCTGGATAAAAAAGTCAACCACCTGCTGTTTGAAGGGTTGCTCGACATTGATCAGATAAAAAGGGATGCCCAATTGGTCGGCCACGCGACGCGCGTCATGAACGCTCTCCAGGCTGCAACATTTGTTGGTCGAGCCTTCACCCTCGCCCATTTCAGCCCAGAGGCGCATCATAACGCCGATACAATGATAGCCCTGTTCAACCAGGAGCGCCGCCGCCACTGAACTATCGACGCCCCCGCTCATTGCCACGACGACAGTGGTGTCGGCGGGGCTTTTTGCCTGCTTCTGCATGATGATTTACTTTGCCAGCGATCAGAATAACAACTGCACACCCGCACCCTGTGTAACACCCACTGTGTAACACCCACTGTGTAACACCCACTGTGTAACACCCTACGAGAAAATACGCAGCTTTCTGTGCATATTGTACCCTAAAAATCGCTTTCTGGCTACTAATCCACCATACACTTTTAATTTGCAGTTTGCTTACTGTTTTAACTCTCTTACGGTGACACCGCCTTTAGCCTGTGAGGCGCTGTTGTACTTTGACAAATAAAACAACAGCCAGGATCATGGTTTCGATTGCCGCCGTCAGCGCCAATGCCAGCGGGATCACCACAACGCCGCTGGTGGGTACAAAGCTCGCCATGATGCCGATCCGCCCGGCCAACTGGACAAGATTGGTCAATAGCGGGGTGCGGGTGTCGCGCAGGGCGATCAACCCACGAGTGATCACCTCCGTGCCGACATAAGCGGGCAAAGCCAGCGCATAAGCCAGCAACACTTGATAGGTTAAGTCGCCGGCGGCAACAGTAAACTCACCACGCTCGAACAAAATCGTTATTACGGGACGCCCCAGCAAAAAGAGGCCCGCCATTGCCAGCAGCGACAGACCGATGACTGCGCCCAGTGCCTGGATAAGCGCCCGGCGCAATTCGCCCCAGGCGCCGGTTTCCGCCGCGGCGGCCAGGCGGGGAAACGCCGCTTGCCCGACCGCCTGCCCTAACAACGCAATCGGCAAACCGACCAACAACCAGCCGTTGTAAAGCGCCCCCAACGCCGCCCCCTCAGCCGCTCGGGAGGCGAACGAAGTGTCGGCAATATTCCCGGCATAGTTCACTCCCACCGCCAGCCCATTCGGGATCAGGAGCGCAACAATCTCGCGTAGGCGTGCATCGTTCAGTTGCCACCGCAACCGAAAGCAGCGACCGGTGGTGCGAAAGGCCGGCAGTAGGATCAGTACCTGAAAAATAGCGCCCAGCACAACGCCCAACGTTGGTCCATAAATCCCCAGACCAGGAATCAGTCGCGCCGCCAGGATCCCCAAAATGAGCGCAACATTATAGCTAACCACCGAAAGACCGGTCAGCAAAAACTGGTTGCGGCTATTGAGCACCGCGGTCGCCACACTGGCGGCGGCCAGAATCAATGGTTGCAAGAGCATGATGCGGGTCAACGTCACGGTGAGTTGGCTGGTCGCCGGATCAAAGCCGGGCGCCAGGACGCCTTGCACCAATCCCGGTGTAAAGAGTTCAACAAGTAGAACAATCAGGGCAAAAAAGGCCAACAAGGTCGTCAAAACCAGTTGAATCAAGCGGGCGCCGGCTGCCTCGCCGTCCTTGCGCACCGTATTGATCAGCACCGGGATCATGGCGCTGGAGAGCGCGCCGCCGGCAATCAGGCTAAAGAGCGTATCGGGCAGGCGAAAGGCGGCATAATAGGCGTTGGCCGCCATACCGACGCCAAAGTGCGCGTTAAAGAGGATCTGCCGCACCGCACCCAGCAGAGCCGAGGTAAAGAAGCTGACCATGAGGATAAAACTGGCCTCGGCCACGCTAAACTCGCGGGTCAACAAATTACGCCACTGGACTTTGGGTAGACGCGGCACGATGGCGCGTTGGCCAAAACCCGGCGTTGGACGCAGCGAGTCGATCATCTCGGTAGCTTGGGCAAAGCCCATCCACGCGCTTTCGGCCAGGGCTGCATAGCCGCCAAGCACGATGCTACGCACCGTGCGCTCCGGTCGTTTGCGGGTGAAGTTGGAAAAGGCTGCGCTCATAGGTAACTCCAACGCTCTGCTGTTCAGCAGTTATAGGCGTTTGCTTATCCTGATTGCACAAGCGATTGATGAGGATTTTACATTGGTCACGGTGGACGCCTTCGTTGCTGCTTATAGCCAAACAACTTGCCAATCCTCGCCAGACCGCCGACCAGGACATGTTGGAGCCAAATCGGCAGGCCGGCCAGATAGCCTTCGGGCTGAATATCGCGCAGGATGACGGCAAATTGGAGGAGATTGGGCTGGCCGTGGGCGTTGACTTTGCCTTCCCGCGCCAGGGCAAAGAGCGTTTCGATCATCGTGTCAAACTTGACCAGTGCGGCAAAATCGGGTTGATCCAGGACGGTCGTCTGGCGCATGTGCAACCCTTCGGCGCTGTTACTCCACGGGTGAATATGGGTGGTTCCCGGCGGCACGACGATCACAGCGCCAGGGCCGGCGTCATACTCTTTCCCTGCTACCATGTAGCGCGCTTGCCCGGCGAGAATTTCAAAGCGTTCGGTGGCGCGGGGGTGAAAGTGAGCCGCCGGGATTTTGCCTTTGTAAGCGGGAATGAACGCTTCGATCTCCCAGTGGCGACCATCCGAATTGTGCGCAGCGGTGTGGATGATCACCTTTTCGCCGCTGACCGGATTTTCTAAGACCCGTTGATCGTCGGCAACCTGCACCGGTTTCTCCAACAATTTCTTCAACCCCAGATGGCCTTTGCGCGACGCATCATCATGGCTCCAGGCAAAGAGCGGCTTGGCAATTGGTTCCAGCAGGTTGAGCAGCCAGTGGTGCGACTCAACGATCCAGGTAAAGATAGCGTGGGTGGTGTCGCCCTCTTGGATAAATTCCCATTCGCCGACGCCGGCCAACTGACCGTTGGCAATGGTCTTCACCGAATTAGGCGGGTCAATCGCCACCGTTTCCGCCTCTAAGGTTAAGGTGTACCCCAACGCTGATTGGACAACCAGGCGCGCTTTACCGCCAATCTGTCCCGGTTCCACTTCGCGCAAAATTTCCACCTGCGGGTAGACCGGCCACCATTGCGGATAGGTGCGCGCATCGGCGATATAGCGGAAAACTTCCTCGCGCGGCGCTTTGATATACCAGTGATCGACAAATTTATACTGGGCCATGATTTTCCTCCTCCTCGTATGCAATGCATTGTCAGCAATTGTTTTTGGATAGCCCCATTATAAATCGTGTTTTGTTCAATTTCCAGTTCAAAAGCTGCCTACTTTTTACTCAATTTGTCACACTAACCAGGAACTGGCAGCGTAAGCGCCCAGATGGCTGGGCGCTTACGCTGCCAGTTCCGATAAAACGCGTCCCAACGTGAAACACACCTCACAACCCTGCCAGGCTTGCCCCTCATAATCATCTAGTGTATAATTAAGGAAACTTACGTTTGCCGCTTTGCTCATGCTAATCTCATCACCGGGAAGATCAGCGGCGTCAGGCTTCACAGTCGTGGCCCCGGCGTTTTCTAATTCCTGTGTGGAGATATTTTATGCCCCAACTGCGTTTCTTACTCTTCATTAGTTTGGTAGTGGCGACGTTAGGACTTTGGTCACTCCTGCGCGCCCAAGGACAAGCGGAAGATCCTGCCGCCGGTGAACACGAAGTCTATCTACCGGCTGTCATGCAAAGCAGCGTCAGCCCAACCGCACCAGAGCAACCCCTAAGCGCGGCAAGCGTTGTCCACATCACCTATCGTTCGCAAGCGGAAGTGGAAACCCTGCTGGCAACGCTGGATGTTTTCGAGACAAGCTGCGGCCAAGCGTGCCTGGTGGCTTTGGTGACGCCGGCAGAATATCAACGCCTAGTGGATGCAGGCTATCCCGTGCTGATCGATCATGAGCGCACGGCGCAACTGGCCGCCAGTGTTGCCCAAGTGCAACAAGCGTTTGCCGCCGGGGAAGCGGCGCGCAACACGATCCCCGGTTATAGTTGCTACCGTACAGTTGAAGAGAGCTACAGTCGTCTCGCGGCGTTGGCGGCGGCTAATCCCCAAATCGCCACCTGGACCGACATTGGCGACAGTTGGGAAAAAGTCATGTCGGGCGGCGTGGCCGGTTATGACATCTATGTGCTAAAGCTGACCAACAGCGCCATTCCCGGCCCCAAACCCAAATTCTTTTTGATCGCCGCCATTCATGCGCGTGAATACACCACCGCTGAATTAGCCACCCGCTTTGCCGAGGATCTGATCGCTAAATACAATGTTGATGCTGATGTCACCTGGTTGCTTGACTACGTTGAGCTTCACATTGTGCCGCAGGTCAATCCTGATGGCCGCAAGAAGGCCGAAACGGGTCTGTTATGGCGCAAGAACACCGACAACGACGATGGCTGCACCACGGCAAATTCATGGGGGACAGACCTGAATCGCAACAGCAGCTTCCAGTGGAATAGTGGCGGCAGCAGCGGCTTCGCCTGTAGCGAGACCTATCGCGGTCCCAGCGCAGCCTCGGAGCCGGAGACCCAGGCGATCCAGAATTACGCGACGGCAATCCTAACTGACCAACGTGGCCCCAACAACAGCGACGCCGCCCCCGCCGACGCCCAGGATCTGTTCATCACCCTCCACAGCTACGGCGAACTGGTGCTTTACCCCTGGGGCTGGACAACAACAGCGGCGCCCAACGGCACGCACCTGCGCACCCTTGGCCGCAAATTCGGCTATTACAATGGCTATCAAGTCTGTAACGGCCCGGTCTGTCTCTATGGCACCTCCGGCACAACCGATGATTTCATCTATGGCGAATTTGGCACAGCCAGCTACACCTTTGAACTAGGGACAGACTTCTTCCAGGCGTGTACGCTCTTTACAGCAGACATCATCCCCAGGAATATGCCGGCGCTCTACTATGCGGCCAAGGCGGCGCGTCGCCCCTATCAAAACCCGGCCGGCCCCGAAGCGCTCAACGTCACGGTCAGCCCGGCCACTGCCAACCAGGGGCAACTTACCACACTCACCGCAACCCTGGATGATACCCGCTATAACAGCAACGGTTGGGGAGCAGAGCCGGTGCAGAATATTATGGCAGCCCAATACACCCTTGACGCGCCTTCATGGGCCGGCGGCGTTCCCGTGCCGATGAACGCCACTGATGGCGCCTTCGATGCAGCCGGCGAGAATGTGATTGCTGCCATTGACACCAGCGGGCTGGCGGTTGGCCGCCATACGTTGTTTGTGGAGGGGCAGGATGCCGCGGGCAATTGGGGCGTCCTCGCGGCGACGTTCCTGTGGGTGAATGCTGATGGGCCGACACCCACGCCAACCCAGACGCCAACACCCACCCATACACCGACCCATACACCAACACCGACGCCGACTAGCCCCCGGGTTCCCGGCGACACCGGATTGCTTAGTTCAAGCGCTAACGTCGCTCAGACCAGGAGTGCGGGCGATAACAACGGCTTTCAGACCAATGCGGCCAACGCCCAGGCCGACAGCGGCGGTGTTGCCCAGGATGTCAATAGCGGTACAAGCAACAACTCATCCTGCACCGCCAGCAGCAAGGATAAGCATCACTATTACAACTATAACATTCCCTTGCCAGATGGGGTGACGATCACGGGGCTTGAAGTCCGCCTCGACGCCTTTGTCGATGCTGTCGGCGCCAACGCCCCCCGGATGTGTATACAACTCTCATGGGATGGCGGCGCCACCTGGACCACGGCCCGGCAGACGCCAACCCTGAAGACCACGGAAGCCACCTACCTCCTGGGCGGCGCCACCGACACCTGGGGCCGCCCCTGGACAGCAACCCATCTTTCAAACAGCAACTTCCGCGTCCGCGTAATCAACATTGCCGTCAATTCCGGCGCCACTGCCCGCGATTTCTCATTGGATTGGGTCGCTGTGCGCATCCACTACCGCTAACCGCCCGCTCTGCTGCAATGCCTGCCAAGCTGCCTGTTGCGTTTCACTCACGGCTTCCGGCCGATAAAAGCGCGCATAAAATTCAATATCGACATGCGCCGACTGATAGCCCAATACGGTGCGAAACGGGGCGGAATAGGCGGGGAAACGGCCATAGCGCTGGTAGACATATTCACAGTAAGCAATCGTCGCGGCAATCGCAGCTTCGCTGGGGGCGGGGATCTGTTGGGCTGCGCCTTGTGGCTCACGCCAGGCGCTATTGACCGCACCACCCCGAAAGACGCCTTGCGGCCCAAACTTGGACTCGACAAACGCCTTGACCGCCACCGTCATAGTCGGGTAATAGGGCGGACAGAAGGGTTTCAGCAGCACTTGGCCATCCCGTTCCAATCCCTGCACAATGGGCAGAATGGTCTCTTTCCCCAGCAAGCGGGCGATCAACCCGGCCCACCTGGGCGCACCCAGGTAGCGACTGGCCGACATCTTGCCCATGCGAAAAGCGAGCGCTTCAAACCACCCCCACTCATGGCGGGCAAAGTTAGGAAAACCGCCCAACCCCAGCGCTTGCGCCATCAACGCAATGTTTTGCAGCACCATCCCCTGTTCCACCGCCACCGCCTCCGCCAGCGACAGCTCAATGGCCTGGATCGTACCAAGCCGGCCGGCGTCCGTATCGACCAGATGACCACCCTTACTCTGTCCAAAACGGCCAATGCCCGCCGGTTGCAAGTTGTTGCGTTCGTCGAGCATGAATAGCCCCATCGTCTCATCAAACGCTTCGAGAAGCGCGTTCATATAGATGGCCGTGATCTCGTTGATCGGCAGCAAGTAGCTGCTGCCCGGCGCATAGAGCGACCAGCGGTTGATGTTAAAGTTATACCCCGGTTGTACCGGCGGCGCCGCCCGTCCCTCTTTGATCTTGACGCGACTGCGACGATACAACGCGGTTAATTCCCCTTGTTGCGCCAGCGTCACCAATTCCCGGAACTCCGTCGGCGCAAAATCCTGTGGTCGCTTTAGCAGATAGGTCGCTTCATCGTTGGTGACAACGACCGAAACCGCGTTGATCGCATCCGGGCTGGCGACCGTGCGCCCCAGCAAGCCGGCCAACATCTGGCCGCCATGCCCCTTGCCATAAGCCAGATCGGCCAGTGCATAGCCGGTGACGCCACAGGCGGCAAAGGCCAACGCCGCCTCTTCGGCTTCCGTCAAAGGCGTTGGCGCATAATGGCTGGGATAAGTGAAGGGGCCGCTGGTAATCGCCATGCCGGGGGCAAAGCGCCGCGACCGCCGTCCACGCAGCAGCGCCATCAAGTGATGAACCGCCGGTGGCAGGGGTTGATTGCTCATGAGAACGCTCCTTTGCTCATTGTAGCGATTGGGCTTGGGCCACCCTGCCTTGAAAACAACCGGGATTTCGCAGATTTCAAAGATTTATAGTAACTACCAAGCCACCCCTCCCTAACCCTCCCCTGCTAAGGGAGGGAATTGTCGAGCGCTCGACAGTTCCTCCCTTAGCAGGGGAGCGCGCCTGGTAGGCAACCGCTTCTAGGCGCGGGAGGGGTTAGTAGTTACGATTTATATTGCAAATTCATCTGTATAATCTGCAAAATCCCGGTTGTTTTCATTGGCTGTGGCGCACCATCGTGCATGTGTATCTTCCTGGAAGAGGCAGGAGCCGTTCGGTATGACCAGACACTAGTCGCCTCTTCCAGAAAGGGTGGCCGCCGTCTCTGTCTACACAGCTACGTTGAATCTTGCTTTGATAAATGCATTATGACCCTGAAACCGATCACAAGCCAGCCCCAAAAGTGTTCACTTTCTACTCACTTTCCAGCACGCACAATGCATATTTCAGTATCCGCGGTTGTGATCTAGGACACAGGACGCCTATGCAGCAAGACATTTGTCGCTCGATTTGCAGCCATTATGATGGCATAATTGAACGAACGCCCACACTGCCCTAAAGCGTTGTCATTGTCGCCATCATTATTCCTCATCGCTGCCCCAACGTATGTTCGTCTCAACTGCAATTTTTGTTCGTGTGTAGAAAGTCGTTTGTCCCAAATCGGTCGGATAGAAGAGCGCGTTTGCCTTTTTGTTGATTAGTTGATCGTTAACTAGTTGTTTGCGTTGTTGGTTAGATGATCAAATAGGAAATTAACCAACAAGTTCACAGACTATGTAACGAGCTAATTACTAAAGGGCTGGACGTACTTTGTTCTGTGCGACCCCAGAGCGAAAGAGAGAGAGTGCGTATGAAGCTTGATTCATGGTTAAAGCGAAACAAGGATCACCCCGACCAACGGCGACCCATAGTGGGCGTGCTGTTGGTCACTCTGTGCAGTTTGGCCCTGTTGCTTGCCGGTCTCCTCTGGAGCGCACCGGTGCAGGCGCAGGATCAGTCGCCCATTGTCATCACCAAACGGGCGACGGTGGAAGAAGCGCAAGTCGAAGAGAGCTTCGGCTATGCGATTGAAGTTGCCAACAACGGTCGCACCGACTCCGGGCCGTTGCAGGTCGCCGACCCCTTGCCGGTCGATGTCGCCTTTGTCAATGAGAGCTTGAAATTTGACAAGGGGCAAGCCTTCTTTGATGCCGACACGCGCACCGTCCGCTGGGGCGGCGCTTTAAAAGCCGGTGAGAAGGTTCTCATTGAATTCGCTGTCAAGGTCTTGCCGATCAATGATGTTGCCAAATGCGCAGCCTTGATCGTCAACCAGGCCACCGTCGAACTAGCCACGCCGACCGTCAACGCGGTGGCAATTACACCGGCGGTGGTGCAAGTCAAGCGGATCTGCCCCGATCTGGGTGATGCGCCCGATAGCACCAACCACGGCGGTGTCGCCATGACCGCCTACCCTGGCCCGGTCATGGGGCGCTATCCCACGGTCTTTGACGCGGCGACCGGCACGCCGGTTGGCCCGCGCCATAGTTTCCCCCGCGCCGATGCCTGGCTTGGCCCCAAGGTGAGCGGCGAACGAGACGCCGACTGGCTGCCCGATGAAGATCTGGCGACCAATCTCCAACCCAGCGCTGATGCGTCTGATCGCGACCGTTATGATGACGGTGTCACCAAGTGGCCCACGCTCAAGCATTGTACCCAAACCGATATGGCTGTCGATGTCACGGTGGTTGGCGGCTTGAAGACCCGCTATCTCAACGCCTGGATCGACTGGAACCGCGACGGCGACTGGGAAGATTCCTTTCAATGCCCCGGCGCCATCGTTTCCGAATGGGTAGTGCGCAACTTTACCACCAACCTGAACAACGGCGTCACCAATGTCCCGTTGCCCCCCTTCCTGGCGGCGGATTCGCCCAATTTGCCCGATAAATTACGCTGGCTACGTGTCAGCATTGCCGAGCAACCGGCGCCGGTCAACAGCAACCAACATGCCGACGGCAGCGGGCCGAAACTGAGCTACCGCTTTGGCGAGACCGAAGATTACCTGGTCAAGTTTGAAACGCCCGCCATGCCTCGCCTGGAAATGACCAAACAAGCCGACGTTTCCGTGGTCAACCCCGGCGGCGTGATCGAATATTCGATCACCATCGTCAACAGTGGCAACGCGCCCGCCACTGGCGTCGTGGTCAATGATCCGATTCCCAGCGGCACAAGTTATCAAGCCGGCTCGGTCACGGCCACCGCGCCCACCCCCACCTATAACAGCAGCCTGAATCGCATTGAATGGACGGGTACGATCCCCGCCGGCAGCAGCGTCACCATCAAATTTAAGGTGCAAGTCGCCCGCGATATCCCCTGCGATGCCGTGATCCGCAACCGGGCCGAACTGCTGGAGGCGACCGGCGCTTTCATTATGGATGCCGTGGCCTTCGTCAAGATCAACTGCCCTGGTCAACCAATCCTGGACATCAAGAAGGAAGCCAACGTTCCGTTTGTCACCCCAGGCGGTGAAATTGAGTACACGATCACTGTAGTCAACGGCGGCACCGGCCCCGCGGCCAGCGTCACCATGATCGACCCGATTCCGACAGGGACGACCTATGTGGCCGGTACAGTCAACGCCACCGTACCCACGGCTACCTATAACAATAGTTTGAACCGCATTGAATGGACAGGCAGCCTTGGCGTCGGCGGCAGTGTCACCATCAAATTCAAGGTCAAGGTCAGCGAACAGATCCACTGTGGCGAGACCATTTACAACAAGGCCGGCCTGCTTGGCGCCACCGGTGAACCAACCCTCTTCGCCGAGGTGCGCACACCGGTTGAATGCCCCCGCCCGGTGCTGGAAATGAAAAAAGTCGCTGATGTGGCGACGGTGCTGCCCGGCGGCCAGATCGAATACACGATCATCGTCGCCAACACAGGCAGCGGTCCGGCCAATGGCGTCAGCGTCATCGACCCGATTCCCGGCGGGACGACCTTTGTGCCGGCCTCTGAGTCGGCGACGCTTGGCAGCGTTGCCTATGACAATGCCAATAACTGGATCAAGTGGACAGGCAATATTCCTGCTGCCAGCAGCGTCACCATCAAGTTCAAGGTGCAGGTCGGCCCGGATCGCTGTGACTATCCGGTTGTCAACGTGGCCAAACTCTTTGACGACAAGGGTAACGGTATCACCGCCGCCGAAGCCAAAACCTGGGTAGGCTGCCTCGATAAGCCGATCCTACGCATGGAGAAGAAGGCCAACCCAACCGTAGTCGGCCCCGGTGGTACAATTGAATACACCATCGTGATCCATAATGTCGGCAGCGCAACCGCCCCCAGCGTCACCATGATCGACCCGATTCCGGCTGGCACAACCTTTGTTCCAACTTCCGAAACTGCGACACTGCCAGCGGTGGCCTATGACGCCGGCAATAACTGGATCAAGTGGAGCGGCGCGATTCCCGCTGGCGGCAGCGTCACCATCACCTTCAAAGTGACTGTGGACGACAAGACCCCCTGCGGCACGATCATCCACAACCGCGCTGGCATCCTGAGCGACAACACTGGTGTCCCGCCGATTGTGGCCGAAGCCGATGTCAAGGTCGATTGCGGCGAGCCAAAGTTAGAAATCAAGAAGCGCGCCAATGTCACCCAGACCGGCCCCGGCGGTGTCATTGAATACACCGTGTTAATCGTCAACAGCGGCACGGGTCCGGCGACGGGCGTCACCATGATCGACCCCATCCCGGCCGGCACAAGCTATGCTCCCGGTTCGGCCAGCGCCAGCGCACCGACCGTGGATGACAGCAATCCGAGCCAGATCAAGTGGACGGGCAACATCCCGGCGGGCGGCAGTGTCACCGTCACCTTCAAAGTGACCGTTGATCTGGATGTCCCTTGCCAGGAGACCATCTGGAACCGTGCCATCCTCTTTGGCGAAGGCTTCCAACTGGGTACCGAAGCTATTCCGGTCAAGATCGTCTGTGAAACCACCGAGCGCTTCCCTGACTTTGGCGATGCGCCCGACAGCACCTTCAACCATTCTGGCTTGAGCAACACCGCTTATGCCGCCGGCCCCGTGGCTGGTCGCTTCCCCTCGGTCTGGGACAACACCCCGGCTGCCGATGCCAGCGGCCCGCATCACGCCCAGGCCAACCAATACTGGCTGGGCGACCGTGTGACCCGTGAAAAGGACGCCGATCTCCTGCCCGATGACGACGGCGTGACCAACATTCTCAACAACGGCGCGACCGATGTCGCCAACCAGGACAAGGCCGATGACGGCTGGCTCAACCCCGACGCCCCCTTCATCGACTGCCGGGAAACCGTGTTGAAAGTGCGCATTTCGCGTGCGCTCATCCCGCCGCCGGTGCAACGCCTCTACCTCAACGTCTGGTTTGACGGCAACCGCGATGGCGACTGGGAAGATGTCGGCGCCTGTCCGCAGATCAATGGCCGCTCCTTTGAATGGATCGTCCAGAACTGGTGGATCGACCCGACGACGATCCCGCCTGCCGGCTTTGTCGATGTGGCCGTCGGCACGGTGCTGGTTCACAATGCCAAGCCCGACGCCGATGCCTGGCTGCGCTTTAGCCTGACCGAGCAACGCGCCATCCTCAACCCCAGCACCAGCCTGGCTGATGGCCGCGGCGTGGCCTTCCCCAACACCTTCCGCCTGGGTGAAACTGAGGATTACTACCGCAAGGGCGTGACCCAGGGTGAACCCGGTAAGATTACCATTGAAAAGAAAGCCGAACCCGCCGGCCCGGTCAATGTGGGTGATGTCATCAACTACAGTGTGATTGTGAGCCATGTCGGCGGCACGGCTCCTGTCTTTACTTCGATGCAAGATGTCCTGCCAGCCGGCGTGGCGTTGGTCGCCGGCCCATTTGTCACCGAACTGACGCCGAGTGCGGCGCCGTTGGTGGCGAGCTTTAACCCAGGCATTGGGCCAAGTGGCGCCGTGGAATGGTCTGGCACGTTGACCCCCAACGCCGTGATCCGCATTGATTTCCGTGTCCGTGTTCGTGTTTGCGTGGATGTGCTGCGTAATGTTGCGGTTGCCAAGAATACCGACGGTACGCTAGTGCAGGCTGTGACCGAAACCAAGGTCAACTGTCAGCCGACCGAACCGGGCATCAGCTTGACCAAGAGCGTCATTGTCCAAAATGGCGCAACCCCAACAACCGATGCGGAAATTCTGCCCAGCGACACCGCCATCTACTATCTGACCTTGAGCGCGACTGATGGCATGTCACACACGGTGGCGATTAGCGACAACATCCCCAGCGGTCTGGTGGCGGTGGCTGTCAGCAGCAGTTCCGGGGTTGCCAGTATCATCAACAGCGGCCATACGGTGGTCTGGAATGGCGTCGTTGGCCCGGCCAATTCACCCATTACCATCAAGATTCTGGTGCGCCCCGAACAGCGCCTGGAATGTGAACAACGCCTGGTCAATATCGCCCAGTGGACTTCTGAAGGTCGCACCGGCAAGAGCAACGAAGTAATCCTGCGTGCCGCTTGCCGTGACCTGGGCGATGCCCCCGATAGCACCAACCATGCCGGCGCCAAGATGAATGCCTACACCGGCGTGCAAGCCAACTTCCCGACAGTCTTCAACGTGGCGGCGCCCGAACGTGGCCCGCGCCACGAACGCCCCCGCCCCTTCCACCTGGGCAAGGGCGTGAGCGCCGAAATGGAAGCCGACCTGGGCTTTGACAGCGACGGCTTGAACAACATCGAGCCGACCGCCGACAAGGCCAACCAGGACAAGGCCGACGACGGCTTGCTGCTCTCGACCGTCACCTTGAATCATTGCCAGACTGGTAATATGCAGGTGGCCGTGAGCATTGACACCACGGCGGCGGCCCTGTTGCCCAACCGCACCGGTTATCTCAACATCTGGGTGGACAGCAACCGCGATGGCGATTGGGCCGACCGCTTTGACTGTCCGCAGAGTGCGACGGGCGCGCCCGGTATTGCGCTGGAGCATATCGTTATCGACCAGCCGATCAACGCGGCGACCTTGGGCGCGGGCTACCACATCATCAATGTCAACACCACCGGTCTGGTTGCCTGGCCGGCCGACCTGGCGAACAAAACCGCCTGGTTGCGTGTCACCCTGAGCGAACGCCCGTCCAACAAGCCCTTTAGCAGCTATGGCGATGGCCGCGGCTACGACGATCCTTTCCGCCTGGGCGAGACCGAAGATTATCTGCTGCCTGGCCGCACAAGCCAGGGTGGCGATGCTGACCCGGTTGTGACCAAGCGCGGCGAAATCTGGCCGGACTTCAACCCGGAAAATGGCACACGCCGCTGGGTGGTGGGCTGGATTATCAACTATGCCAACATGGGCAGCGCCCCGGCCAATAACGTTCATGTGATCGACACCTACGCTGCGCCGCAAACATTGCTTGCCGAGCATTCAATCCCGCTGGTGCCTCATACGCAAAGTGGCAACACCCTCGACTACAATGTGGGGACGCTGCCGGTGGGCGGTTCCGGGTTGGTGATCATCCGCACCGAGATCCCCTTCAACACAACGCCCGGCACGGTGATCCGCAACGACGCCAACGTGACTAGCAGCAATGACAGCAACACGCTCAACAACACGACTTTTGCGACAGTGACTGTGCCGATTCTGCCGCCGGTCATCACCAGCCCGTTGGCCGGTACAACCTGTACAGGTACGGTGAGCGTCACCGGTCATGCCCAGCCGGGGGTGACAGTTGATCTCTATGTCGATAATGCGCTGTCAACTAGCTTGACGGCGGACGCCAACGGCGAATGGAGCACCACGCTGAACCTGACGCCGGGCAGCCATGCGCTCCATGCCATCGCTCGCTTGGGTAGCATGACCAGTGATCCCTCGCCGACGGTGACGATCATTGTCGATCCGACCCTCTTCTGGAATCCGATCAGCCTGCGCTTTGTCGATGACCAAGGCCATGTGATCATCCCCAGCGGGCGGTTGGATGAGAGCGGCTGGAGCGTCTTCCTGCGCCCCGGTCACACCTACACTGTCAGCCTGAAGGTCTGCTGCGCCGACCTGAACGCCCAGGTGTCGATGAATATCGGCGACATCTCGATCACCCTGACTGACTCCGACGGCGACCGCACCTTCGCGGCGACCTTTACCATCCCCGTGGGTGGCCGCCTGACCGGCGCGGTGCGGGTCTGTGTCACTTGTGACCTGATCCGCCGCTGCTCCGACGGCCAGGTGACGATTGACCCCGAAGGCACGGTCTTTGATGTGACCACCGGCCAACCGATTGCCAGCGCAACGGTGGCTTGTATGCAGGCCGGCATCGGCGCCACCAGTGGCCAACAGGTCTTTAGCCTCTGGCCGGCGGAAGATTTCGAGCAGATCAACCCGCAAACGGTGCTGGCGGATGGCTACTTCAGCTTCTTCACACCACAAGGCACCTATCGCCTGAATGTGAACAAGGCCGGCTATCAGCCCTACGAAAGCCCCGATCTGACGGTGGTCGATGCGCCGGTGCATTTCGACGTGCCGCTGACGCCGCTGGTCAACCAGGCCACCGGCCAACAGATCAGCATCAGTGAGAGCGGCTTTGAACCCTCGGTCATCACCGTCGAACCGGGAACGGTGATCGAGTGGATCAACGCTGGCGCCGGTGTCCACAGCAGCACCAGCATCACCCCCGCGGTGAGCTTCGATGATGCCGCGGCGGCTGGTGTCCGGGAGCCCTTTGGGCGCGGTAGCGCCGGCTGGGACAGCGGTCTGCTGACGACGGGTGAATCCTACAAGCGGCAACTCACCGCCGAAGGCACCTACACCTATCGCGACAGCGCCAACCCCGACGCCACCGCGACGATTATCGTCAAGCAGAGTGCGCCGGTTGTGACTGAACGCAAGATGTTCTTGCCGTTGGTTCAGAAGTAGTGTTTCCCCACATGGTGAGGTCAACCCTCGCCATGTGGGATACGATGTTGTGTCGTTATACAAATAAAGGCCGATCTCAGTTGCGAGATCAGCCTTTATTTGTATTCATGTGTCAGCATAAGATCAATTACATTGGAGAAACGTATATGAATTATTCCCTCAATCTTGCAGGGTTTGAAGGTCAAAGGCTAGAAGTGAAGCCAAGTGGCTTCTTCAGTGGCCCGCAACTGCTGGTGAATGGGCAAGCCGCCGCCAAAGGGCCGAAACGTGGTCAACTGCTGTTGCCGCGTTCCGATGGGCGCGCCGTTGTTGCGCAGTGGAAGCCGCAGTTTTTAGGCTTAGATGTGCCGCAGCTTGAGGTGGATGGCAAACCAGTGAATGTGGTTGAGCCGCTGAAGTGGTATGAGTGGCTCTGGGGCGGGTTGCCAATTCTGCTTATCTTCCTCGGCGGTGCATTGGGCGCGGTCGCCGGTGTTGTTGCTTTTAAGGTCAATACCCAGATTTTTCGCTCAACAAGCAACCCACTCCTCAAATTTATCTTCACCGCCGCCGTGTCGGCGTTAGCCGTGGTGGTCTTCCTAATCTTGGCAACCTTATTTTCAATTGCGATAGGGAATTGATTTTGGTCGCCGGGTGCTTCGTCTTACTGTGGCAATGCGCATTGCGGCAGTAGGGTAGCACACGAAGACGTAGCGGTTGACGGCATGATAAATCTAGGCAAGACAAATGAAAAATTTTCTTACATCTCTATTTGGCAAACCTCAATCAGAAAATATCCAATGGGTTGATCCCAAAAAGATTTTGTTTACGATTCCCACCCTATCAGACGATCTTGCGCCATTAGAGCCATTGCGTGAGCAGCCTGACGATGAGGATTTTGCTTTTCACGAAGATGAGTGGTGTCAAATTGAGTTCTTTCCCAGGCGTCAATTAGCGACCATACAACAAACCCTCAAGGAATACAAACAATTTGAACAGGCGCATCGGGTGCAGCAGGGCTGGAGCAAAGCCTATTTGCGTAAAATTCAGCGGATTCCGGTTTTGTCGGCAGCGCGCCCACTGGAAAAAGTCGAGCAACTGTTTGGCGTAAAAGCTGGTTCAGCACCAATTTTATTCACCTTTAACGCCTTTTCCGGTCGTGTGAAAGATGGCTTTACCATTCCCCTCGGCGGAAATATCACCCTCTATGGCTATGTTGACAACGAGAACATTCCCGTTCTCGGCGCAGAGGTGGGTAGGGATCCGGATGATTCTCGCCTAACCGACGCTTTTATAAAAGCAAACGCAAGCGATGGCCTTCTGCTGGTCGACTGGCGCGCCCAATTGTTGCTGATTGAGGCAAGTAGTGATTCAGAAGTAGAAGTTTGGCGACCCTAATCGTCACCGCCGCTGTCTTGAATTTCCAAAGAACCCGATAAAGCACAGATAAAAACGGAGGTATTTCCTTATGATTGACAAGGTGCAGGAAGAGACGCTCGCCGCCATTCAACGTTTCAATGACGCCTTCAACCGCCATGATGTCGACGGCGTTATGGCGGCGATGACAGAGGATTGTGTTTTTGAAAATACATCACCCCCACCGGATGGCGAACGGTATGTTGGGCAAGCCGCGGTCCGCGCCTTTTGGGAGCAATTCTTTGCCGCTTCGCCCCATGCCATCTTTGAAACCGCGGATATCTTTGCGGCGGAGGACCGCTGTGTTGTTCGTTGGCTCTACCGGTGGGTTGCGGCGGATGGTTCGCGCGGACATATCCGTGGCGTCGATGTTTTCCGCGTGCGCGATGGCAAAGTGGCAGAGAAGTTCGCCTACGTCAAGGGGTAGCTTGTTGACGAATTCCAGCGATTAGTTTGATAATGTTATATTGTCAAACTAATCGTTTCGTTGACCACCCTGACAATGATGTTATGTTGTGCGCCGATAATTTTTTTCAGTTAGTGAAAGCCTTTTCAAACACATTGGCTTGAGTGACGCACGGTCAAGCGACTAAGCCACCACTTGCAGCCCATGTTTCTGAATCACATGCAACAACTTTAAAGCAGGGCCGCCTGGTTTTCGTTTGCCCCGCTCCCAGTCAGAGACAAGGTTTTTGGAGACATTCAGGTAGTGGGCAAAAACCGGCTGTGAAACGTTTTCGCGCTCGCGTAGCGAGCGAATCTCTTCTGGTTTTAGCTCCAAAACCGGTTCGAGACACATCTCATCAAATTCGCGCATGGTAACTTTACTAATCGCGCCAATCTCATATAACGCATTCATCGTTTCATGGATGGCGCCCAATGCCTCTGATTGGTATTGACGTTTAGTCGTCATTGATCACCTCCGTCAATTCTTTCTTTTCAATCAATTGCGCAATCTGCGCATCCGAAAGGGCAAGTAGTTCTTTCGCAGCTCTTCTGAAAGCCTCTTCCTCATGCTTCTCAATGTTATCACGTTTGCTCTTGGCAAACCCGTACACGAAAAATGCTCTGGTATCTTGTTTAAATATGATAATCGTACGATAGCCACCGGATCTACCTCGTCCAGGCTTGGCAATCCTTTGTTTGATTACGCACCCACCTAGATCTGCATCAATAAGACCCTTGTCGGCTCTAGCAATTGCTTCGAGTAAGCGTTGATCATCGATTTCTTCCTGGCGTGCAAAGCGACGAAACCAAGCATTTTTAAAGATACGCAACCTGTCCTCACAGACTTACATGAAGGCTATTGACAAGAAGTATCATACTATGTATTACACTTTTTGTCAATAGGGTATGAAGACGAAGACGAATGGAAGGCGGCTCAATTACGTGTCATCCTACTCTGAAGACGCCGGTCGCAACACAAAGTAGGCGACCGGCTGCCACCGCCCCCACCACCAGTGGACAAACGCCCGCCCCAGGTAGACGCCATCCGCCAGTTGCACAATTTCGTCCATCGTGCGCGCCACGCTCAGGCGCGGGTTGATGGGCAGATCATAGTCGAGACGCAGCACCGGCAGCGAGGTATTGACAATGCTGTCGGTCAACGTCGTGCGGAAGGGGAAGACGCGCCAGGTCTGCGGTGTATCATCAATGTAATTCTGATATTTTGGCGCAAAGAGGCGTGTCCGCCGTAAAAAGGTGCGTAGATAGATGTCGTCCCCCATGCGCTGCGGCGCATCAAAGGTTTTACCCAGCCAGAAGCGCCATTGCGCCGCCATTGTATCGGCCAGCTTGGTCAAGCCGGGGGCGATGTCAAAGGCCAACAACTGGCCGCCATAGCGCCCATCCAGCGGCGCATCCGGCGGCTCGCCATCGCGAAAGAGATCCTGCAACGAGGCAAAAGCCCGTCGTCGATCCGTTTTCAAGCGCAATTGTACTGCCCGGACATAGGTGAGCGCGGTGGCAACGTCACTATCGGTGGTGTCAAAGAAGGGTTGGATGGGTTGATGGTAACTGTTCATAACGTCGCTCTCACGGCAGTTCGGGCAAAGATGGGTGATTGGGTGATTCGGTGATTGAGCTTGTCGAAATCACCGAATCACCCAATCACCCATTCCTACTCACTGTAATTCTTCTACTATTCGCCCCAATTCCCATTGCTACGGAAATCCAGCCCCCGATGAGGCAGCGCGAGGTAGGGGAAGCTTGCCTGGAATTCCTTGTCGTTGTTGTCGATCCCGTCGTTGAGGACGCCGATCAGGTCGGGGTTGAAGTCAAAGGTGTCATCGGTCAGCACCGGGTAGGCTGCGCCAGCCACGGCCAGCAACTCGATCTCGGTAATATCATCCTGCAAGCGGCGACCGTTGGGGAACCCACAAGCATCGCCACCGAGCAAACCCAATTTGTAGTTCGGTTCGGGCGAGCAGAGACTGCCTTCGACGCCGGGACGGAAGGGTTTGGCCAGGTTCAGGCGCAGCATCTCCGCCGGGCGCACATTCTTGGGCTGGTTGACATTTGTCCCCGCCGGCACGGTGATTTTACCACCGGGGGTGATCAGGTCAAAATCTTTGGTCGTCACCATGCCGGTGAAGAAGATCGAGACTAGGTCATTGCGTTCTTTTGCGGGCAGCGGCACACCATAGAGCGCGTTGAGCAACGTCCCCACTTCGGGGTTGAAGACGCTGTTGGCGAGCAGTTCACCGGCGTAGGTGTCGCTGGTATAAACATCGTAATCCTGCTCCGGCTTGAGGCTGTTAAAGGCATCCTTGAGTGCCAACGGCAGCACCACTTCATTGACCAACGGCATCCCCAGACGGGAAATCTGCACGGGATCCCCCACGTTTTGGATGTTGCCGGCGCCAAAGACGCGCACGGCCTGTCGGCTGCTGGTGGCCCAGACGCCGATGACAGTGTTGTCGCCGGCATCCTTCAAGATGCGGTCAATGGGAATCTGGAGCGCAATGCTATGGACATTGAAGCCGGAAAGACCATCAATCCCCTGGCTGGGGCCACCTTCATAGCCGACGGGAGCGGCCTGCGGGCGCAGCGAGAGCAGATCAAAGATCGAACCCAGATCGACCCAGAAGGGATCATCCGTGGGGCCGGCAAAGACCATCATGTCGCCCTCGTCTACGGCAATGGTCTGAATTGAGGATTGCCAGAGCGACGCAAAGTCCGGCGTGGACTTGGGGCCGATATGGGACGGGAGCACGGGCAAGTCTTCACCTAGGACGGTCGCTTTGCCGTTGACAATTTCTTCGACCTTGTAGGTTTGGCGCATGTTCAGATCCTCATCATCGAGCGACGTGATTGGCCCGGTGTTGTAGAGGAAGGTCGCGTCCTTGGCGATGGTTGTCTGGAAGGTGAAGCGATAGGTGATATGAGCCTTGGCGTCGCCGATATTGTCCACATGAATTTCGTAGATCACATCGTCGGCAAAGGTGGAAAAGTTGGGACCACCCTGGGGTGCTTCAAAGGGAATCCACGACCCGATCAAGGTGACGGTGTCCGGGTTGTCCGGGCTGACAAAGGCATAGAGATCGGTGGTGTCGGCCAGCGGGTCGCGGGAAATCAGGGGCGCTTCGCGATGGCTGGAAGCGCTGACCGTGCTGCTCTGACTGAGAAGCACGCTGCTGAGTAGTAACAGGAAGGCCAACAGCAGATAAAGCGTGTTGGTCAACGAACGTTTGACTGGTGCCGTCATAAAACTCTCCTTGTGAAAATACGGCTTGCGAGAACAGTTTGAAAAACGCTGCGCAGCGATCACAAGGATAGCGGTAGCCATTGTTCACTTTCCAGGTCAGAAGCTGTTCACTTTTTGTCCACTTTGGCGGACGGCTGTTGAAAGTTTCGGCTTTGTGGTAGAATGAGGCAGGGTAGAGTCGATTGGTGGTCATGAATTGGGAAGATGCGAGCCAGGTAGAGGATCATGCTAAAGCGATTGCCAACAACCACATCCAGTTTTCGGAAAATCATTACAGGTGATTATCTGTATGTAGATAAGACGAAGTACATTTACCAACTGGTGCAGCAACCAACAGGGGCCTGGTTTCTGTCGCGCCCACGTCGGTTTGGAAAAAGCCTTTTACTTTCAACTTTAGAAGAATTGTTGCGTGGCAACCGGGATCTCTTTCGTGGGTTGTGGATTGATAGCAGTGATTATGCCTGGCAAACCTACCCGGTCATCCGTCTTGACTTTGGTCAGGAGCCGATCAAGACGGCGGAGGAACTGAAAGAGACGATTAATACCTATCTCGAAGAAGTGGCTACCAGTTATGGCGTCACTTTAAGTGCTGGGCCGCACTACCGCCGCTTTCGTCATTTAATTCAAAAGCTGGCAGCCCAGGAGCAAGTCAAACAAGTGGTGATTTTGATTGACGAATATGATAAGCCTTTGCTCGATAATCTCAGTAACTTGGCAGAAGCAAAGAAAATTCGCGATGTATTGAAAGGCTTTTATGGTGTTATCAAAGCCATGGAGCGCCATATTCGCTTTGCCTTTATTACCGGTATCAGTAAGTTTAGCAAGGTTGGTGTTTTCTCGGATCTCAACAATCTGACGGATCTAACGATGAATACAGCTTTTGCCACGGCGCTTGGACTGACAGACGTGGAAATTCGGCAAAATTTGGCCGAGTATATTACGCAATTTGCCGAAAGAGAAGCAATGGAAAAAGAGGCATTTCTCGACAAGATGCGCCATTGGTACGACGGCTTCTGTTTTGCGCCGGAGGCAGAGAATGTCTATAACCCATACTCAACCATGCACTTCTTCTATCATCAACGCTTTGCCAACTACTGGTTTGAGAGTGGCACGCCGACTTTCCTCATTAAGTTGATCCACCAGCGTAATTATAACATTGAGCAGGTCAGCGAAATGGAGTTGGGGGAATTAGCGTTCAGCACTTATGACATTGAAAACCTTGCGATTGTCCCACTACTTTTCCAAACCGGCTATCTGACCATGAAGCACTATGAGCCGGCATCACAACGGTATCGGCTTGGCTACCCCAACTACGAAGTCGAAAACGCCTTTTTGGTCTATCTACTGGATGCTTTCAGTAACACCCAGCAGGGCTTGAGCGAAGCACATCTGTGGCGCATGATTGATGCTCTCAAGGCGCATGATCTGCCACTCTTCTTTAGTGTGCTCAAAGCGCTCTTCGCCAATATTGACTATGACTTGCACCTGGATTATGAGAAGTATTATCAGACGATCTTCTACCTGATCTTCAAGCTCATCGGCGTCCGCATTGATGCCGAAGTCCGCACCCATGATGGGCGCATTGATGCTGTTGTTGAACTGGATGAGCGCATCTATCTCTTTGAATTCAAGCTGGATAAAGACGCCAAAATAGCGCTCCAACAGATCCAGGATCATGCCTATTATCAAAAGTATCAACTGCGGGGAAAGCCGATCACTTGTATCGGTGCAAATTTCAATACCACAAAGCGCATGATCGATGATTGGCAGACGGAAGAAGTCAAATCCTTATAGCTTTAGGGCCGCTGCCACCACTCTTTGGGACGCATTCGTTCACCATAACCCAACCACTTATCAAGCGCCAACATGACGCGACGCAGCGGCGTTCCTGCCAGCCGTTGCCCTACCCGATGCCACCACTTGCCATAGTCCTTGTTATAGGGACAAACGCGAATACAGATCGAACAGTCGCTATTTTGCGCCGCCCAATAGCCAAAACATTTCTCGGCATCGACTGACCACTTGCGTACACCCTGGATATTCGACTGATTGTGCCGCTCTGCTGTCGGCTCCCCCTGGGGAATGGCTTTCACCGGGCAACCGTCGGCGCACCGGCGACAGATGGTGCAAAATGCTTTGACGCCAAAGTGGATGGGTTGATCATGCGCTAGCGGCAGATCGGTGAAGATTTTGCCAAGGCGAATGCGGGGACCAAACTCCTTGGTGATGAGCAACCCGTTGCGCCCATATTCGCCCAGCCCGGCTTTGATCGCCAGCGGGATCGCCAGCGCGGTGTCATTCATGCTGGCAATGGCTTGATAACCCAAGTTGCGAATATACTGGGCCAGCGAAAGCACCACCAACGCATCATGCGAATAACCCAACCCGGTCGCCGCACCACTGAGCGCCGAGGGGACGGTGCGGATCAGGTCATAATCCATCGCCTGGGCGGTGACGATGACATTGGTGAGACCGGCGGGGAGTTCTTGCGCTTTTTCCTGCTGGCGCAGATCGCTAAATTTTTGTTGGTAGAGCCAGCGCTCATCAAAATGGGTGATCCCTACCAGATCAGCGCCAAAGCTTTTCGCCACCCGCTTGATTTCGGCGGCAGCTTCCGCTGGTGTACCGATGTCGGTCTGCGTCGGCGCAACATCGCGATAGAGGGTAAAGTCATCGGAAAAGCCCTCGCGCCGATCCTGATCTTCCTTGAGTTCAGTGAAAATGTCGCTGACATGCCAGGCGGCGTTGCGGAGGGCATAATCTTTTTGCGTAAAGCCCTCGGCCTTGCGCCAGCTTTTGAGCGGCTCGCGATAGGTGGCATAGAAGAGTCTGCTCTTTTCGCTGCGGATGCGTTCATCCCACCACGAGCGGCGAAAGAGATCGTCCTTCTGGTTAAAGCGTTGGAAGTCCGGCAAAAGCGTAAAACCGGCGGCGGCATCGGTTGGGTCAACCAGATCAATCGGGGCGCGGTGGGTTGGCCGTTGGGCTTGGGCATCCGGGCTATTAGTCATCTTCGCCTCCTGCAAGCGATTCGCAACAAATTGTAAAGATCCACACAATGCGCTAGAATAGAGGTAACGATTAAACTTCGCTCGTAGCCGGTCCGTGACCGGCGACCCATCGCCGGTCACGGACCGGCTACGAGCGGCGTAGTCACCCTACTTTACCACAAGACGGGTTACATGGCCCGATTCGCCAAAGTGAAAGGAACTGCCACATGACACAAACGCCAATCCGGGTGGGCATTGCCGGCCTGGGCCGCAGCGGTTGGGATATTCACGCCCATCTCTTAGCACCAATGAATGAACATTTCCAAGTCGTCGCCGTCGTCGATGCTGACCCGGCGCGGCGGGAAGAAGCCATTGAACGGTTTGACTGTCAAGCCTATGACAACTACGCCGCGTTGCTGGCCGACCCTGCCGTGGAGCTGGTGGTGGTCTCGCTACCCAGCTTTGTCCATGCGCAGGCCGCAATTGATGCCCTGCAAGCCGGTAAACATGTGGTCTGCGAAAAGCCGATGGCGACCTCGTTGCCCGATGCCGACCGCATGGTCGCCGCCGCCGAAACCACTGGCAAAGTGCTGACCATCTTTCAACAGCGCCGCTACAACCCTGATTTTCGCAAGGTCAAAGAGATCATCGACTCCGGTCTGTTGGGGCGCATTGTGCAGATCCGCCTCACCGAATCGCGCTTTAGCCGGCGCTGGGATTGGCAGACGCTGCAAAAGTTTGGCGGCGGCAGCCTGAACAACACCGGCCCCCACTTTCTTGACATGGCGCTCCAACTCTACGGCGACCATGAAATTAGCGAAGTCTTCTGTCACCTGGATCGCACCTTGACCCTGGGCGACGCCGACGATCATCTCAAGTTAGTGGTCAAAGGACCGGGCGCGCCGACGCTAGACATTGAGATCAGCAGTTGTAGCGCCTATTCGCCGGAGACCTGGCATGTGATGGGGACACGGGGCGGTCTGGCCGGCAGCACTCGTCAACTGCGCTGGAAGTGGGTGGTCGATGCCGAGTTTCCGCCGCGCGAACTCGACATTCGCCCCACGCCCAACCGTAGCTACAACCGCGACGAACTGACCTGGCACGAAGATAGCTGGGAACTGACCGGCTCCGCTGGTGAGTATGCCACTGGTTTCTACCAAGACCTCTATAGCACGATTCGCGAAGGTAAGTCATTAGCGATTACCCCACAAAGTGTCCGCCGTGTAATGTGGCTTCAGGAAGAGTGCCACCGGCTCAATCCCATGACCCAGGAGATTTTCTAATGACTACCCTTTATCCGCTGGCTTGGAGTACGCTCGGTTCACCCGGCTGGTCTTTTGAACATACGGTCGAACAGGCCGCCGCCAATGGCTATCAAGCGCTGGAAGTGCGCTTGCTGGATGGGCAGATCATCCCATCCAATCTTTCCGCCGAACGTCGCCGTCAGATGAAAGCGGCGTTGCAACAACACAACATCCGCATCATCGGCTTGGGGCTGTCCACCCGCTTCTCGTCGCCTGATCCCGCCGATCGGCAGAGCAACGTTGACGAGTTGCGCCGCTATCTCGAACTGGCGAATGATCTGGAAGCGCCAATGGTGCGCACCTTTGGCGGCAATGTGATCGATGGGCAGACCATCAACCAGACTATCGACTGGGTGGCGCAGGGGTTGCTGGCTGGGGTTGCCACCGCCGAAGCGCAAGGCGTCACCATTGTGCTGGAAACACACGACGCGTTTTGTCGCGGGGCGGAAGTGGCGCGGGTGCTGGCGCAGGTGGATAGCCCGCATGTCGCCGCTGTCTGGGACATTCACCATCCCTACCGCATGGGCGAGCCAATTGCGGAGACCTGGCGCTTGATCGGTTCACGGGTGAAGCATGTCCATATCAAAGATGGCATCAAGCGCGCCGATGGCTCGTGGCAGTTGGTGTTGCTGGGGCAAGGCGAGTTGCCTTGTCAGGCGACGATCAAGCTGCTCTATGACAAAGGCTATCGCGGCTATCTCAGCGCCGAATGGGAAAAGAAGTGGCATCCCGAAATCGAGGAACCGGAAGTCGCCATGCCGCAACATGCGCAGGTAATGGGACAGTGGATTGGTGAAGTAGGCGCCTAACATGATGGATCAGACCCTGTTAACGAATCTGCGCACCGCCTATGATCGCATGATTGCCGAGCGGGAAGGGAAAACGCTCCATTCCTGGAAACAGGCCGAACGGGCGCGTTTTCTTGCCATGCTCCAGGCTGAAGGTAAGCGCAACTTGCTAGAGATTGGCATGGGCGTCGGGTGGGATAGTCTCTTTTTCCAACAGAATGGCCTAACCGTCACCTGTGCTGATCTCTCACCGGCGATGGTGGAACACTGTCGCAGCAAAGGGTTGAACGCCCATGTTGTTGAGTTTGCTAACCTCGATCAGCACTTTGCCCCGGATAGTTTTGACGGGATCTATGCGATCAACTGCCTGTTGCATGTCCCCAAACGGGATCTGCCCCCGATCTTAGGCAAAATTCACGCTATCTTGCGCCCCGGCGGCCTTTTCTACTGGGGTCAATATGGCGGCGTCGATGCTGAGGGGGTCTGGGAAGGCGATCACTATGAACCGCAACGCTTTTTCGCCCGCTATACGGACGAGCAATTTAGAAGCCTCCCCGGTTCACTCTTTGAAATCGAAGCCTTTTGTGTCGTACCCCAGGGTGACGGTGAAGGGCATTTTCATGCGCTCACCCTGCGCAAGCCATAGCCAGGTGGCGCTCAAAACGTACCACACAGGCGCGAAGCCACGAAGAAATTCTTCGTGTTCTTTGCGTCTTTGTGGTTGATTAATTTCTACACGGGAGGGATCATGAAAATCACCGACATCCAATCAATCTTCGTGGATCGCTACTATTTTGTTCAGGTGCATACCGATGCTGGCATTGTGGGTTTGGGTGAGTCAGGGGCGTGGGGTTATTTGGAGGCGTCCGCCGGCGCGGTGGAAACCTTTAAGCGCTACTTGATTGGGCAAGATCCGTTGCGCATCGAACACCACTGGCAATATCTCTACCGCTGGAGCCACTTTCGCGGGGCGGCGATCATGGGCGCATTGAGCGCGATTGACATTGCCCTGTGGGACATTATGGGCAAGCACTTTGGCGTCCCCTGTTATCAACTCATGGGGGGCAAGACGCGGGACAAAGCGCGGGTCTACTACCATGTCTTTGGTGAAACCAAGGAGGAATTGATCCAGGGCTGTATCGACGCCAAAGCCCAAGGCTACACCGCCGTCGGCCACCTGACCCCCTTTCTGGATGATTCGCGCGACCTTCCCTATTTCAAGACCCATGTGGACAAGATCGAAGATGCGATTGAAACCGTCGCTGCCTATCGCGCCGCCGTGGGGCGGGATGTCGATCTCTGTATCGAGATTCACCGCCAGTTGACCCCCACCGAAGCGATTGTCTTGGGGCGGGGCATCGAACCCTATCACCCCTTTTTCTATGAAGACCCCGTGCGCCCGGACCACTTCGAGTCGATGGCGCAGGTGGCGCAACATATCAACATTCCCATTGCCACCGGCGAACGGATCCACACCATCTGGGAATTTGAACCGTTGTTGCGGCAGGGGGCCGTGCAATATGTGCGACCCGATGTCTGTATGGTCGGCGGGCTGACCCACGCCAAAAAGATTGCCGCCCTGGCCGAAGCGCACAATGTCGGCGTCGTGCCGCACAATCCGCTCAGCCCGGTGAGTACGGCAGCCTGTATCCAGTTGGCGGCCTGTATTCCCAACTTCGCCTTGCAAGAATACCCGCTTGGCGAACATGAGCCGCCCAAGAGTGAAATTGTCAAGAGCGCGTTGCGCTGTGAGGATGGCTTTATCATTATTCCCGATGCACCAGGGATCGGGGTAGAGTTGGCCGAAGATGCTGCGGAGCGTTGGCCGTATAAGCCGCGTACAGTTAAAACACGGTTGCATCGCGATGGGTCGGTAGTCGATCAGTAACAAGCTTCTCCCGTTGCAACCTTCCCGACGATTGTTCGTATAAGTTGGGGAAGGGAGACGCAACCATGTTTCAAAAACTCTTTCGGCGGCGCAGCGGCAATCAACAACAGACGAACGGTCACTATCACCACGGTAACGATCACCTGATCGAATTGCGCGGCGTCGGCAAACGGTATGCCACGGCGGCGGGTGACTTTGTCGCCTTGCGCCGCATCGATCTACAGGTGGACAAAGGGGAGTTTGTCGCCGTGGTCGGCAAATCGGGCAGCGGCAAATCGACCTTGATCAACATGATCACCGGCATCGACTCGCCCAGTGACGGCGAAATCTTTGTGGGCGACACTGCCGTCCACCATCTGGATGAAAATGGGATTGCCCAGTGGCGGGGTCGCAACATTGGCGTCGTCTTCCAATTCTTTCAACTGTTGCCGATGCTGACCGTGGTGGAAAATGTCATGCTCCCCATGGACTTTTGTGATGTCTACCCCGTTCGTCAACGCCGTGAACACGCCCTCCACCTACTCGACCAGGTGGACATGACCGACCAGGCCAACAAATTACCCTCGGCCATCTCCGGCGGCCAGCAGCAACGGGTAGCCATTGCCCGCGCCCTGGCCAACGACCCGCCCATCGTCGTCGCCGACGAGCCAACCGGCAACCTCGATTCCAAGACGGCGGATGCGATCTTTCAACTCTTTCACCGCCTGGTCGCCGGTGGCAAAACTATTCTCATGGTGACCCACGATGATGACCTGGCCCATCGCGTCACCCGCACGGTAACAATTGCCGACGGCGCCGTCGTCAGCGATACCCGTCCCCAACAGACGGCAAACCCGCCGCCGCTCAATGTGCAGCCTGCACTTGCGCCATCACCTGATAATAATGCCCAATATGCCCTGTCCTACTGATCGCTTGTTCTACTGAAACACTCTACTCACACTGGGGCTTCATAGCGGAGGAAACGATGTCAATCAACCCACGCTGGCGAAAAGTGTTGCGTGACGTGCTGGGCAATAAGACGCGCACCGTGTTGGTCGTCCTGTCGATTGCGGTCGGTGTGGCGGCTATTGGCATGGTGACCGGTTCGCATGTGGTAATGTCACACGACTTGCCCACCGGCTATGCCCAAATCAACCCTATGCACGCGCGTATGGGCGTTTCAGGGTTTACGAACGAATTGGTCGAGAGTGTGCGCCGGATGCCTGAAGTCGCCGAGGCGGAAGGACGGAGCCGGGTCAGTGTCCAGGTGCAGACGGGGCCGGATCAATGGAAAAATTTGGATCTGTGGGCTATTCAGGATTTCCAGGGGATGCGGCTCAACAAGGTGCTACCGGTCAGCGGCGCCTGGCCGCCACCGAAACGGACACTGCTGATTGAACGCTCCTCGTTGGCGCTGCTCAACACCCAGGTCGGTGACATGATTACGATCAAGCTGCCGGAGGGCGGCCAGCGCCAGGTGCCGATCACTGGCCTGGCCCATGACTTGAACGAGATTTCGGCCCAGTTTACCGGCTCGGCCAACGGCTATATCACACTGGATACGCTGGAATGGCTGGGCGAGTCACGCAACTTTAGTCGTCTCTATCTTACGGTGGCTGAACAGGGCGACAACCAGGAACATATCCAGAAAGTGGTCGATACAGTGCAGAAGCGGATCGAGAAGGGTGGCTACACCGTCTACTGGTCGTTTGTTCCCGAACCGGGGAAACATGAGTTTGAGCAATTTCTCACCCCCATGTTGCTGATCTTTGGCGTGTTGGGCGTCATGTCGCTGTTGCTGAGTTCCTTTCTCGTCGTCAATATCATCGCCGCCATTTTGGCCCAACAGACGCGCCAGATCGGCGTAATGAAAACTATCGGCGCGCACAACGGCCAGATCATCGGCATGTATCTGGTGACAACACTGATTTTCAGTCTACTGGCGCTGCTGGTTGCCATCCCTTTGGGCTGGTTAGGGATGCGGGCGAACACCACTTTCATGGCCGGGCTGATGAACTTTGACATCCTGACCACCGGCATCCCCCTCCAGGTATTGGCGTTGGAAATTGCTGTGGGCATGCTTGTCCCGCTGTTAGCTGCACTCTACCCGATTCTGCGCGGCACTCGGATCACGGTACGGGAAGCAATCAGCGACTACGGCTTGGGCAAGGGCGGCTTTGGCGAAAACTGGTTCGACCGGTTGTTGGAACGGGTGCGCGGGCTGTCCCGTCCGCTCTTGATTTCGCTGCGCAACACCTTTCGCCGCAAGGGACGGTTGCTCTTGACCTTGACGACGTTGACCCTTGCCAGCGCGATTTTTATCAGCGTCTTTAGCGTGCGCTCCTCCCTGTTGCTCACTCTGGACGACGCCCTCAGCTACTGGAACTATGACATTGGCGTGAACCTCAATCGACCCTATCGCGCCGACCATATGGAGCGCGCCGCGCTAACGGTGCCGGGCGTGACGGCGGCGGAAAGTTGGGGGTTTTGGGGCGCGCGTCGTATCCGCCCTGGTGATATTGATGGCTCGGACATATTGCTCATTGCCCCACAGCCTAATTCCCAAATGATCAAGCCGAAGTTGTTAAGCGGTCGCTGGCTGCTGCCCGACGATGAAAATGCCGTTGTGGTCAACACTGATGTATTGAAAAATGAACCGGATCTCAAGGTCGGCGACACGCTGGTGCTGGACATTGATGAGCGCAAAGAAAGTTGGACAGTGGTTGGGATTGTGCGGGGCGTTCTCTCCGGCCCCTTTGTCTATGCCAACTATCCCTATTTTGCCCAGGTGACACGCACGGTCGGTCGCGCCAGCACCTTGCAAGTGATCACGGCGCACCATGACGCCGCTTTCCAAGAGCGGGTAGCCAAAGCGTTGGATGAACATTTCAAGACCATCGGCGTCACCATTAGCTCTGCCGAAACGACCAGCTTTGTGCGCCAACAGGTCATCACCCAGTTTAATGTAATCATTATCATTCTGACTGTGATGGCGCTGTTGCTGGCTGTGGTCGGCGGGCTAGGGTTAATGGGTACCATGAGCATCAACGTCTTGGAGCGACGCCGGGAGATCGGCGTCATGCGGGCGATTGGGGCGGGCAACCGCGCCATCTTATCGATTGTGATTGTCGAAGGCGTCCTCATCGGCACGTTGAGTTGGGTGCTGGGTACGCTGCTGGCGCTCCCCCTGAGCAAAGCGCTGAGTGACGCCGTCGGCGCTGGTTTTATTCAAGCGGCGCTTAGTTTTCGCTTTTCCACCGGCGGGGCAGCGTTGTGGCTGCTGGTGATTGTGCTGATTGCCGCCGTTGCCAGTCTGCTGCCGGCGCGTGGGGCAGCGCGCATTACGGTGCGCGAGGTGTTGGCGTATGAGTAGGCGAAAGACAAGAAGACTTACAATCAACTGTGTAAACCAGTCGCGTAGCGACGACTGACGGTAGCCGAGGGTTTCAACCCTCGTGAAAGTCAGAAGAAAGATATTGACGAGGATATTGTTATGAGAAGATGGCTTATCATCATTATCGTGTTGGCGGTAGTTGGTGTTGGCGCGTATTATTACCTGAGTACACAAGGGCTGTTGCCGCAAGCGGCGATGACGGCGACCGCCACGCCGACACCGGAACCAACCTTACCGGCGCAGCAGGCGCCTAGCCAGGTGGTGGCCGAGGCGGTGGTGTTGCCCAAACAGTCGGCCAACCTGAGCCTGGCGACGGGGGGCATTGTGGCCGCAGTATTGGTGGCCGAAGGTGACACGGTGGCGCAAGGGGCGATCATTGCCCGGCTCGACAACAAGCGGCAAGTCGTGGCGATTGCCCAGGCGCAGGCTCGCTTGGAGAACGCGCAGGCCGCGTTGGCGCAACTGACCGCTGGCCCGCGGCCGGAAGAGGTGACGGCGGCGGAAGCGGCCGTCGATATTGCCCGCGCCCAAGTGACCAAACTCACCGAAGTAGCGCGCCAGGCGGATGTAACTGCCGCCCAGGCTGAGTTAGGCGCGGCGCAGACCGCCGTGCAGCAATTGCTCAACGGCCCCAAAGAAGGCGATCTGATCAACGCCCGCGCCGAATTGGCCAATGCCGAAGCGGAATTGAAGCAGGCGCGTTCCGCCTATAACGCCGTGAAGTGGCGCAATGACCTGGGCATGTTGCCCGAATCAGCAGCGTTGCAGCGCGCCACCAATGGCTATGAGGCGGCGCAGGCACGGTACAATGTGCTCGCTGCCGGGGCTGATGCTGACCAGGTGGCCGACGCACGGGCGCGGGTGCAACGGGCGCGCGCCGAACTGGATCGTTTGCAAGCGCCGGGATCCGCCAGCGATGTCAACAGCGCCGAAGCGGAAGTGCGGCGGGCCGAAGCGCAGTTGGCCCAGTTACAAGCCGGTTCGCGCCCGGAAGCGATTGCTGCCGCCGAAGCGCAGGTGAAGGAAGCGGAGACGGCGTTGATGCAAGAGCAGTTGGCGCTAGAAGAGACGACCTTGCGCGCCCCCTTTGCCGGTGTGATTGCCGATCTCGATCTCAAAGTGGGGGAACAGGTGGCCGCCGGGACGCCGGTCGTGCAACTGGCGGATCTCTCCGCCTGGGAGATTCACACCGAAGATTTGACCGAACTAAGCGTGGTCAATGTGACGGAAGGCCAACGGGTCTCAGTGACGCTGGATGCGATTCCAGATCTGGTGCTGGCAGGGGTGGTGACCCGCATCAAACCGCTGGGTGAAAACCGACAGGGGGATATTACCTATACGGTCATCATTACCCCGCAAGCGACCGATCCACGATTGCGCTGGAATATGACGGCGGTTGCGACGCTGGATGCAGGGTAGGGTGAGGTTGTGCCTATAATTTAAGGTAACAATGTGAAATATGGACAATGCTTAGGGCGATAGAGACGGAAATCGCGGTAATCTACTGTTAAAATAGTAGTAACGTCAAATCGTTCTGCTACTGCCATGACCGTTGCATCGACAAAATCAATGCGGCTTGACGCGTACTGCTTTAGAATAGCAGCCGTTATTGATAAGTCTTCATCGGTTAGGGCAGTAGCAAACAATTTGCTAGTGGGCAATCGTCTGAGAAACTCAGCAACGGCATCGCCACCAACCCGACTGGGGAGTAGGTAAGCAACTTCCGTCAAAGCTGTTTGGGGTAAATAAGCCCTTTGCAATCGTTGGTATACAGCAGCGGCGGCTCTGTGATTTTTGTCGCCTCGGTGTAACAATGCAACAACAAATCCTGTATCAGCGATGGCAATCATGACTGAACAACCGCCTTATTCGCATTGAAGATGGTGTGCAAGATTTCTTCCGATTTTTCGGATAAGAATGGATCCCCCAAATCAAACATACCAACGATTGAGTCTTCCCCGTATTCGCTTGCGACTTCTTCATCCTCTACTACCTGCTCTTCATGAAGATAGCGGTAGAGCGCTTGTTTTACGAGTTGTTCTGCTGTGATTGTTTTGCGATACAATGCAACCTGAATGATTTGCTGTAATTCATCCTCAAGGCCAATTGTGAGCATGTTCATCTGTATACCTCCCGTCATGAACCTTATCTTGCAATCTAGTATATCATCAGGTGCGTACAATTTGTCTAATCATGATCACCACCCATACCGCTCTGGTCCCCACGGGCGTGTGACCAACTCCTGCTTGGCCGTTACCATGGTGCGATCCGGCAGGTCATCATAGAGCAGCACGCCGGGGCCGACGACGCTGTAGACGCCAATGCGCCGCCCCGGCATGATGATAGCGTTGACGCCGGTGCGACAGAAGTCGCCAAAGTAGGCGGCGTTGGCGGCGTGGGTGGGGGTTTCGGGGCGGCCTTTGATGCGCCAGGTGGTGTCCTGGTCATCAAAGCGCAGGTTGCCACAGACCGTCGCCGCGCCAAAGTCCACGGCCTGACCGACGACGCCCCAGATTTCCATGTAGTGATAACAGTAGACGGTATCGAGCGCCACCCCGCTGAACTCGGCGCCGTGGCCGTAGTGGCTGCGGTTGCCCAGCGTGGTGTGGCTGCCGATCTGGCAATAGTTCTGCACAATCGTGTGTTTGCCGACGACCGTGGGGCCATCGAGAATCGCGCCGTTGATCACCCGGCTGTGGTCGCCCAGCCAGAGGTCGCCTTTTAACACGACCCGATTGCCGATCTCGCAATGTTCCCCCAGGATGACCCGCCCATGCACCTCAGCGCCGTCGTGGATGCGGGCGGTGGCCGGGATGATGTCGCCGGTCACAGCTTTACACATGGCGTCGATCACCGTTTCATTTGCCAGATCAATGTGCCACGGTTTATCCAAATCAATGTGATAACCGACCGTCTCCACCGCCGCCACTGTCTGCCCTTCGTCGATCATCATCTGGAGCGACTGGGCAATTTCGGCTTCCAGCGGCGGCATCCCGCCGACGGGCACCTGGCTCATCACGCCGGGGTTGTCGCGTAGGTAGGGCAAGGCGGCGGGTTGAAAGGCGTAGATGCCACAGAGCCGATGTTGACAGCCCCGCCGCGTATGCCCCTCGACGCCCCGCAACTGTCCCCCTTGCGGATAAGCGCCCAGCCAGTCATGGGGCGACTCTTTGCCTAGCGGTTGGATCAGGGCGGCGGCTGGTGGTCGCTCTTCCTGAAAACGGGCCAGGAGCGTCAACAGGTTTTGTTGATCAGTGACGATATCGCCGGAGACGACCAGGAAATCCTCGGTGAGATCGTTGGCGGCGGTCAACACGGCGGTGGCTGTGCCGGTCAGGTTGCCCTGGCGCACAAAGGTAACGCCGTCGGCGCAACCGTGGAGGGCGGCGCGCACACTGGCTTCGCCATGCCCGACGACCACCACAATGCGCAGGATGCCAATTTCTTGTAAAGTATCCACTAAGCGCCGGACTGCCGGCACATTGGCAATGGGAAAAGCCGCCTTCTGGCGCACCACATTATAAGGCCAGAACCTGGTCCCGGCGCCGGCAGCGAGGATGATGGCCGTTTGCACGTTATTGTTCGCCATGATACGCCTTCTCGATTTCTTGGTTGATGAGTTGAATGGTTTGGGCAATGAGTGGGGCATGTTCCGGTTGGATGGCCGGGCCAAGCAGTTCCGCCGTCAATCCGTAAAGATGGAGACCGGCGACGACCCGTTCACGCAAAGAGGGGGGCCGGCCATGCACGTCAGCGACGCCAAAGGCAATGGCACGCAATTGACTCCAGGCTGTTTCTACCCCGACCGCCGCTGCGACTTCGTTGAAAAAGCCATTATCCCCGGAGACCAGCACCCCGCGCTGCACTTTGACGACGTTGGACAAGCCCCACGAAAGACCAAAGCTGGCGTTGAGCAGCCGGCCAGGGTCGCGGCGACGTAAGCCTTCCAGCCCCTTGTGAACCTCTTCGATCCAGCCCACCATCTGCTCGCTGGCCCAGAGATCGGCCTTGCCTTGCAACATCTCATCCCAAGCAAAGGCTTGGGCGCGGGCTTGGATGGCGACAAAGGTGTGGTTGCGGTCAACCAGCACACGAGCCAGGCGCAACCCGGCAACGGTTTCGGTTGCGGCTTTGGGTTCGGTAAACCAGGCCTCTACTTGGCTGGGCGTCACGTTGCTAACAACGACCAATAGACTCCCCAGCAAATGGCTTCCCGCCCCGGCCAGATCCGCGTCGGCTTCCGCAACAAAACGAACCAGATCGACATCACTGTAGGGGCCGGCATCACCGCGCGCATGGCTGCCCATGAGGACAATCGCCTTCACAGTGGGCGCATCGAATTGTTTGGCAAGCGTGGTAAAGTCCATACAGTAAGCTCAACATTGGATAAAAACGGATCGCTTTTCTTATTGTATGGTAGGTGGTAGGCGACCAGCAAAATGGAGTCGGTATGGGAGAGATGGGCGACCGCAAGGGTCAGTTGCCTTCTAGGCGCCTACGGGAAACCCTAACTACTAAGCTCCTAGCCAGTCCGTGATTGGCGTCGCCCCACCAGTCACGGACTGGCTAGGAGCGGGCTTGATAGTGACGGGAAATCTATCGTTTGTTGTCAAATTTAGTAGATAAATCGCCAAAAGTCTTAGAAAGCGCTCCTACAATTGCCCCGTGCGTTCCGGTACAATGAAACCAACAGAGCGGACAGCAAAGAGCAAAGCAAACGAAAAGAAGCGAATGACTAGCTCAACACTGACCGCTACTAAACAACTCACATCTGTACCACTAGCTAACGAAAGGAACCCTATCATGTTGCACAAGAATGACTTCGCCCTGGAACAACTGGAAAATCGCCTGGAAACGCTCTGTATCTACGTGCCCTATCTGGGTAGCTGTCGGGTTTGCGTCGGTTGGTTCTGCTTCTACGTTCCCTGCTGGAAGCTCCGCCGCATCTGCTTCTAATCGTCTAAGCCAATTTCACCGATAACACACTTCACTATCAATTCACACAACAATTCACACAAGGAGAGACAATCATGTTGAACAAGAACGATTTCGCCCTGGAACAACTGGAAGAACGTCTGGAAACACTGTGGATCTACGTCCCCTACTGGGCGACTTGCAGCAAGCGGGTTTGGTTTGTCACCATCTACTACCCGTGCATCAAGTGGCGCTGGATCTGGGTCTAAACCTACCCAACAACTCGCAAAGGGGACTTGTGAACGAGTTGAATCACCTACCCGTCTGCCGCTATCCCCTGAGCGGCAGACACAAAAGAGGAATCTGCATCAATGCAGGTTCCTCTTTTGTTTATACCCAAACCGCTCGCTCCTAGCCGGTCCGTGACCGGCGATGGGGCGCCGGTCACGGACCGGCTAGGAGCGGACACTCTATCGATGATCCGCCAAACTATTAGACAAAGCGCCGGTTTTGATAGATTGCCGGCGTCGATTGGTCATAAGGCACAGGCTATACTGGGTTGTAGAAACCAATCACCAATTCAGAAGGAGTCAAAAGATGTCACTGAGCCTCACTACCCAACTCGAACTAAACGCCGGCGCCCAGATTGTGGCGTTTGATAGCAGCACCCAAGGCAAAAACTATCGCGTCGAATTGACCGACGGTCGTCATTTTCAGGTGAACGAGAAGCTATATCATCTGTTGGATGCGTTGCGCACTGCCATGACCCTGCCCGACCTGGCCGCCGTCTTTCAGCAGCGCACCGGCCAAACCGTCGCCCTGGATCAGTTGCAGCAACTCGGCGCGCAATTGGTGGAACAAGGGGTTGTGACGGAAAGCGGCAAGGCGCCGGTGGCGGCGCCGACAGACAACGCTTCGACTTCTTACTTGGGGCTGCACTATCGCAAAGATCTCTTATCCCCGCAAGCATTGGCGCCGCTGGCGCGCTTATTGCAAGTCTGTTTTTACAAGGGACCAGCGCTGGTTCTGACGACCCTGATCGCTGTTGCCCACCTGCTGGCCTACCGGGAAATGGGCTTTCCGCCCAACATTGATATGACCAGCGTCTCCTGGCCGCTGCTCTACGGCATGATTCTGGTCAGCATCTTCTTCCATGAACTGGGCCACCTGGCGGCCTGTCACCGCTGGGGGGCGCCGCATGGGCCGTTGGGCTTTGGCCTCTACTTCTTCAACCCGGTCTTTTATGTCGATGTGACGGCGGCGTGGCGCCTCAATCGCTTCCAGCGGGCGGCGGTGGATGCCGGCGGTATGTACATCCAACTGCTCTTTGCCCCGCTCTGTCTCGCTCTCTTCTGGGCCACGGGCGAGCCGACCTATCTGCTGGCGATTATGGTGATCGATCTGATTCTGATTGGCAACCTGGAACCCTTTATGAAGCTCGACGGCTACTGGCTGCTCTCTGACCTGACGGGCGTGCCAAACCTTCATGCCCGCACCGGGGAAGCGGCCAAACGGATGTGGGGTTGGTTGCTCTGGCGTCTCGGTCGCCGCACCGTTGCGCCGGCGATGACAGCCTTTAGCCAGTGGGCCGGCTGGGTGCGGGTGGTCATCTTTGCCTACATTGCCCTCTCGATTGCCCTGTGGCCGGTGTTACTTGTCGCCATGTTGCCCTTGATGATCGACGCCTTTATGAGCTACCCGGCGCTGTGGCAAGGGGCCATGACGGCGCTGGCCGCGGCCGGCGCCAATGGGGATGTCGGCGCTATCGTTACCCAACTCAACGTTCTCTTCCTGCCGACCTTGACGCTGCTCAACACAGCTTTCCTGCTGAAGATCGCCTGGAACCGCCGCCGGCAGAACCGAAAAGTGGCCGCCGCCCAAACCATGCAGATGCAACCGGCGTAAACAAGAGCGCCAGCCATCTACCCGGCGAATCAACCACATAGCCACGAAGTTCACGAAGGGTTTTCTTCGTGAACTTCGTGGCTATGTGGTTGATTTTTCCTCTGCTTGCTTATTTTCTATGACGGTGCTGATAAAACGATAGAAATTTCGTTTATTTTCTTAGAAAACGGCTGTAGTTTTTCACAAGTGCGCGTCCTATAATCGAGTCATCAAAACAACGTGTGTAACCAACTTCGCTAGGAGAAAAACACCATGATGAACTCAACTGCCCACACCGACGCCGTTTTCACCCCAGTTGCAAACAAACCATCCATGCTCAAGCGCAGCGCCAAGATCACGGCTGTACTCATCGCCATCGGCCTCTTGCTCTTCGCCGGTTCCGTCTTTCTCGCCACCTATGTGTGGAACGGTCTGGAGGCGGGGCAACCGGCGCCGACCTTTAGCGCCCACGACCTCACCGGCAAGCCGATCCGCCTTGCCGATTACAGCGGCAAACCGGTCATGTTGACCTTCTGGTCGCCGGACTGTGGCGCCTGTCGCGAAGAGTTACCGGCGCTCCAAACCATCGCCGCCGACCCCAACGCCGAGGTCACGCTGGTGACGGTGGTCAGCAAGATGCCGGCAGCGGAAGTGCAACCATTCGTGGCCGAAGCCGGTCTGACCTTCCCGGTGATTGTCGATGAAGCCGGGAAAATCGCGGAAGCTTATGAAATTGTCGGCGTTCCCGTCAGCTATTTTATCAACTCCGACGGCACGATTGACCACAGCATCATTGGCGCCGGTCGCGAGGGGGATTTGCAAAACAATCTTTTTGCCTGGTTAAGCACCTGTCGCGTCGATGAGGTGTGCAAGTAGCAGGCTTCGATGTGAGCTCAGCCGAACGGTAGCAAGTAGTAGATGCAGCAACAATTCCGTCCCGTAGGGACGCCTGAGTTTAGGAGAGAGCAATCATGAGTAGTTTGGTGATACCGCAGCGCAATTCACACCGCAATGGTCAACCGAATGGTCAATTGAATGGTCAATCGAATGGCGTCCACCATGGACAGCCGCATGAACAGCGTAATGGCGCCCCCCGTGTGCGTCCGCCTCTCTCTCGCCAACCGGTCATCGAGATTAGCGAGATGAGCAAGACTTACCAGATGGGTGGCACAGCCGTTCATGCCCTGCGCAGCGTTTCCTTGACCATCAACAGCGGCGAATATGTCGCCATCATCGGCGCCAGTGGGTCGGGCAAAAGCACGCTGATGAACATGATCGGCCTGCTGGACCGCCCGACAAGCGGCAGTTATCGGCTGCGCAGCACCGAAGTGAGCCAGATGAGCAAGGCCGAGTTGGCGACCGTACGCAACCGCGAAATTGGCTTTATCTTTCAGCGCTTTCACCTGCTCCCCCGCACCAGCGCCCAACGCCAGGTCGAGTTGCCGCTCTTCTACGCCGGGGTGCCGGCCCGTAGCGCCGCCAAGATGGCGCTGGAAGCGCTCACCCGCGTTGGCCTGGGGGAACGGGCGCACCACCGTCCCGATGAACTCTCCGGCGGGCAACAGCAGCGGGTCGCCATCGCCCGTGCGCTGGTCAACCGCCCCAGCTTGCTGCTGGCCGACGAGCCGACCGGCGCCCTGGACTCGAAGACCGGCGAAGATGTCCTGCGCATCTTCAAGCAACTACACGACCAAGGCATGACCATCGTCGTCGTCACCCACGACATGAGCGTCGCCAAGCGGGCCGAACGCACTGTCACCTTGAGTGACGGCAAGATCGTCAAGGATGAGTATCAATAATTGTCTGTGGTCGCATAGTCGTGAAGTCGCGTAGTCGTTTGGTTATTGGGTCATTCGAGTCATTAAGTGATTGGGTATTTGATAACTTATTCACTTGACAACCCCATCACTAAACCACCACGCCACTAAACGACCAAACGACTACGCGACTTCACGACTAATTCTGGGGGAGATCATGAAAGCATTACGCTATGCGAATGTAGCCTGGGAGAGCATTGCGGCGAACAAGATGCGTTCGCTTTTGACGATGTTAGGCTTGATTATCGGCGTCGCCTCGGTCTTGACCACCATCGGTATCGGTCGCGGCGCTGCTGTCGGTGTGACCAAAGAGATTGAAGGGCAGGGCATTAACACGCTGGTCATCTCGCCCAAGATGGAGAACATCACCGACAGCAGTTCGCTCACCTCCGGCGATGCTCGTGTGTTGGCCGATCCGCAGTTGCATCCGGAGATTATCGCCGTCGCCTCGACCAATTCCGCCTTTCTGCGAGTGATCAATGGCGACGCGGCGATTGAGAGCCAGGTAACCGGCGCCACGGCCAACTATGCCGGGGTGAAGAATCTCAAACTTGCCCAAGGCCGTTTCTTCACCCCGGAAGAAGAAGCGAACCAACAGCGGGTGGTGGTCCTGTCGAGCATCGCCGCCACGGACCTCTTCAAGGGCGCCGATCCCATCGGTCAAAGTGTGCGCATCAACAACGAACCCTTTCAGGTGGTCGGCGTCTTGAAGAAGAGCGGCGGCGACGACAGTGAGTCATACTTCCGGCCGATGTACACTCCGCTGGGCGTGGCGCAAAACCGGTTGATCAAGGCGGAACGCTATCGCGGCGAGTATGTGGTTTCCGAAATTATGGTGCAGGTGGCGGATCGTGAATTGCTCAAATATGCCGAGGCTCAGGTGGAACAGACGCTGCGCTTGCGTCATGATTTGGACGCCGGCCAGAAGAATGACTTTCACATTCTCAACCAGGCCCGCCTGCTGGAGATCGCCGGCAGTGTTGCTAACATGATGACCGCCCTGCTCGGCAGCATCGGCACGGTGAGCTTGTTGGTCGGCGGCATCGGCATCATGAACATCATGCTGGTCTCCGTCACCGAACGCACCAGTGAGATTGGCTTGCGCAAAGCGTTGGGCGCTCAGGATCGGGACATTCTGTTGCAATTCCTGATTGAAGCCATGGTGCTCTGTGCGTTTGGCAGCTTGATCGGCATCGGCTTGAGCTACAGTGTCAGCGCGCTGCTCAATGGCATCCCTGAATTTCCCTTTGACATTGTCCTCGAAGCGCCGGCCCTCTTCCTGGCCCTAGGCGTCGGGTTGTTCAGCGGCTTTGTCTTTGGCCTTTACCCGGCCATCCGCGCCACCCGGCTCGACCCGATTGAAGCGCTGCGGTACGAGTAAGATGAACGACAGTAGACAAAAACCAGGGTTTTGGCAAAACCCTGGTTTTTGTCTGTTTTCTAGGATGAGCCATCGAGTTGATAGAAACCTGAGACAAGTTGATAGAAAATTTTGCTCAATTTAGCAATTCACTTCTGGTATCCTTAGCACAAGAAACAACACCGAGCCTTGCTACTGGAACTGATGAAGGAGCGTCTTATGAGCAACCGCAAATTAATCGTCGCCGTGCTGGTCATTTTGAGTGTCATCGACCTGATCTTGTTGTGGACAGACGGCCCCGCCAAGTCCGCCTCGCTCAGCCCGGAATATGCCGACACCGATATGCAACGGCCCGAAAACCCGGATCCGTCAGCGCCGCAAAGCAAAACCGTGCGCATCCGCACCCCTGAATCGGTGATTGATGAATTGTCGGCAGCCGGCACGGTGGATCTCATCAGCAAGCGCCAGGTGGTATTGGAAGTCGATGGCACCATCAGCCAGATCAATGTCAAGGTTGGCGATTGGGTGGCGGCGGGCGATCTGCTGCTGGCGCTCGATACGGCAGAATTGCAACGCTCTGTGGCTCGCGCCGAGGTCGATGTGGCCTCTGCCGAAGCCGATCTGGTCAAATTGCAACAGGGTAGCGACCCTGGCGAAATTGCGGTGGCTGAAGCCAATCTGGCTGCCGCCAAGGAAAATCTGGTCAAGGTACAGTCCGGCGCGGCGCCGGAAGAGTTGGCCGCCGCCCAGGCCAAAGTGGCCGCCGCCCAGGCCAAATTGAACGGCCTTTTTGCCCCGCCCAGCAGCGGCGCCATTGATGAAGCCAAGGCCGAACTGGCCAAGGCCGAGATTGCCCGCAAGGAAGCGCAACGCGAATATGACAAGATCAAGTGGCGTAACGATATCGGTATGACGCCGGAATCAGCGGCCTTGCAAAAAGCTACGGTCGACTTTGAACGGGCGCAGGGTAAACTCAACAGTCTCAACGTGCCTTCCTCCGCTGCCTCGATCCAGGAAGCGAAGAGCGATGTCCAGCGGGCCGTGAGCGACCTGCAGACGTTACAAAATCGCCCTTCGGCGGTCGAAGTTGCCGAAGCCCAGGCCAAGGTGCAGGATGCCGAGCAGAAGCTGAACAAACTCAAGGCGGGCGCCTCCGGTCCCGAACTATTGAGCGCTCAGGCCAAGGTGGAAAAAGCCAAGTTGGATCTGGAAGAAGCGCAGGCCAAATTGCAGCGGGCGCAGGTGGTGGCGCCCATCGAAGGTGCGGTCCTCGAAGTCAATGTCGCCGCCGGTGAGCGGGGCACGGTGGGCAAGACCGTCGTCACCCTGGCCGATGTGCGCCAACTGAAACTGACCGTCAAGGTGGCCGAGGTTGATATTCCACAGATTACGTTGGGTCAGCAAGCCACCATCGCCATCGACGCCATTCGTGGCCGCACCTTTACCGGCGTCGTCGAGCAGATCGACCCGATCAACAAGGCGGACAAAGATGTGGTCAACTACCCGGTGACGATTCGCTTGACCGATACCCAATTGGATGGGGTGCGCCCCGGCATGAACGCCGTCGCCAACTTCCCCAACCAGCAGGCCAACGACCACCGCTGGCTCGTCCCGACAAGCGCCCTCCAGACCGCCGACAGCCAGACCTTTGTCCAGGTGGTGCGCGGTGAAGGGTTCGCCCAGACGCCGGTGACGCCGGTGGAACGCCAGGGCGAGTGGACGATTGTCCAGTCGGCAGGGTTGCATGCAGGTGATGAGGTGCTGGGTCAGGTCGCTTCCTATGTGAACGACCAGCAGGATGTCAAAGTCTCGTACTAATTGCGCTCCCTTAGTACGTTCACATAGATAGTTTACACAGATAGGAAGGAACACGGATCTTTTTAATCCGTGTTCCTTTTTATCTGTGTATCGGCAATAAAACAAGACTCCGTTTGTAGCCGCGTCTAGCACTCACTATAGCCACACACATGACACTTCCGGCAGCCCTCGACATTGAGGAAACTCGCCTCGCCACATTCGGGGCAGATGTCGCCGATGGGGCGTTGGGCAATGGGGAGCGCCAACTGTTCGGCTTGCAGTTCCAGCGTGGTTGCCGGCGGCAGCTCGCTCAGATGCTCGGCCAGCACCTGGGCCACGCCATCAGGCAGGCTGCGCACACGATTGGCGCCAAAGCCCAGCGGCCGTCCGCCGCCGATGCCGGCCATCTCATCCATCACCCAGCGCAGCCGTTCACTGGGCGGCAGGCTGGCCGGCATGCGCAGGACGAGGCTGATCAAGCGCCCCATCGCCTCGCTGACCGCTGCCACTTCACTGCCCGCCTTGCCCACGTTGAGGAAGACCTCAAAGGGTTCGTTGCGTTCATCGCTGTTGACGGTGATGTAGGCGCTGCCCAGCGGCGTCTCCTTGCGGTAGGTGCTGCCCTGGAGCCGCTTGGGGCGCGGGCGTTTTAACATCACCGGCTTGACATCCTCGCTGCCATAGCTGTCATGCTTGCCATTGGCGCCGGCATGACCGTTGACCGCGCCATTCGCAACCATTGCCGTACCATTGACATAGCCCTTAACAGCACCCTCATGGGCGCCATTGGTCACGGCAGGGGCGGGCGCCTCCCCTTCGTTCTTCTTTTGTTGGGTCGCCTTGGTTTCCAGCACCACCTGTTGGCGACTGCCGGTGACATAGACGGTTAACCCTTTGCAGCCCAGTTCCCAGGCCAGTTGGTACGCCTTGGCGACATCTTCTTCGGTCGCCCCTTCGGGGAAATTGCAGGTATTATGATTGCCCAGGCCATTTGCGATAAAACTGTGTGACCCTGGCACGTTAATATCAAACACTTCTGCATAGCCAGTGCTGATATTTTGCACTTCCACATAAACCTGGGTCGGTTTGTCATGAGCAAAGAAGGTATTCAAGTAAGATGAGCCTTGTCCTTCACCTCTCAAATATTGATATACCCGCTCCGCATCATTCCGCGCCATACGGTGACCTTGCAAGAGGTTAACACGCGCGCGCTGGTATTCTTGTTCCCGTTGTTCATCCATTGCGCCTTGCCCTTGACTATAGAGCGCACGGAGGTGCAGTGGTGATTGCTGGCGTAATTCATGCAAAGCTTCTGTCACGACAGCAGGAAGCAGACGGGAGTAATTGCGATAGCGTTGTAAGCGGCCCAAATTGCGGTTGGCGATTCGTTCATTTTTCCAAACTTCAACAAAACTAATCTGGTCGGCCAACACCTCTAGCTCACCGCCCTGAACGGTCAAACTCCAGGCGCGTTCCGTAGTTTGTCGCACAGTGCCAAGCACACCCATATTGAGCAACAGCACTTGTAACTGTTGGATCAATTTTTCGCTAGCCAGAGTGATGCCAAAGAGCTTACCGTCTTGTGTCATGAAGCCATCGAGAAATAAGCCACGCATAAAGGCGGCAATTTCCGGCTGACTTGCCCCCAGGATGCAGGTCGGGATAATTTTGTTTTCCGCCCCTGCCTCTAACCCCAGATCAACTAACAGCCAATTGCGTAATGCGCGAGAGTTGATTTGCAGGCAATACACTTGGTTCCGCTTATCTTTGATCACAGTGCCGTGAAAACCAAAGAGGCGTTGACAACTGTCACTTAGTTGGTGGAGCAATTGCGGATCGTTATTCGTGATCGAGACACCATTGATGGTAATTGCCCCTTCCGACGTAATACAACCGAGCAGGAAGGCGAACTCTTCACTCATGTGCATCGGGAAAGACATAGCCTTGCTACAGGTACGCATCTCTCCGCTATAGCTTGGCAGAGCCTTGGCCGCACGACCAAAACGTTGTTGATCGGTGTATAAAACAACCATATCGCCCAAATTCAATTCATCAAGGCGGCGGAATTGAATTGAACCATCTTTGGTAAGCATATGAACGCGGTGATTGCCGGTGCCTTCAATGTTGAACCCGTACTCCAACGCCACTTTTCGTGTTTCACGATAGCCGCCGTAATAGAACTGTGCGGTTTGTTCAAGCCCCTGTGGGGAGACAATGTCAACCGTCAATGGGGTAAACTGATCAGGTAGGCGCATGTCTGACAACTCATTGATTGGCATAAGCCCATTGGACGTCAGCACCAGGCTATCACCGGTGATACATTTGCTAATACTGTTGTCGACAAATGCCTGAATAGCCGCCTGCATCCGCACATGCTCTTCCGCCGTAATATCGCTGCTGACAACAAAGGTGTGACGCAGGTGGTCGGGCAAATCGGCAAGATCCTGGCAACTGCCATAGGTGGCGGCGTGTTGTTTGATCGCCGTCTTGCGCGCCTCGCTCAGGTCGGTGGCGTCGAGCGCCTGGTCAAAGAGCGGGCTGGTGTAGACCAGTTCGACATCCTTGTCGCCATCTTTGAAGTGGCGGACATAGCCCAGGGCAAAGACCGGTTCACAGCCATAACCTTCGCAACCGCAGACCGTGGCAATTGTCCCTGTCGGCGCAACGGTGGTCTGGGCGGCGTTGCGGATGCCGTAACGGCGAATATCTGCCGTAATCTGGCTCCAGTCCAGGGGCGGGCGATACCAATCACGCGTGTACATCATGAGCGCTTGCGGCGGCTGCCACTTCATGCCGCCGGGCTGCTTGTCGTCATAGATGCTGCCGGCAAAGGCCAGGAAAGCGCCCCGCTCTTTTGCCAGTTCAATGCTCTTGTTCATGGTGTAGTAGCGCACAAATTCCATGACTTGAGCGGCGAACTCCTGTCCTTCCTCGCTGCCATAGCGAATGCCGAGCTTATACATCATGTCGCCCAGCCCCATGATGCCCAAGCCGATGCGTCGGGCGCGATAGGCCGCTTCCGCCACCTGCGGCACCACCGGCACATAGGCATTGGCCGACACCACATTGTCGAGGAAGTGGGTGCTTTCTTCCACGGATCGGCGCAAGAGATCCCAATCGACCACCGGATCGCCGTCGGGGTCAAGGGTCACATGCTCGGCCAGGTTGACCGAGCCGAGACAACAATTTTCATAAGGTCCAAGCCATTGTTCTCCACCGCAATGTTGGCTTCAGCAACATCGCTGAAGTTACAACTCCGATTTCTCGGAGGTTCGGGCTGTCGCACTACCCACCCCTCAATCGACAGTTGAGTTTTGGGTATCCTTTCACTCAGTCTCTCACCGTGCGCAGAACAGTTCTTGCGCTTCGGCCCTGTGGCCCTTTCACCCTGGCTAGTGGGTGAGGAGGGTTCCAAGCCAATCAGAAAGGATTTTCCAACCGGGATTCCGCCCGGTGGCCGCATGGATTCTACGGATTGGTGGCCTCTAGGGCATACAAGTGTGGCACCGGGTTGCTGCGATTGGCCGCATCAATAAAGAGCGCGCCCGGTTCGCCATTGTGATGGGCGTACTTGATGATCTTGTGAAAGAGATCCCGCGCTCGTACAGTGCGCCACACCTTGCCGTCACGCGGGTTGCGCAGGTCAAAATCGGCATCCTTTTGCACGGCCTGCATAAACTCATCGGTGATGGCGACGGAGATATTGAAGTTGGCGACCTTGCCTTCTTCCGCTTTGCAGGTGATAAATTCCTCGATGTCGGGATGATCGCAGCGCAGCACGGCCATATTGGCCCCACGCCGGCTCCCCCCCTGCGCAATCTCGCCAAACGCCTGGTCGTAGACGCGCAAAAAGCCGACCGGTCCCGTTGCGCGACCCGACGAGGTATGGACAATATCATCCTTCGGGCGCAGCCGGCTAAAGGAGAAGCCGTTGCCGCCGCCGGTCTGCTGAATCAAGGCGGCGACGCGGAGGGTGCTAAAGATGCCGTCGCTGCTTTTGCCCATATCATCTTCGATTGGCAAAACAAAACATGCCGCAAGCTGCCCTAAGGGGGTGCCGGCGCCCGTAAAGGTGGGGCTATTCGGGTAGAAGCGACGCTCAGTCAACAATTCATAGAAGGTGCGGGTGGCGCCATCGACATCACCGCCATGCTCTTGCTCCGGTTGGGCGACGTGGTAGGCAAGGCGATAGAACATGCCCGCCGGCGTCTCCAGCAAGTCGCCATTGATATCGCGCCGGAGATAGCGCTTTTCTAAAACTTTGATGCCGTTCTGGCTCAGGGCGATGCTTTGGTCATCGACATAAGCGGGCGGGGTCAGAGGGATGCGCTGCCCTTTTACGTTTTCAATGACGGTAAAAGGTTTGGGTTTCGCCGTTGGTGCAGATGGCTTAACAACTGTCGGCGAGAGGGGAGGTTGTGTCATGATGCGTCTCCTCAAAATGGAAATAATCCTTGCAGAAAAAGCGCCGCGTTGGCAAAGGTCAACAACGCTTAACCTTTTCTGAAGTACAAAAAACAGATGATAGCAACAAACCAGGGACAAGGCCCCACAGGTAAATTGGCAATAACAAATCAAGCCAACATGAACACGGTCATGTTCGCATGATGACAAAAAAAATCAATTAAAGCCTGTGATGTTATTTACAGTAGACGCTATACGAGAGAAAAAGACGCGTTCTTTCTTGTTCGCGCGTAGTCGCACCCAGTGAGTGCCCAGGGCCGGCGTCTGGGGCGCCGGTCACCGGTTGCCTTTTAGGCGTGACTACGCGCGCGTTCAGGCGCTTAGGAGCCACGTCCCATCAGCCGATCAATCTCGGTGCGCAACTCATTGAGATCGTTCATATTCAAGTAAACACTGGCAAACCGAATATACGCTACTTGATCAATCTCGGCCAGGTGATCCAACACCATATTACCGATCACACTACTATGAACTTCACTTTTGCCGATAGCCTGAAGCGATTCAACAATTTGGTCGACGACGGTCTCAATGGTATCGCTGCTAATGGGTCGTTTGGTGGACGCAATCTGGATGCCGGAGAGTAATTTTTGGCGGTCGAAGGGTTCACGCCGGTCATCACTCTTGATCACCAACAGATTGGCGGCCACATGTTCGTAGGTTGTAAAACGTTGGTTACACTGTTCGCAATGGCGCCGCCGCCGGATGGCGTCGCCCGTGTCACGAGTATCAATCACTTTATGTTGAGCATGACCGCAATGTGGGCATTTCATAAAAGGTAAAAAGTGATTTTCTGCCTTGAAAGATTTTACGAAAAAATTTTACAAGAATATCAGGAACACTACTGTAAATTTTCTAACAAACTACTATATATAGTGCTTATTTCTTCTTCGCATACTACATATTGATTTGTGGAGTGAAGTATAGCACACTTCGGCCAAGGCTGCAAATACCAAACGTGTGTTCTACCGCTCTAAAATGGGGAATTTGTCCATGAAATTCAAAAAAGCGCAAAATTTTAAGTTAAGAGTATCGTAAGAATGCTACTTTTGAATTACTAGAACCTTACTTTTGTCACAAATTTGTAATATTTGATGATCATCTATAGTTATAGTAACATAAAAAATGCGAAACGGCGAAATAGACAACCGCCAAAACGCCATTGTCCATTTCGCCGTTTCGCACCATAAGGCGGCAACAGGCAACTTGTTGTGCTTATCCTACACCGGGTAGGCTGTTTTGGGCAACACCTGATGATGGTGCAAGCGAGCATAGTAGCCATTGCGTTGCAACAACGTCTCGTGGTTGCCATCTTCGATAATTTGCCCCCGTTCCATGACGATGATGCGGTCCGCTCCCCGGACTGTACTGAGTCGGTGGGCAATGACCAAGCTAGTACGTGAACGAAGAATCCGTTCCAACGCTTCCTGAATCAAGGCTTCGGTAGCTGTGTCGATGCTACTCGTTGCCTCATCCAGCACGAGCACCGCATTCGGGCTGTGCGCCAGGGCGCGCGCCAACGCCAGCAGTTGGCGCTGTCCTTGCGACAGGTTGGCGCCGCCGGGCAGTAATTGAAAATCGTAGCCTTCGGGCAGCTTTTCAATAAAGCGGGCGGCATTGCTAAATTCAGCGGCCTGGAACAGAACCTCGTCACTAATCCCTTCGTCGTAGAGACAAATGTTTTGCCGGATCGTGCCGGCGATACAGACCGGGTCTTGCGGCACAACGACCACGGCCTGGCGCAGATCATCCAGACTCAGTTGGCGCAGGTCGATCCCATCCAACAGCACCTGCCCCTGTGAAGGGTCATAATAGCGCGCCAGCAGACTGGCCAGGCTGGACTTGCCGGCGCCGGTCGCGCCCACAATCGCCACTGACTGGCCGGCCGGGATTTGCAGATTGACGCCGCGCAAAACCGGCTCATCGGGCACATAGGAAAAGTGGACATGGCGAAATTCAATATCGCCGCGCACCTTAGGCAGCTGCGTCGGGTTGGCCGGACTTTGGATCTTTGGCTCAGTCTGTAACATGCGATAGATCCGTTCGGCGGCGCCCAAGGCAATCTGGATCGAGTTATACTGCTGCGACAAGTTGAGGATGGGCTGAAAAGCGCGCTGCGAATATTGAAAGAAAGCAACCAACATGCCCAATGTCGCCCAGCCGGCCAGCACCCCGCGCCCGCCGCCATAGAGCAGCAACCCCACGCCCACTGCCGCCAGCACCTCCTGAACGGCCAGAAAGACGGCGCTGTGATAGCGCAGGTTGATCAGCGCCCGGCGGTAGCGGCTGTTGTAATCGTCAAACTCCTGTTCGCTCTCCTCTTCATGGCCGAAGAGTTGCACCACGGTCATGCCATGTAGATGCTCGTTGAGAAAGGAGCTAATGCGCGCCATCGCCGACCGCTCACCGCTGGAGGAGCGGCGGATACGCTGGCGAAAGTAACGGGTGACAAAGCCCAGCACCGGCATCAAGACCATGGCCAGCAGCGCCAGCCGCCAGTTGGTCGCCAACATGACGGTGATGATCACAATAAAGGTAATGCCTTCGACCAGAATCACTACAATGCTGCTCGACAGCACCTGGTTGATGTTGTCGATGTCGCTGCTCAGGCGGGCCACCAGATCACCGGTGGAGGTGTTAGTCAAGAAGGTGTAATCCTGACGCAGAATATGGTCAAAGAGCCGGGTGCGCAGGTCGGCCAGGGCGCGTTGGGCGGCATATTGCAGGAAGTAAGTATAGGCAAAGGTGAGGACAAAGAGTGACAGCGCGGTGGCGCCGTAGAGCAGCGTAATCTGCCCAAGCGCACCTGTATCGCCGCGGGCAATGGGGCCGTCGATGGCTTGTTGCAACAAATAGGGCGGCACGACATTGAGCAACGCCACCAACAACATAAAGAAGCCGGCCAGGCTCATCATGCGCCAATAGGGACGGATCGAGGTGAGCAGTAGTTGGATCAACGCCGTGTCCTGGCTCAAGACCTGGGCGGTCACATCGACCTTTTCCTCTTCGCGTTCCTCTTTGACCGGTTCAGATGTCACTTTGCCGTTACGGCGCATGTCGTCGGGATCAGCCGTCGTCATCTTGCGGCCTAGCTTGCGGAAGCCTTTTAAGTTCGCCATTATGCCATCACCTCCTCGGTCTGTTGGATCTCCCGATAGTACATCTCGGCATAAAGGCCATTCTGCGCCAGCAAGGTTTCATGATCGCCCTCTTCGACAATCTGTCCCTCGTTCAGCACCACAATCTTATCGGCGTGACGGACGGCGGCCATGCGCTGGCTGACAATGATGCTGGTGCGCTGACCAGCGCCACCGGTGGAATGGCGCAATTCCTCAATGATCTGGGCCGAGGTGTGCATATCGACGCTGGCCAGGGCATCGTCCAGGATCAAGACTTTGGGGTTGCGCACCAGGGCGCGGGCCAGGGCGGTCCGCTGCTTCTGCCCGCCGGAGAGAGTGGCGCCCCGTTCACCCACAATGCTGTCCAGCCCTTTGGGCAACTGGGGCAGATCGTTGGTCAGGCGCGCCTGCTCCATCGCCCGGTAAATTTGCGGATCGGAAGTTTCGCCGGCGCCCAGGGCGATGTTACCGCGCAAGGGCATACTAAAGAGCAGCGTCTCCTGCAAGACATAGACCACATTGCGCCGCAGCGCCGCCAACTTGATCTGGCGTAGATCATGCCCATCCAGATAGACCGCCCCTTCGTCGGGGTCGTAGATACGCCCCAACAGGCTGATCAGCATACTCTTACCGGCGCCGGTAGGGCCGACGATGCCGACCGTGGCGCCGGGGGGAATGTCCAGGTTGACGTCGCGTAAAATCCAGCGCGCCTGCTCTTCGGCGTAGACGCTCACATGGTCAAAGCGAATGCCGCCCTGAAGCGTTGGCTCGCCGGCAGCGGGGGCGTCGTTGATCTTGGGCAAGAGATGTAGCACTTCGCCGACGCGACCAGCCGCCGCGCTGCCCTGTTGGAGCCGTTCAAAGGCATCGGTAATCTGCTGGGCGCCGGTGTTGAGCAGATTGAGATAGACAATAAATTGGACATATTGCCCCACCGTCAACTGTCCTTGAATAATAAAGAGACCGCCGACCAGCACAATGATCGTCGCCGCCACCCGCACCATCAAACTGGGCAGGGGCGAGATCAGCCCGGAGCGGACGATAAAGTCCATATTCTTTTGCACAAAGACTTTGTTGGCCTCCCGAAAATGGTCGCCCACGGCTTTTTCCTGGGCATAGGCGGTCAACATGCGCACGGCGTTGAGATGCTCCTGGCTAAAGGCTGACAGGCGGCCAGTCTCCGCCTGGACACGCGCAAACGCTTGTTCCAAAATGTTGCCCAACCGCATTTGGACCAGAATGCTGATCGCCAGCATCCCCACCACCAGGGCGGCCAGCGCCGGGCTGGTGATCGCCATGAGCGAAGCGCCGATGAGCAACAGAAAGAGCGAGTGCATCGCCATCTGAAAGCCGGCGCTGTAGAAGCGCCAAATATAAATAAAGTCATTGGTGGCGCGCGAGAGCAGGTCGCCGGTGCCATATTTCTGGCGCGTCTCATAGTCAAAGAGCAGGAGCCGGTGATAGAGATCCTGGCTCATGCGATAGGAGACGCCGGCGGCAATATCGCCGGTCAACATGCGCAACAGATAGCGCAGCACAGCCACAATAATCGAGAGACCAATTAACCCGAGGGCGTAGAGCGCCAGCTTCCGGGCGTCGATCCCGTCGGTCAAATCATCAATGCCCCAGCCCAAGAGCGTTGGGCTAAAGGCGCTGGCCCCGGCGCCGATCATGGCATAAAAGGTGCCGATGATCAGGGCGTTGCGATAGGGTCGCATATAGGGCAAGAGAAAGCGTAATCCTTGGCGTTGCATGATTTCCTTCACATCCTAGTTCGTTGAACAGTCACTTCACCTCCTACAACCACTGGCCGGTAGAAAAGACAAGCAGCCCTATGTACCGGTCACAGGGCTGCTTGCCGCTTGCCGTCAAGGTCAATCGCGGATCGCCTATTGCCATTGCACGCGCCTCCTTTCGTTGGATTCCTGCTCTTATGTCAGGGTACATACAATTGTTATTGTCGCGCCATTGGCGGGATTTGTCCAAGTTGCCGAATTCAAACCCACCGCTAACCGTTGCCAGCAGTTTATGAAGGTTACGAAAATAAAGCGGTAACTGTAGGTCATCGCCGCCGGCGTGACAAGTTCCAAGGATTACCGAAACAATTCGCTACCCTTCATCAACTGCCGTTGCTATACAGCGTCAAGCGCAAACCTGGCCGCTCGTCTAGTGCAACGTCTATCCGGTTGACTAGAGACAAAGCGCCGCGTTTTTTGTATGATCAATGGTGGCTGGCGTTCGCAGCGATGTACCGGCAATCTAGGGGCGGAATGTCAATTTGGATGCTACCGCCGAACAAAGAGGAGGTGACAATGGCCAAACAATCCACTCCGGCAGTGCGCGCACCGGCACATACAAACTTGCGCGCCGCGTTTCCCCTTTTTATTTCCCAGGCAGCGATCAATGTTGGTCTGTTAGAACGCTTGCTCTCCTTAGCGGTCGGCCTGACAGTTGTTTTACTGGCGGTGCGCCGCTTTCTGCTCTCGGCTGGGCTGATCATGGCCGGCGCCTATCTTTTGTATCGGGGCCTGACCGGCTATTGTCCACTCTATGCCAGCGAAGCAATTGATACGCGACACCAACAATGGCAGTTGCCTGAATTTCCCAATCTCCGCAAAGTATTGGCGTTACCCCCGCGTGCGACCATTTGGCGCCAACCCTTTGCGCGTTATGCGAACAGGAGCGAGAATCATGAACAAGACAATTCTACAAGGCAAATGGCGACAATTGCGTGGCAACCTTAAGACGGAATGGGGCCGCTTCACGGAGAATGATCGCCGGCAGCTTGACGGCAAGATCGATCAAATGGTCGGCATGGTGCAGGAGCGCTATGGCTACACCCAAGAAGGCGCAACCAAGCTGTTGACGCGCTATCTGGGCGCCTATGGCAAACGCACCACCAAACCAGTTGCCATGCCCGTCAAGGTGTGGGCGCCGGCGCTCACCGTCGCCGGTCTGTTCGGTCTGGCGGCCATGGGTTGGTTCTTCTTCAGTCGGTTCCTGGCCGAAAATCCTGAGATCAACGCCCAACCGATGTCCGAAGAAGACTATGTGACCAGCCCGGAAATGGAACTTGTGTAGCCACGAGTAGTTCTGAAGTCTTCTTTGTTGAGCAGCCGATCTAGCGACAGGGTTATTTGCCCAAGTATGGCTGGTGCGGCTTCACTTCAAGCCGCATCACGTCGATAGCCCCGGCCTTTGCAAAGTGCTACAGGCCGGGGCTTTTGTTGTTTCCTGGCGACACCACAGAATAACGTCATGCCGCACCAGTATGGGTAAAAAAATGAGCAATCACAACTACTGGCAGGAGCCAGGCGACCAAATCTTGACCACCCTGCACAGTACACCGACCGGTCTCAGCCGTGCTGACGCCGCCGTGCGTCTGCAAAGCCAAGGGCCAAACCTGCTGCAAGTGCGGCCCCAACTCACGGCCTGGCGCAGCTTGCTGGAACAGTTCAAAAACCCGCTGGTGCTGATTCTGATCTTTGCCGCCGTCACTTCGGCCTTTTTAGCCGAATGGGTGGACGCGACCGTTGTGCTGCTGGTAGTCTTTAGCAGCGCCGGCTTGAGCTTTTGGCAAGAACACCGGGCGTCCACCGCCGTGGAAAAGTTGCGAGCGCGGGTCAAAAGCAAAGCCACCGTTTTGCGCGACGGCCAGCCGCAGACGATTGTTGCTGAAGAAGTGGTTGTGGGCGATGTAGTGCTGCTTTCCGCTGGCAGCTTGATTCCCGCCGATGGCCTGGTGCTGACGGCCAAAGACTTTTTTGTCAACCAGGCCGTGCTGACCGGCGAAACCTTTCCAGTGGAAAAGAAACCGGGACCAGTGACCGCCACGGCGACATTAGCCGCGCGCACCAACTGCGTCTTTATGGGCACCTCGGTGCGCAGCGGCACGGCGCAAGCGGTGATTGTGCAGACAGGCACGGCGACGGTCTTTGGTCAAATCGCCCAACGCTTGACATTGCGGCCACCGGAGACGGCCTTTGAACGGGGCATCCGTCGCTTTGGCACGCTCTTGACGCAGGTAATGTTGGCGCTGGTCTTGGTCGTCTTTGCCGCCAATGTCTTTCTGGCAAAACCGGCGATTGACGCGCTCCTCTTTGCCATTGCCCTGGCCGTCGGTCTCACCCCGGAATTGTTGCCCACGATCATCAGCGTCACCCTGGCGCAAGGCGCTCAACGCATGGCAACCCTGGGCGTAATTGTGCGCCGCTTAGATGCCATTGAAAACCTGGGCAACATGAATGTCCTCTGCACCGACAAGACCGGCACCCTAACCCTGGGCGTGGTGCAACTGGATGGCGCCGTGGATTGGCAGGGCCAGCCGTCACCATCTGTGTTGCAGGCCGCCTATCGCAATGCCTTTCACCAGACCGGTCTGAGCAATGGCTTGGATGAGGCCATCATCGCCCATGCGCAACAGGGCGGCGGCGGCCCGACCACCGGCAACAAAGTCGATGAGATCCCCTATGACTTTGTCCGCAAACGCTTGAGTGTGGTGGTGCGCGCGGAAAACGACCAGCCGGCGTTGATCACCAAGGGCGCCTTTGATACGGTGCTGGCGATCTGTACCAATATCCAGGCGGACGCAACGGTGACGCCGCTTGACGCTGACCAGCGCGCCCAATTGCAGCAGCGCTATCTGGCTTGGAGCAATGAAGGTTTTCGGGTGCTGGGCATTGCCGGCAAGCCCGTGGCCCAACAGCCGAGCTACACGGTTGCTGATGAACAGGAACTCACCTTTCTGGGCTTTCTGCTCTTCTTTGACCCGCCGAAGCCGGGGGTGGAAGCAACGTTGGCCGGATTAAGTCGCTTGGGGGTGCAGTTGAAGATCATCACCGGCGACAATCGCCAGGTGGCGCACCATTTGGCGACAACCCTGGGCCTCCCCGTCACCGGTATTGTGACCGGCAGCCAACTGGATGAACTGCACGAGGAAGCCCTCTGGCATGTCGCCGACAACACGACCCTTTTTGCTGAGGTCGATCCCAATCAGAAGGAGCGCATCATTCTGGCGCTGCGTAAGATGGGCCATGTAGTCGGCTATATGGGGGACGGTATCAATGACGCCCCGGCCCTTCATGCCGCCGACGTCGGCATTTCGGTCGATACGGCGGTGGATGTCGCCAAAGAGGCTGCCGATTTTGTCCTCTTGGAGAAGGATCTGGCGGTCTTGCGCGCCGGCATTGAGGAGGGGCGGCGCACCTTTGCCAACACCTTGAAATATATCTTCACCACCACCAGCGCCAACTTTGGCAACATGCTCAGTATGGCCGGCGCCTCGCTCTTTTTGCCCTTCCTGCCTCTGCTCGCCAAGCAAATTCTGCTCAACAACTTCTTGTCGGACATTCCGGGCATGACCATTGCCGGCGACAATGTAGATGAGGAGCTGGTGCAGACGCCGCAGCGCTGGAACATCACCTTTATTCGTAACTTTATGGTCGTCTTTGGCCTGGTCAGTTCGGTCTTTGACTATCTCACCTTTGGCGTGTTGCTCTTTCTCTTTCAGACCGCGCCGGATGAATTTCGCACCGGCTGGTTTATCGAGTCACTGCTGACCGAACTGGTCATTGCCCTGGTGGTGCGGACGCGCAAACCCTTCTACCGGAGTCGCCCTGGTCGCCTACTCTGGCTGTCGACATTGGTGGTTACCGCTATTACCCTGGCTTTACCCTACCTCCCCTTTGCCCCGCTCTTTGGGCTAGTGCCGCTGCCGGCGCCGCTGTTCTTCACCTTGCTGTTGATTACAGCCCTCTATGTCACCGGGGCGGAGATTGCGAAACGGTTCTTTTATGCGAGAGCCGCAGCAGTTGTCACGGTACAGCGTCCGCTTTAACTAGGTTCTGTTGACATTTCGGAATCAACCGGTGGCACACCTGTCAGGTTTCCAAAACCTGACAGGTGTAGGTGTCACAAATGTCAACAGAACCTAGCTTGACATCAGCGTAGAAGAGCTTGGAGCCAGGGTAGTTGACCAGGCCGCAAACCCGCCAGGCGGCTAGTGTAGGGTAGGCCAGTGTATGATAAGCTAGCAAGTAGAATACCTGACCGCTGTTACTTGGCATAAGGTAACGATTCGGCCCAAGGAGTCGGCTCCCCTTCCTGGAAGAGGCGGGAAGCGTTCGGCATGACCGAATGGCAATTGCCTCTTCCAGGAAGGGGAGCCTCAGCCTGAATCGTCACGGCACAGGTATTCCATCGACTGGGTGAGAGGAGGCGCCGATATGGTAATTACACTCCTAGTCACAACGTTTATTGTCGCCTTTGTGGTGGCGTCGCTTGTCGTCTGGATTTTTAACAAGCCGATTGAGAACATCTTACGGCAAGTGCTGCCCGCCGAGTTGAGTCCGGCTTGGGCCAAATATCTGCGCTTTGCTATCTATGTCGTCGGTATTGGCGGCGGGGTGCGGGTGTGGGATCTGGAGAAGTATATGATCGCCCAGGATCCCTATAAAGTCATCGTGGCGTTGACGCCGGAACGCTGGCTGTTGGAACTCTACCAGACGATCATCGGCACCCTGCAAAGCACGACTATCCTATTGCTCGTCTTTTTTGTCTTTGCCTTGCTGGCTGTGGTCGTGGTGCGCATCTTTGAAGCAAGAGGCGCCAAGAGCGAGGCCCCATCAACACGTTAGTTTGCCTAGCCAAGCGGGCGTCGATTTATGAATAATCAATAGACCGCAGCGTACCTGAGATTCCAATACCCCGACTCCAGACTACGCGACTCCGGACTACTGACAAATGGCCATTTGTCCCATTTGTTGCCTATGCTCGCGCCGGTTGAGGAGGAGATGTCATGAAGAAAAACAAAGTCTGGATGACCAACGAAGGGTATGAACACCTTCAACTGCAATTACAGGAACTGCGCACCAGCAAACGTCCAGCCATTGTTCGTGATATGCAAGAGGTGGGGACAGATGCCGACTGGCGTGAGAATTCCCAGTTGATCCTCTTGCAGAACGAGCTGGCCCTGGTCGATGCCGAAATCTGTCGCTTGGAAGAGATGGTGGCAACCTGCCATGTGGTCGAGGGGCAGAACAACGACGCTATTGTTGATATTGGGGAGACCGTCGTGTTGCAGATGGAGGATGAGGATCCGCCCACCGTTGAGACCTATACGATTGTCAGTCCGGCCGAATCGGCGCCGGACGAGGGGCGCATCTCCTACGAAAGCCCCGTCGGTCATGCCTTGCTCAACCACAAGGTGGGCGACGAAGTCACCGTCGCCGTCCCCGCCGGCGCCCTGCACTATCGTATCGTCGGCGTCGGCTAACCCAACCCAACCCTAAGACAGTACGCCAGCCAGCCCCCTACCTGTCTACCTGTCTACCTATCTACCTGTCTACCTGACTTCTACCCTACTAATTCATTGGAGGTGAGCTATGCGTAAGACGATGTTAGATGAACTAGCCCAGCCTGTGGCCCATCCCCATACCGAAGTCGAGATGATGTATATTGCTGACTATCTGAAAAGCAAAGGTTACTCCCTGGAAAAGCTCGCCGAATTGCCGGAAGCGACCGCCAAAGCGCTCATGCAAGAAGCGTCCCAATTTGCCTCCTTGCACCTGGCCGAAGTGGAGATGGGGGCCGCTTTTGTCGGCGCCCTTCACCAGGATGCAACAACCAAGGCCGTGTCGGCTGTCTCTACTGCCACTGAGCAGTAGCTCTCCGTTCCGTGCGCTTGCGATAAGGAGCAGTCCTATGGCCTCAATCACCCTGACCGTGAACGGCAAGGCGCAGACCCTGGAGGTAAACCCAGAGATGCCCCTGCTCTGGGTACTGCGCGACCGGCTGGGCTTAACCGGTACCAAATATGGCTGCGGCGAAGGGTTGTGTGGCGCTTGTACGGTCCACCTTGACGGCGTGGCCCGGCGCGCCTGTATGACGCCGATTGCCCGTGCCGCCGGCCGCGCCGTCACGACCATTGAGGGGCTGGCCGCCAATGGCGATCATCCTGTGCAGCAGGCCTGGCTGGCCGAAAATGTCGCTCAGTGTGGCTACTGCCAGCCCGGTCAGATCATGGCCGCCGCCGCGTTGTTGGCCGCCCATCCCCAGCCGACCGACGCCGAGATCGATGAAGCGCTGGCCGACAACCTCTGTCGCTGTGGCGCCTATCAGCGGATTCGCCGCGCCATTCACCGGGCCGCGGCAGGAGGCAAGGTATGAAGCGCACACAGCAACCTGTTCTAGGCGCGTCCCTCAGCCGCCGCGCCTTCTTTCGAATCAGTGCGGCGGCGGGTGTCGGCCTCGCCATCGGCATCTATCTACCCAGTCGCCAAGCCAATCACCTACTTGCCGAGGGGGCGCCGCCGCCGGCCCCATCCGATCCAACCGCGGCCCCCTTGAGCCCCAATATCTATGTCACCCTGGCGCCAAGTGGCCTGGTGACAGTCAACGCCTTTCGGGTCGAGATGGGCCAGGGCATCCGCACCGCCATTGCCATGATCCTGGCCGAAGAGTTGGACGTGGCCTGGGAAATGGTACACATTGAACAAATTGGCGCCGACCGCGCCTATGGCGACCAGGTTACCGGCGGCAGCGTCAGCGTCTCCGGCAGCTACACGACTTTACGACGAGCCGGGGCGGCGGTCCGCCAACTGCTGATCACGGCGGCGGCGCAGGAATGGCAGGTCAAAGCCGCGGCGTGTACCACCACCGCCGGCTATGTGCTTCACCCGGATGGGAAACAACGACGGGCTTATGGCGACCTGGTGGCGACGGCGGCAACGCTCTCACCACCCAAAGCGGCGGATGTTCCGCTCAAAGATCCCAGCGAGTTCAAGCTGATTGGTACGCCGCGCACGCTCTATGATGCCCCGCAGATGGTGAATGGCAGCGCCATCTATGCCAGCGACGTGCGCTTGCCCAATATGCTCTATGCCGCCGTCGCGCGCTCGCCCGCCCCGGAAGGGAAGGTGGTCAGCTTTGACGCGACCAAAACTAAGACTGTGCCAGGTGTGCGGGATGTGATCGAAATCGATCGCGGCCTTGTTGTCGTTGCCGAAAACACCTGGGCCGCGCTGCGCGGCCGTGATGCGCTCAAGATCACTTGGGATGAGGGGCGCTACGCCACCTGGAGCAGCGCCTCCATTCGTGACATCGCCCTGAAACTGGCGCCCGTCTTGGGCCAGGGCAAGCCCAAAGCCGGTGAAACCCGATTGGAAGCCGGCTACGATCTGCCCTACCTGGCCCATGCCACGATGGAACCGCGCAATTGTGTCGTTGATCTCCGGGCCGACCGTTGCGAAGTATGGGCGCCAGTGCAAGACCCGCAACAGGCCAAGTCCCTGGCGCAGCGCGTTTCCGGTCTGCCCGCCGAAGCGGTGATTGTCCATGTACCCCTCGTGGGCGGCGGCTTTGGTCGCGGCCTCCATGTGGAATTTGTCGGTGAGGCCGTACAAATTGCCAAGGCGGTGGGCGCGCCGATCCAACTGGTCTGGTCACGCACCGATGACCTCCAACATGATTTCTATCATCCGCTCAGTTACACCTACGTCCAGGCCCGCTTAGATGCCACGGGCAAACCGTCGTCATTGCCCAGTGTTCGTTCCTATCCGGTCGAACTGGGCATTCCGACGGGACCCTGGCGCGGGGTTCAAAATGTCACCGAAGCCTTTGCGCGCGAGTCTTTTATCGACGAGATCGCCGCCGCCGGTAACAGCGACCCGTATGAACTCCGGCTGGCGCTGGTCAAGGGCGCCGGCCGGCAGGTGATCGAGTTGGCCGCCGCCAAAGCGGACTGGGGCAAACCGTTGCCCGCCGGCTGGGGCCGGGGCATGGCCTACTATGCCACCTTCAATGTCACCCATGTGGCGCAAGTCGCCGAGGTCGAAGTGGCCAAGGATGGGGTGGTGCGCGTTCACCGCGTCGTCTGCGCGGTGGACTGCGGCACGGTCATCAACCCGGATACGGTGTCGGCCCAGATGGAAGGGGGCATTGTCTATGGCTTGACCGCCGCCCTCAAGGCGCAGATCACGATCAAAGCGGGGCGGGTGGAACAGAAGAACTTTGACGATTATCCGCTGCTGGCAATCCATGAGATGCCCACCGTCGAAGTGCATCTTGTTCCCGGTGAGGGTCGGGCGCCCACCGGCATCGGTGAAATGGGCGTGGCGCCAATTGCGCCGGCCGTCGCCAATGCCATCTTTGCGGCTACGGGCATTCGGGTGCGCCATCTGCCCATCCTGCCGGCGGATCTGCGACAACGCTGATCACAACGAAAATTGATCACGCTTGTCGTCGTTGCCAAGGAGCAAAGCCATGACCGTCATGGAAAAAGTCGATCTCAAAAAAACGTTGAAGAGCTTCTACAACCCCTCCGCCAAGCAGTGTGTGATCGTTGACGTGCCGGTCATGAACTTTCTTATGCTCGACGGCGTCGGCGACCCCAATACGTCACCGGCGTTTCAGGCCGCGGTGGAGACGCTCTATGCCGTTTCCTACACCTTGAAATTTATGCTCAAGAAACAGGGCGCCGCCGATTACGCCGTCATGCCGCTGGAAGGGCTGTGGTGGACGCCGGACATGGCCGAGTTTACCATTGCCGACAAAAGCAACTGGCTGTGGACGATTATGATTGCACAGCCGCCTTTCATCACGGCGGAGCAGGTGGCAGCGGCCAAAGCCGAAGCCGCTCGTAAGAAAGAGCTACCGGCGCTCGACAGTCTACGCTTTGAACCCTATCACGAGGGGTTAGCAGCCCAGATCATGCACCTTGGCCCCTTTGCCGCCGAAGGGCCGACCATTGCCAAACTCCATGCCTTTATTACTGAACAAGGGTATCAACTGACCGGCAAGCACCATGAAATCTACCTGAGCGATTTTCGCCGCACGGCGCCGGAAAAGTTGAAGACGGTGATCCGCCAGCCGGTGGCGCTGCCCTGAGGCATAAACAGTAACCCCTTGCCCTGAATAACGAACAACAGGAAAGTAAGCTAGTCAACTAGGTAGGTCAATTCAGGTCTGCTGGCTAGTGTTCCGCTCTTTATTTTGTATTACACTATAAATGACGGCGCTGATCAAATTGCTTACAGCATTACTCAGATCAGGTGCGTCAGCTTGCTAGGCAACCGAGCAACCTGGACGTGACCGCAACAACATGACCAATCCCAGACCCCGCAGCAACCGCCTAGCAGGTTGTACCCGCTAGGCGGTTTTCTTGTTCCAGACGCATTCGCTTTGTTTGAGGAGGGGTTGGTGCTTATGCCGAAAAAAGTACAACTGGATGAGGTAGAGCCGATGCCGCAGCGAAACCAGCGATTCGCTGCAGCGCCCATGCCATTTCCCGCTTATACCAAACAACCATTCGTCAAACACCTGACGCAACTCCAGCTCAACGCCTGGGATGGCGTTATCCTTGCCCACGTTCACCTGGAACCCAACCCAGAAATGATGAACGTCATCTTGCAACCTGACACGATATTTAATATGCAGATTGGTGGTGTGGTTGATGTGGAGAGAGTATGCGATGGGCATTTCGCCAAAGTGCGCGCATGCCAGGGGAGTTTGACGCTGATACCCGATCACATATCGATTGCGTCGCGCTGGAATGCACCCGTGCAACATTTTTACTGCCTCTTGCCGCAAGCCTTGTGGTCACACCTGGCCGCCGAACATATGAAGCGCGATCCTACAAAGATTACCTTAGCGCCTTCCCTTGATTTTCGCGACCCGCTCAGTGAGCACATTCTATGCGCCTTGCAACAGGAACTGGCGTCCGGCAATGCCGGCGGCCGTCTTTATGCCGAATCGCTGGTGCAAACGTTGATTCTGCACACACTGGTGCATGGCTCATCCCTGGGCGCCATGCACCCACTGCCGGACGGTCACGGCTTGACCCCGGCGCAGATGCGCCAAGTGCAAGAATTTATCGCCGAAAACTATGAGCGTGACCTCGGCTTGGCCGAATTGGCCGCCACGCTCAATTTCAGCCCTACCTACTTTGCCCACCAATTCAAACACAGCTTTGGCATGCCGCCCCATCAATATCTGACGAAGGTGCGAGTCGAGCAGGCGAAACGCTTGCTGGAACAGGGGGGGATGACAGTTGGCGATATTGCGGCACAGGTGGGTTTTTATGACCAAAGTCATTTAGCCCATCATTTTAAGCGGCTCTACAGAGTTACGCCGAAAGTTTATCTACAACAATCAAGTGGTATTAGCCACAAAGCAAGATCTTCCTGAATCATAGCTGAATTTTACAAGCGTGTGCAGCATCTCTGGAGTAAAATAGATATCGAGGAGTGTAAAAATCAGTATTACGTAGATGAATAAGGAGGCACAAACAATGACAACTTCTCCAACTGGTTCTGGACGTAGCTTGACGCCTAATGTACCAGCTATCAAAATTGCTTCAGGACACACTCCACGGGGTCAGACAGCTTGGCAGACATTTTCTGCTCCAGGCATTTATGTTGATGTTGACACCTCGGCGGCTGGATTCAGTAAAACTCCAGTGTACATCACATCCCTTGGAGGCGACAGCAAGCACTATGCAACTGTGGGAGCTACATCTATCTACAACGCGACTAACACAGGTTTCCGTGTATATATCAACTGGGCTGATGGTCACGGTGGGCTGACGCCAGCGGACGCTAATAAAGATAATTGGCACATTAATTGGATTGGTGTTGAGGGCCATTTTCCTTGATAGAGTGACTTACAGTGCCACGACGTACGTTGCGGATCTTGCTGTTACTCTATTTGGAAGGCAATAGATTCGATGTGTAATTCTTAGAATAGTTGGAGGTAAATTATGGCTACCCTTGAGATCCTTACTCTTCATTGTAATAGACAGGAAGATTGGACAGGAGATGACGATATTTATATCACTATTAACGGTGGATCCGAGATCAACATGGGGCGCTTTGATGACAATCAGGGCCGGGACTACAAGGATAAAGTCTTTTCCTTTGATAGTCGGGCAATAATTCGTTTGTATGAACATGATAAGGCCGATCCTGATGATTTTTTAGGATTTCACGAAGTGACAAGTGATGAAGTTGGCAGAGGCGAAAGCCCGCCAGTGAATTTTAGTAACATGGGAGCAAGCTACGATCTGGTGTACCGCGTTACAGGTACAGAAGCAGAAACAACGTCACAGGCTCTTGTCACATCAGAATCCAAATCTGGAGGCTCTGGAAGCTCTGGAAGCTCTGGAGGACACGATAAACCGCCCAAACACAAGAGATGAGGAACTGTGTAGTGGAGATCATTAATGGAAGAGGGGCTCGATGAGAATTGGCTCAGGCAAGTATGCTTGATATGTCTAATGCGTAACATTTCAGCAGAGGTGAGGCTTTTTCTCGGTGATAATGCCGTGGACAGTATAACGAAAGCCTCACTTCTCTGTAGTACAAGATCCTATAACAACAAAATCTAACCTGTGGCTGAAATGATGACAAAGACCGCAACTGACTTGCTAATAGTGCTAATCTTGAGATCTGAGTTGCCTATCCAAATCTGTTCATCCAGAAAGGAGACATTTTATGTCAAATGCAGCAGTTCAATTACGAGCTTACAATGGTCAGTGGGTGTGTGCCGAGGGCGGTGGTGGGAGAGAGTTGGTCGCCAATAGAGGGATTCCATCTACTTGGGAAACCTTTTCTATGATCCCTATTCAAGGTGGTACCCTACAGGATGGAAGTCTCGTTGCTCTGCAAGCCTTCAATGGTCAATACGTCTGTGCAGAGAAGGGCGGCGGCGGCATCGTAGTCGCCAATCGTAGTGCGCGGCGTGAATGGGAGACCTTTACATTGCACAGAGTTGCCGGCGCCGGCGAGCTTCAGAATAGTGACAAGATTGGGCTACAAGCGTTCAATGGTCAATATCTATGTGCAGAAGGCGGTGGTGGTCGGCAAATTGTCGCTAATCGTAGCGAACAGCGTGAGTGGGAAACCTTTACCATCGCCAAATTTGCACCACGACACCTCCACATCGAGATCGACTCCGTCTACTGTGCCGATACAGAAGATGTTACAGGTGCAGATAGCTTCTTTGCAATCGGGGCAGGCGCTGATCGGTTCAGCGGGAAGAGCAATACACTGCTTTCAATCCCTTTTCAGATCAACAACGGCCAGACGAAGAGTTTCCCTGCTGAAACAACACAGCGTGTGCTCTTTGATGGCGATGTCGATGCTGCAAGTACCATCGTGTTGGGCATCATGTTCTACGACGAAGATGCAAATCATGACTGGTCGAAGTATGGCCCACTGATTACCGCTATTTCGAGTGGTATTTCTTCCGGTCTATCACAACTAGGACCCTATGGGATTGCTGGCGGAGTAGTGCTGACGGTTGCAACAGCGGCAACCGGTCTCATCATGACTTTGGATAAAGATGACTTACTTGGACAAACGAGTTTGGAATTGCCGGTCTTGTGGCAACCGATTGGCACGAATATACGCCAGATTGGTGCTCGGGGCGGTGGGGGCTGGTATTCAAGTTGGAATTACCTCATAAACTTGAAGATTACGGCCAACTAACGTTCTCGTGCAAGAAAGAAAATAGGTGGTTGGGGTCAACTATAGAGTTTTCTCTATAACAGTTTACTTAAACCCTCATCTGGAAGACAATAGATTCAAGGTGTAATTCTTAGAACGGTTGGAGGTAAATGATGGCTACCCTTAAGATCCTTTCTCTTCATTGTAATCGCCAGGAAGATTGGACAGGAGATGATGACATTTATATCAGAGTCTCTGGTGTCCCTGGTGGAAGCAAAGTCAACATGGGGCGCTTTGATGACAATCAAAGCCGGGACTACGACGATAAAGTCTTTTCCTTTCGTAGTCGGGCAGTTATTCGTTTGTATGAATATGACAAAGCCGATCCTGATGATTTTTTAGGATCTCACGTCGTGACGCGTGATGAAGTTGGCAGAGGCGAAAGCCCGCCAGTGAATTTCAGTAATAGTGGAGCGAGCTACGATCTGGTATACGTTGTTGAATGAGGATTTATGGTGATGTTAGATAGTTGACCCCAACATCAAGGCCGGCGACGGCCAAGAGATAATTCGCCACGCCCGCCAAGTGGGTAGGATCGCAACTGCCAACTTGGCGGGTCTCTTTGCTTTCTGAGAATGGTACGCTGGCAAAGAACTGTCGCGTTTCCGCGCCCTGGTGATGGACGCGGAAGTCATCTCATGTAACGTAACCAAAAGGAGCCAGCCATGCCAGAACTCACCTCACGTGAACGGGTGTTGCGCGCCGTGCGCCGCCAGCCGACCGATTGCGTCGCCGCCATGCCCTACATGTACGATATTGCCGCCATCACCGCCGGGATTCCCCTCAAACAATTTTATACTGACCCCCAGGCGATGGTGCAGGCGCAATTGACCCTGCATGATAAAGTCGGCCAGGATGTGATCGCCATTGGTTCCGACAACTTCTACATTGCTGAGGGCTTTGGCTGCCAGACCACGCGCAGCAATGATGAAGTGCCGGCCCTGGTCAAACCGCCGCTGACCAAGATGGCCGACGTCTTTGATTTGATCGTCCCCGATCCCCATACCCAAGGGCGGATGCCGGTGATGTTGGAGGCGCTACGGTTGGCCCGCAAGGCAGTGGGTGACGAAGTGGCGCTGCGTTCACCGGGGACGGGGCCATTTGCGCTGGCTTCCTATTTTATCGGCACGCAACAATGGCTGTTGGAGGTGGCGCAGGTTGAAGCCGAGATGGACGAGGCCAACGCAGCGGCGGTTCATCACGCGCTGGAACTGGCGAGCGATGCGCTCATTGGCTTTGGTAAGGCGTGTTGGGATGCCGGCGCCGATATTTTGCATTGTGGCGATTCGCTGGCCTCCTGCAATGTGATCTCGCCGCGTACCTTTGAACGCTTCTCGTTTCCCTACCTGCAAAAGGTCTTCCGCGCCTGGCATGAGTATGGCGTCACTTGTGCGCTGCTCCATATCTGCGGCAACAGCACCAAGGTCCTCGATCTCTATGCCGCCACCGGCGCCGACCTGGTGGAGATCGACCATGCGGTGGATTTGAGCGTCGCCAAAGCACGGATTGGGGCGCGGGTGGGTTTGGTCGGCAATGTCGATACGGTGACGGAACTCTTACAAGGCACGCCGGAAGCGGTCGGCGCGTCGGCGCAGCGTTGCATCGACCAGGCCGGCGCCGGTGGCGGTTTCCTGTTGGGGTCAGGCTGCATTGTCCCGCGCTATAGCCCGCTGGAAAATGTGCAGACGATGGTGCGGGTGGCGCACAGCCAGCCTTATCCGGCTTAAATAAAGTTTCTACCACAATCATATCGGCTATCACCTGACCACCTGGCTAGGCTACAAAACTCTCCCCTTACCCAGAGGAAAAACACATAGCATGGATAGGATCAATTCGCAAAATTGATCCTATAATGAATAATAGCTTCTTATTTAGTAACTACTAACCCCCTCCTACCCTCCCCCTGGTAAGGGGAGGAACTGTTCCTCCCCTTACCAGGGGGAGGGTAG
>QWII01000091.1 GCA_021405325.1 Caldilinea sp. CFX5 | reverse complement strand
ACGGTAGTTTTCAGTTACGCCGTGGCGATTCCCATCGGCATCTACTCGGCGGTCAAACAGTATTCCCTCGGCGATTATCTGCTGACGGTCTTTGGTTTTATCGGCGTGGCCATTCCCAACTTTCTCATGGCGCTCCTGGTCATGTTTGCGCTCTTTCGCTTTTTTGGCCTGAGCATGGGCGGGATGTTCTCCCCCCAATATGCCATGGCGCCGTGGAGTTGGGGGCGCGTTCTCGACTTGCTCAAGCACCTGCCCGCGCCGGTGCTGATCATCGGTCTGTCCAACTTGACGTGGCTTATTCGCATCATGCGTGGCACGCTGCTGGACGAGTTGAATAAACCCTATGTCGAGGCGGCGCGCACCAGGGGGCTGCGCGAAGTGGATCTGCTCTTCAAGTATCCCGTGCGCATTGCCCTCAATCCCATCATCAGCACCGTTGGGTACATCTTGCCCGGCGTCTTCTCCGGCTCGACCATCGTCGCCATTGTCCTCAACTTGCCCACGGTGGGGCCGCTGCTCTTTGGCGCCCTGGTCAGCCAGGACAACTATCTGGCCGGCAGCATTATCTTAATTCTGTCGGCGCTGACGGTGGTGGGTACGCTGGTCTCGGATATTTTGTTGGCTTTCACCGATCCGCGGATTCGTCTGGTGGAAGGGAAGAACTAAATGGAAAGCGGTGCAGTCGATCTGCCGGCGCCCCCCGGCCTTGTCAAACCGAAAGAGGCGGCGGCTATCGCCAACGCCTCCCAGTGGCGCCTCATCTGGGCCAGATATCGCAAGCATCGCCTGGCGATGATCGGGACCGTTGTCCTCACCATCCTCTATCTCTTGGCGATCTTCAGCGGCTTTGTGGCGCCCTATGCGCCGAATACGCGCAACGCGGACTATGTCAACGCTCCGCCGCAGCGGCTCCATTTTGCCGGCCTGCGCCCCTATGTCTACGACATCAAGCAGACGCTGGATATGAAGACCTTCCGCCGCACCTATACAGAGGACACGAGCAAGCGCTATTTCCTGCAATTCTTTGTGCGCGGCGAACGCTATGATCTGCTTGGCTTCTTGCCGACCGACCGCCACCTGTTCGGCGTCGAGGAGGGCGTGGTCTTCTTGTTCGGCACCGATAAACTGGGGCGGGACATGCTGTCGCGCACCCTTCATGCCGCGTCCATTTCGCTTTCCATCGGGCTGGTCGGCGTCTTTCTGGCCTTTTTCCTGGGCTGTCTGCTCGGCGGCATCTCCGGCTTTTATGGCGGCATTGCCGATGACATCATCCAACGCATTATTGAGATTCTGCAATCGATCCCCACGATCCCGTTGTGGATGGGGTTAAGCGCCGCCTTGCCACCGCAGTGGACTTCGCTCCAGATCTACTTTGGCATCACCATTATTCTGTCGCTGATCGGTTGGTCCGGGTTGGCGAGAGTGGTGCGCGGCAAGATTTTGGAACTGCGTGAAGAGGATTTTGTCATGGCGGCCAAACTGAGTGGCAGCGGCGACGCCAAGATCATTGCCCAACACCTGTTGCCCGGCTTTCTGAGTTATCTGATCGTGGACATGACCTTCTCCATCCCCGGCATGATCATCGGCGAGACGGCGCTGAGTTTCTTGGGGCTGGGCATTCGTCCGCCGGCCGTGAGTTGGGGGGTATTGCTCCAGGATGCCCAGAATATCCGCACCATCTCGCAACAGCCGTGGTTGTTGATCCCGGCCGGTTTTGTGATTCTGACCGTACTCATGTTCAATTTTGTGGGCGACGGTCTGCGCGATGCGGCCGATCCCTACAAAGCGATGTAAGCAAGAGGCGATGGATCTGATTTTAGCGGCCATCCGCAAAGGGCGGGCCAATACGAGTGAGTGATTATGAATGGCGACGACCTGTTACTGGAAGTCAAAGATTTACAGACCTATTTCTTTCTAGACCAAGGGGTGGTGCGCGCGGTTGACGGCGTCAGCTTCACCATCAAGCGCGGCCAGACGTTGGGCGTTGTGGGGGAGAGCGGCTGTGGCAAGAGTGTGGCGGCGCGCTCGATTCTCCGCACGATTCGCACGCCCGGCCGTATTGTGGCGGGCGAGATTCTCTACCATCGCCAGCGCCGGACGGCCAGCGGCCAGGTACAAATTGACACCATCGACCTGACCCAACTGGACCCGGAAGGCGTCGATATCCGCACGATCCGGGGCAATGAGATCGCCATGATCTTTCAGGAGCCGATGTCCACCCTCAGCCCGGTGCATACGATTGGCGACCAGATCATGGAGACCATCCGCCTCCACCAAGGGGCGAGCAAAGCGGAAGCCCGCGAACTGGCGATTGATATTCTGCAACGGGTCGGCATGCCCCAGCCTAACAAAACGGTGGATCGCTATCGCCATCAACTGAGCGGCGGAATGCGCCAGCGGGCGATGATTGCCATGGCGTTGAGTTGTCGCCCGGCCTTGCTCATCGCCGATGAACCGACAACCGCCCTCGATGTCACCACCCAGGCGCAAATTTTGGAATTGATGAAGGATTTGCAGCAGGAGTACAATATGGCGATTATGTTTATCACCCACGATCTAGGGGTGATTGCCGAAATGGCCGACGAGGTGATCGTCATGTACCTGGGCCATGAAGTCGAAGCCGCCGCTGTCGATGCGATCTTCTACGCCCCCCAACATCCCTACACCAAGGCTTTGCTGCGTTCGATCCCCAGAGTCGATCAGCGCGTGGAGACCTTACAGACGATTCAGGGCATGGTGCCGGACCCGTACTCCATCCCCGCCGGTTGTCGCTTCCACCCGCGCTGCCGCCATTACGTGCCGGAGCAGTGCGCCGCACCCAAGCCCCTGGTGGTCGGTACAAATCATATAACGCGCTGCGCCCGTGTTGGCGAAATTGACCAGGATCTAATCCAGGAATTCCAAATGAGAACGCGGATTTAGCGGATTAGCGCAGATTTTTCACTGGATGAATCCGGTACAATCCGCTGCATCGGCCTAATCCGCGTTCTATTTCTGGCTGATTTGACATTGCTGGATCTAATCCCAGTGCAGAGTGGGAGCATAGCATGAGTGACCCTTTGGCGGTGAAGCAGGAATCGGCGTCCCTTGCCCAGGACGGCGTTTTGCTGACCGTAACCGATCTGAAAAAGCATTTCCCCATTCGCCGTGGCCTGCTGCGGCGCGTTGTCGGCCAGGTCAAAGCGGTGGATGGCGTTACCTTTTATATCAAAGAGGGCGAAGTCTTGGGCTTGGTGGGCGAGAGCGGCTGCGGCAAGACGACGGCCAGTCGCGTGATTATGCGCGCCTACGACCCCACCGCCGGCGCGATTCTCTTCCGTGACCAGGAACGCGGCGTGATCGATCTGGCCGCCTTGCCGCCGCAGGAGATGAAAGCGGTCTGGCGCCATATCCAGATGATCTTTCAAGACCCCTACTCGTCGCTCAACCCGCGCATGACCTTGCTCCAAATTGTGGGTGAACCGCTGCAAAATTATGGCGTTGCCCACGGTCGCGCCCTCAAGGAACGGGTCGCCGCGCTGCTGGAGGTGGTGGGCTTGCGCCCGGAGTATATGAGTCGTTACCCGCACGCCTTTAGCGGCGGTCAGCGCCAGCGCATCGGCATTGCCCGCGCCCTGGCCCTCAACCCCCAGTTGGTCATCTGCGATGAGCCGGTCTCGGCGCTGGATGTGTCGATCCAGGCGCAAACCCTCAATCTGCTGAAACAGTTGCAGCACGAATTTCACCTCACCTATCTCTTCGTCGCCCATGATCTGAGCGTGGTGCGCCATATCAGCAATCGGGTGGCGGTCATGTATGTCGGCAAGCTGGTGGAGATGGCGGAGACCGATGCGCTTTTTTCCAGCCCGCGCCATCCCTATACCGAAGCGCTGCTTTCGGCTGTCCCCAAACCCGATCCACGGGCGCGCCGCCAGCGCATCCTGTTGGAAGGGGATGTCGCCGACCCGGCCAATCCCCCCGGCGGCTGCTATTTTCACCCACGCTGCCGCTATGCCACCGCCCAATGTAGCCATGAACCACCGCCCTGGCGCGAGATTGCACCCCAACACTTTGTCGCCTGCCATCACGCCGATCAGCTTACCCTGCGGGGGGTGGTATAAGCAAACGTGATACGTGATACGTGATTCGTGCTGCGTGCTGCGTGTGTTTCACGAATCACGAATCACGTATCACGCAACACTGCAAGAGGAACTTATGATTACGCAAGAAATGATTCTGGCCGCTCGCAACCTGCGCCTGCACCTGCTCAAAGATTCCTATCGCCCGACCTATCATTTTGTCGTGCCGGAGGATTATGCCATGCCGGCGGACCCGAATGGCGCGGTTTTCTGGAATGGCCGTTATCACCTGGGGTATATCTACCAGAATCAAGGGGTGCATTACTGGGGGCATGTTTCCAGTTTGGATCTGCTGCATTGGCGGCACCATCCGCCCTGCCTCTTCCCCACCCCCGACAGCCCGGAAGAGGGCATCTTTAGCGGCAACTGTTTTATCAACAAACGGGGCGAGGCGACCATGCTCTACCACGGCGTCAAGGTGGGCAACTGTATTGCCACCAGCGCCGATCCCCAGCTTGATACCTGGCATAAACTGCCCAGCAACCCGATCATCCCCGTGGAGAGCAAAGAGGCGTGGCGTGAATCGGCCCAACTCCCCTATGCTTCCTGGGACCCACATGGCTGGTTGGAGGGCGACACCTATTACGCCATCTTTGGCGGCAAGCGCCCGGCCATCTTTAAGGCGCAAGAACTCGACCAATGGACTTACGTGGGCGACCTCTTTGCCCACGGCATTGAAGGGGTCAGCCTGCGCGAGGATGTCTCCTGCCCCGACTTCTTCCAACTGGGCGACAAGTGGGTACTCATGGGCATCAGCCACGAACTAGGGTGCCGCTACTATGTGGGCGAGTGGCGCAACGAACAATTTTACCCCGAATTGCACGAGCAGATGAGTTGGGTGGACAATACCCTCTTCGCCCCGGAGAGCATGGTCGATCCGCGTGGTCGCCGGATTATGTGGGCCTGGATCTTTGACCAGTGGGATGATGCTACCAAAAACGCCAGTGGTTGGTCGGGCGTCTTCTGTCTACCGCGTGAACTCTGGCTGGGCGAGGACAAACGGCTGCGAATGCGCCCGGTGGAAGAGGTCAAACAGTTGCGCTACAATGAACGCCGCCACAGCCAGCTCATGGTCGCCGCCGATAGCGAACAGATCGTGAATGATATTCAAGGCAATGTTCTCGATCTGGAAGTGGTGTTGGAACCTTTTGGCGTCAGCCGCTGTGGCGTGAAGGTCTGTTGCGCGCCCGATGGCAGTGAAGAGACCGTGATCGGCTATGACCGGGTCGCCCAAAAGCTCTATATCGACCCGCAACGCTCGTCCAGCCAGGGCATGGGGCTGAAAGTGGTCGAATCCGGCCCCTTCCACCTCAACGGCACAGAGCTGCTTCACCTGCGCATCCTGATCGATAAATCGGTTGTGGAGGTCTTTGCCAATGACCGGCAGAGCGTTCTCCGTCGTATCTATCCATCAAACCAGGGCAGCGCCCAGGTCAAGCTCTTTAGTGAAGGGGGCGCAACACGCGTTCACAGCCTGACCGGCTGGGCGATGATGCCAGCTAATCCCTATTAGCCTGCGTTCTTCTCTGCAAGCGCCGCAACAGGCCGCCCACACGGCTTGCCTGGCCGAATTTGGTGGCCACCAACTTTACTTGCCGCCCGCGCACAAAGGTGAATAAGCGAGGAAAATATGCGATAATAGAGGAGGAAGTGATGCGTGATTCGCAATCGACGACGCAACACGAATCACGCATCACGCAGTTGAAGAGGAGTATTTGTATGACCCACAACCAAACCCCTCCCGGTCCGCGCACCTGGCCGCCTTTGCGGCTCTTGTTCCAGATGCAACGCGATCCCTTAACCTTTTTTGAACGGCTGGCCCGCAACTATGGCGACATTGCCTATGTCCAGGTCGGTCCGCGCCAGATTTATATGCTCAATCACCCTGACTTTGTCCAAGATGTGCTGGTGACCCATGACCGCAAGTTTCGTAAGAGTCAGGCGCTCCAGCGGGCGCGCCAGGTATTGGGCGACGGGCTGTTGACCAGCGAGGGCGACTATCACCTGCACCAGCGCCGCTTGATCCAACCACTCTTTCATCGCCGGCAGATTGCCACCTATGCCGAAAGCATGGTCAACCACACAGCACTGCTCTCTGACCCCGCCGCCCCTCACCATTGGCAGGATGGCGCCACCCTGGACATACACAGCGAAATGATGAAACTGACGCTGGTGATTGTCGGCGAGACGCTCTTCAACCAGTCGCTGACCGATGAAGCGTCGGCGGTCGGTGCAGCGATGGATGTCTTTAGCGGCGGCTTCCGGCGACTCATGTCCCCCATCGGGCCGCTGCTGGATCGCCTGCCCTTTCCCGAAACGCGGCGGCTGCGGCAAAGTCGCGCTGTACTGGATCGCATCGTCGCCAACCTGATTGCCGAACGGCGCAAGCAAAGGGACGGCAACGATCTGCTCTCGCTCCTGCTCACGGCCCACGAAGCCGGCCACGATGAGCAGCCGATGACCGACACCCAAGTGCGTGACGAAGTCCTGACCCTGCTGCTGGCCGGCCACGAGACAACCGCCAACGCCCTAACCTTTGCCTGGTGGCTGCTGGCCCAACACCCGGCGGCGGCGGCAAAGTTGTATACAGAAGTCGATCAGGTATTGCAGGGGCGCCTGCCGACAGCCAATGATCTGGAAACATTGTGCTACACCCGCATGGTCTTTAACGAGGCGCTACGGCTCTATCCACCAGCCTGGATCATCGGTCGGCAAGCGTTGGCGGATCACGACATTGGCGGCTATACGATTCCTGTTGGTGCATCCATCATGCTCAGCCCGTGGGTCATGCACCATGACGCCCGCTACTACCCCGACCCCTATCGCTTCGATCCGGAACGGTGGACGCCGGCGGCGCAGGCGGCGCGGCCCAAGTATAGTTTCTTTGGCTTTGGCGCGGGTTCACGCGTCTGCATCGGCGAACACTTTGCTTGGATGGAAGGCACCCTGATCCTGGCGACGCTGGCCCAACAGTGGCAGGTGCAGCCGGTGATGAGTGAACCGCTGGCTCTGCGTGCAGCCATTACTTTGCGCCCGCGCGATGGTGCGCCGCTCAGGGTGAAGCGGCGGTAGATCTGCTATGTGTTGAGTGAGGTAACGATTCAGACTGAGGCTACCCTGCCCTGAAAACAACAGGGGTTTCGCAGATTTTAAAGATTTATATTGCAAATTAATCTGTATAATCTGCGAAATCCCTATTGTTTTCATTGGCTGTGGCGCACAAGGGTGCATGGCTACTTCCTGGGAGAGGCGGAAACCAATCTGTCATACAGAACGGCAGTTGCCTCTTCCAGGAAGGGTAGCCGCCCCCCAATGGCTGAATCGTTATGAGCGAGAAACGAATTTTTACGGTTACGCGACCGAACTGGCGTTGCTTGCGTATAGCTTTTAAGCTGCCAGCAATTGGTGGCGCAACGATTCGCGTTCCTGGTAATTGACCCAAACCAATTTAACAATGTGCCGCAACCTTGCCAGAAGCTGCCGGCTTCCGACAAGGCGAGGGTAACGCTTATAGGTGATTGATTGATTGATTGATTGAATCAAATATTTTGAATAAATCCACAAAACTATTAAATTTCTCCTCTTCTTATCTAAAATTTTGATTTTTAGTCAAAAATATCAAAATTGCCTATTGACATTGCGCAAAATCTTTGGTATTCTACTCTCAAAAGGAGTAGACAGCCATGCGCAAAGTTTTAGAACGTTGTCCCAGTTGTGGCGGTGAACTTGAAGTCACCCGCCTCAGTTGCACTCATTGTGAGACCGTCGTCACCGGTCGTTTTCAGCCCTGTCGTTTTTGCAAATTACCACCCGCCAGCGTCCAGTTTCTCGAAGCCTTTGTCAAAAGCCGCGGCAATGTCAAGGAGATGGAGCGCACGCTCGGCATTTCCTATTGGGCGATCCGCAGCCAACTCAACGATCTGATTGCCGAGTTGGGCTTTGAAGTGGCAGCCGAGCAGGAAGATGAAGCCAAGAATCGCCGACGCGAGGTCTTGGAAAAGGTGGATCGGGGCGAAATCAGCGCCGGTGAAGCTGCCGAACAGTTAGCCAAGTTGAAGTAGGGAAGAGGTTGGTTGGTTGGTTCGTTGGTTTCGACAAGCTCAACCAACGAACCAACCAACCATCAATCATCACCCAGGAGGAGACGCCATGAACGAAGAACGTATGAAAATTCTTGCCATGTTGCAAGAAGGCAAAATCACCGTCGAAGAAGCGGCCCGTCTGCTCGATGTGACGGAAAGCGCGCCCGGCTACCCAATTGTCGCCGCATCCGCGGCGCCAGTCATTGCGGCGGCGACTGTACGGGTCGAACGTGAACCGGAAAGCACCGGCAGAATCAACAATGCTGAAGGCGCCTTTCTGGCCGGCGCCCGTTTGGCCGGCGCCAAGCTTGATGGCGCCCAGTTGACCGGCGCCTTTCTACTGGGCGCCGATTTGCGCAACGCCGATCTGCGCAATGCCGACCTGACCGGCGCCTTCCTGCCCTTTGCCGATCTCTATAACGCTGATTTGCGTGACGCTGTGCTAAACGGCGCCTTTATGCCCTTTGCTAATGGCGCGGAGAGCAACCTGGCCGGCTTGCAACTAGCGGGCGCTTTTATGCCCTTTACTCGTTTTCATGGTCACAAAGTACAACCGGCGTAGCCATGCCACCGACGCAAACCAAGTGACAGTCGTTATGATAAGGGAGGAAGCGCATGAGTCAGGAACAGATGAAAGTATTGCAGATGCTTGACGAAGGGAAGATCACAGCCGAAGAGGCCACCACCCTGCTCCAGAAAGTAGCACCCCCGGCGCAAACTGCCCCAGTACAAACAACTGCGCCGCAAACAACCGCTGAAGCGCCATCAACCTGGGCCGAGATTGGGGAGTGGCTGCGACGATTACTGTCATTGGTCATCAAAGAAAAAGTGGAAGAGCAGGCTACCTGGCAGATTGACAGCGCCGGTCTACAAACGGTGGCTGTGCAAACCACCAACGGCGCTATCGACTATCGTGGTGACGGCGAAAAGGGCATTGCCATTCAGGCCCACAAGGTGGTGCGCGCACCTGACCAAGCAACGGCGGTCGCGTTTATGCCGCAGGTGCAGATCCAGGTCGAACCCCAGGCCGATACCTTGCGCATCTACCCCACCTATCCAAAACCGCCGCGCCACGTCGAAGTTGAGGTCACTTTTATTATTCATGGCCCGCGCCAGATCAATATCAACGGCCGGAGCACCAACGGCGCGGTTACTTGCCAGGCCATGACCGGCGCCGTCCAGGTTGAGTCCACCAATGGCGAGATCCGCATTGCCGAGATCAGCGGCGCCGCCAGCGCCCAATGCACCAATGGCGGCGTCAACGCCAAACGCTTGACCCTGACCGCCGCCAGCAATTTTAGCAGCCAGAATGGTGACGTTCGGGTGGATGTGCAGCAAGGTCAGGCGCCCATTACCGCAACCACCGTCAACGGCTCGGTGCATTTGACCTTACCGCCCGACTACCAGGGTCAACTCGACGCTCGCACCCAGAACGGCCAGGTGCGCACCAGCTTTCAAACGCAAATCACGGCCCGCTCGCGTAACCGGCTTGTCGGCCAGATCGGTGGTGGCGGCGAGGCACTCCTCAAACTGCAAAGCCAGAATGGCGATGTAACCCTGGCCGCTGCCGTCCCCTGATCGCAATGGCGCCGGCCACCAGCACAGACAGCTCCCCTTGTCTTCCCATCTTCCTGTCTTCTTGTCTTCTTGTCTGGCTCTAGGGAGGATCGCATGAACGAAGGACGCAAGAAAATTTTGCAGTTATTACAAAATGGCAATATCAGCGGCGATGAGGCGCTCCAATTGTTGAAGACGGCGAGCCAGGCGCCTACGCCCGCCACCCCGCCGCCGGCTGACCAGCCAAGTGATGCGCCAGTGCCTGAGGAAGTAGAGGCGGAACCAACTCAGCTGAGCGTAGCGCAAACTCAATTCCTGGCTCCAACAGAAACGGAACATCGGTGGCTTAACTTGTCACCTTGACAGCTTATCACCCTATCAACTTGTCACAAACAAAGGGGGTGTCCTATCCATAGGGGAAACGAACACACGGTGATTGCGATCAGTGGCCCTGCCGGAGCAGGCAAGACGACGCTTGTCCAGGCAGTAGCAGCGGTTTTAGGTGACGCAACGACCCTCTTCTATGATGACTATTCAGCCATTGCCAGCTGGCACCCTGATGTGTTGCAATGGATTGCTGAGGGTTGTGTTCCTGATGCCTGGGTGCAGATCCCGCAAATGGCCGCTGACTTGCAGCAACTTCGTGCTGGTCATTCGATTCAACACCCGGTAACGGGAGAACAAATCAATGCTGCCCGGTATATTGTGATCGAGGAGCCGTGGGGACGTGACCGGGCTGCGGTGGCTGAGTATATCGACTTTGTGGCCCACATCAACATTCCGCTTGACATTTCGCTCTGCCGCCGGCTCTTGCGCGACAAAGAGAAGTATGACGTGTTGGGCTTCGTGACGGCTTATGAAAAGTACGGCTTGCATGAGTTCTATCAGCGCCAACTCCGGGTGGCCGAAACGGCCGATCTGGTGCTGGACGGGCGGCGCCCGCAAGAGCAGATCACGGACAAGATCGTTGCAAGCATTAAGGCATGGGTGGCAGGCTAATTGGGCGTATCGCAGTCCTGCCGTCCTTCCAAGACAAGCTCTGTCATCTTGTTATGAACCAAGGAGGTATCCGATGAATGAAGATCGCCTCAGCATCCTCAAATTGCTCGAAGAGGGGAAGATTACGGTCGATGAAGCGACCCAACTGTTGGAAGCGGTTGAACCGCGACTAACGTCCGATGATCAACGCCAGGAACGCACACCAACGGCGGAAGCGACGCACGGCGAGCCGCAGAGTCAACCCAAAGCGCAGCGCAAATTAAAATTTCCCCTACACCAGGCGATGAACGCGCGATTCAGCGCGACCACCCTTGATGGGACAAACTTTGATGGCGCCACGGTGGAACACGCCAATTTTGAAGCGGCTGATTTGACGCGCACCAACTTCCAAGACGCCTATCTCCACGCCGCTTATTTTGGCGGGGCGAATCTGCGTAACGCCAATTTTAGCAACGCCAATTTAGAAGGCGCCAATCTCGGCGGTGGCGATTTTACCGATGCCAACTTTACCGGCGCTAATCTGACCGGCGCGGTTCTCGAAGGCGGCGACTTCCGCAATGCCGATTTTGGCGAAGCGGATTTGACCGGCGCCAACCTCAGCGGCGCCGATTTCGCCAACGCCGACCTGCGTGGTCAAAGTCTGGTGGGCGCCAATCTCGTAGGTGCGACCTATCGGGATGGCATGGTTGATCTGGCGGTGTAAAGAGCAGTTGGTTGGTTGGTTGGTTCGTTGGTTGGTTGAGCCTGTCGAAACCAACCAACGAACCAACCAACCAACTCAAAAAACTGTGTAAACTTTTGGCGTAGGCGGGCATTGGTAAGTACTACAGCGCAACATTCACGATCCAAGGAGGAGATGATGACCAATCACACCGCCGAGCCGATCCCCTTTGAGCGCCTGGTCGCTGGGGAACAGCCGCGCCTAGTCAGGCTATGCAGCCATTTGACCGGTGACAGCCATGCTGCCGAAGACCTGGCGCAAGAGACGTTATTGGTCGCCTGGCGCCAGCAGCATCGATTGACCGATCCAGCCGGCGTTGCTCACTGGCTCACAGCGATTGCGCGCAATGTCTGTCGCCACCACCTGCGCACACAAGCACGCCGTCCACAATACCTGCTCGCTTTGGGCGCCGACGCGGCAGCCGATGCTGTTGAAGTTGAACCGGTGGCTGACTTCGATCTCGAAGTGGCGTTGGAGCGGGCAGAGTTGATCACCCTGCTGGATCGCGCCTTGGACTTATTACCGCCGGCCACGCGCGGGTTACTCATTCAACATTAAGAACAGTAATGCGGGCATTGTTTCCTGCTCCTATTGTGGACGCCCACAGCCAATCCGTGTTGGCTCACCCCCAGGCATCAGCAAGATTCCACCAGACGTTTATGTCTGGTGCGAGCATTGTAACTGCTGTTCCGGTTCAATGGCCTGGAATGGTCTAGCCCTCAGCCTGCCCCAGGGGCGCGCCTTTTGGCAAAAGCACCCACGGATCTGCGTCTTGCCGGAACGCGAAGTGGAAATCGCCGGAACCCCTGCCATGCTCACCGGCTTTGCCAGCGTGAGCGGCGACGCCACCTTTGAAGCCGCCTTTAGCGTGAATACCCTTGACTTGCTTTATGTACAGCGATAATGAAACTATGAACACGAATATCATTGAAGTCCATGACCTCAGAAAAACCTACCAACGCACCAAAGTGAAGGAGGGCACCCCCGCCTGGCGCAAGTGGCTGCCGTCCGGCAAAACGGTGGAAGAGTTTGTCGCCGTTGCTGAAGTCAACTTTGCCATCCGCCAGGGGGAAATCTTTGGCCTGCTCGGCCCCAATGGCGCCGGCAAGACCACCACGATCAAGATGCTCTGCACCCTGTTGGAACCGACCAGCGGCAGGGCGACGGTCTGCGGTTATGATGTGGTGAAGCAGGCCGATCTGGTGCGGCAACATCTGGGCGCGGTGTTGACCGGTGAACGGAGCATCTACTGGAAGCTCACCGGGCGGGAGAATCTGGCCTATTTTGCCGCGCTCTACCATGTGCCGCCGACGCTGGCGAAAGCGCGGATTGATGAACTGCTCGCCCGCTTTGACCTGACCAAGCGCGCCGATGAACTAGTGGAGCGCTATTCCAGCGGTATGAAACAGCGCATCGCCATTGCCAAAGCGCTGCTCGCCAAACCGCCGGTTTTGCTGCTCGATGAACCGACGATTGGCCTTGACCCACAAGCCGCCCGCAACCTGCGCGAATTGATTCTCGAATTGAAGCGCGACGGTCACACCATCCTGCTCACCACCCATTACATGGAGGAGGCCGACCAGCTTTCCGACCGTATCGGCATCATCGACCAGGGCAAGATCATCGCGCTGGACACGCCGACCGCGCTCAAAAGCTCGATCAACCAGCTTGACATCATGCAACTGGAAGTCGCCAACTTTGATCCTTGCTTGACCGAGCAACTGACCGCGTTGCCCACGGTCGAAAATGTCGCCACCCGCTATCTCGGCACCGATAGCGCCTGGTCGCTGGCCCTGCACACCACCGACAGCCGTGGCATCCTGCCGCATCTGATCACCACCATCGGCGCCAAGTCCGGCCAAATCCGCCACATGCAGATTGCCCAGCCGACGCTGGAAGATGTCTTTATTTCATTGACCGGCAAGCAATTACGTGATTCGTGAAGCGTGATTCGTGAAGCGTGATTCGTAAGGTGCTTGCTTCACGAATCACGCTTCACGAATTACGAATTACGCAACACGCATCGGAGCCTCTACCCATGAACCCATCCTGGCAACGCCGCTTTTTCACCTTTTGGACGGCCCAAGCCGTCTCGATGATCGGCAGCAACCTGGCGCAATTTGCCATCACCTGGTGGATGACCAAAAGCACCGGGTCGGCCACCGTCCTGGCGACGGCAACCCTCTTTGCCGTACTACCTGGCGTCATCCTTGGCCCGTTGGCCGGGGTATTGGTGGATCGCTGGAACCGGCGCTGGATCATCATTGTGGCCGATGGCGTGGGGGCCGTAGGTGCGGCGCTGCTTATGGTGCTCTTCTGGGCGGATGCGATTCAGATCTGGCATGTCTACCTCATTACCGCTGTGCGTGCGCTGGCCGGCACCTTTCACTTTGCCGCCGAACAATCCTCCCTCTCGCTTATGGTGCCGCAAGAGCAGTTGGCGCGCGTGGCTGGGCTGAACCAGACGATTCAGGGCGTCAACATGGTTGTCGCGCCGCCGTTGGGAGCGCTTTTGTTGGAACTGCTGGGGCTGCCCGGTATGATGGCGCTCGATGTGGTGACAGCCGTGATCGCCATTGCCCTGGTCTTTATCATTACCATCCCCCAGCCGGCGGCGACGGCGACCAGCACCCAACTTTCGATTGTCAGCGATCTGCGCACCGGGTTGCGCTATATTTGGCACTGGCCGGGGCTGTTTTTGGGGCTTTGTTTGAGTTCCTTTCTCAATTTTCTGTTGAATCCGGCCTTTTCGCTGTTGCCCGTCCTCGTCACCAACCACTTCAACGGCAACGCCCTGCAATTCGCCACCCTCAACACTACGCTAGGGATCGGCTTTATTGTCGGCGGGGTTTTGTTGAGCGTTTGGGGCGGCTTCAAACGGCGTGTCTACACCGCAGTGACGGGCATTGCCGGCATGTCGATTGGTGCGCTGCTGATCGCCGTTGCCCCGACCGATGGCTACTGGATGGCCGTGGCCGGCATGGCCGTCTTTGGCGTCCTGAACCCGATTGCTAATGGCCCCTTTATGGCGATTATGCAATCGGTGGTCGCACCGGAGATGCAGGGGCGTTTCTTCACCGTTCTGAATACCATGTCGCAAGGCATGACGCCGCTGGGCTTGCTGCTGGCCGGGCCGGTGGCTGATGCCTTTGGCGTACAGATCTGGTTCCTCATCGGCGCGGTTGGACTGCTGGTGATCGGCGGCCTTTTCTTGTGGGTGCCGTCGTTACGGAATTTGGAGGATCATCGCTTTGAGCAGAAGGAGATGATTGCTCCTGCTTGAGCGAACAGTCAATAGAAACCGCAAAGGGCGCAAAGCGGTTCTTGCTATTCTTGTCAAGATATTCTTCGGAGAGATAACATTATGACGACCTTAACCGGCGCTGCTCATGCTGCACTCGCCAGCGATGACCCAGCGGTGCGTTTTAACGCTGGTCTTGACCTGGTGAAACAAGGGGACGCCGCCGGCATCCCAGCCGTCATTGAAGGCTTTGCCCATGACAGCCCTTCGGTGCGGCTCTTTCATGCCGGCAAAGCGTTAGCAAAGCTGGGTGCGCCGGCCATTCCTGCCTTGGAGATGGCGCTGACTGCCGATAATCCCCAAGTGCGCATGGCTGCGGCCCATACGCTCTACCAGATCGACCCCAGCCGGCTCGATCAACTGCTGCCGTTAGCGATTGCGGCCATACAAGGCGATCAGGAACAGGCGGCGACCGATGCGCTCGATTTTCTGGGCGAAATCGGCGACGCGGCTCAGGCGGCTGTACCGGCGTTGCTGGCCGCCTTGTCAATGCCGGTGCAGCGGGAAAATGAGCAACATTGGTTTGGCGACCGGCGGGTGTTGATGACGGCGCTGCTGGCAAAGATTCGTGAGCCGATGAATGAAATTGTCCCAGCGTTAATCAACACGTTGCAGGCAAAAACACCGGAACTGCGCTGGGGTGCGGCTTGTGCGTTGGGGGAAATTGGCGTGGCGGCGAAGGCTGCCGTCCCGGCGCTGTCGGCGCTCATCCGTAATGAAAACGAGGTGGAGTTGGTGCGGGTCGAGGCGGCCTATGCGCTGGCCGTTATGGGTGAGCCGGTGACGGAGACGTTGCCGGTTCTGGTTGATGCGACCCAGAGCGCTGATTGGTGGTTGCGCGCCTTTGCCGTGCGCATCTTGGGTGAAATGGGAGCGCCGGCTGGCCTGTATCAACCGATTCAGGCGTTTGGGTGGCTGGATCGCCTCTTTATGGCGGTGCGCAATGTAGCGCGATTACCTGACCCGGCGCGCCAGGCTGTGCCGCTGTTGAGCCAGGCACTCGGTGATCCTGATTTCAACGTCCGCCGCAATGCTGCCTATGCGCTGGCCTTAGTCGGGGCGCAAGCAGTGGCGGCCATCCCCGCGCTGGTGACAGCCCTACACACCAACGACATCGGCCCCATTGCTGCTGAAGCGTTGGCAAAAGTGGGTGAAGCTGCCCTCCCGGCGCTCAGGACAGCGTTGGCTGAAGAGGATGATTTAGTCCGTAGCCACGCCGCTTACGCCCTCAAGTTAATCACCACACCGGCGGCGCAAGCGCTCCTTGACCAGACGCAGGCGCCACCGTTGACGCCAACCACCCGCCATTTTTACCACCAAGTGCCGGTGGCATTGGATGACGCGCAGTGTGCCGCTTTTGAAGCGCTCTACCAAGCAACCCTGGCGCAGGGCAAAGGGAGCGCGGTGGAATATAGCCTGCCGTATCCAAAACATCATTTCTTGCGCTATGTAGTTGAACAGAAAGGCTGTCTCATTCATGGCTCCGGCAAGGCGGATATTGACGTGTTGAAACCCATACGCTATGGCATTGACGCTTCCGACCACGGCAATGTCAGCGGCATCTATGCCGACCGTGATTATGTGCGCCCGATCTACTTTGCGGTGATCGATGGCCGGCGCGCCTTTGGGCAACACAATGGCTTTTTTGACCTGACCGTGGATGGGCAACTGGCGGAACAAGAAGACCAAGGCTTTGACCGACGCTACTACAAGCTCGCCATCGGCGTCAACGGCCTGCGGCGCAACCCCTGGCGCAACGGCATGATCTACATCCTGCCGCCTGACACCTTTGTCTACCAGCGCGAATGGACCAGCCGCGCACCAGTGCCTCCGCTCATGCGCCTGGCCGTCACCCCCGATGACTTGCCGCTGCGCGCCGATGTCTGGGGCGCTGACTGGCGCACCTTTGACGGCGACAATTGGGTACGCCCCGATCAGCCGTTCCCATTCTTGAAAGATGTGCGAACGACGGCGATCCAGCCGGGTGGAACACCGCCGTGGCTGCGACCATAATCGACAACGAAATTTTGCTGCAAACTGATAAACATCCCTGTGTTCCTTCTATCCGTGTTTAGTCGTTTTGAGTCGCCCAAAGACTAAATACGGATAGAAGGAACACGGAGGCAGAGAGGTGAGGCGTTTGCTATTCAATGCTCTACAGCAAAGCACGACGCAAGTCAGCATCCACTGTAGCGAGGTCAACCAACCAGGCGTTGTATTGTTGCGCTTCCTGGCGCGCTTCTGGGGTGAAACCAGTGCGGGCAAAAAAGACATAGGTGACTTGCCAGTCAGCCCCTGGTACAACCAGCGGCGTCTTAGCGACTAATTCACGAATGACGGCGGGGCCAACCGGCGCTGTATACCACTTACATTCGCCCAGGAGGATCGCTTTGTCACGCCAGTTGATCGCCAGTACGTCGATTTGCGCATCTGCCGCCCAGTGGCTACCGACCAACTCGACGGCAAAGGGGAGTTTGCCGGCGTTGGCTTGCAATAGAAGCCATTCTCGGCAGAGTTCTTCCCAAGCGGTGACGCCAACAAAGGCGTTGAATTGCTCACTGATGCGCTCCCAGAGGAGGGTAGCTTGACCAAATTCGATCATTTCGAGATTTGGCTCGATGAAACGGAAGTAAAAGCGCAAGTAGGCATCGCGCAGGTGGTAGCGCCCCCGTTTGCTTTTGCGCCGTTGATTGGGGGGAACGGTAGCCGGTAAACGACGCTCGATCATCCCCAGGTCGATCAAGCTTTTGAGATAGGCCGGCAGGTTAGAGGTCGAAAGACCAGTTGCCTTGGCAATGTCAGAGACGGTGTGATGGCCCGTGGCGATAGCACGTAAGGCCGCTTCGTAATGTCTGGGTTCGCGTACTAGATCGCTGATTTGTACGGTCGGTTCGCTGCGAAACATGCCAACTGATTGGAAGAGGTGTTGATAAACGTTGGTGTTCAAGGATTGCGCCGGATCAAAGCGTTCCAAATAGCCGGGAACGCCACCCAGGATCGCATAGGTTGCCACCCGGTCTGCGGCGGGGTAGTTCGGGAAAAAATCAGTTAGCGCCGCAAAGGGCAACGGGCCAACGTGCAATTGGGCCGTAAAGCGGCCATGCAGTGGAGCCTGGTATTGAAAAAGGTCAACCATCATCCCGATGTGGGAACCGGCCAGCACCAGCGTGACCGGTTGTGTCTTTAGCAGATGATCCCAGGCTGCCTGGAGATGCGAGGGCAAAGCGGCGTCCGATTCGACGGCATAGGGAAATTCATCAAAGATGAGGAGCATGGGTTGCCCGTTCAACAGCGCCGCCATCTCTTCAAAGAGCGCTTCCCAGGAAGCAAAGCGGGGTGGTTCTGCACGCCCCTGCGCTCGCCAGAAGGCGCGAGCAAGACTGTACCGTTCGGCTTCAGCACTCTCGCGGCGGGCCACCCAGTAGATATAGGGCAGGTTGGTCTGTTCAACCCAGTGGCGGAGCAAGGTCGTTTTGCCGACCCGACGACGGCCATACACGGCGACAAATTGCCCGCCCCGGCGGCGTAACAGGCTGTTCAGCAGGTCAATCTCGGTTTGACGATCAATAAAGTCGGGCATAACGTTCTCGCTAGTATATTGTTAGCAGACGAAAAGAACTCTGAGAAAATTATTATAATCGTTTCAGAGTTCTTATAAAAATAGGAGACAAGCATGAATACAACAACGGCAACACTGGTGCAACGCTCGGTTCTCTCCGAGTTGCGCGCTCTGGGCATGATGGCGCGCAAGGAGTGGACGATCTTTCGACGCTATCCCACCTGGGTCTTTGGCTTTATTGTCTGGCCGATCATCTTTCCGTTGGCGTCGATCTTTTCGGCGCGGGCGTTGAGCGGGCCGGATCAGGCGTCGCTGCCCGCCTTTGCCGCCCTGGCCGGCACGACCGATTATATTGCCTATATTGTGGTCGGCTTGACCATGTACATGTGGCTCAATATAACGCTCTGGGATGTCGGCTTTCAGTTGCGTGGCGAGCAGATGCGCGGCACCTTGGAGTCGAACTGGCTCTGCCCGGTCTGGCGCTACTCGATCCTGCTGGGGCCGAGCATGACCAAGTTGTTGATCTCGCTGGTCTTTATGACAATTGCCGTCATCGAATATGGGCTGCTGCTGGGCAACTGGTTGGTGGGGAGCAATGTGTGGCTGGTACTGCTCATCATGCTGTTGGTCATCCCCTCGATATATGGCATCGGCATCATCTTTGGCAGTCTCGTCCTGCGGATGCAAGAAGCCCACACGATGGTCTTTTTGGTGCGCGGCATCTTTATGATCTTCTCCGGGGTTTCCTACCCGTTGGCCGTAATGCCGGAGTGGATGCAGACGGTGGCGGCCTACCTACCGCTGACCTATGCGGTTCATGCCATTCGCGCCGTCACCCTCAGCGGGGCGACTTTGCTGGATCTACGCAACGATCTGATCATCCTGGCGTTGTTTGCTGTAAGTTTGTCAGCCATCGGCTATTGGCTCTTCCAATTTACCGAACGACGGGCGCGCCGGACGGGGTCGCTGGCGCGGTATTAATATGACCAGGCGGCAGTAAGACAGTAAGACAGTCACTGACCTACTGACTTACTGACTCACTGACTTACTGACCTACTGACCTACTACTAGGAGGCAACAATGACCAATCACCTAATCACCCAAATCACCTGGCGTTCACAACTGCGGGCGGTGGGGGCCATTGCCTGGAAGAATTGGTTGCATTTTATCCGCTATCCACTCAATGCCATCTTTGGTACGGTGCAGCCGTTGATGTGGCTGACGCCGATTTACTTTATGGGGCGCAGTTTTCAAACGGATGGGGTCAATGCCGGCTTTGCGGGCTACACCGGCACTGGCGACTACATGTCCTTTATCCTGATCGGGTCAGTGCTCGCCAGTTATATCGGTTCGGTCTTCTGGGGTATCGGCTTCGCTTTGAAGCGGGAGATGGACGAAGGGGTGATGGAAAGCAACTGGTTAACGCCGGTGCCCCGCTTTGCCTTCCTGGTCGGCCAGACGATCAGTAACCTGATCACGACCACCATTACCAATATCGGCATTTTGGCCTTGGGCTGGTGGCTCTTTGGCTTCACGATTAATGGCAATTTGTGGCAGGCGTTGATGGTGGTGCTGCCGTTGCTGCTGGCGCTCTATGGCTTTGGCTTCGCCTTTGCCGCGGTGGTGCTGCTCATGCGCGATGCCAACATGTTGGTGGATGTCTGCGACTTTCTGGTTTCGATCTTCTCCGGTAGCCAGTTTCCGGTGCAGGCGCTGCCCTATTTCCTCCTGCCGATTGCCTTGGCGCTGCCGCTGACCTATGGCTTTGATGTAGTGCGCGGGCTGTTGATCGGCAGCCGCACCCTCCTACCGATTCCCTATGAAATTGCCATTTTGTTGCTCTTTATGGCGATTACTGTACCCGGCGGCTATTTCATTTTCCGTCGGGTGGAGCGCCGGATCAAACAGTTGGGGACGTTAGGGATGCACTGAGAAGGTAGAAGATGGGAAGAGGGTGACGTTATACGAGTCACCTTCTTCTTGGCTAGGTTAAGATGGTGGGGTGCAGGCTGGGGATTTCGGCGTCGAGCGGGAAATAGGGCCGCTGCAACTGGGTGAAGTGGGCGTGACGGATGGTCGGCGGCGTGGGACCAGGGGTGTCGAGAATAAAGATGGCTTTGGCGATGGGGCCGTAGGCCAGTCGGTAGTTCATTGGGTTTTTGGCAACGACAAATTTGGCCGTCGCCGGGTCGAGACCGACGCTGCGGTATTGTTCGTCCCGCCAGTCGTAGGTGCCATAGGTGGTGATCAGTACTTGAATCCCGCCAATTGTCAGCACAGCGGTTTGCCCCAGGTTGCCTTCGACGCCGTCGTAGATCCCGCCCTGGTAGCGGAAACGGCCATCGGTGAGCGTTGCCACACGGCCCGTCACGGTGATCGGTTGGCCCCAGCGTGGATCAAGCTGATGGCCCAGGGTGCAAGTTACTGCCGCACCAATGCCGGCAGCATGACAAGCGGCAGCCGCCGCCGGATCAACCACCGGCACAAAGGAGCGTTCCTGGCGCTCGGTGCGCAGGAGGGCGGCCAGGGTGGCAATGCTATCACCTGCCGCCCCGCCGCCGCAACAATCAGCCGTTTCCACCAGGATGACCGGACCGCCGGCGACCATCATGCCCGCAGCAATCGCCGCGTCCGGCGTCCAGGTTTTGGGTTCTAATTCAAAACGCATGGCCCAGTAAGCTTCAGCCAGTTCATTCGCCAGCTTGACGGCGCCGTCCTGGTCGTTGTCGGTGACTACAATGGCGCCGCTGCCCATGTCGGCCACATCGAGAAAGGGTTGAACGAGAATCACGCTGGTGGAGAGGACGCCGTTTTGCCCTTCGTGCGCCTTGGCTTGCCGCATGAGGCGGGCAAAGGGGTCATCGCCGTGGGTCGAGCCGTGAATCGCGCCGGTGATGACCGGTACTTTGGCCGCCGCCATTGTCGGTCGGCAACGTCCCGCCAACGTATCGACCAACAGGCGCGCCCCCCGTTGTCCGGTTGTATAGCTATCAGCATGAGGATAAGTTTCCCACGCCACCAGCGCATCGGCATCGCGCACCATCGCCGCGCTGATGTGGGCATGGAGATCCAGCGTCGCCACAATCGGCACGTCCGGCCCGACGATGGCGCGCACGGCGGTGATGAGATCGCCTTCCAGATCACCGATGCCTTCGGCGGCAGCGGCGCCATGCAAGGGGAGTAGCACGCCATCGACCGGCAGCGCTTGCCGCAAACGATCCAGCAATTCGGTTTTTAGTTGGGCGTAACAGTCCGCGGTCAATGGCCCGCCGGGGCAAGTGCTGGCCCAAAGTAGCGGCGCGATCGCAACCCCCGCAGCACGCAATACCTGTAACATCCCGCCGACCACGCTATTGTCGATCCGCAGAATCGCCTCCCCGCGCACCAACTCGTAGCGCTCAAACCAACTCCGATCAATCGGCACCCCGCCCAGGTGATTGCACTCGGTAAAGATCGCGCCAATCGCCACCCGTTTTGTCTTGCTCATGCCAGCCTCATGTTATTGTCTGTGGATTTATGAGGGAGATTGCGAGATTCAATTGGTATAATCTCTTAATCTCTCAATCTCCCACCTTTATTCTTCGCCCAGCACACCATCCAAATCGGCGCTGCACTGTTTGAGGACATTCATCAACGCAAAGTCGCCGCCCCAGGGGACGATCTGCGCACCCATACTGCGGTAGCGTTTGATCTGCTCCGGCGAGCCGGCAGTAATGCCCCAGATTTTGCCGTGCTTTTGGGCTGCGGCGGCGACAATGTCAATGGCTTTGTCCATGGTCATGTTCGTGCCGGCAGGGGCATTGGCAATGCGCAGGCTGAGATCAGCGGGGCCGAGGAAGAGGCCATCAACGCCTTCGATGGAGGCGATTTCTTCAGCGTTGGCGACGGCTTGCAGCGTCTCGACTTGGGTGATGACAAAGGTTTCGCGGTTGGCGTCGGCGTTGTAGCTGTTGCCTTCGTACCAGACGCCGATGCCGTAGTCGCCATCCAGCCCGGCGCCATCCATGCCGCGGTTGCCGATGGGCGGATATTTGGTCGCCTGGACAATTGACTGGGCGACTTCCGGCGTCGAGACCAGGGGCATGAGAAAGCCGGTGGCGCCATCTTCCAGGTAGCGGTAGAGCAGGGTCAGTTCGCGCGTGGGCGGGCGCACCATACAGTCGATATCATTGTAGTGACAGAGGGTGATGATCTGCTGCACCTCGCGTGGGTCCATGGCCCGATGTTCCAGATCAAACCAGATGCCATCAAACTTGTGATGGGCGGCATAACGGACAAAGAAGGGCAACACATGACCTAGCCCACAAACACGGGCAAAGCGGCCACTCCGAAACTTGGCGAGCATTTTGCTCTTGCGCATTGGTTGATTCCTTTGTTGGTAGAGGGCCGGCGCAAGCGATGACAGGGTGACAAGGTGATTGAGGGTGTTGTCTGAATTCGCTGTCATTGATTACGCTTGCGCATAGCCCGAATAAATTGGGTAATGTGATGATCATACAGGAAATTGAGCATCTGGTAAAGTCGGAAAAATTGGCAGCTTCCAACTTTCGCTGACCATTGACAACAGGTTGGGGCTATGGTAAAGTTAAATAAATCGAAAGTCATAATACATTCAACCTTCAACCCTCGCCACTCATGGACATTTGGAATCAACTTTCACCAGAATTACGCGATTTTCTCTTTTCGGCAGCGACAGACGCCACCGGCGGCTTGATCGGCAATTTTGTCGATTCACTTCTGCGCAGTGGCGGTCGGCGGCTGCGCGAACGCTTTGCCAAGCCAGAGACCGAACAGGCGTTGGAACGTGCCGCTGGGGCAGCGATTACAGCAGTGATTGCTGACTGGCAACAGGCGCATCCCGACTACGCCGACCTCTGGGCGCGCTTTGGCGCCTGGCTGCTCAACCCGGCGGTGTTAACTGAGTTTCGCACCTTGTTGACCCCTAGCGCCGACGCGACTTTTGACATGGAACTGCTGCGTGACGAGTTTGAAGCAGCCGGGCTAGATGTAGCCCACTTGGGCGACGATGATTTTGACGGTTTGATCCAGGCGATCGTAGGCGAATTTTATGCAGTTGCTGCCACGGAAAGTGTGCTGGAAGGATCGCTACAGATCGGATTGTTGCGTCAGATGGCTGATACAATGGGCGCACTGGAACGACTGGTGGCGCGCCAAAATAGTTTGGGGCGGCGCAGTCTGGGCCAGTTGGAATGGCTTAACCTGGTGGCTGCCCGTGTGGCTGATGGTCATGATGAGACTAATCTACTGTTGCGGGAGATGTTGGTCGTCTTACGCGAGAATCGTCCGCAAGCCGTCCCTGATCTCCAACGCTTCTATGAGCAGATCCGGCAGCTACTCAGTCGTGCCGATTTGGGCGATTTCTATGATGTCGAATTAGGCGAACGCGCTTATGGCGTGGCGATTGGGGATCATGCGCGCGTTGAAATCACGAATGATTTTGCCCAGGTGCAACAACTGCTCACCGAGATTCGAGATCACCTGATTGCGGCGCAACCGGGGCTGACGCATGACGAACTCGTTGTGATAGAACGTCACTATCGCCAGAGCCTAATTGATCGCTTTGAAAAGTTGACCTTTCGGGGCATCACTCCCTCTGGCACAGCCTTGTCTCTTAATCTAGCTGATGTTTATGTGGAATTGAAAGCAGTGGCTGATATTCCTGAAGCGGCGGATACCTATAGCGCTGAGGAACGACGACTCTTGTTAGAGGCGGGTGAACGGGGTGAGTTGGCCCAACAGGAGATTGTCGCCCGGCTCGATGTGCTACGGTTGGAGCGGTGGCGATCTGATGCCCGACGCCAGCGCGAGGAAGGTAACCGCTTCCAACGCCGCTCGATTGGCGAGATGGTCGCTGATCCACGCCAGCGAGGGCTGGTGATTTTGGGCGACCCTGGTTCCGGCAAGAGTACCTTGTTGCACTATCTAGCTCTGATCTATGCTGGTGAACGCCAGCAGATCAAGACGATGAGGCTCTTAGAAAAAACACTGCCCATTTTTGTGCCGTTGGCCGCTTATGATGACCATCTACGGCGGACAGCACAGGCGATACCGCTGGGGGAGTTTCTGGCGATTTACTACGAAAAGTGGCGCAATCTGCCCAGTTTGGCACCACTCTTTCGGGCTGCACTGGAACAGGGTCAGGCGCTCTTACTCTTCGATGGGCTGGACGAAGTATTAGAAACGGCAACGCGCCAGTTTGTGGCCGAACAGGCAGGGACACTGATCCAACGTTGGCAAGGGCGGGGCAACCGCTTTGTCGTTACTAGTCGCGTTGTCGGTTATCGCGAGGCGCGCTTACCGGGCGATCTGCCCCATGTCACCGTTCTTGACTTTGGCCGACCCGAAATTGAAACCTTTGCCCATCAGTGGTGTCGCGCCTACGAGGTGTGGGCGGCTGGTCGCGAGACACCAACCGCCTTGCAACAGGCCGCCACCGAAGAAGCCGCATTGCTCGACGATGTACGTAGCAACCCCAGTGTGGAACAATTAGCAGCCAACCCACTCTTGCTTACTATGTTGGCGTTGCTGCGTCGGCAAGTGGGAAAATTGCCTGACCGACGTATTGAACTTTATGAGCGTTACACTCGTACTTTAATCGACAACCGAGAACAAGAGCGCAGTCGTGGCGCACGCCAACAGAGTCCTAGCCGCTTTGACCCTCATCGTGCTATTGCCCACTTGATGGATCTAGCGCTCTGGCTACAAATGCATCGACCTAGTGGTACTGCCCGCCGTATTGATCTGGAGCGCGCCCTGGTTGATATTTGCCTACATTATGATGGTCATACTCCTAGCCAAGTGACGGAAAAGATGCTCATCCAGGCGCGCAAAGATGCCGAAGCCTTTCTCACTGATATGCGTCACTTTGCTGGCTTATTGGGCGAGCGGGGGCGGGACGCCTTTGGTTTTCTCCATCTTACCTTTCAGGAGTATTTTGCTGGTCGCGCATTGGCGCGCATGGATGCCGAGCAACGCTGGGCGGTCCTCCAACCACGCCTCCACCTGCCCCGTTGGCGCGAGCCAATCCTGCTCTGTGCAGGTCAGTTGGGCGTGATCGAACAGCGGCGCGATCTAGTTACGGATCTGATACAACGCATTGTCAACGCCCATAATGATCATGAAGAATTGCTTCATCGCGATCTCTTTCTTGCTGCCGCCGCTATGGCTGATGATGTGGGAATTAACCAGTCGCTCTATCAAATCCTCTATGAACAACTGGCCGCCCTACATACAGACCCTAACCCTACGATCCAAGCTTTTGCTATCAATGGATTAGCGCATTTAGCACGACTTGGACAAAATCAGGCAGAAAAGCTGCTCCTCAACAGTTTAGCCGACACAAATTTGCAACTATCAATTATTAGAAATACTAAACCATTTTTTACAGAAGAGAAGGGCTTTGCATTAAGAAAAGCTATCAGCATCAAACTCAATGACAATGACTGGTTAGTGCGGCAAGCGGTAGTACAAGCTTTGGCAGGCTTGGTTATCCATGATCCTGCTATATGTGATGCTATTCTCACCGTACTTGACGATCGTGCAGGGGCAATACGGCGAACTGCAATGCAAGCGTTGATTGGATTATTAGACATTAATGCACCTATACGTAATACCATCGTTGACAAACTTAATGCCAGTAACTGGTCAGTACGACAAACGGCAGTGGCGGCTTTGGCGAGTTTGGTCAAAAATGACCCTATTGTACGTGACGCCATTTTCAATATGTTCAGCGATGAAAATTCTGAAGTACGCTGTGAAGTGGTGCAGACGTTAGCAGTTTTGGTTCAAAGCGATCCCTTCGTGCGTGATGAAATTCTTACTAAACTTGCAGATAGCGCTTATGAGGTACGTCAGGCTGCAGTACAGGCCTTGGCAAGCTTGACTCAAAGCGACATACTTGTACGTGACGCCATTCTCAATTTGCTCAACGACGATGATGATCATTATGGGGTCGTGCGGGCTGCGGCAGTGGAAGCTTTAGCGGTTTTGAGCCAAAGCGACATGTTCATACGCGGCACTATGCTCAACATGCTCAACGACGACGATGATCATTATGGTGTGGTACGAGCTGCGGTCGTAAATGGGCTAAAGGGTTTAGTTAGTAACAATACAATTTTATATAATACCATACTTGCTATGTTGGACGAAGATAATGATCCGCTTGGATTTGTAAGGCATGCATCTGTTCAGGCACTAAAAAGTTTGGGTAGTATTGATGACAACGCTTATCAAACGATCACTAATCACCTGCTAGGTAATACATGGCATAAGCAAGCAGAAACAATAACTATTCTTGGGCAATTAGTCAATACTGATGCTTCTGTACGCGATGCTATCCTCACCATGCTCGACGATAGTAATTTTAGTGTCCAACAAGCGGCAATACAGGCATTAACAGGGGTTATTAGTACCGATTCCTCTGTACGTGACGCCATCCTTATTATGCTTGACGCCAATAACACGTTCGCACGGCAAGCGGCGATACAAGCATTGACATGTTTGCTTCAAAGTGATACCCGTGTGTTTGATGCTTTCATGGCTAAATTAGATGATAGTGACTGGCGGATACGGAAAGCCGTTGTAGAGGCCCTAACTAGTTTGGTTGACAATAATGACACCGTACATAATATTATCCTTACCAGATTGAATGATCGGGATTGGCAGGTACGAAAAACAGCTGTGCTAGCCTTGGCCGGTACAGTCAACACTAATACTACTGTGCGTGATACAATCCTTGCCATACTTAATAATGATAGTATCAACGAGTTTATACGTGGAGCATCTGTACAAGTCTTGGCAAACTTGGTTAAGAGCGATGACGTCGTGCATAATGCCATCATTACTAGGCTAGACGATCGTCACTGGCAAGTACGGCAAGCGGCGGTGCAGGCTCTAACAGACTTGGTCAGCACTGATGATGCTATACGCAATGTAGTTGTCATTAAGCTCAATGATGATGATGCTAGTGTGCGGCAAGCCGCCGTACAAGCTTTAGCTTATATGATCTCAATTGATGGTAACATGCGTGACGTTATCTTTGCTAAGCTTCATGATCATGGCTGGCAAGTACGCCAAGCCGCAGTGCAGGCGCTAACAGGCTTGGTCAACACTGATAATACAGTGCGTGATGCAATCGTCACTATGCTTAATGATGATGATTTTGATGTACGACAGGCAGCCATACTGGCATTAGCCGATGCAGTTGGTACTGATGCTACTGTACGAGACGCGATCACTAGTCGATTTCGAGGCGATAATTATGGTATCGTGAAACAAAAGGCACTTCAAGTTTTGCTGAATAATGGCATTGATGAGAATTTAGAACTATACGAACTTATTAACTGGCTTGGGGTCGCATATGAAACTTTGCCTGATAGGCCGGAAGATGACCAGAAATGTATTCGTCAATTTCGCGCTTGGCTAGCAAAGTATATTGCTGTTCGTATACCAGAAAAACCAGATGTATTATTTAAAGTTGTCTCACTGCTAGATAGTCCGGCTTGGCCCGTACGTTGCGGTGCAACACTAGTTTTGTTAAACCTGCCTGATGGCCCACCGACAGATCTCATGCCTCAGCTGCTCGCCCTGCTTCATGATGAGCGTGGTGAGGAAAGTTGGCTCAAACGATTAGATATGGCGGGATTGTTGATCAATGACTGCGACGTTGAATTAAGTCAACTGGCGATTGAGACTGCACTTGAAGCACTGGACTACGCCACTCAGCCCTGGTATCATCTGCCTCAATCTGGCCCAGCGGTGCGCAAACAGGCTGCCACCATTCTCGGCCAACTGGAACCGCTCTACCGCAATGACAAAGTTTTCGCTAAGGTGGCCCAAGTCATGCAAACCGACCAAGACCCCGAGGTGCGTGACGCCGCCTACGGCGCTCTTTTACGTCTCGCCGCCGCCCCCGAAGCAACAGCGGAAGGTTAACTCTGGGCGCAACGAAGGTTGCCTAATTGTTTCGGTAATTTTAGGTGCGTTTTGCACTGTATCAGCATAGATCCAAGGGTTTTCAAGGAAACCTTGGGGCCGCCTGTCACCCTGAAAGGGTCTCGCGCCTATTGAGCGCAAGAGACCCTTTCAGGGTGACAGGCGGGTATTCCAGGTTTTCCGATGCAACGTCCTTATCCATGCCGATGCGTTACAAACCGCACTGGCTCCCATGAACAAGTGCGATTACGCGCTCCCCTCAGGCGCGCGTTTGCTCTTCTTGTCTTCCCGTCTTCTTATCACCCTTCATACCGCTTCTCCCCCGCTTCAATCCGCACCGGCAAACTGTTCCCCGCCGGTGGCAGAGGACAAGTGGCGTAGGGGGTGTAGGCGCAATAGGGATTGGTGGCTTGGTTGAAATCGAGCGTAACTTTTCCACTTACGGGAGCGTCAGTATACAAGAAGCGACCGGCCGGGTAGGTGGTGTCGCGGTTGGTGAGATCACGGAAGTTGAAGAAGCATTTGTCGCCCCGCTCTTCGGCTTCCAAACGGCATTCGTGACCGGCCACGGTAAAGTAGACGGCGCCCGGATTGACCGAAGGCGTGATGTCCCCATGTCCGGTGACAATGGCGAGAGTGCGGGGCGAGTCATAAGGTTCATAGTACGCTTCCATGCAGAGCGCCGGGTCGATGGGATACCAGGATAAGCCGGGAAAACGTTGGCGCGCCGGGTTGGTGATGTCATAAAGCCGAACAGCATAACGATCGCCCCGTTTGATCACCAGGAAGGTGAGCGGGCCGATGGTGATATAGTCGGCGGCGCCGCTCATATCGTCACGCAGGAGCAACTCCGTCACGGCCTGCCCCTGGTGCGTCATGGTGACGCCGGGCGCAACCCGTAGGCGCAACATGCCCTGGTGCAATTCGATCACACCAGCGGCGGCGGGAAGACCAGAAGCGTTCAGTACGACCGGGTGGTTGGGATCAGCGCCCAAGCAATTGACCCCTTCTTCTAACCAAAACAGCCCGGCCAAGGTCAACCAACTGTGGTCGGCGAGAAGTTGTTGGGCGCGCTGGGCGCGTTGGGCCAGTAGTTTATCCGTATAATCTGGTAAAGAACTTTGCATCGTTTCCCTCAAGTCCAACTTTATTATGCTAAGGTGATTGATGTGACTATCCTGAATCCTCTTAATTTTACAGATTGCAGGAAGTGATGTATAATAACGAAACAAATGTTGCCGCAAGCTTTATCAGTCGGCTTATAGATTGTTTTATCGGTTTTTTCTACCGGTAGGATGCTGTCGGGTCACCGCCTTTTGGGCGGTGTTTTGTATTCTCTAGCCCTACGCACTGTTTTTACAGTTATAGTTTGCTCTTTTTGGGCCTTTGGTTCGAAACAAATCCAGTGCTAAAAACGTTTAAATCGCAATACCGCGCTTCTGTTACTGCACAAAGACTACTGTTATATTTGCAGTTTTGGGTCTTCCCTGGGCCTCGCTGATTGATCCGGTTGATGAACAGACTATCTGGTGGCGACATTGCTGACTGTTTCATGCAAACCATGATATTGTCTTTGTGCAGGAAGAACAAATTGTCGTTTGGCAAAAATGCAATGTGCTACTGCTGACTGCCACTGGCGGCTACCGGTAGCGTTATCGTACTTTGTTACGGAAGTTATGCTCGGTAGTAAAGACTGATGGGAGAGGTGCGGTTTGTAACCGCACGGTTCCCAGGGAGCAAGTGCGGTTACAAACCGCACCTACGATTACCGGTTTATTTACCTAATGTTCATTAGTCTTCCCGGCGCCCCGAAGGCTAAAGCCTTTACTACCGAGCATAACTGAGGGCACAAAACAGTAGTTTAGGGAAGTTGTGTTGATTTAGGAAAGCGCCACCTTTCTAGATCCCGAGTAGTTATTGAGAGAAGAGAATGAGCAACGAGCAACCTGTCTACCTGACCGAAGATGGTCTGCAAAAAGTAAAAGAAGAATTGGAATATCTGACGACAACCCGACGACCAGAGATCGCGAAGATGATTTCCGAGGCGATCAAGGAAGGCGATTTGAGCGAGAACGCCGGCTATGATGAAGCCAAGACGGCGCAAGGCTTTCTGGAAGGGCGTATCCGCGAGTTGGAGAACATTTTGAAGCGGGTGCAGATCATCAAAGAAGGGGAAGCCGCCACGAATATCGTTTCCATGGGACGCACGGTCATTGTGCGCGAAGCTGGCACCAATTTTGATGAAACCTACACCATTGTCGGTTCGTTGGAAGCCGATCCGTTAAATGGGCGCATCAGCAATGAAAGCCCCATCGGCAAAGCGTTGATGGGCCGGAAGGTGGGCGCCAAGGTGGTTGCCAACACACCCGGCGGCGAGATTACCTTTAAGATCATACGGATCGAATAACCGGTCGCTGGTCGTCGCTCTCTTCTACGTTGCACCCCGTTCTGTTCATCTTCTTCCACCAGCTTACCGTCAGACCTGTCCGTTGTTTTTTCCTATAGGCGCACAGCGTAAAGGACTTGCCCCGGATCACTGATCCGGGGCATAGGGCGTGCGTTGCACTGGTCACCGATCTTTGCTTGGCAGCGTCTTCGTTTGACCAGTGCAACGCACGCCCAGCGCTGATCGTCAGTACAACGTTTGTCACTGGTCAAATGCTTTATTTTGTTGTATCCTCTTGTCATGAACCAAAAAGCTCCGAACAAAGTTCTTCTTTTTGGAAGAAGCGCTCCCGACGAATGGCGCAAGCCTTTGGCAAGATAGCGACAAATGATTGATACGTAAGGCAGTTGCCTTGCGTATCCGCTAGGGCAGGTCTGTTTTTACTATCAACAACCTTTACCGTGCAATGTACTGATCATCACGCCACGATCCACGGGCAAACTGGAATGGAGATTGTGCTGTGTATCAATCTGTGCGAAGATTATCCGCTCTTTTACTGCTGGCCTTCGTCTTTGCGGCGTTGGGGGCCGCACCACAACCGCTGCGTGCTGCCAGCGCTAACGGCCTGGTGACGCCGGCCGCCGATGCCGCGCTGCAAGGGCAGGTCGCAGTGACCGGCATTGCTGAACATACCACCTTCCGCAAATGGCAATTGGATCTGCTGATCAACGGTGATGAAAAGCAGGCCACCTTTTTGGCCGTTGGTGAAAAACGGCAAGCGGAGGCTGGTCTACTGGCAACGCTGGACACAACCCGCTATCCCAATGGACAGCACCGGTTGCGGCTGCGTGTCGTCCATAGCAACCTGAACTACGACGAATACTTTACGTCGATCACGATTGATAACCCCAACGCCCCCGATCCGCTCCCGAACCCGGATGAACCGGGTGATCAGCCAACCGATCAGCCCGGCGTCCTCAACCCCGAACTCACCGCGCCCTTGGGCCAGGGTGTACCGGATGGCCGGCGCTGGATCGAAGTGGATATTAGCGACCAGACCCTCATCGCCTGGCAAGGGGAGACTGCCGTTCTGCGCACCAGCATCAGCAGCGGCCGCACTGAGTACCCGACGGTCCGCGGCACGTATAAAATTCGCACCAAGTTGGACCTGGAACGTATGATCGGCCCCGGCTATGACACGCCGAATGTGCCTTATACTATGTACTTCTTCCGCGGCTATGCCATCCACGGCGCCTACTGGCACAACAACTTTGGCACGCCGGTCAGCCACGGCTGTGTCAACATGCGCGTGGCGGAAGCCAAGGCGCTCTACGAATGGGCCTCGGTAGGGACGGAAGTGGTTGTTCATGATTAGTCGTAAAGTCTCCCTAACTGTTATCGCATTGTCAGCAAACAGACCTGCGCAACTCATTTGCAACATGATATGATACGCTGTAAGTTGCCCTTGGCAAGCGCCGGGCTTCTTGCACGGCGCCAGGGTTACGTTTTCACAGCATTGCAAGTCGTATAACAACTTCATATCAACATGGTGTGTCCGCCCAGTTCAATGACAGAAAGGGGATCGCGATGGACATTGGACGCTCTTTTTCCAACAAGATTGTGACGATTGAACGGTATGTTTTGGAGCAACAGAGTGACTTTCCGGAGGCAACCGGCACGTTAACCAATCTGCTCTATGACTTGGCGCTTTCCGCCAAGATCATCGCCAGCCATACCACCCGCGCCGGCCTAGCTGAAATCTTGGGTAGCACCGACGAGGAAAATGTCCATGGCGATGCCGTGCAAAAGCTCGATGTCTTTGCCGAACGCACGATCTACCGCATGAACGACCACACCGGGCGCCTGGCGGTGATGGCCTCGGAAGAAGAAGAAGAGATCATCCCTATCCCCGACCATCACAAAACCGGCAAGTATGTTCTCCTCTATGATCCGCTGGATGGCTCCTCCAACATTGATTATAACGTGAGTGTCGGTACCATCTTTGCCATTCACCGGCGCAAATCGGCGGACGGCCCCGGCACGTTGGAAGATTGTCTGCAAAAGGGCCGCGATCTGGTGGCCGCTGGCTATATTATCTACGGCTCCAGCACCATGATGGTCTACTCGACCGGCCAGGGTGTCCACGGCTTTACCCTCGACCCGCGCGTTGGTGAGTTTCTGCTCTCGCATCCCAACATTCGCATCCCGGAAAAGCCCAAATATTATAGCGTCAACCAGGGCTATGAACCGCGCTGGTCGCCGGAGGTGCAGCAATATACCCGCTGGTTGCAAGGCGAAAACAGCGAAGGCATGGCGCTCTCGTTGCGCTACATCGGCTCATTGGTGGCGGACTTCCACCGCAACCTCCTAGCCGGCGGCGTCTTCTACTACCCCGCTGAAGGCAAGGGCGCCAAGGCCAAAGGCAAATTGCGTCTGCTCTATGAAGCCGCGCCCCTCGCCTTTCTAGCGGAACAAGCCGGCGGCTATGCCTCGGATGGGTATCAGTCGATTTTAGATATTGAGCCAACGGGGTTGCATCAACGGGTGCCGCTCTTTATCGGCAGTCGGAAATTAGTGGAACAGGCGGAAGCCTACCTGCGCAACGAAGCGGCATAACGGTCTGATCTCATAAAACAAAAGGGATTTACCCTGCTTGTCAGGATAAATCCCTTTTGTTATGTCGTTGTGTTGGGTTCCAAGTAACCTTACCTTCACCTCATTCTTTGCGGTAACGACTCCTTTCTATTTGCGCAGAAAGTAATCCTACACTTATTGATCTTTGTGCACTTATTGATCTTGCCGAATGAGGCTATTTTTAATTTCTCGGAACTCCTTTGCTTCCGCAGGATTAACCAGCCACGTTTATCAAAAGCAAAGTGCTTCTACGTTGAACACCTGGGTCACAGACTCAGGTAAATACGATTCATGATTGATAACTCTTTGTGTTAATCCCTTGGGTTGCTTTTATTATAGCAGCTTGAACGGGTTTGATCAAGCCTTTATCGGCGCTTTTTGGGGACATTGTTGTTTACATAAATGAAAACTGGAATAAAATTTTGCCGAAAAGATTATTTTTGCGGTTTTTAATGCGACGTGAAAGTCCTAAACAACATTTGAGGCCATGCCAAAGAATAAAATTCCTTCCCGTAGGGGCGACCTCTTGCGGGCGCCCTGTTTCCCGCAAAACCAGGAGCGTCCGCAAGGGGCAGTGGCCTTCTAAGCGCCTACCATCTGTTATCTCCCTTCATGGACAACAAGCACGGAATGGGGCGCAAATGAACTGACATAATCGGCCGCGCTGCCGACGAAATGCGCCGGGTCGGAATGGCGGCCGATGATCACCAGATCGGGTGTTTGCGCTTTTTCGACAGCGAAAATGGTCTCTGTAAGCTTGCCCTGCTGGATGCCCAAAACATGGCGATCAAAACCAGCCGCTTCCACTTTGTCAATCGTCTCTTGTAGAAAGTGGGCTACCGGGGTGGGCTGTTGTAACAGATCATCCAGCAACAGCGCCGTACCCAGATGCTTGGGGCGCTGCAGATAGATGCCGCGCGCTAGAATTTCATTCAGGGGCATATTTCTGGTAACAGACCACTGCAACGGCGGTTCACTTTCAGGGATGAGGACATGTAAGAATTGCAGTTTAGCGCCAAGGGCTTGCGTCCAACGGAGCGCCAGATCGACAATGGGCGCATCATCGCTCGCAATACAGGCCAGCAATTTGTGCAAGGTAGGACGTTTGACCACGAGGACCGATGTGGAGACATAGCGCAATAGATGATGCGCCATTGCACCGATAGCCGCGGCTGAACCGGCGCCACGATCTTGGAATGCCCCCATGACGAGCAAATCAAAGGCGTGCGCCTCTACATAATTGCCGATGACTTCATCGGTCGGCCCCACCAAAGGGATCAACTCCGGCTGCGGCTCCAGATCATGAACAAGCGCCTGGGTTACCTGCATGAGCTTTTGCGCATAGGCGGCGCCGCTGCGCAGACGGGCCGTCACCAATACTTTCAAGGTGGCGGACAGGACGCGCGCCAGATGGCCAGCGACAATCACCGCTTGTTGTGTGTGCGTTGAACCGTCGGTGGCGACCGCAATCGTTAACCGCTCATGCTGGCCAACGGTGTGGATGCGCTCTTTGGCGATCACCGGGGCGTCCAAATCGGGCATTGGGTTTCTCGCTCGTTGCATAGATTGCCTCCTAACCCAACTGCAAAAATCATCAATTATCAACCATTAACACTTAATTCCGCGGACGCCTGTGATTCAGGAAGATAACTTACACAATTTGCGCGTTTTTCTTGCGTTAGCCTGAGGACTGTGTAATATCGGCAAAAATTATTGCGGCGCAACGACATCTGCTTGAACAACTTGGACAATCAACGCCACGATCAGATCCACAGTAAGTCGATGAGTATCGATCATGAGATGATACAGGTACGGTTTTTTCCAATCGGTCCCCTGAAAGAGTTGGCGATACCACTGACGGCGTTGCTCATCCGCCTCCTGTACGAGCTGCCTGGCGGCGTCCAGTGTCGGCAGCGACCGCCGCGCTTGGATGCGACGGGCGCGCACTTCCACGGGCGCATAGAGGTGAACATGCAGGGCATGGGGATGATCGCGCAAAGCGATCTGGCCGCCACGACCAACAAAGACCATATTCCCACGCTTTGCTAACAACTGAAAGGCTGTTATCATCTGCTGGACGTCACGGTCCAGGTCGGCGGCGCCGCGGCTCTGCGACTTGGCAAACAGGGCTTTCATTTCCTCGCTGACAAGATTGGGGCGCGCCCGTAGCCGTTCCTCAGGATGAACAATCATTTCGACAGACAACCCTGCCTGACGAGCCAGCTCGGCCAATACCTGTTTGTCAACGCAAAGTGCGCCGAGGGCTTGGGCAAGCGCCTCGGCAATCCGCGTTCCTTCTGCACCAAGTTCTCTGGAAATTGTCACAATAGCCATCTTCTGCTCCTTCTTTCCAAAGCCGGCCGACGGGTCGGCGATTACGCGACGGGTACATAAGTGGCGTTGTAGCGGTAGGACAACGAGGACGAAAGCAAAGGCAGACACTGACTGCGCCAGGTCACTCACCAAGAGTAAGTGGCGCTTCCATTATAACAGCTTTTGTTTTGTTCAGCAACCAACGGCGCAAGGGCCGGCTCTATTTCAAGGTGGGCGCAGAAGCGCCCGGCAATCGGTGACGCCAGCGTTCGAGCGGCAGCGCTTTGCCGATGACGTGCATATCTTCATGTTGCAGAACGCCGGTGAAGAGGAGGGCAAACAGATAGACAACCATCCCAACCGCGACGCTGCCCCAGATGTTGATACCCAAACTGTTGATGGCGTAAGTCACCAGGCCCATCACGCCGCCTGCCATAGCCGGTCCGCCATAGATCGAAAGCCACGGCACGACACCCACATGGCGTTTGACACTGTAGTAGAAGGGAAAGAGCAGGCTAAACTCGCTGAGGATCGTTACAATCGCCGCACCGACATAGCCAAAACCGGGGATGATCAGCAGGTTGCCGACGACATTGAAGAGCACGCCGATGAGAAACGCCTTGGTCAAGTAACGCTGCTGGTTGACGGCGATCAGAACATATTGCGTGACACTGTTGACAAAGCCAATCGGGATGCTCCAGATAATCACACTGAGCGCCAGATCCGAACCGCCGGTGTAGGGGAGTGCCCAGCCGAAGAAGCGGAAAGTTTCAGGAATGTGGAGATACTGTGCGCCGCCAAGGAAATAAACCAGATCACGGGACAGGAAGGTCGTCGCCAGCGCAATGGGTAGACAGACGATCACCAACAGCCGCAGGCTCAACACGTAGGCGCGTAAGAGGTTGCCGTCCTCGCTGCGGGCATAGCGGCTCATGAGCGGGAAGATCGCCATGGTAAAGATGCTGGGGATGATGTTGAGGCCATCCAAGTACTTTAGGCCCACGCTATATAGCCCGACACTGGCGGCGCCGGCCAGCGGCAGCAACAACCAGAGGTCGATGCGCCAGAAGATGGTCGCCAAGAGGTGGTTGATCATGAGCGGGCCGCTGGTCTGCATCATCCAGCGTTGCAACCCCCAATCCCAGCGCCATTCGGGCTGGAAGAGGGTGCGACGCAGCAGACGATAGAGCCAGAGCACCTGCAGCAGATTCATCAGCAAACTCACCGCCGCCAGCCCGACGTAGCCCCAGCCCAGCAACAACACCAGCGCCCCCAGTGTCACTTTGAGCAACGCCACCGCATTAGCCAGCCCCGCCGGATATTCCATCTTTTCAAAGGCCATAAAGGTGCTGCTCAAGGCATCGGCCCAGTTGGCAAAGAGCATCGAGGCGGCGAAGATCAGCAGCGCTTGCACTTCCTGTGTGCCAATCGGCGTCAATTCACCGCTGTACCAGCCGAGGAAGCTTAGCTGATCCACGGAACGGTAGAGCCAGATCACCAGCGCCAGCAACGGCAAGCTAATCAGCCACAAGAGGGTGCGCAGCGCGATGACATTGGTCAGGTAGCGGCTGGACTGATTTTTGTCGGCGGAGACATCACGCGTCAACAACGTCCCCAACCCATAGCGGCTGATGATCTCAAAGATGCCGTAGACGGCGACGACAAAAGCATACTCCCCGGTGCCGCTTGGCCCCAGCAGGCGGACATAGAGCATGGCAAAGGCAAAATCAATCGCCTTGTTACCCAGACTGAGCGCCATCGGCACCAGCGAATTTTTGGCGACGGTGCGCACTTCCCCCACGCTGGTTTCAGGGCGATAGAAGCGACCCCAAGCCCAGTAGCCACAGAGCAACAACGTCGCCATGAACGCCAGAAAGCTCATATAGAGACCCAGCTTGAAACTCATGGGTGAGTAAACAAAGCGCACGGTCCACTGTCCCGCCTCCGGCAGATAGACGGCGCGAAAGGCGCCATTGGCTTGATAGAGGGGCAGTTCTTCTTCGGCGCTTTCATCGCCGCCAAAGGGGCGCAAGTAGGCTTTCCAGCCGGGGAAATAGGCATCGTTCAACAGCAGCCAGCCGCGATCACTCAGGTTGACATCAATAAAGACTTCATCTGCCGTGTAACGACTGATGCGCGCTTCCTTGACCTGAGGGCTGGCCGGCGTCAAGGCGTGATCAGCCGTTGGTGTTCTGTCCAAAAAAACAACTTGTCGCAGGTCGGCTTCCAGCAACGGTTGCTCGGCAGCCGGGACAACGCCGGCTGCCGGCACAAGGAAGGTGCGCGGCAAGAGTTCCTGATTTTCATAGACGGCAATGGCCGGGTCGCGATAGATCTCCCGCCAAGTCGGGTTGGGCAGGTAATGTTGGGTCAGCACATATTTGACATTGAGCAGATCCAACAACGGATTATCGAGAACGCCATAGACATCGCCGCTGCTGTTGCTATAGAGCGGCGCAATGCGGTTGTAGAGCAGTTCATTCGCCTGCGGCGCCACCCGATCCATCAATTCGACATATTGGCGGGGGATGATCGAATCATAGCCGCGAATGTCCTGCCAACCATAATACATGCCGACGTTGGCGTTAAAGGTCTTCTCGCCGGGAAGGTTGAAGGTGGTGAAGCGCCAGGGTGATGCGTGATGCGTGTTACGTGTTGCGTGTTGCGTGTCGATGCCTTCACGTTCATTAATAAACTTGACGACGGGGGGAATGTTGGCGGGATTTAGCGGCGACAGGGCTGGATCACTGGCCGGGTTGAAGCGACCGTGCGCAGCGTAGAGGTCGAGCGCAACTAAGGCAATCAGCGCCAAGGTGACAAGGTAATTGGGTAATGCTCTTCTTGTCTTCTTGTCTTCCTGTCTTTCTGTCTTTCTGCCGTGCCAACCAACCAACCAACTAACTAGCCAGCCGCTCCCCACGGCAAACAAGCCAAACTTGAGTAAGTTGATAGCTTGGTAGCTCCAGAACATGCGCCCATCGGTAAAGGCCATGCGGGCCAGGTCGCTGCCGTCGATGATGCGTTGGGCGAACGCAATGAACGGTGCTGGCAGGAAGAGGCTAACGCCGATAAGTGCTAATACGCCCAGGCCGGCCAGTAGCGTCAGGAGAGAGATTGAGAGATTGAGAGATCTAGAGATTCGGCCAAGCCGATCAATCTCTAAATCTCTAAATCTCTCAATCTCTAGTAACCGTTGCAACCCTATCCCGGCCAACAACGCCATACTGAGCGTAAAGGGAAAGACCCAGCGGAAGGGGCTATGCAACTGGCTCCACCCCGGCAAACCGTAAAACAAAACTCCATAAAGTGGCGTCCCAAAGGCAAAGAGCAGGGAGACTAGGGCCAGGCCGGCAAAGAAGATCCGATGGACATTTTGGATTTTAGATTTTAGATTTTGGATTGATCTGCCAACCCGGTTACCACGAGAATCTAAAATCCAAAAGCCAAAATCTAAAATCGCTATGGTAGCCAGCACCCACGTGGCAATCCCCACATAATTGCCGCCTTCGACATAATTTTTGATACCCCAAAAGATCGTATCGACCGGTTCGCCCAGGGCGTTTGTCGTGGCGGGGTACCATTGCCGCTGCCAAATGTCAAACCAGGCGTGGTGACTGGGGTTGCCGAAGACATCGGGCAGGAAGAAGGTCAGTACATGGCGGGTCGGCCAGGCCCAGTCCAGCACCTGTTGCAAGGTGGCCGAGCCTTCACGGAAGTTGAGCGGCACTAGTTCGAGCAAAGGCAGCAGTTGCACCCCGCCGGCAGCGATGCCAAGGACGGCAATGGTTAGGAGCCAGGCGGCGAGTTTGAGGATGCGTGTTGCGTGTTGCGTGTTGCGTGATTGGCCGCGGGCTAGTCGTCGCCAAGCCACGAGCAGCCGGACAAGCGCATAAGCGCCGGTGACGAGGGCGGTGTAGTAAATGAGTTCAGGATGGCCGGCCAGGACAATGAGCGCGATGACGGCTATGCCGGCGGCGACATAGGGGATGGGGTGGAAGCTGGTGTTGCCCTTTTCTTCTTGTTTGCGAATGATCAGTTCGACAATTGCCAGCAGCAGGGGGAGCCAGACCACAGCGGCGATAAACATGGTGAAGACCACGCTGACAATGAGAAAACCACTAAACATAAAGACCACACCGCTCAAGAGCGCCGGCAATGGTTGTAAACGGAGCACCCGTCCCAGGATGTACATATTGATGCCGGCCAGGGCAATCTGCAACGCTGTGAACCAGCCGTAGGCCACTTCCAGCGGCAAGATGTAGAAGAGCAGATTCAGCGGGTAAAAAGTGCTGGCCTGACCGGCGGCGAGAAAGGGCAGACCGGTAAAAATCTGCGGATTCCACAAAGGCAACTCACCGGCGGCCAGCGTCTGCCGAATATGGAGTTTCCAGACGGCGTTTTGCAGCACAAGATCGCTGAGCAGGTTGTTGTGGGGCACCAACCCCGGTTGCAGCGAACGCCACGGCTCAAAGCTATAGAGGTTGTCATAGGGCAAGAGCGTAGCGCCTGTGAGCGGTGGAAAGAGGACGGGGGCAAACCAGAGTAACGCAAGGAAAAGCAACGCGCCGACCGCCAGCAAGTCGCTGCGTAAGGAAAGAAGTCGTTTCATGGCAGTTGGGATTGCGGATTGGGAATCGGCGTGGGGGAATTTGACAATGTTGTCCCTTCGGTGGGTCGAGAGCCATCGGTCTGCCGCTCAGTGGTTGGGCGTTGGTTGGGGCGGCGCGCCAGATGTTGATAACGCCAACGAATCTGCCAAGTGCGCCAGGCCGATTCCAACTTGACCGGGATGTCGAGTTTGCTCTGGCCAATGCGGCGATCTTCAAAGTGAATGGGAATTTCAATCAGCCGGTAGCCCAGCTTTTCGCACAAGTAAGCCATCTCCACTTGAAAGCTATAGCCGTTGCTGCGCACAGTCTCCAAGCCCAGGTCGAGCAACGCCTGCCGTTTCCAGAGTTTGAAGCCGGCGGTCATATCGCGGATGCGCAAGCCGAGAATCAGGCGTACATAATAGTTGGCCCACCAGCTCAACAGGCGACGCCCCCACTCCCAGCCTTCATCCAGCGTGCCGCCGGGAACATAGCGACTGCCGATGATCACATCCGCGTTGGTCGCCAGCATCACGCCCAACATCTGGGGAATATAGTCGGGCGAGTGGCTGAAATCGGCGTCCATCTGCACAACATAATCGGCGCCGTCGGCCAGCGCCTGTGTCATGCCGGCAACGTAGGCCGTACCGAGACCGCCCTTGCCGGTGCGATGGATTACGCGCACGCGTTGTCGCCCTGTCCCATCCGGCAGGTTATAGTCTTGGGCTAACTGATCGGCCACCTGCCCTGTGCCATCGGGTGAATTGTCATCGACAATCAGCAGTTGCAACAAGGGAATGGGCAACGCAAAGAGCGCCGCCGCCATGGCGGGCAAGTTGTCCGCTTCGTTATACGTTGGTATCACCACCGTCAGCCGTAGCGTCGGCGGGTTTCCCGGCGCATCCGCCGACGGCTGGCGGTCGTCGGGCAATCGTGAAAGGTTCATAAACTGTCTTGTTGTTGCTGCATCAAATTTTCCGTCGTCGATTGTAACATGAGTGCAAGGTGTGGTCAATACGTGGCGGGTGGTGAGTGGCGGGTAGCGAGCAATCAGTCATCGGTCACCCGCCACTCGAGTAGGACAGTAAGTCAGTCACTGTCTCACTGTCTCACTGTCTCACTGTCTCACTGTCTCACTGGCAACTATGGGTTTATTTACGCCGTCGTGTACTAGTTGTTCGATTGTGCTCTTTTTTCCCGATAGGTGACCTGATGGCGCTAGCTGATACTTTACTCGAACCCGTTGTCCGTGACGACGACGATGTCCGTACTGAGCCGCTCTATCGTATTTTGATTCACAATGATGATGTCACACCCTTTGACTATGTCATTCGTGTGTTGAAACGAATCTTTATGCTATCCCAGGAGTTGGCGGAACATGTAGCGGAAACAGCGCATGAACAAGGGGTCGCCATTGTGATGATCCGCCCGCGACCGGAAGCGGAAAAGTTGATCGGCATTGCCCGCACCCAAGCCCGTGCCGACGGCTACCCTCTTACCTTTAGCTTGGAACCGGATTGAATAATCTCTGAATCTCTCAATCTCTGTATCTCTATTGATGAGAGATACAGAGATTGAGAGATTCAGAGATTGAGTCTACTAGCCGCTTATGACGCCTCATCGACACTTTGATTCACAAGAACCGGCCTGGGTGCATGGTCACGCCCATGAGCCGAATCCGGCGCCGCCTGCGGCGGCAACACGCTTTACGGTGCAGTTGCCCGACGGCAATGTATCCAGTTGGGATGTGGCCGAGCTGCAACAACTGCCGACCACAACGGTGGCTGATTGTTATATTGTCAGCACCGGCCACGGTACATCGGGGCCGTTTACCTTTGCCGGCGTGCGTTTGCAGGATTTTTTAGCGCAGGTTCTGGGGGAAAATGCCGATTGGCAACAGATCGATGTCATTAGTAGCGATGGTTTCGGCACACGACTAACGGCCGCCGATCTGCGCCAAGAAGCAAAAGAGCGGCCATCACTCCTGGCGCACACGCTGAATGGTCAGCCGCTCACCCGTGCGCAAGGACTCATCCGCCTGATCGTCCCCACTGAAGCCGATGACGCCCTCCGCCAGGTTAAATGGGTCGCCCAGGTCGTTATCTACGCCGCCAGCCATTAAGCATTAACCGTTGTCCATTCTCCATTCCTTATTCCTATGGCCCTGCCGGAACTGCTTGCTGATCTACGCGCCGACGTTGGTTTTATGAGCAACGTTATGGCCTGGCGCACCCTGCCGGCGCGGCCAGCTCGCTATGCACCCTTTCCAGCCGCGCTCCATCCAGTTTTACAGGAAACATTGACTCAACGGGGGATTGCACAGCTTTACACCCATCAAGCACAGGCCGTCGAACAGGCGCTGGCCGGCCAACATGTCGTCGTCGTCACCCCTACCGCCAGCGGCAAAACGCTCTGCTACAATCTGCCGGTCTTACACAGCCTGCTTACCGACCCAACCGCCCGCGCCCTCTACCTCTTTCCGACCAAGGCGCTGGCCCACGACCAACTCGCCGAACTAACGGCCTGGCAACATGAACTGTCACAATCTCTCAATCGTTCGACTGAGCGCTCACGACGAAGTCTCTCAATCTCTTCGTATGATGGCGACACCCCCGCCGCCACACGCGCCCGTACTCGTCGCCAAAGCCGCCTGCTCCTCAGCAACCCCGACATGTTGCACACCGGCATCCTGCCCTATCACACCAACTGGGAAGACTTTTTTACCAATCTGCGCTATGTGGTGCTGGACGAGTTGCATACCTATCGCGGCGTCTTTGGCAGCCATGTGGCCAATGTGTTGCGCCGCTTGCAACGCATCTGCGCCTTTTATGGCAGCCGGCCCCAATTTATCGGCGCCAGCGCCACTATTGCCAACCCCCAACAACTGGCGGAACGGTTGATCGAACAGCCGGTCGTCCTGGTCAACGACAACGGCGCGCCCAGCGGTGAAAAACAGATCATTCTCTACAACCCGCCTCTCTATGACGCCGAACGGGGGCTACGGCGCAGTGCCATTCTTGAAGCCCAGGAACTGGCGACGCGCTGCCTGCGCGCCGGTCTACAAACAATCCTTTTCGGTCGCTCGCGGTTGACGACTGAAGTACTCCTAAGCTATCTACATGACCGGGTGACCAGGTGGCAAGGTGACACGGTTGCCGACGACAATCTAAAATCTGCTATAAGGGGCTACCGGGGCGGCTACCTTCCCACCGCGCGACGGGCGATTGAGGCAGGGTTGCGCAGCGGGGAGGTGCGGGGGGTGGTGGCGACCAATGCGCTGGAACTGGGGATTGACATTGGCGGATTGCAGGCGGCGGTACTGTGCGGCTACCCCGGCACCATCGCCAGCGTCCGGCAACAGATGGGGCGCGCCGGGCGGACGAGTGAGGGCGCGCTGGCGATTCTGGTGGCGACGGGTGGCGTTCTTGATCAATATGTGATCCAGCACCCGGATTTTCTCTTTGAGCGGTCGCCGGAACATGCGCTGGTCAACCCCGATAATCTCATGCTGCTGGTCGATCAACTGCGCTGCGCCGCCTTTGAATTGCCCTTTGGCCCTGACGATGGCTTTGGCGCGTCGCCGATTGCGGTTGACGCCCTTCAGTTGTTGGCAGAAGGTGGCGAGGTGCGCCTGCATCAGGGTCGCTTCTTTTGGAGCGGGGAAAGTTACCCGGCGCGCCAAATCAGCCTGCGCAATGCCGGCAGCGATACAGTAGCGGTTCAGGTGCAGGAAGGCGGTAGAGATGCACTTGGAGGGCGGGGTGTCGGCATTGAAGGGCTGGATGTGATCTTTGAAAATGCCCCGCCGGCCAGAGGTGATGTTGACGAACCGAGCGCCACCCGCATCATCGGCCAGATCGACCACGCCAGCGCACCCTTGTTGCTTTATAACGGTGCGATCTATTTGCAGGAAGGGCAGAGCTATCGGGTGGATCGGCTCGATCTTGCCAACAACCTGGCGACCGTTACCCCGGTTCAGGTCGACTATTACACCGAGGTGACAACCGAAACTGAGATCCAGGTGTTGCAGGCCGCCGAAGTACGTTCCGCATCCGGGGCGATGGTGGCCTATGGCGACTTGCAGGTTAGCAGCCAGGTGGTCGGTTTTCGCCGCATCAAGCGCTTCACTCATGAAAACCTGGGCGTCTTCCCGCTCGACTATGAACCCCAGCTTTTAGAAACCAGCGGCTACTGGTTCAGCCTGTTGCCGGCCACCCAACAGCGGCTCGCTCAACAGGGTCAGTGGTTTGATTCGCTCAACGACTATGGCCCCAACTGGCAGGAGCAGCGCCAACGGGTGCGCACCCGTGACCATTACCGCTGCACCCAGTGTGGCAGCCATGAACCGCCGGGCCGACAGCATGATGTCCACCACCTTGTCCCTTTCCGCACCTTTGGCTATGTCGCCGGTTTCAATGAACATTACCGGGAAGCCAACCGGCTGGAAAATCTCGTCCTGGTCTGCCGCACCTGTCACCGCCGGCTGGAAAGTGGCGTGCGCACCCGCACCGGTCTCGATGGCCTGGCCTATGCCCTCACCAACATCGCCCCGCTCCATCTCATGTGTGATCCGCAGGATCTGGGGGTGCATGTGGTGCGGAGTGAAGGAATCGGGGAGACAGGAGACAGGAGACACGAGACAGGAGACACGAGACAAGGTGACAAGGCAGCAGAGGTTGATCACGCATCACGCATCACGAGTCACGAGTCACGTACCAACCAACCAACCATCTACCTCTACGAACGGATTACGGCGGGATTGGGGTTTAGTGCGCGGTTGTTTGAATTGCATGAGGAGTTGTTAGCGGCGGCACTGGCGTTGGTGCGGGGCTGTTCATGTCGGCATGGCTGTCCAGCGTGTGTGGGGCCGGTGTTGGAGAATGAACTGGCCCAGTTGGAGACAAAACAGTTGACGGTCGCGCTGTTGGAAGTGTTGACGGATGCGGATTCAGGGGGCGCGGATTTTTGATCTGCTTAAAAATCCGCGCCCCCTGAATCCGTGTCTGTTACTCCGGCAGCAGAACCAAACGATAGCCGCGCCCCCGCACATTCAAGAGATATTGGGGATTGCCGGGATCACGCTCAATCTTGGCGCGTACACGCCGCACCAGCGCTGCCACATAGCCGCTATCGACGTTGAGATGCTCACCCTGCGGGTAGAGACTGGTGAGAATCGTCTCCGTTTCATAGAGCCTGCCCGGCTCTTCGGCCAGACAGACCAGCAGGTCAAATTCGCGCGGTGTCAGCGCCTCGACAATGCGGCCATCGACCCAAACGGCGCCGGTTTGCGGATCGATGCGCAGCCCCTGCTCGACCGCCGGCGCTTGTTGGGTGGCATAGCCGGCAAAGAGAGGGGAGAAGAAGTCACTCTGGCCGGGTTGGGTTTCCCGAATAATTCCCTTGAGCAACAACGACTCCCGTTGACGGAAATCCGTTTCAACCCCTTGCGCAATATAATGCAACGTCTCGCGCTCTTCCCGGCGCAAGCCTTCCCACAGCTTGCGACACTCTTCCTGCACTTTGGCTTGCCCGCTGCCTTCACTCGGCAACCTTCCTTCCGTGAGCCATAGATCCACCAGGGCAACCAACAACCCCGGATGTCCGCCACTCAGCATCACCAACTGTGAACGGGTCGCCTCTGCCAAAGCGGCCGTTTCATGTTTGCGCCGCGTCAGGATCTGCTCGATCACGGCATGAGCGTCGCTATGGCTATAGGGATGGATGCCCAGGAGCGAACGGGAGAAGAGTTCATAAAAACCTTCACAATCCTCGGGATTGCGTAAATACAAGGGGTGGTGGCGCAAGAGCAGAACATAATGAACTTGGTACTTATGCCGGTCGCGCAACGCCCGCAAGCTGGCCAGGGCACGGGGCGAGACGGTGCGATAGGCTTCGTCAAATTCATCGAGAATAAAACAGACCTGAAGCTTTAATTCCTGGCAGAAGATTTGGAGCGCCAGCTCGACATTGCGTTGGGCCAGCAACTTGTTGCGCTCGACAATCGCCTCACGGCGCAACTGGGTCAAGGTGTCGCGCTGGGCAACGGCCGTGGGGTGTTCAATACAAGCTTCCAACAGACCGGTCAGCAGCAATTCATGCAATCCCCAGGCGGAAAAAGAGGCCATGCGATTACAATCGACCCAAACGACCAAGGTCGTCCCATGGGTCGCGCCCAAATAGTGGGCGCGCACATCGGGGCGCAGGATAAATTGCAGCAGCCGCGACTTTCCCATGCTGGCTGCGCCGATAACAGCGCAAGATTCGCGCGCCTGAATCCTGGCAAAGAGGGGCTTGACCAACTCTTGCCGGTAGGTTATTAGATGTTCCGGGCCAAATTCAGTCATCTGCGTCATGGTCGCGACTTCCTTCAAACCGATGATTACAACAGTCGCCACTGGAGTCCTAACGAAGTACTAAAAAATCTGTTAGGTCTGTCTGTTTACTAAACCCCATGAGTATATCACAGCAAGGGCGTGGGGGTGCAACTCCCCGCGTTGCATCATGGCGCCCCCGTCAGAATTGACGCACATTTGTCATGCACTTGTCGTTTACTTGTCATCGTGGTGATCAAGAAACCATGCCATACTGAACGTGGGCGCTGATTCGGTTTACAAGTCATAGGGGAGGAGGGCAACGTATCGAGTTTGTTGACCTAAAGACGTTCTGTTGGCCATTGTGCGTAAGAACGTCCAAGGCGTATCATGAAAAGGAGAGTAAGCCATGCAACCGATCCTACTCAGCGAACAGGACAGTGATCAACGTCATGCCGAGATGAGTATGGGTAGCCATGTCGGCAATCTCTTCGTCGGGTTACTGTTGGGTCTCTTCTTGATCTTTCTGGAGCGACGCAACCAACAACTCGCCACCCAGCCGCCTAGAGCACCAAGAAGCTGGCGTCGCATCTTATTCACCTGCCTTTGGCTGGCCGCGGCGCTTTTTGTACTGGTCAATCTGGCTGTGGGGCCGTAACCACCACCCTGTCCTTGCCAAACCAGCTAATCGACAGCGCCTATAAGTGAGCGACGAGCCGTCATGTTCGGTGGATGCGCCCGCCACCGGGCATGACGGCTGCTCTGCACTATCCTATCCCCTGCCTCTATAACCTGCCCTATAGTCACTTCGTTCATGATGCGGCAAACGGTAAGCCCACTAGCAAAGGGAAATCAATCATGAGCGAACAGCAGAAGCACCTGCAAGCCTATGTGAACGATATGTATGGTGTGGAAAAACATGCGTTATTAGTTATTCCAGTAGCCCGCAATCCGTGGTCAGCTTGTGATCGACTAACGGACTAAGCGACCAAGCGACTGCGGACTGTTATTACCGCACATGATGGTCAATCCCCTCAAACGCTTCAATAAATTGATTAATCTTTTCTGCATCAACCGCATCGAGTTTGAGTAATTTGCGCCAGGCCACGACGGCAATGGGGGCGCCCATATCGGCATGGGGTTTAACGGCGCCGCTCAGCGTCCAGGTTGGGTCATTGGGCGCAACGACCACATGGCGTCCGGTTTCCTGATAGGGTTGCACCAGGGTGCGCAACTGTTCCACGAGCTCAGGGCAGGGTTCAGCGCATTGATAGTAGATAACAACGCCGCCATCTTCCAGGTTGTGTACCAGTTGCTCATAAGGAAAGGGTTGCTCATAGAGCTGCCAGGCCACAATATCCGGGTAGTGCGGGCCGGAGGTGGGGGGCGTGCTGTTGTACGGCGCCGGCGAAAATTGACCATGCGCAATGTGGATGTTGCCCTGCATGGCAAAAGTCTGTTCACCCACCACGGACGGATAGAGCGCCATCACATCGGTGATGACATCTTGCGGCAGTAAGACCGTATCGAGCAGGTGGAGAATGCCATTATCCGCTTCATAATCGGCGTCCAGGACATTGGCGCCTTGCACCGTTGCCCCTTCGGCGCCAACCAGAACGGTCAAGGATATACCCAATGAGCTTGTCATTGTGCCGGATACGACCATATCCCTCATGAGGTGGCGCCCCTCGACAATGTGATTGCGTAAAATCCGGTTCACTAGCTCCGTATTGTCACGAACAGCGGCAGGCAATTCGTCCCAGACAGCATTGGGTACAATAAAGACCGTCTTCGGCTGGCTGTTTTGGAACTGTTCGGTAAGCCCCGCACTTGCTAACAATGTGACAAAATTTTCCAATCCCTTTGCTCGCCCCACCACCGACAAAATATCATTCGCCGCCGGCGCTGTTGTAGTGGAGACCACTGCGGTTGCCGTCGGGACGCTGGGAACGGCGGTGGCGGTGGGGACGGTGGTTGGTGTACTCGTTGCTGCGGGCGCCGGCGTTGCGGTCGGCGACGCACTCTCGCTTGAACCACAGGCCATTGTGCCGAAGAGAACAACGACCAATAACGTGACCAGAGGTATGGTTGTCGATTTATAAAGTTTAGACATGATCTGTTTTCTGTAACTATCTAACCTGGGTAAGCCAAAACCAAAAAAGTTTACACGGATAAGAAGAAACACTGAATCGAATGGAAATATCTCTGTTTCTTCCTATCTGTGTTAGGAGTTACGCAGTTGACGGGCGCTACCAGAGACCTGTCAGGTTTCGCAAACCTGACAGGTCTTGTCCAACTGCGTAACTCCTATGTGTATACTAAAATTCTTGTTTCTTGTTCAAGCGTTTGACTCGTTAGCTACGAACATGGCCGTAGCGTCCCTTCCCGATCCGCTCTATGGTGGCGAGGGAAGGGGCTGAGGTTACCGGCTGCGGAACCAAACGCGCATCTCCCCGGCCTGCCGATTGGCCCAAACCGGATAGGGAATGGCAGTCACAGCGATAGTTTTAGCCGCTGTCGGTTCACTGTAGCGATAGAGGGTGTGATTATCCCAATCGGTATCGTCGATCACCTGGCCGACGCCCTTCAACACCGTCACACCGCCCAGTAGATCCGGGTGATGTTCCACTGCGAATTGGCCGACTTGCGCCGGGTCGAGGGCAATGCGATCCAGGTTGTTGACCGCATTATCCACTCCTTCCAAACAGTAGACCAGCGGCCCCCGTTGAAGCGCAATCCGCCCCTGCATCTGACGCACGGCGGGGTGCGCCCAGACGGCCTGCACCGGCATCGCCAGCTTTAGTTCCACTTTGTCGCCAGGCGCCCACGTGCGGGTAATGGCAAGATAGCCATTCTGCGGCGGCAGATCCATACGCAACGGCGCGCCGTTAACGGTGAGTGACCATTCGTTGCACCAGCCGGGAATGCGCAGATGGAGGGTGAAGGGCCGCGCCTGGGCTAAATCTAACGTTAATTGAATTTGCCCATCCCACGGATAATTGGTCGTCTGGCGAATCTGCACTGCCTGACCATTGACCGTCATACTGGCTGTATTCTGCCCATAGAGATGGACCCAAAGCGCATGGTCGCCCGTGGAGTAGAAGTAGTTGCCCAGGCTCGCCAAGATGCGCCCCACATTGGGCGGACAGCAAGGGCATTCAAACCAGGGGGTGCGATGGTGATTGCCGGCACTTGCCAACGGGTTGACATAGAAAAAGTGTTTGCCGTCCAACGCGAGGCCGCTGATAAAGCCGTTGTAGAGCGTCTGCTCGATAATGTCGGCATATTTGCCCTCGCCACGAAATTGCAATAGGCGGTGGTTCCACATGATCAAGGCAATCGAGGCGCAGGTCTCGGCATAAGCGGTTTCGTCGGGCAGATCATAGTCAGTGGTAAAGCCTTCGTTGTGGCGCGAGGGGCCAATGCCGCCGGTGAGGTACATGCGCTGGTAGACCAGATTTTCCCAGAGCTGTTCGCAGATTTCCAACAGGGTCGGGTCATCATATTCATGGGCCAGATCCGCCACGCCGCACATCAGGTACATGGCGCGCACGGCATGACCAACTACCTTGTGCTGCTCCCGAATCGGTGCATGGGCTTGACAATATTCATAGGTCTTGGCCCAGAACTTTTTCGGATCGTCACCCCGTTCGACTGCTTCCACATCATAGTAATGTGGGTTGGACTGCCCGCGCTCCTCGACCAGATATTTGGCGAAGTTCAGGTAGCGTTCCTCCCCCGTTTCATGATAGAGGCGCACCAGCGCCAGTTCGATCTCCGGGTGGCCGCCGTAGCCGCGCTTTTTGCCCGGTTCGACGCCAAAGGTGGCGTCAATGTGATCGGCATAGCGGGTCAGGGTGCTGAGCAATTTGGGATCGCCGGTGGCCTGATGATGGGCGACAGCGGCTTCCATAAGATGACCGGCGCAGTACATCTCGTGCCAGTCGCGCAGGTTTTTCCAGCGCATCTCCGGTTGGATGGCGGTAAAATGGGTGTTGAGATAGCCGTCGGGCTGTTGGGCGCTGATGATCTTGTCAGCTACCGCATCGACCAGCTTTGCCAGCGCCGGGTCATCATGCGTTGCCAGGGCGTAGCTGGCCGCTTCCAACCACTTGGCCGGGTCCGAGTCGCCAAAGATGAGGACAATCGGTGAGGGCACTGGGCGCTGAAAGTTTAGGTCAAAAGCATCGATGCGTCCCGTATCGACCAACATCTGGTGCATGTGCGGAATCGTCACGGTGCGGTTGGTCACCTGGCGTGGCGCCCAAAAGGGGTCGTCCAGGGTCACCTGGGTGAACGGGATGGGGGTAAGCTGCCGTTTGGCGGACGCTGTTTTCATTGTTGCAAAATGTCCTCTATTTTAGGTGGTAGTGATGACAATCATACGTTGTCGACTCATCTGCCATGCTTGCATAATCATTCGTAGACAAGCCGGCACGCAGGAATAGTCTGTTTCTTGAGGATAGAACGGGAGCACGTTTGACCTAATCAGTGTGTGGGATCATGGCATAGCATGAGCATATTGAAGACGACGAGATTGGAAAGCAGCTTCAATCTCAGCCTTTTTTTCATTAGCCAGTTTGTCAGCATTCGTATTCACTTCATTCAGTGGTGTCCATCCGATGATGTGACCAAACTCTTGATCAATCATGACAACGCCGACGACGCCAACAATCCCATAACTTGGTGAGGTCAGCACCAGGGGCGCCCCCCAAGCTGATTGGAGTCCACTGGTAATGTGATATGGCTGCGTAACACCAATAAGATTGCCAAGTTTATCAGCAATAAAATCCTGTGCAATTGTAACAGCTTTTTCTGCCGTAACCGTTCCTTTTACTTTTGTTGCGATCATCTTCTGTCAACCTTTGGCAAACAAACTGAATCCCTTGGCTGGATTATAGCACACAGATCCCAAAGTTGAAATTCAGTTTATCGATCCCAATAAACTTCCCCAGCCCAGAGATTGGCTCGCAACACCTCATCGACCAGTGTGATGCCCAGCCCCGGTGTGTCCGGCGCCTTCAATTTGCCATTAGCGACCTGCATCCCATCAGCGTTCATTTCAGCAAAGATCCCACCCTGCGGGATGCGACATTCCGTCATCACAAAATTGCGACAGGAGGCGCCAAAGTGCGCCGTCGCCAGCAGTTGCACCAGGCTGCCGACATTATGCGTCACCACCGGCACGGCATACAGCTCCGCCAGGTCGGCGATCTTGCGCATCCCGGTAATGCCGCCGACAAAGGCAATGTCGGGGTGGATCACATGGACGCCGCCATTGGTCAGAAATTGCAGAAATTCGGCAACCAGCTCAAGCTTTTCGCCCGTCATCACCCGCACCGGCGACGCGGCGCGGAAGGCGGGCCAACTATCCGAGTAGACCACCGGCAGCGCATCTTCAATCCAGAGCGGACGGATCGGCGCCACCGCTTCGGCAATGCCCAGCGCCGTCGGCAGATCCCACTCGTTATGACAATGGACGATAATGTCCATCTCCCAGCCCAACGCTTCCCGACAATTTTCATAGCCCTGACGAATGCGCCGCAATTCGGTCTGCTTGAGCATATCACAAAGATAGCCGGGGCGGCGACCATTATGCTGCGGCAATTGGCGGCCAAGCATGGCTTCAAAGCCGAACTTGATCGTCTGAAAACCATTGGGATCGGCTTTCATTTCATCGGCCCAAGCTTGGCAGGCGCCTTTGTCAAACCAATCGGTCGGCCCCAGCGTGTTAACATAAAGTTCAATTTCATCACGAAAACGCCCGGTCAACAGCTTGGAGATGGGACGGTTGAAGACCTTGCCGGCAATGTCCCACAGCGCAATATCGATGCCGCTAATCGTCGGGTTCTGCACCCAATGGGCGTGCCACTGGGCGCGCAGCCGCGTCATGTCGGCATAGCACTTCTCCACTGCCAGCGCATCCTGGCCGATGAGATCTGCTTTCATGGTTTCGATGTACGCGCGTGCGACGGCCGCCGGCGCGCCAATTTCACCCAGCCCATAGACGCCGCCATCGGTCTCCACCTTCACCAACGATTGGATGCCATGCTCCTTTAGTTGAATGACTTTAATCGCCGTGATATGAAGCTGGTCGCGTTCGCCGTCGGCCAGTTGGTGTAAAAGGGTAGACAAGATTTCGCCTCGTTTCTTACGTGATACATGATAGGTGCTGCGTGATCCGTGGCCTGAGCCTGTCGAAGGCCACGGATCACACAGCACCTATCACCTACCTAATTGATAAGGATCGGTTTTGACCGGCGTCTTGACCGGGCCGCGCCAGGCCAGCCAGAGGGCGCCCAGACCATAGAGGGTGATGAGCAGACTCAGCACGGCGCCGGCATAGGGCAGCCAGACCAATACCGCCACGATCAAGGCGCCCAGGAAGAGCGGCCAGAAAACACCATCCAGGCTGCCTGTGATCCAGCGCCCCAGTTGGTAACTGACAGTAACTTTGGTAAATAGCCCCAAGGCCAGGACAAAGAGCAGCGCTAGAATCACGGTGGTGAGGATGCCGGCCCACAGGATCGTACCTGCCGCCTCCCCCAATCCGGCCAGATTTAGACCAAAACTCAGGGCAATCAACACGCCCACCAGCAGCGCCAGCCCAATGGGAAAGAGAATCAACGCCGCGATGCCCCAGACAAAGCTCTGCCCGGCGGTTGCGCCTAAGACGTCGGCGGCGTTGCGGGTTAACCGGCGGGCAATGGCGACAAAGAGCAACCCTAACAACAGCAGAACAACCCAGTATTGGGCCGCCCGGATGCCGCGTTGCTGTAAACTGGCCGGCGCCAATGGATCTTCCGGCGCAGCCTGGGCGACCTGGACAAAGGTAACGCCCCCAATGACCGCGTCGGCTGGAATCGTCGCCGAGACACTGGTGCGATAGGTGAGCAGACCGCTGATGATCGCGTTGGATCCGATCGACAAGCCGGGGGCAATCGGTGTGACTGCCGGGGCATTGGGCATAAACATAAACGGGTTAAAGGGCGGCATTCGCCCCGGTGCGCTGACCTCAGCGGTGACATTACCGGCCACCGGCCCATTCAGCACCAGACCGCCGGCCCCGATGTTGACATTGCCGCCAACGCGGCCGTTGAGCATGGTCTGGCCGGTGCCGCCGCCGATATTGCCGCCGATCAGACTGCCGGCGCGGGTTTCGAGGCTGTAGCCACCCACCAGCAAGTCATCCCCGATCTTGCCCTGCTCCCCGATGGTGATGGCGGTGGCCCCCACCCGCAGGTCGTCGGTCACTTCGCCGTTGATAATGACCGTTTGGGCGCCGGCCATGAGATCGCCTTCAATGACGCCGTTGACCTCAATGGTGGTGGCGGCGGCCAACACATCCCCTTTCACAATGCCGTTGATCACCAGCCGATTGGCGCCAACATAGAGATCATCGTCAATCACCTCATCGGCAGCAATAACCACCTGATCACCGCCGCGGCTTTCAAAGGCCAGCGCAACGGGCGCCAGGACAAACGCGAGGCAGAGCGCAAGCAACATGATACCAGACAACAATCCTTGTTTCAGCAATCGCATAAGGGACTCCATTTCTTGACATGAGGGTTGGAGATTGCTGAAACAGTATATCATTTATTCGTCAAAAAGTATTGTTTTTTTGAAGTGCTTGTGCAAGTTTGGCCTATTATTGAACAATTCCCGAACACCACTACCTCAACGTTGCCAGCATACGCCTTTTTCCCTGTCTTCGCAAGCTATATACTTGCGGAGATAAAGACTTTTGTATATATGGAACAAATGTGCTAAAATTCAATATGTTGTTTTTGGCTCGATTCAAATTCCTGTTTCTTGGCATAAGGCGGAGACCAACTTGTATGAACCCAACCGAATCTAAGCGAACTGTGTATTCCCGTGATGAACTCAGAAACATTCTGAGGGCGCTTCTTAGAACTGTGCAATCAACACCCAGTGGAACTAAGCCGGAGATTACAGAAGCATACCAAAAAGGCTTTGAGAATGCACTGTGTGGCGTATCCCTTGCTCTAGGATTGGGGGCCGAAACCTCCACAAACCAACGGTATATGGCTTATTACACGGTTGAACATGCGCACATCCCATTCAATGCTGCTGAATCAACAGCAATTTTGACCAATGAAGCTTAAGGCCCCATCGTTGTAATTCAGTATGAATGTCGGCGGAAATTTTGTTTTCGATTCCCTGCTGTCGTTCTGCATTCATTAAATTGTCGAATAGTTGTGTTGCAATGATAAGCCGAGTATTTCTTTCCACAACTTTTTGAACGACAACTTCCCAATCAAGCGACCAACGATCAAGCTGTTCGATGTTGAACAAGTCCGATTTTGTTAAGCTTTGTTCACCAAGTCTGCTGCGCTCATCAATATTAATGCTGTAAGTAGCCACAATAGACAGATCGACTGTGTAGCCATCCGCTGTAAGCACCTTTGGCAATCGATAGGTGCAATGGACGGGACGCAGATTATATACTTGTTCAATATACTCGTGACCGACCGTAAAATGCGTTCCCGGCCCAACGGTTCTTGTATAAAGATTTCCTTGACGCATTCTCACCGCAAGGTGACGCGGTACCAATACCTGCCGTGGGCCATAGATGACTTCAGTGCTTTCTTGCAAACCTTTCTTTGGTTGTTTCACTTCTTGCCGTGGCTCTAGTTTGCCAAGCAGTCGTTTCAGAACATACAGAAGTGGCGAAAGGTCGGTACTTGTAAAGCTGCCGCGCACAATGCAAGCGCTAAGGCAACAGCCAAAAGCAAGGCTTGCTATCACAATAACGACTCCCCAAGGTAATGGTATAAGATAGCCCAGTAATAAGATCCCATACCAACTGAGGGAAAGAATATACTGCTCAAAATCATAGTTTGTAAAATATGCCGTAATGAATACGAGAAGTAAGGCGGCAAACCATCCGAGTAGTAATAGATCAAGTTTGTTACCGCTGACTACAGAAGCGACTGTTGTAGCAGTTGTGATAAGTAATGGGAGACAAATGTCACGCACGAGGGAACCTCTTTATTGAACTATGGGATCTACAATGTTCAGGCAGAACAGGTAACGGCTGTGACTATTACTGCCTGCTCTTTGTGATAGGTTGGGATTAGCGCGTGTAGTTACTCCACCAAAGCGTAAGGTCAATCACTTGGTGGTTAACAATACTTATAGTAGGCACATGGTAACATAAACAGCATTTTCTGTAAATCGTGCCAGAAGAGGTAGTTGTTTGATTTGTTCAGCAAACAGGTTTGACAAGCCGCGTGCTTCTAGGGTATAGATGGGTTTCTATGAATCATGCACAGCGTACAAAAACCTATCCACACTTTTTATCCAGTCGGCGTGACTTCTTACGCTTCCTCGCCCTGGGCGGGGCGGCGGTTGGTCTCTATGCCGGCGCCGGTCGTCTCAGCCCACCTCTCTGGGAGCAATATGTCACCTGGCAGGAGGTCAATTGTGACGCCGCGACCTTCCGGCGGAAGTATGCCAAGAAGCTGGCGCGCATCCAATTTGGCGCCAATCTCTGTCCCGATTACCAATTGATGGCCGCCGAGGCGGATCCGGATCGCACCGTCAAATTGCTCAAGGATTACTTTGGTTGCACGCATATCCGGCTGGGGCTGCGGTGGAATACGCATGAAGCGCAGGGGATCGACGCCTATGATCGCTGGATCGAGGCGCTGCTGAAATATGAGATGAAGACCATTGTCGCCTATGGCGCGAAGGCGCCCTTTCCGCCTGAAACCCATTTCCCCCCAGCGATTGAGGAAACGTTGGATGAACTAGGCGCGCCGCACGGCAGCACCATTCATGCCGATTCGCCGCTCGGTCAACTTACGCTAGCGTACGCCGACCGCTTGTTGACCCACTTGGATCGAACCTTTGGCTTGGATAGCTTCTATGGCTTCAACGCCGAAAATGAGTTTGATGTCAATTACGGCAAACACGCCCTGGCGATTGGCGCCGATCTCGTCCATGCGCACGCCGAACGTCTTTATAGCCCGCAGCACCGGCGCCGTTTTCTGATCAATACCGCCATTATCTCCTTCCCCTTTCACCCGCCTTCGTTGACGGTCGTTACCAACAATGCGATTGAACTACGGCAAAAGTTTCCAACCTTGGCGACAATGGTGGGGGCGGACATCTATGAGGAGACCGGCTCCGGGCGCATCGCCGCCAATCTTTATGTCGATACCTTTGCCGGCGTGCGTCTACGGCATGGGGATTCCCTGATTCCGCAGGAAAAAGCGCGCTTAGCCGCCGCCGGCATTCCACTTGAAGTGACCGAGTTTCAACTGAGCGACTGGGTGCCGGAGCCGCGTGAGGTTGAACCCGGTAGCCGCCTTCACGCCCAATATCTGCTGGCGCGTATGCTCGATTATCTTGTTGATGAAACACCGCCGCCGGCAGAGCCATTTATCGTGCGCCTCTGGGAAATGAGCGCCATTCTCAAGCAGATGCTGCAAGACGAGAACTTCTTCTATCGCAACGACCTCTACCCCATGATCCAAAGCATCAACCAACACCCCTAAACGACTACCTGAACCCACCGCTAAAGGCGCGCAAGTAAATACCTATCCGTAGGGGGGATAGTTTACTTTTTGAAAGCGCCTTATCGGTGAATACCAGGAAATGTGTAGGATTAAGGCGTGGTGGGCATGACCAGGGAGACATCGTCGCCAAGGACGAGGAGTTTGTAGGTGCAGGGGCCTGTTGCCGCCGGGTTGTGTTTGACCACAACGTAATAAATGCCGGATTTGACAAAACTGCCCGTCCAAAAGAGATCAGCTTTGAGAGTGGGGTTAGCGGTGCCTTGCCCCACCGGTTTCACTTCTTCCCCTTGCTGCCAGCGGGTAAACTGCTCTGGCGTCCACACTTGAAAAGTGAGACATTGCGCAGGGATGGCGTCGGCGCGCACCTGGATCATGGCGGCGTCGCCTTCGTCGCGAAAAGCGTACCAATGGGTCTCGCCCACCGTAATCGTCATTGGTTTGCCAACCGGCGGCAACGGTTTTTCGGCACTGGAGAGCGACGGTGTCGCGGTCTGTTCGGCTGTGGTCGTTGACGGTAGCGGCGCCGGGTCAGTATTGCGCAAAGGGTAGTGGTTGGTCGTTTGGGGAGAGGTTATGGCCGACTGTGTAAAAGAGAGGATGGGAAACGAAACATCACGACCATCAATGGTAAGTCGATAGCTGCTGCTGCCTGCGCCGTGACTCTGCACCAGGACATAATAGGTTCCCGACTGTACAAAACTGCCTGTCCAATAGCGCTCACCGGGCAAAATTGCCAACGGGCTGCCTTCCCCAACGGGGACTAGGGGTTCGCCAAGCCGCCACTGTTGCAAGGCAGACGGCGTGATCACCGCAAACGTGGCGCGCCCTTCCGGGATGACCGTCAACCGCACGACAATCGGCGCGCCATCACCTTCGTCACGAAAGGCATACCAGTGGCTGGCGCCCGCCGGCAGCGTCTGCCAGGCCCCGGTAGGAAAGAGCGGGCGCGCAGGGTCGGCGCCGGGGTCGGTGGCGGCCAGGAGCGCTTGATTACCCCAGAACCAGCAGAAACCAACCCCAAACAGCAGCAAAAGGACGCGCCGGCCCGATCGCCAGCCGTAGAGCCGGACCAGAATCAGTCGCACATGGTTGATATATTCGCCGTTTGGATAAAGCTTCTGCCATCGTTTCATAGGCAATCCAGCCCGCCCGGGGGCTTCTTGCTGTCAAGTGCAGGTTAATGAAAAACAGCATCGACAGAAGAAGCTCTGTCGATGCTGTTTCATCCTACATATGGTTTATCTCCACAATCCTGATTGGCCCTTTAGTTAACCGCTAGGCTTGCCGAGGATGGAAAACTCACATCGCCGGTGATGCTGAGGGAGTAAAAGGCCGGTTCCGTGCCACGGTTCTTCACGATCAAGTAGTAGACATTGTTGTTATCAAAGGTGCCCTGCCAGGAGAGCGGGTCGCCGGTCATAAACTCGTTGGTCGTGCCGGCGCCGGTGGGGTTGAAATCCTCATCATTGCGCCAGTTGTTCAGATCATCTTTTGACCAAACCTCAAAGTCTACCTTGCCCGACTGCACCCGCAGGACAGCGTCAATGGTCGCCAAAGTCGGATCGGTGACGACATCTTCTTCATTTTCTTCCACCCCAGCGGGCTTTTGGGCGCGGAAGCTATACCACTGCCATTTCCCTGGTTCAATGCTAACCACGCCACTGGCCGGACGCAACGTACTTTCCGGGCCGCCCCCCATGTTCGCCATCATGGCCGGTTCGGTCGGCGTTGATGCGGAGGGCGTATCAACCGTTAACCCCATTTCCTCACTCATAACCGGCTGTTGCGGTTGGGTTACGGCGACCGGCGCCGCTGCCGCACCACTATTCAGCGACAACGGGGAGGGGAAGCTCACATCGCCCGTAATGTTCAGCGAATAGAAGGCCGGTTCTGTCCCCCGATTCTTCACAATCAGGTAATAGTTATTGTTGCCCTGGAACGAGCCTTGCCAGAAGAGCGGGTCGCCATTCATAAACTCATTCGTGGTGCCGACGCCGGTGGGGTTGAAATCCTCATCATTGATCCAGTTATTCAGATCGTCCTTCGACCAGACTTCAAAGTCCACCTTACCCGATTCAACCCGCATGGTGGCATCAATGGTGGCGTCGGTCGGATCGGTGACGACATCTTCATCGTTATCTTCAACATTCACCGGGCGCTGCGAGCGGAACAGATACCATTGCCAGCTCCCCGGTTCAATGCGGACGAAGCCGGCGCTGGGGCTGACCGCCGTGCCTGGGCCATCACCGGCGCCTGTACTCAGATCTTGCGCCAATGCCGCACCGGCGCCTAGCGTGACCAGCAGGGCCACAATTACCAATAAACTCATTACTTTCGACAGCTTCGTAAACATAGGCTATTTCTCCTTGTTTGGGGGCGCATTGCCTAAGCGCCCTGTTGTAACGGTCATGTTGTGAATAAACTTTTGTTACCGTTATAGCCTACCACGCTTTCCCGGCCCTGGCATGAGGCGTCTTACCCGACTTGCTTGAGCAACCATTCCTGAATTTTATGGGAAAAAGGCAGAACTTTATCCCTGTTACCAGTGCATCTTACATTTGATTCATGGGAAGAAATACCTGTATAATGCAGCCCGCGACTGAGTGTTTTTTCCTAGACAACTATGTAAAAATACCCGCCAACCACTGAGTAAAATTACCTACTTCTCAGTGGCGTGTGCCGTGTTTCTGCGGCTGGGGCAGTAGTCTGTTGCAGGCAGACGATCGGATCGTAAGGGCGACCGGCAGTGCGCTCTTACCCTGCGCTTTGACAGGAAAGGTGGCGTGACCGTTATGCACCGGTGGACAATTTGCTGTTTGTTATTGGTTCTGTTCCTATCCCAAAATCCGGCCCCTGTTGTACAGGCGGTGACTGCTCACGGTGATCCAGCCAACGCGCTGCCGCCTAGCACGGCCAAACCGACCACCTTCGCTACGCCTATCTGCACTGCAACTTGTTTCACCCAACAAAGGCGTGACGCATTGCCGGCGTTGGTGGGGGCGGCGGAACTGATTGTCCGGGGGCATGTGCAAGCCATCCACAGCTTCTGGCGCGCCGACCAGCGCATCATCGAAAGTGATGTCACGATTGCAGTGGCGTACAAACTGCTGGGCAACCCGCAGCCGACGCTCATCATCCGCACCGTTGGCGGTTATCTGGCCGCCGAGGGCATCGGGCTGGTCAGCCCTCATGCTGCAACGTTTGCGGTGGGCGAAGAGGTATTGCTCTTTGCCTACCAAAGCGAAGGGGGTTGGCGCACCGTGGGCGGCGCGACCGGGAAATTTCTACTGGCAGGAAATACGGTTAGCAATGCCGATCTGGCGTTGCGGCAAGCGCTGGCTGGGCTGTTGCCAAGGGTGGTGGAATTGATCAAGCAGCGCGGTCTACAGACGCAACTGCCAACGCCCTGGCGCCACTTGGCCGCGGCGCCGGCCACCGCAACGATGCAACCGATGACCGTTCAAAGCGACAAACGCAAATGGGCGCCGCCTCATGCCGGCGCCGCCTTTTATCTTCATCTCAACACGGCGCAGACGGGCGCTGACGATGGCGACCGTAATGCGTTTCGTCAGGCAATTCTGACCGCCGCTGCCACTTGGAGCGCCGTCGCCGGGGCCGATTTTACCCTGTCCTATGCCGGTGAAACCAACGCCACCGCCACCGGTTACAATGGCGTCAATGAAGTTCTCTTTATGCCCAAAGGATCACAGGAACGCGCCGCCGCCGCTCAGGTCTGGTACACCGCTGACCAAACCATTGTTGAAGCCGACATCTGGATTAATGAAGACTACGCCTGGAATGCCACCGGCAACCCCGCCGCCAATGAGGTCGATCTCCAGAGCGCTCTGCTCCACGAGTTCGGCCACTGGCTCATCTTAGGGCATTCCGCTGATGCCAACACCGTGATGTTTGCCCGCTTGCACAGTGGCGCCCTGAAACGCGAATTACAGCCGCCGGATGAGCGTGGGATTCGCGCGATTTACCCGAAGTGAGAAATGGTTAATGGAAAATAATTCAATTTAACGATTAAGTATTTTCCATTAACCATTTCAGCCGTTTTATGCCGGCACAGGATGCAACGGCGCAATCCCCTCACGTAGGGCGTAGAGCGCGGCCTGGGTGCGGTTGGCAAGATGCAATTTGCTGAGGATGCTGCTGATATGGTTGCCGACGGTGCGTTCACCCAGCGCCAACCGTTCGGCAATCTCACTATTGGTCAACCCTTGCGCCAGCAATTGTAACACTTCGAGTTCCCGTTCCGTCAAGGGATCGGTTGTGGGCGGCAAGACGGATTCGTGGCTGAGTTCCCGGATCACCCGTAGCGCCACGGTCGGGTCAAGCGAGGATTTGCCGTCGTTGACATCGCGGATGGCTTGCAACAATTGGTCGGTGTCGGTGTCTTTTAACAGATAGCCGAGCGCGCCCGATTTGATCGCCGGAAAGATTTTGTCATCCTCAGCAAAGCTGGTTAATACCAGAATGCGAGCTTGCGGATTCTCTTTTTTGATCTCACGAATGGCGCTGGCGCCATCCTGCCGCGGCATGACCATATCCATCAAAATGACATCGGGGTGCGCCGTGCGCGCTTTGAATACGGCCTCGGTCCCGTTGACGGCTTCGCCCACCAACTCCATATCGCGCTGGCTGGTAATCAAGGTGCGCAACCCACGGCGGACGATGGCATGATCATCGGCAATGAGAACACGAATTGGTTTAGGCGCTATTGGTTGATTCATAATTTACCTCAAGGTATTAGGAAATTACCGGCAACGCCGGCGCTTTCTCTCGAAAGATGTGCTGTGTGTGGTTGAGCGGCAATTGAACACGCACCACTGTACCGGCGCCCGGCGCCGTTTCGATGGTGAGGCGGCCGTTTAATTTTTCTGCCCGTTCGCGCATATTCTGCAAACCCATGCCGCCACCCTCCATGACCGCAGCGAGGTCAAAGCCGCAACCATCGTCGGTGATCATCAATATAACCTCTTGTGCGGTTGCAGCCAGATGCACGGTGACGGTGTCGGCGTTGGCATGTTTTAGCGCATTCGCCAGCGCTTCCTGGGCAATCCGATAGAGATTTTCCTCCAACGCGACCGGTAACTCCGTAATAATGCCATCGGTGATCAAGCGCGCTTCGACGCCGGCCCGTTTTTCTACCGCATTCAGCCGTTTGTGCAGCGCACCCACCAGCCCCTCTGTTTCCAGATCGGGCGGGCGTAGTTCATAGACCAGGAGGCGCATCTCCTTGAGCGCTTGTTTGGTCACGCCGCTCAATTCAATCAACGGCTCGGTCAGATCGGTCAACCGGCCACTGAGCGCCATCTGTTTCCAGCCTTCGACCAGCAACGTTTGGCTGTAGAGCGCCTGCGTTACCGAATCATGGAGATCACGCGCCAGGCGGCTGCGCTCTTCCAAGGCGGCCAACTGTTGCGCCTGGCTGTAGAGTAGCGCATTTTCAATCGCCACGCCCACCTGATACCCGATCGAGGTGAGCAGCGCAATGTCCTGGTCGCTAAATTGGCGGGGCGCGTAGGTGGTGGCAAAGAGCGTGCCGACCAGTTTATCCTTGGCCCGCAGTGGTACGCTGACCAATGAGTGAACGCCGGCTTGCAATACCCCCACGCGCGACAACCGTTTATCGTTGGCGATTTCATCCACGACCAGTGGTTCACAATGCTGGGCAACAAAGCCGTTGAAGCCTTCGCCCAGGGCGAGATCATCCATTTGGGCGGCCACCGCCGGCGGGTAGCCACGATGAGCCGCCAGCCGTAAATGCCCACTCTTCATGTTGAGGAGATAGATGCCGCCGGCTTCAATCTGTAGGACCTGCAAGGTCTTTTCCAGCGAATGATTGAGCGTCTCCTCCAGGTCAAGCGAGCGGTTGACCGTTTCGGCAATATCGATCAGCGCTGACAATACCTTCGTGCGTTCCTCGACGCGATTTTCCAGTTCAGTGTAAGACGACCGTAACTGCGCCGACATCTGATTAAATTGTGCGGCCAGCGCTTCCACCTCGTCCCCGGTATGGGTGGCGATGGTTTGAGCAAAGTCGCCCGCCGCCACTTTCTGCGCCGCGCCGATCATATCGGTGATCGGCTGAATAATCCGCCGGACGCCAATCGACACAAAGAGCGCCGGCGCAATGACCCCCAACACCAACAGCGCCAGCAGAAACCGTTGGTATACATTGCCCACACCCAGCAGCGCCGTCCAACTCGTTTCCGTCACCAAGCCCCAGTTGGTGCCCGGCACTTGGGCAAAGCCGGCGACAATTTCGTAACCGGCCCGGTCAAGGGTGCGCACCGCCCCTACCCGCTCATTGCCCACCACATTGCGCAACACCGCCTGCCCCAACAACTGTTGTACCACCGGCTCGTCGCCAAAATCTTCACCAATGCGATCGGCATTGGAATGGTAGAGCACCCGCCCGGCGCCATCGACCAAATAGGCCAGCCCATAGCGCCCAAAGCGCAGCCGCACAATATCGCCGTAAAAGGTGCTGATGCTGGTGGCGCCAACTTGAAACAGCCCAACCAGCGCGCCGATCCATTCATCCTGGCTGCCCAAGATCGGCACGGCCACCGCCACCACCGCGCTGCCCCCGATCCCATCATACAACGTGTCGGAAACGGTGGGTCGGGTGGTGCGCGACATCGCCCGGAAATAGGGCCGCTGCGCCCAGTTGGCGCCAAGCAGCCCCGGTCGCGCCGGTTCGGCGGCCAGTACCGTACCAGCGCTATTGAGCAAGACCACGCCGCCATCAAAGATCGCCAGACGATTACGGGCGCGGGTCAGAGCCGCCTGTTGGTAGAGCGCATCGCCTTCGCCCAACGCCGCATTATGCACCTCAGCCGTCAACAACGCGGCATATTCCGTGAGCGACGTGGCAATTTGACCGGCGGCCAACCGTGTCACCTCTTCATCGCGCTCGATGATCAGCGTTTCTGTCACCCCGCGGTAGGCCAAGTAGTTGACCGCCGCCACGGCGACCAGAATCAGCGCCGTCGGGACAAAGGCCCACAAAATAATCTTTTTGCGCAAGCCCAGGTGCCTGGTCTGGAAGAGACGCATAGACTCATCGCTTTGCTGATTACTAAGGAGATTGAGAGAGAAAGAGATTGAGAGATTACTTTCGCTATAATCTCTTTCTCTCTCAATCTCTTTCTCTCTTTCACCGTCCAAAAATTCGCTGTTACCTCGGCCATTACTCGGCAAACGGGGGCTGTTTCTGGTGTTGATTGATCTGCCCGCAAACGGTGCGCAGGTGTGTAACCGGCGCCTGACCCAGGGTGAAAATCTTGTCAAAGGCTGCCGCGACCTTGGGTTCTACCTCGGCCATATTGTCCGCGATTTCGGCGGTTACGGAATAGCCTTGAAAATGGCTGTCGGCAAAGACCGCCAGGTCGATCTCTTGCGCCTGCCGCGGAAAGGCGGCCCGCACAAAGGCAATCCAAGCCTTCACCAGCGACGCTCGCGCCGGTTGTAATAGATCGGCCTCGGCCAACGCCAAGCCATAGGCCGGCCCTGTGAGAAATTGCACCAGAGCCCAGGCCGCATCCGGGTAGACGGTGCCGGCGTAGATGCCATACCCATCGGACGTGGCTAAGGTTACGCGGCGCGTCGGCCCTATCGGCATGGGCGCGACGCCGACCCGAAAATCAGCATTTTGCAAAATCTCTTTGAGACCCCACGACCCTTCTTCGACCATCGCCACCCGCTGGTTGATAAAAGCGCTGCGGGGCGACATATACTGCACATCAGGAAAGGTCGCCATGACCCGCTCATCCCACATGGCGGCGCGCAACCATTCGAGCGCAGCCAATGCGCTTGGCCGGTCCAGCAGACAATAGGTCGGATCATAGGGCGCGACAAAATGACCGCCCCAGCCGTTGACATGGATCTGCAGGCGATCCCAGGCAATATCGACCATGCTGCCCCACCCCTCACGTTGACCGTCGCTGTTATCACGGCTGAGTTGGCGCATGGCGGTCAAATACTCATCATAGCGCCATGCGGCTGTGGGGTAGGCGACGCCGGCCTGGTCGAAAAGATCCTTGTTATAGTAGAGGGCGACGGCGCCATGATACTTGGGCAGGCCAAATTGACGACCATCGCGCAAGAAAAAGGCGCGATACTGGGCCGGGTCCCACTCGGCAATGGTGGCGTCGTCAAGATCCATTGCGACGTAAGGGCGTAGATCCAACATTTGGCCTTGTTGCGCCCAGGTTGGAAAAAAGGTGGAGCCGCCCCAGAAGACATCGGGCGCTGTGCCGGCGGCCATCTCCGCCAACATGGTATCGGGTAACTGTTCCGGGTCAGGGGTAAAAAAGACGCGAATGTGAGGGTGGGCATCGTGAAACTGCGCCAGCATCTCTTCGACGAGGTCCGGAAACCAGTCGGTACGCCAGTCTTGGTAGACGATTTGCATCTCTTCGCGCGCCAATGGATCTTGCCCCGCCGGTGATGCACTCGCCCCATCGACGCCGCTCACCGGTACGAAAGGCCGGTCGGCGACGGTGCAAGCATTCACCGCCAACCCAGCCGCCAACAGGGCGCCCAACCGCAAAAAAGCGCGCCGGCTGTGGCGAATCGTTGATTGGGGGGCAGCGGGGGCGGAAGCTCTGGCGCAGTGCGCTTTGGAGTTCTTCTGCATTGTTTGCGTGCTTTGTTCCCTTCACCAGTCTGGCGCGTGCGTGGCGCCGATCACAACTGTTATGAAGGGTAGCGAATTGTTTCGGTAATCCTTGGAACTTGTCACGCCGGCGGCGATGACCTCCAGTTACCGCTTTATTTTCGTAACGTTCATCACAGTTGCAAAATCAATAGCTGACCGGCGCCACGCACGCTGCTGCTGATCTACGCCGAACGCCATTCTACACTACGCACAACTGCCCGCGCGGTTGCAAATGTGTAGCAAGGAAACGTCAGCTTCGATGAAGCCATCCCCCAGTATAGTCCTATGGCGCCCGCGGCATAGGCGTGCGCATTACAATTACCGCTGCACTCCCCTTTTTAATTTGCCGGCAAGCGCATCCGCACCTATATCATTCGTACCGATTTTCCTTCACCCAGTACACGCCCGCTTGAGAACAGCAAGCCTAAGCGCCCAACGACGCGGCGCAAAGCGGCCGGGAATAGCAGCTTTTGATACGGCTCAAGACTTGGGGTTGGAAGCAACGCGCTCCGCGACTGACCATTACCGTCTGCGAAAATTCTTCGAGAGCCGTGGACGGGTTGCTGCCCAACTCAGTCTTGCATTGCGCACTTTATACGATTTGCGAATCTCTGCCGACAAGGTTCAAAGCTTATGTCATCTTACTGACAAATCCTACATCCCCCGCCAATCAAACATCGGCGCGAGGACGGTGAGCCGACGGTGCAAAATATCCTGATAGGCTTGTTGCGCCTGTTGGGGGTTCATCAACTCATACAGCCCATCGACCTTGACCCGTCCTTCGTGCAACCACTGTAGCCCAGCCGCATAATTTTCAAAGATGCTGCCGCGCCGGAAGGTCGTCGGGTGATTGGGTAGTTGCCACTCCCAGCCGCTGCGCACGGTGAGATAGTTGAAGAAGATCAGCCGCAGCAGTTCATGGGCCGTGGCGTTATTGCGTTGCGACCAGGGTGCACCGATCTGACTCAGTTCGCCATACTTTTGCAAGACCTGACAACCATCCACCGCCGCCTGCTCGTGACCCGAACACTCTAACTGAAGCGCCACTTGTCCGGCCACCGTTGGGTCGTCTTTGGGGACGCCGGCATAGACGCGATGCAAGCCGACATGATGGGCCAACTCCTGCCGCGTCGGGTCGGGATCGACGGCCAGCACACGATAACCGCACGATTGAAAAATCTGCGCCCCCAGGTTGCCGACCGGCCCCAGTCCCGTCACCATCACCAACGCCGGCGGACGGGCCACCGTTGTGGACAAGGTTGCCATTGTCACGCCCATGAGACGGGTAAAGACCGCCCACTCCGGCGCTAAACCCGTTGGTACGGCAACGGTTTCCGTCACCGGGAAACGCTGATAGGAACGGTGGCGGCCCATGCAAAAGCGCAGGTCGCCCACTTGCACCCCTTCGACCTCTGCGCCGACCTGTTCCACCGCAAAAATCGCCGCATAGCCAGGCTGGCGCGGAAATTGTTGGCCGATATAGGCGCCGTTGAGTTCGGTGCCAGGGCTGGCCAGCGTTACCAGCGAGCGACCGGCGATTTCGTTGGGGCCTGGCTCCAATGGTTCGTCGGCAACGGGCAACAGTTCGGCTTGTTCACGCGCCGTAAAGGTGATGGCATAGATCGCGTTGCTCATAGCAGAATTCCTTCTTCTTGGGCGACGGCGCGTACATGAGCAGCCGCCAGCTCATACTCAGCTTCGTTTGGTAGATGTTCTAACATGATCGGTAAGGTCGGCTCCAGGCGGTTCAATTCACGCAGGAGAGTGTGTAGATCCAAGCCGCCCGTTCCCGGTCGTGCCTCGTCCAGATGAACCGTCAACTGGTTCGCCAGTTGAATATCTTTGACATGGACGCTACGCATTTGCGCGCCGAGGGCGGCTACCGCCGCCCGAATCAAGGCGCCGTTGCGGAAATAGCGTGGCGGGCTGTTAATCAAATTTACCGGGTCAAAGTGGACGCCGCAGCCGGGGCGATCAATGGCTTTGAGCAACCGTTGATAACTCTCGACCGAATCGGGATACATCCAGGGCATGGTCTCCAGCGCATAGACCGCCTGTCGCGGTTGCACAGCGTCGATGATCTCACGCGTGGTCGCCACAATCATGTCAAAGGTTTCTTCGGTCAGGTCAGCCGGATGAGGGCCATCCCATTTTTCCCCGCGCGAGCCGGCTATATTGACGCAGCAGCGCGCGCCAATCCGTTCGGCCAGCAACAGCCCGGCTTTACATTTGTCGAGCGCCGCCGCTCGCACCGCCGGATCGGGACTGAGCGGATTACTCCACGCCCCGACTTCGGCAATCACAATGCCGGCGGCTTGCGCCGCTTGACGATAGGCGGCAATCACCGCGAGATCCGCATCGGCTTTCACCGGACAATAAGCCGCCCGATACCCTTTGGCTTGGAGCGCCGCTACCCAAGCCAAAGGGTCATCGTATGGTTGGAAGAGAGGAGCGCCGAGACGCATTGCGTGTTCTTTCTAGTGAATCAAGTTTGGTAGGTTCCCCTGTCCCGTAGGGTCGCTTGAGTTTTGGGAAAGGGATCCTCTTTTTATCGTACCTACCACGCCCGCGCGCAGCCGGTTCGTGACCGGCGCCCTAGATGCCAGTCACGAACCGGCTGCGCGTGAACAGAGGTGTGATAGTTACGTCGATACCTTGATTCTACTGTAGAGTACCCAAGCCACCAAATTGAAATGAGGTCTGTATGAACGCCAATTGTCCCAGGCAAAAATGCAGTTTGCGCAATATAAAGGTCTCAGGTACAATTGACCCGCATCACAAATGCAATTTGAAGGACCCCATTCCATTTCATTTTTCCCAAAGCAAGTTGTCACACAAGCGCCAAGGCTTACGGCCATAGAGATCACCAGAGCAATCACCGTTGCCCAGCGCCAAGTTGATAACCCAAACCCAAAGGAGTGCATGGTATGACGTTGAAGAGATCGAGAAGAACTCAACCGCTCGGCCTGACGTTGCTCTTGCTGCTGTCTTTGCTGATCGCGGCTTGTGGTGGCGCGCCGGCAGCACCGACCGGCGGTGAACAGGCCGCAGCGCCAGCGGCTGATGCTGCGCCCGCCGCCGCGGCGCCCGCAGGCTTGAAGGAAGTGCCGCGCAACCGCACCCTCAAGCTCATGCGCGGCGGTCGCGAAGGTCAGCACATTGATTATGAACTGTGGAACCCCTACGCAGTCGGTGCAAACCATCAAAATGGCGCCAATATTATGTACGAGCCACTAGCGTTTTATAGCGCCTTTGCCGACAAAGAATTGCTGTGGCTGGCCGAGAGTTACCAATACAATGAAGATAGCACCGAGTTGACCATCAAGACACGTCAGGGCATCAAATGGAGTGATGGCGTGGACTTTAGCGCCGAGGATGTTGCCTACACCTTCTCAACGCTCAAAGAGATTGGTCCAGCCGTGCGTTGGGGCGTGGATGTGCAAATGTTCGTAGAGAGTGCCGAGGCGATTGATGAATCGACGGTGTTGATCAAATTCAAAGTTCCCGCCCCGCGCTTCTTCAACCTCGTCAGCTATAAGTTTGACATCGGTGTTTACATTGTACCCAAACATATCTTTGAAGGGCAGGATTGGGCCTCCTTTGGCGCGTTTGATTTGGCAAAAGGGTGGCCCGTCACCACTGGGCCTTTCACGGTGGTTGCCTCTTCGCCGGAGCAGAAGATCTATGACCGCCGCGATACCTGGTGGGCTGCCGAGCAAGGGCTTGCCCCCATGCCGCAGATGGAGCGGATTGTCCAAATTCCCGATGGCCAAGAGCAACAACAGGCCCAGGCATTGATCACGAACGAGATCGACACCGGCTTTACGTTGGCGCCGGAAACCTTCCAGACGATCTTTGACCAGAACGAAAAGATTACAACCCATGCCGGTCGCCAGGCGCCCTATGGCTACTTGGATTGGTGGCCCGTGTCGATGTATGTCAACACCGAAAAAGCGCCCTTCGACAACCCGGATGTGCGCTGGGCGATGAGTTACTTTATCGACCGTGAACAAGTCGTGGACATTGGCTGGTCGGGGGCGAACACCATTTCGCGGTTGCCTATGCCACCCTATCCACCACTGATGCGCTACTTTGACGCCGCTGGGGAACTGCTTGAACAGTATAATACGTCGGAGTACAACCCGGACAAGGGCGCCGAATTGCTGCAAAAGGCGGGCTTCACCAAGAATGGCGAAGGTAAGTGGGTCAACGCCGCTGGTGAACAACTGAAATTTGAAGCGTTTGTGCCGGCCTTCCTCAACGGTATGGGCATGGTGGTTGTGCAACAGCTTCAAAATCAGGGGATCGAAGTTACGCCCGCCGACCCGCCGGATATGTTTGATCGCTTTACACAGGGTGATTATCAAGCGGCCTTCTTTGGTCACGGTGGGAGTGTCAATGATCCATACTTCACGCTCCGTCTCTATCAAGGCGCGAGCAAGGCGATTCCAGGCAATCACCAAGCCAATCAATCGCGCTGGAGCAATCCTGATTATGACAAGATCGTTGACGAAGTCTATGTCACACCAATGACCGACTATGACAAGTTGGAGAGCCTCTTTGTCGATGCAATGGAAATTTGGCTGCCCAATCTGCCTGACATCCCGTTGACCGAATTGTATCACCGCATTGGCTACAATGAAACCTACTGGACCAATTGGCCCACCGCCGAGAATCCCTATGTTAACGGCGCCTCATGGCACTTGACCTGGGAAATGGTGTTGTGGAATTTGGAAGCAGTGGAGAAGTAAAGGCATGACAAAAGGAAGGGGTGACAGGGTGAGCTTCTCGCTCGTCTTGTCATCTCTTCATTCTGTCCAAAACAGGAGATACCTCTTTTGCGACTCAACTACATCATCCGCCGTGTTTTCTTTTTTCTGATCATCGTCTGGCTGGCAGCGAGTGTGAATTTCTTTTTGCCGCGCTTGACAGGACAAGACCCGATCCGAGAGAAGCTGATGCGTGAAGCGATGCTCGGTGGCGCCGTACAATCCGGGTTAGACGAAATCGTCAAGACCTATGAGGTTAAATTTGGTCTGGACCGGCCCTTTTATCAGCAATATCTCAGCTATCTAGGTGATATTCTGCGATTTGACTTTAATTACTCGATTGCCCATTATCCAAACCGGGTCATCGATATGCTGCTCGATTCGCTGCCTTGGACCTTAGGCTTGCTCACCGTGTCATTTTTGATCTCTTTTACCGTCGGCTCACTCCTTGGCGCGCTCTTTGGCTGGCCTCGCACACCCCGTTATGTCCACTGGTTCTTTGGTCCGCTGCTTTCGCTCAATGCGATTCCGTATTTCTTATTGGGCTTGCTCTTGCTCTACTTTTTGGCCTTTGCGGTCAAAGCTTTCCCCTCGGGCGGCGGCTTTGAACGCGGTACGCTGCCGACGCTAAGTTGGGACTTTGCGTTGGATATCGCCTACCATGCGATTTTGCCGGCCTTGTCGATTTTGTTAGCCCAAGTTGGTGGCTGGGCGTTGGGCATGCGCGCTATGATGATCACAACCCAGGGTGAAGATTATATGGTCTTTGCCGATGCCAAGGGGTTGAGCGAACGCACACTTTTTATGCGTTATGCTGTGCGCAATGCCATTTTACCGCAAGTAACGGGGATGGCGTTGGTGCTGGGCAATATCTTTTCCGGCGCGGTGTTGGTAGAGATTATTTTTCAATATCCTGGGATTGGTTCGATGCTATGGCGCGCCATCCGCGAGACCGATTATTTTGTTGTGCAAGGCGTTGTCTTCTTTTCCATTGTATCAATTGGCCTGGCGACGCTGGTGCTTGATCTGATTTATCCGTTGCTGGATCCACGGATTTCTTATGAAAAGTGAGATTCTTCCTTCATGAATTCAAGTAGTGCGTTATCCAACACCCAACGCGAGTTGCGTTCATCTTCTACTGAATCCGCGTCGTTGGCGCGGCTGCGCGGTTTGGGGCGCTTTTTGCGCCGGAACCCAGCCTTAGTGACCGGTTTTGTGCTTCTCCTGGCGCTCTTTTTGTTCGCCTTCATTGGTTCCTACATCACTGATATTAAGGACGCAGAACCGCTAGCCGCCCGTCCCCTTTTGAAACCTTCGGCGGAATATCCTTTTGGCACGGATAAGCTGGGGCGGGATCTTTTTGCCACCATCGTCGCCGGCATCCCACTCACCTTGCGCATCGGCTTACTGGCCGGGATCATCGGGCTGACTATCGGCACCACGCTGGGCTTTGTCTCGGCCTATTATGGCGGCTGGGTGGACAACATCATCCGTAGCCTTGTCGATGTTGGCTTGACGATCCCAGGGTTAATGGTGTTGCTGATCCTCGCCATCTCCTTTAGCGGACGGCTCAATATTAATCACATGGCGCTGATTGTCGGTGCGTTAGCCTGGCTCTACCCAGCGCGTGTCATTCGCTCACAGGTCTTGACGCTCAAACAACGCCCCTATGTCGAAGTGGCGCGGCTGACCGGCATGAATGGGTTTGAGATTATCTTTCTCGAATTGATGCCCAATCTGCTCCCTTACCTTGCCGCCTCGTTGGTCGGCGCCGTCTCCTCTGCTATTCTTGCCTCGATTGGCTTGGAAGCGCTTGGCCTCGGTCCGCTCGACTCGCCCACCCTGGGGATGACCATCTACTGGGCGATTTTGAACGGCGCGGTCATCAACCGCTGGTGGTGGTGGTGGGCGCCGCCGATTCTGGTCATTTCGATTCTCTTTAATGGACTTTACATGTTGGCGATGGGGCTGGATGAGATCGCCAATCCACGAGCGAGGCGCGGTTTATGAGTGAAGTGGTGTTACAAGTTCGCAAGCTAGAAGTCCGCTATGAAACCCCGCGCGGGCCGGTCAAGGCGGTCAACAATGTCAGCTTTGACCTCCACAAAGGCGAGATTTTGGGGTTGGTGGGCGAATCCGGCTCCGGCAAAACGACCCTGGGCATGGCGCTCTGCGGCCTCATCCGTTCGCCGGGACGGGTCGCCGGTGGCGAGATTCTACTCAACGGGCGCAATCTGGCCGGCTTAGCGGAAGAGGCGTACAAAAAGGTGCGCCTGGCCGACATTGCCTTGATGCCGCAGGGCGCCATGAACTCGCTCAATCCCGTGATCCGCATCCGTGAACAGATTCTGGATGGGCTGCGCGATCATGGCGTGGTGATGACGCGCGCCGAAGCTGACCAGCATGTGGAAAGTTTGCTGGAAAAGGTCGGCCTCCGTGGCGATGTCGCCAACATGTATGCCCACGAGTTGAGCGGCGGTATGAAGCAGCGTGTGGCGATGGCGATTGCCATCAGCATGAAACCCAAGATCATCATCGCCGACGAGCCAACCAGTGCGCTCGACGTGGTGGTGCAGAAACGCATTATCGAAACGCTGCAAGATGTGCAGGCCGAATTAGGCGCCTCGATCATCATGATCGGCCACGACATGGGTCTCATGGCGCAGACGGTAGACCGCCTGGGGGTGATGTATGCCGGCCAGATGGCGGAAATCGGCGCCATTAGCAAGACGCTGGTCGATCCTAAGCATCCCTACACCCGCCTGTTGATCGACAGTTTGCCTTCGGCCAGCGAAAAGAAGCCGCTCAAAGGTATTCCCGGGTTGGCGCCCCAACTACTCAACTTGCCGAGGGGGTGCGCCTTTCATCCGCGCTGCCCCCATGCCTTTGACCGCTGCACCCTCGAAACGCCGGCGCTGATCGAAGCGGCGCCCTGGCGTTGGGCCGCTTGTCATTTGTTAGACGACAGCCAGTCGGTGACGGATTATCGACCAAAGCAGGCAACCCCTACCCACTAAGTCACTGCCTGAACCAATCCGCTTGAGGACTTTACATGACGCCTTTAATTGAATTTCGCAACGTCTCCAAAATTTTTGGCGGCGGTTTATTTGATAAAAAACGCACGGTCGCGCTGGAAAATTTTTCGATGACCATCAACGAAGCGCCGCCGTTGATCACGGCTGTGGTCGGCGAGAGCGGCAGTGGTAAGACAACTTTGGCGCGCCTGCTGCTTGGCCTGGAAACGCCGAGTATCGGCGAGGTGTTGTTCCGCGGCCGCAATGTCCATGCCATGAGCAAAAGCGAACGCCGCCAGTTTTTGCATGATGTGCAATTTGTCTTCCAAGATCCCTATGGCGTCTACAACCCCTTCTACAAGGTCGATCATGTGCTGACCAAGCCGATTGCCAAGTTCAAGCTGGCGAGTTCGCGCAAGGAAGCACGCAAGTTGATTGAGAATGTCTTGGAAACGGTCGGTCTGCGCGCCGAGGAGACCTTGGGCCGCTACCCCCATCAAATGAGCGGCGGGCAACGGCAGCGCATTATGGTGGCGCGCGCGCTGCTGCTCAAGCCCAAGCTGATCATTGCCGACGAGCCGGTCTCGATGGTCGATGCGTCGTTGCGCGCCACGATTTTGGGCAACCTGCAAGAACTCAACGAGAAGTTCGGTATCTCGATCATCTACATCACCCACGACCTGGCGACCGGCTTCCAGATCAGTCACAACATGATCGTCCTCTACCACGGCGCCGTCAGCGAGGCGGGGGATGTCAGCCGGGTTGTGCAGGCGCCACAACATCCCTACACCCAGTTGCTCATGAACTCGATCCCGCTGGCTGTGCCGGAACGCATGTGGCATCGTGACAATACCCCGTCCCCAACCAAACCGTCCGCTGATTTTCAGGGCTGCAAATTCGCCAATCGCTGCCCCCATGTCATGGCGCGCTGTCAAACGCAACAGCCGCCCCTCTATCAAACCGAAGCGCGGCGGGTCGTTAGTTGTTATCTCTATCAGGAAAACGCGCCGACGCTGGATCAGTCAGGGTTGGAAAAGGTCTTTGTAACGCAGCCGATTGGATAACGATCAGCCATTGTAGTATAATAGAGTGGCTGATCGGAAAAACCAAGGAGGTGACAAAATGATCGCTGAAACACAAGTAGTTGAAAATATTGTTCTTCAGGTCAAGCAACTTTCACCAGAATACCGTTTGCGGCTGATACAACGGATTACAGAAACCCTGATTCCATCTTTCAAGCATCAGTCAAAGCCGCTCCAATTTGGTAAGTACAAATCTGACAAAATGTCAACGTTAGAAGATTTTGCGATTGCAGAGTGGCACCCAACGGACAAAGACCTCAATGGCGAATAAGTATGTCCTCGATACACATCCTACCTTGCTTATCGAGAAAGGCCGAGTTAACCTTCCAAGCATCTCCGACTTACTGAACGATGTTGAACAAGATGATCGTATCGAGGTTTATCCACTAACCCTTGCTATCTTTGAACGAAGCCTAACGCCGGATGGGTTGAAAATTCCTGAATTGCATGATCGATTTATCGTGAGTACGGGCCTTCATTTACAAGATTTAGGTCATAAAGTTGCAATATTGACGAAAGATAATTCGATTACTGCCGCCGGTGTGCTACCTGTGATTTGGTAGGTTATCGGTTGCTTATAGTGCCTTCTCCATAATAAAAATCACTTCGTCGGTGCCCAGATTGTTCTTCAGCTTTGCTTGAAATTTTTTATCGCGCACCGTCGTCGCTACATAAAGAACGACATTCTCCCCATCCTCGCGGATTTCACAAAATTCGTAGCCCAAGTGCATATAATCAGACGGCAAGTCCCGCCGTCGCATTTTCGTGCAAAGCCGCACGGGCAAGTAGCCGTTTTTTAGATAGAAATTCTCGGTTTTCAGGTCAGCGGCGGAGCCAACCGTGATTGCCTGCCGACCACGCTTACGAACCTGTTCCTCAAAAAAGCGAATCAATTGGCTGCCGGCGCCGGAACGCCAGTAGTTATATTGGGTGGCAATGCCTTCCAGAATCACATAGCCAGGCTGGCGCGGCCAATCCATGCCGTAGCAGATGCCGATGAGCGTCCCCTGGTCAAAGATGCCGACAAAGAGATCGGCATTTTCGGCATACCAGCGGAAAAACTCGTCACGCGACGCGCTTAAATATTCTTCGTTAATCAGAAAGGCGGCCTCTAAGTCATGGGCCAGCAGATGACGGGTCTCCATTGCGCTTTACTCCGGTTCGTGTAGTTCAATCTGTAATCCTTCCGGGTCTTGGATCGTGGCTGCCCGTCCATTGGGGACTGGGGTAATTGCACTCACCGTGACGCCGGCGGCTTGGAGTTGTTCCACGACGGTTTCCAGGTTCGCGATGTTGATCGCGATAAACCAATCGGTTTTGGGGATGATGGCCTTATCGGGCGCCGCATAAAAGGCCAGTTGGGGATAGCGGCTGGTTTTTAAGTGTAAAAACGCACAGCCATTCGGTTCGTGAAAGAGCACCTGGAAACCCAGTTGGTCGCGATAAAAGGGTACCAGCGTTTCCAGGTCGCGCACATGGACAAAAATATAGCCAAAGCGGCCCTGGGCAAGCGGCCCCTCGGTGGTGGTCGTCATTGTCGTAGATTTCCCTTTCAGTATTGATGGTCGCAGCGATTCAAGTGGCAGTCAGTAGACCGGTTACCATCATGTTATAAATAAGCATCGGTTGTGTCAAACCGACGCCCGGTCGAGGGCGCTTTCACGCGCATTGACAAGCCGATCCACGCTATGTTACAGTTCGCTTTGCGACCGAACCAGCAATAACAAGCCCATCAGCGTAGATAAGGACTCAAATCGTGATGACCGATTTTTCTGCCGCCCCACCTGGCGTTCACCACAGCTTGGCGCTGGATAGCTCTGCTGCTGCGCTGTCCGCACGGGGGAGCGCCCGTAATGAACAATGGGAAGCGTACTTTCGCCGCTGTATTCGCGAACAACAAGCGCACTTTACCGCGGCCGTTGCGCTGGACACCTCTTCGTTAGCGACATACCTTGACAGCACCGACCACCTGCGCCAACGACTGTTGGCAACGCTCGGTGGCTGGCCGGTGCGCCCGGCGGCAGTCAACGCCACCGTGGAAGCCGTGGGCAACCTGGCGGGCGGGCGGCTCTACCGGGTGCAGGTCACGGTCATCGAGGAAGTGACCATGCCGGCGCTGCTCCTGATCCCCCAGGCGGCAACGGAAAAGCCCGCGCCGGCGGTCATTTGTCAACATGGCTATGCCGGTTCGCCTGAATGGATGATGGGCTTTGGCACATCCGGCCAATTCAATTATACCAATAGCGCCGGGCGCCGTCTGGCCGAGGCCGGCTATGTGGTCATCGCCCCGCAGATTGTCTGTAGCCCGCCGGGCGTGGGCAAGGATCGGGTGCGGCTGGATCGACTGGCGCGACTGGCCGGGGTCAGTCTCCTGGGCATGGAAATGTTTGCGCTGAGTCGGGTGGTGGATTGGTTGCAAACGCGCCCCGAAGTCCTGCCCGACCGCATTGGCATGTACGGCATTTCCCAGGGCGGGAAAAGCACCCTCTATTTTTCCGCCCTGGAGCCGCGCATCCAGGCGGCGGTCTGCTCCTGTTACTTTAACCAGCGGTGGCATAAGATGCTGGAAGATCGTCACCTTGATGAGATCGGCCAGCGCGAGGGGTTGGCTTATCGCGCCTATCTCGTCACGGACGAAGACGATAAATTTAACGTGAATACGGCGCCCTTATGGCCGGATCATCTGCTGGGTGCGCTCATCTGTCCGCGGCCCTTTATGGTGGAGATTGGGCGCTACGACCCTGTGATCTACTGGCAAGATGCCGTGGAAGAATTTACACGTCTTCGGCAATTTTACACACACCTAGGCATCGACGAACGCGCCCAAGCGCTGGTCGCCAACTGGGGCGGGCATGAGATGTTTTATGACGACGCCAAGCATTTTCTTGATCGTTGGTTACAACCATGACGCCCGAAGTTTGAAATAATCATTTGCTTTTTGCTGCGCAGTTCAACAACATTGTCTGTACAATGATTGTTTGCCCAATGTTGTTGAACCATGTGTCCACATCAACCGCTCATCAGCGAAGGACCAGTGCATGAAAATCACCAAGCTTGAAACCATCCACCTGACCGACTTTCCCCACATCCTCTTTGTCGCCATCCACACCGATGAGGGGCTGGTCGGCTACAGCGACACCTTCTACATGCCCGATGCCTTGCGCGGTTACTTGCATGGCTTTGCTGCGCCGCTGTTACTCGGTCGTGACCCGCTCGCCATTGAATTGATCTGGCGGCAGCTTTACGAAGTGAGCGCCCATATTGTCGGCAAGGGCGCTGAGTTGCGCGGGCTTTCGGCCATTGATGTGGCTTTGTGGGACATTTTCGGCCAGGCGACCGGGCAGCCGATCTGGCAACTGTTGGGGGGCGCGGCCCGTGACCGCATCAAAACCTATAACACCTGCGGCGGTCCCCACTATGGTCGCGCCACCCTCGGTCGCAGCGGCTATGTCGCGCCGGTTGACCAGTCGGGTCGCTATGAGGATCTGATCGGCTTTATGACCGACGCCGGCGCGCTGGCGCAGGATCTCCTCAGTGAAGGCATCAGCGGGATGAAGATTTGGCCCTTTGACTACATTGCCAATGACCCAACCGCCTGGGACAACTGGCGCAACTTTCGTGGCGTCTTTGACCCGGCGTTGCGGCAGATCGGCGGCCATACGATTGACGCTGCTAACCTGAAACGGGGGTTGGAACCCTTCCGCAAAATCCGCGAAGCGGTGGGCGACCAGATGGACATTATGGTCGAAGGGCATGGACTGTGGTCATTGCCCGCCGCCAAGAAGATTGCCCGTGCGCTGGAAGAGTATCAACCCTACTGGCTGGAAGACCTCCTGCGCGCTGATGATCTCGACGCCCTGGCCGATCTGCGCCACAGTACGACAACACCGATCCTGGTCAGCGAATATCTCACCACCCGCTATGAATACAAAGCCGTGTTGGAAAAGAACGCCGCCGACATCATTATGATCGACCCAACTTGGGCCGGCGGCATTACCGAAAGCAAGAAGATTGCGACGATGGCGGAAACGTGGAAGCGTCCGGTCGCCATGCACGACTGCACCGGCCCTTTTACCCTCTTCGCCGGTTTGCATCTGGCGATCAATGCCACCAATGCCGTCTATCAGGAGACCGTGCGCGCCTACTTGCGTATCAGCTATCCCCAACTAGTGACCGAAGGCGTAACTGTCAAAGATGGTCACATCCTGGCTCCTACTGCGCCCGGGTTGGGGACAACCCTGCTGCCCGAAGTGCGCCAACGCCCCGATGTGACGATTGTCGAGTCGAAGCTCTAACCATTGCCCCAATCGTAACTATTCAGCCAGAAACCAGGTTTTTTACCTATAATTCGTGGTAACTTACCAAAGAAAACCCTGGTTTCTTCACCTAGCCTGAATAGATACCAAAAATCAATCAATCGCAGGAGGTGACACCATGCCCGGTCCAGGAATGGAATTAGTTGGTGAGGAAGAGATTGATGAATACAATTTGTTTCTGATCGAAGATTGCGCCCAGGCTTTTGGCGCGTCTTACAAAGGGCGACCTATCGGCTCGATTGGGCATGTTGGCGCCTTCAGTTTCAACGTCTATAAAACGATCACCTCCGGTGACGGTGGCATGGTCATCACTGACGACGAGGAGCTATACAAGCGCTGCTTTGCCTTCCACGACCAGGGGCATTCGCCTTTGCGCGCCGGCGCAGAGATCGGTCACCGGCCCTTTTTAGGGTTGGACTTCCGCTATACCGAATTGCAAGCCGCCGTCCTGCTGGCCCAATTGCGCAAGCTGCCCACCATCCTCGACCGGCTGCGCACCAACAAACAGCAGTTCAAAGCGCTGCTGGCCGACCTGCCGGGGCTGGAATTTCGCGAGATTATCGACCCCGAAGAAGAACTCGGCGCCATGTTGACTGTCTTTTTTCCCAACGCGGAAATCGCCCAACAGGTCGCCCAGGCGCTCAACACCAAAGTCATTGCCCAGGCCGGCTGGCATGTCTACGGCAACATGGAACATCTGCTGCAACAACGGCTGCCAACCCAGACCCATTGCTCGTTCTCCTGCCCCACTACCTGGACCGGGACGGCCAGATCCGCTACGCCAAGGGCATGTTACCGCAGACTGACGCCCTCCTCTCCCGCGCCATCAACATCAGCATTGGCATCCCCGATCCCGGCTTGGGGTCGGCCTTTGGTCTCACTATCCATGATGGGCCGGCGGCAGTGCAAGCACGCGCTGCTGAATTCCGGCGCGTCGCCAGTCAGTACCTTAAGTGACTATGAGCAATCAACATCATCTCACCACGATCAGCAGCGCCCACCGCGAAGCGCTACCGCCTTGGGCGTTGCTCCAACGACAACTGCTTGACACGATGAGCGAAGCCGCACTCTATTTTGCCGACCGCTACACCCACCCCGACGGCACGCTCGTCTGGGCGCGTGACGAATGGCGGGGAATGGATGGCTCGGATGACGCCTACGAGAGCGTCTATAACTTCCCGTTGCTCTACGCCTTGGGCGGCGACGCTCGTTTGCTGCCGCTGGCCCACCATCTGTGGGAGGGGATTACCTGGCAATTTACCGAGTACGGCCAGATTCATCGGGAGTTTGACGCCTATTATGACTGGATGCACCACGGCGAAAGCTCGCTCTACTTCTACTACCTGAGCCTGGCCGGCGCGTATGGCAGCAAAGAGCGTCAGCGCGCCAGCCGCTTTGCCAATTTTTACACCGGTGCTGACCCGGACGCGCCTAACTATGATCCCCTACACAAACTTATCCGTTCCCCCCTGAATGGCAGCCGTGGCCCGCGCCTTGTCACCACGCCGGAAGATTGGGCCGAATTGCGCGGCATCTACTCCCAATATCCGGCCCCCTTTACCGACCTCCCCGGCCTGAGCGGCCCGATTGCCGACTGGCGCGATCCGGTGATGTTCCAGGCGTTGTTAGAACGCTTCAACACCCATCTTGCTCGCGGCGATGTGCCTCTCAACTTGATGGCAACCACCTTGGTGGCACATGCCTTCCTGGTGACAGGGACAGAACATTATCGCCAGTGGGTGCTGGAGTATCTGGCCGCCTGGGTAGAACGCACTGCCCAAAACGGGGGCATCACCCCCGATAATGTCGGGTTGAACGGGCGCATTGGCGAATCCAATGCAGGCAAGTGGTGGGGCGGCTACTATGGTTGGGGCTGGCCGCACGGCGGGCGCACGCTGCTCGAAGCGCTGGCGGTGGGCGGAATGAATGGTTTGCTTCTCACCGGTGACGCCGACCACCTTGCTCTCTTCCGCACCCAATGGGAATGGCTTTGGGCGCAGGGCCGGGCCGAGGGGGGTGAATGGCGTCTGCCCTTCTGGCGTGATGATCAGAGCTGGCGCAGCTACCAACCCACCGACCCCCGCCTGCCGATCCTGGTCTGGAGTTTGACCCAAGCGGCGGCGGATCAGGAACGCATTACCCGCATCCCCGGTCAAGCGGCCTGGGACACGGTGCAAGCGCCGGGCTGGGGCGATGAAGGCAACGTGCGCGCCTGGTATCGCTACATCACCGGGCAATTGCCGGCCTTCCCGGAAGCCGTGTTGCAGAGCGCCTATCGTTATGTCGCCCACCGCCTTGAAGTCATTCGCAACGAACCGACCGACCCGCGCCAGTGGCCGCCGGTCAGCCGCTGGGAAAATGATGTCCACTACTGGCTCAACCGCAACCCGGTCACCTGTGAAGCGCTGGTACAGACAATGTTGGGCGCGCCCATGCCCATCTACCACGGCGGTCTGCTCCATGCCCAGGTGCGCTATTTTGACGAAGCCAATCAGCGCGCCGGTCTGCCCCGTCAGGTCGCGGCCCTGGTTGAGCAGGTGGATGGCCAAGGCGTGGTGTTGCGCCTGGTCAACCTGAACCCGTTACAGGACGCGACGGTCATTGTCCAGGGCGGCAGCTTTGGCGAACATCGGTTGACCCAGGTGACGGACCGCATTACCCAACAGGCGACTACGGTGGAGAGCAACCGCCTACGCGTCGAACTGGCCCCCGCTGCCACCTTGTACGCCCGGCTCGATTTCCACCGCTTTGGCCGGACGCCCGGTTATCATAATGCACCCCAAGAAGCTGAATAAGGAGTAGAAAGCATGCAACTTGAACTGCTCTTTGATGTGGCGGTCTCGCCCAACCTGGCCGCCGGTGACAAACAGACCACCGGCGCCTTTCCGCTGTCGGCGCGCCTGGCGGATGGTTCCGTCATCTGCACTTACCGGCAAGGTCTCACCAAACATAGCCATGATGGCGTCCTTTACTATCAACGGTCGCGTGATGGCGGGCGCAGTTGGTCAACGCCCCAAATCATCGCCAATGGTCTCTCTAGCGCACCAACACAAACGGTGGTCACCGGTGGTCTTTGTCAAACGCCGGGCGGCGCGTTGCTGGCTTCCTTTGGCAGCATTGAAGGGTTGCCGCCGAATGTTTATCCCTTTGGCCCCGGCGGGGAGCGTTACCCGCTGCGCTTCTTCCTAACCCGCAGCGATGATGATGGCGCGACCTGGTCGCCGCCCCAACAACCGGATTTGCGCCCGCTCGGTCGTGTCGGCGTGACAGGGCCGCCCTTTGTCGCCGCCAATGGCGCCGTCTGTGTGCCGATTGAATGTCGTATCCCTTCCGGGGTCAATGCCACGGCGCTGATCATCTCCCACGACGATGGGCGCACCTTCACGCCGCCGCGCATGGTGGCCGGCGACGACGCGGGGCGACTCAACCTCTGTGACGCCCGCTTTGACCTGTTGCCCGATGGCCGCATCATTGCGCTGCTCTGGACCTTTTTGCAGGAAAATGAGCGGACGATTGAAGTCCATCGCACCTTTTCCACCGACCACGGGCAAAGCTGGAGCCAGCCGGAGCCACTGGGCTTTGTCGGCCAGATCACCGCCCCGCTAGTTCTACCCGATGGCCGGGTGCTGGCCGCCAGCAACTATCGTCACCCGCCGCTGGGTAGCCTGCTCTGGCACTCGAACGACGGCGGCGTGACCTGGGCGGTCGATCAGCCGATCCAACTCTGGGATGCCGAAGCCGGACGTATGAACGGACAACCGGTAACAATTCCACCGCTGGCCGCTGTGGAAGAACGGGTCTGGGATGAGTTGCAACGCTTTAGCTTTGGCACGCCGGATCTCGTACGCCTGGCTGATGACACGGTGTTGCTCACCTACTATGCCACGCTGCAAGGCGTCATCCATGTGCGGGCGTGTGGGTTGCGGTTGGTTGAGTAGTTGGTTGATTGGGTAGTTGGTTGGTTGGGTAGTTGGTTGGTTGGGTAGTTGGTTGGTTGAGCTTGTCGAAACCAACCAACTACCCAACCAACTACCCTAATACTTGCGTGAACTGTTCACCGGCCCCTGTGTGACCCGTCTGAAAGAGCAAGATGCAGCAGCGCAGAAGTTGCTGTTGAGGGGCGTGCCACAATGGTGAGCGTGCCGGG
>QWII01000090.1 GCA_021405325.1 Caldilinea sp. CFX5 | reverse complement strand
TACCGTGCTGGTGCTGATTCGGGGGGTAGCACGCCCGGTTCTTCTGTTCCTCTCCCTCTCCAGGGTGTCCCCAGGAAACGAAGCAGGAAGTAGTCAGCGCCGAGATACCCGGCGACTTTCCAACCAAGGATCAGACCGATGGCAAGGACAAAGAGTACCGGATTGCTGCTGGCGGTGCCGGCCATCATAAAGTTCCAGTTCAGGAAAGCGCCAAAGAAGGCAGCGATGCCCGTGAAGGCGCCCAAAATCAGGCCGATCCCGATGAGCAACTCACCATAGGCGATCAGGGGGGCCAGCCAAGTGTACGCTTCACTGTCTAACAGGATTTGTAGGAAGCTGCGATACCAGGCAAAGCTAATCGGTGCGCGCCCTGTTTCAGGAATTGCGACGGCGTTTGTCCAGAATCCCTTCACAGCCTCACCGGTTTGCACCCAGGCCGGGTTATTCACTTTGTTGAGCGATGCATCGATCCATTCCCACCCTAACCAAACCCGGACTAGCAACCAGAGCCATGCGGCTCTTGGATCAGCGAACAAGAAGCGAGCAAAAGGCGGATCCTGCAATTTCTCGTTTTTACGATTTACTACGGTATTCATAGTAGCTCCTTATGGTAACGATTCTCACTGCGAAAACTTTATCGATTTACTGTTGCCCAGGTGGCCGGACGACACAGATCACCCAACAACCAAACAGGAGGGCCACCAATAGTCCCAATGCTGTTACTAGGGCCACCTGGGCGCCAAACAGCGGCGTCACGACCAAGCCGATGACAGCCAGGCTGCATAGCCAGATGACCAGGGTGGTCGCCATTGTTTCCGATGAAATATAGTGTTCTAACCAGGTCTTTAGCATAGCTCCCCCATTTCTCAACCGTTCAGCGCTGTTTCCATGTAATAAGGATATTCATGATGCCCATCCAGTTTCCTGGCCTGCCCCATGAATCCCCATTCTCCCCACTGCCGCCACTGCTGAACTTGTAAGTCGGCGGCAGCCAATCCGGTTTGAAACTCACGGCCCTTGAACTGCGTTGCCTGCGGGTGATCAAATAACATCCGAGTCGGCCAGGCTGAGATAAAGCCCTTAAGCAGGTCTTCAAAGTAAAAAATGCCCCCCGGTTTGAGTACACGCGCAATCTCATGGAGTGCTTGTGACCAGTCAGGAATATGATGGATGACCCCGTAATCCACGACAGCGTCAAAGGTGGCATCAGGGGCCGCAATGGTCGTAGCATCACCGACAAAGAGGGCAACGCGATTCCCATACCTGGTCAGGCGGCTCTGCGCGAGGACGACCATCGCCGGATCGAAGTCGAAGCCGGCGACATAGGTTGCGCCCAGCGAAAGCAGAATTTCGATGCCGACCCCCCACCCACAGCCAACCTCCAGTACACGTTTCCCTGCCAGAGAACCGGGTGGGCCAATCAACAGTGGCGTCTCCAGCCACTGTTGTGACGCTGCACGCACGGGGTTATTCATCAGAGCAAATTCAAGTTCGTTTAATTTCATTTCCTCTTCACCTATGTATTGTGGCGCTGGACTTTCAGCGGTACACACTTGTGCATCAGCCTTAGTGCTACATTTTCTGGCTTAAACGTTCGCGTTCACGGCCCAAAAATGTACCGGCACAGCAGACGCGCTACTCATGGTTGACGATGATGTCTTATACTCAGTAGTGGCTGTACCAGTTTGAGCCAACAACAGCCAGTTCATCCACCGCACTCACCCACTTTCTCCACCACGGCCGGCCATACGCACCAGCAATCTCGTGCAAGCGGCGCATTCGCTCTGCAGCCACTGTAGCCAACCAGGCGCGGCGTGTAGACGCCTCTGAAAGGTGCATGGCCTCTTCCCAGATGGCGCGGCCCCCCAGAAAACCGGATGCGCCGGCCTGGCAGGCAATTTGCACCTGTCTGGCAAACTCGTCAAAGGTCACCCCGGCGCTGAGCAAGACCCACGGGGCCTGCGAAGCATCATCTAATTGTTCGCATAGCGCACGCAGCTTACCCTCGTCACCTTGATAATGCAGGTCGGCAGGAAACTCTGCCTTTAGCACATCAACACCTAGGGGTGTTAAATCGCGTGCAGATTGGATCACGAGTAGCGGCTTGTAAGGAGCAAAATGCCCCGACTCGCGTTCGGCAGGTGTGACAGGATAAGCAATCGGCTCCACCAGCAGGGGAATATCAGCACGTACACAATCATCTGCCACCTGCTGAACCACCTGCTGCTGGTAGGAGCGGTTACCAGTCAGGTCAGACCGATAGTAAAGCAACAACTTCACAGCCGATGCGCCCATGCGTTTGATCTTTTCGACGCTCCAGTCAGGTAGCAGCGTAGTCACCCGGCCTTGGGCATCGCTGCCATAGCCGGTCTCCTCCAGGCTGACGAGCAACCCAACACCGCCGGGCAACGCGCCGCTGGCGATGGACTGGGCCGCCCCGTAAATAGGATCAAGAAGCACCGCTGTCGACACCGGCGCCAGCAGTTCCGTTAAGTCGCGTTTATACTCAATCAGGGTTTCATCGGTAACCTGGTCAGGCGCCGTTTTGTCGATCATGCGCTGCATCGAACCGCGATGATCCATAGCGCACATCGCAAAAATGCCTTGCGCATCGGCAATCTGTTGTAGGCCGCGAATTTTTCCTATGGTTAATGTCTTGCTGGTCACAAAGATTTCCTTTCTGCCTCTAACTGTTCGTCGCAACTGTTCAAAGCGCAACCCTTGGCAAATACTACGTTTTAAGGTTGCGTGCTACAATCAATTTGAAGATGCCACCCATCCCCACATCCTCGACATGTTCCAATTGCAGCCCACTGCGTTGCACATTCTCTAGGGTGCGTCGGTTAATGTTGGCCCCCATCATGCGCACAACCATAGGATTTAACACATCCATGAGCAGACCAAGCAAAGGGTTAGCCGAGCGCATATGTTCCAGCAACAACACCTGACCGCCAGGTTTCACAACACGCACCACTTCTTGTAACCCCAGCACGGGATCGGGTACGGAGCAAAAAACACAAGTAGCCACAGCATCATCAAAGCTGTTGTCGGGGAACGCCAGCGCTTGAACATCGCCTAGACGCAAATCGACGACGCGCTGAAGCGCTTGGGCACGCCGTTGCGCCCGCTCCAACATGCCTGGCGTCAAGTCAATTGCGGTGATCGCCATGCCGTTGGGATAAAACGGTATATTCTTACCAGTACCGACCCCCACTTCTAATACCTTTGGCCCGCGCACCAGCGACCAGAGCCTGGGGCGCAAGGGATGAAAACGGCCCTCTGCCGTTCCTTCCATTCGATCATAGACAGGGGCGATTCGTTGATAGCGGGTGCGCGTGAGTTCGGTTGATTTCATATCAATCTGCATAAGGTTATTCCGATTCTTTAAAATCTTCCGTAAATCAGCAAGGCAATAATTAGTAGCAGTAAGAAAATGCCGATAGGCCCGATGCCCGCCCCCATCATTCCTGCCATACCGCCCATCATACCACCGGTCATGCTACTACCGGCCAGCAATAAGTCTAGGGCTAGCCAAAGAACGATAACAAGGACAATGATTCCAATGAGGCTGCTAAAATCCATTTTTATGTTCTCCTCAGATCCTATATGCGCAGTTTTTACCGAATGAAAAATGACAGCCACCGCACAACCGCCTATCTGACGTGGATCTCGTTTAACTAGAAACTTTCACCTCGGCCTGAATATCAACACGCTTGCGCACCAGCCACCAACCCAAACCGCCACAGATTGCAATCACTGTTGCTGCAACGATACTCTCCGTAATGGATCGGGTGCGATCGATTATGTGCAGTTCGCCGGAGGCTTCGTCCATCACCATCGCTGGACCGCCACTGGCATTTTCTGTAGCGGCTGTGATAGTCACGTCGGCAGTAGCGACTTCGCCTTCGACCGTGGCTGCACGCACCAGGTAAGACCCTGGACGCGTGTCGGTGGGGATAGTGAGTGTGACTGTGAACTCGCCTTCCTCGCCCTCACCAGTCACGATGGCTTCGCCCAATGGAATTGAACCGCTCATCCCTTCCAGGGTGATGACAAAAACTTCGCCCGGCTCTACTTCCGCACCGGATACGGTAATAGGGTTGCCGGCAGCAACGAGGATCGGTTCAACTGTGACTACTGGTTGGCCGTGCGCCAGCGCCACGGCTGTTGGCACAACGGCCAAGGTCAGGACGACAAGCAGTGTATAGAGAAAATTGGTATGCATGACTGCCTCTCCCTTATACCTCCAGATGCGCCTCAACAGGTGTTAGCGTCGCATAAATGCCGGCAACCATGATGCTAATCAGGATCACGGCCGCAAGGATGAGGATGCCTTTACGCTGTGCCGGACTGAGATAGGGGCTACGATCCATGATGGGTACGAGCGCAAGCAATAACCCCAGAAGAGCTGGCACGATTACCAGCGCCCGCACTCCCCAGATTTCCTCTACGGGGAAACAGCCAGATGAACATCCACCACGGTTTCGTCACCTCAGCGCCGGCCACGCCAGGCATACCCAATGGCGCCGGATAGAACAGACTAAGTAATGACGCCAGCGCCAGTAGGAGCAGCCCATAGCCGCTCATGCGCAATACATGGACTGAGAAGCGCGATTTGCCCTCACCAGCGGTCGCTCGCGTCGTGGCATCCGGCGTCACTTTAGGCGAGATGCCATGCTGCTTAATCAAGAAGATGTGCGCTGCGATCAGCAGGATAAACAGCAGCGGCAGAATCGTAATGTGAGCGTTGAAGAGGCGCATAAGCAGCGGTACACTGCGGCTGAATTCAGGTGAAAACCAAGCGCCCAACCTGCCAATGATTTCCGCTGCCTCCTTGTTGTGTTGTAATGCCTCTATCCCTTCCTGATCAAACTTGAGCACCGAACCGGTAAAGACAAAACCGAGCGTGACAGCAAGCAATCCCAAACCGACCAGCCAGTTAATCTCGCGCGGGCGCTTGTATGAACCGGTGAACAACACACGTAGCATGTGCAGAATCACCGTCACCGTAACGATCTGCGCTGTCCAGAAATGGACCGAGCGCACTAAATCGCCCGCCGGCACACCAGTGATGAGGTAGATCATGCTCTGGTGCGCGTCAGCCGGCTCCGGGTGATAAAACTGCGCCAGATAAATACCTGTGATCAAGAGGATCGCAAAGCCAGTGACTGAAATTCCGCCCAATACGTAGGGTAACGAGTTAGCATGTGCCGGCACCGGATACCCAATGCCTTTAAGACCTAATCGTTCGTAGAGCCAGCCACTAATGCCGGGGCGGAGGTCAGATTGTGTAGCTGTCATCATCTTCTCCTTTGGCGCTTCTCTCCTTGTACAGTCCTCTATCGCACCGACAGATGCTCGACCGCTAGTGACGGTGATGGCCGTGTTCACTATGCTGTTCGCCGTGTCCGCCTTGGCCTGACTTCACATACTTCTCTGGGTTCTTATCAAACGCCTGCTTACAGCCCGCCGAGCAGAAGTAATAGGTCTGCCCCTGATACATCAATTTGAACTGGGTGTTGGTCGTATCCACCATCATTCCGCACACAACATCTTTCACCTGTGCCATAATCGCCTCTCCTTTCAAGACAGTTAGCGATGAACGACATCCCTTATTCTGTAACTGTGTATCCCTTTCCTGATTGCACTGCCCTGGATCATCACCTGGTAAAGCAGCCGATTAAGTCAGGGCTTGGGTTGGGTGACGCCGCTGCAATAGATAGATCAACAAGGGCAGGCCAACGGCGAACGCAACAATGCTAATAAGTTGCGCCTGATTCAGCCCAAAGGCAATCGTGCGGTAAGCGCTCCAGAAGGTGATCAGGAAGCGTCCCCCGGCGTAAAGCACGACGTAGATCAAAAAGAGCGCACCTTCGGGCAAATTTTTCTTCCGTAGTTGCCACAGCAGCGCAAAGATGCTCACGTTCATGATCGCTTCATAGGCCGGGGTGGGCGTGTAGTAGACGCCCAACTCAGGCACCATGGCGTTGGGACTGGTGTAGGCGAAGCCAAAAGGACCAGTGGTAGCTTTCCCCACGGCGTCGCCGGTAATAATACAGGCCAGCCGACCGATGCCTTGGCCGAGGACGACCGCTGGCGCCAGCGTGTCGAGCAGGAGCGGCAAGCGCCAGCCTCGCCGCCAAGCCAGGATGACCAACGTAACCAGCCCGCCGATCACGCCACCCCAGATCGCCAGCCCCCCCTGCCAGACGTAAAATGCGCGTACCGGAGCGAAGCTGTATTCATCATCCCAGTGGTCGATTACATGGAAAAGCCGCGCTCCAACAATACCGGCCGGAACGAGCCAGAGCGCCAGGTCATAGATCATCTCTTTGTCCAGACCCTTGCGTTCCGCCTCGCGCCTGGCGATCCAGACGCCGACCAGGATGGCGGCCAATACAATCAGGCTGTACCAGCGAATCATGAAGTGGCCGATGGAAAAGAGAATGGGGTCAATGGGAATCGTAATCATGAGATAACCTCTATTTCTAACGAATGCAATCGATCAGTTTATGGCGTAGTTCCCACGCTTGAACCAGCGGCGGGCTGTCCTGCGCCCCAGCGTGGCCAGAAGGCCGGCGTGTGGGCGACATAGCGGGCATATGCCTCGCCAAACTGCGCCAGCGCCTCCCGCTCCTCCCACTTGGCCAGCTGTACATACATGAACACCAGGATGGGGAACATGAGCAGCGTGATCAGCGTCGGCCACTGGAGCAGGAAGCCCAGCATGATCAGGATAAAGCCGATGTACTGCGGATGGCGCACCGAGGCATAGGGGCCGGTAATGGCGATCTTGTGGTCGCGCTGCGCCTTATAGAGGACATCCCAGGCGGCGGACAACAGGATAAAGCCGCCCGCGATCACCAGGTTGCTCAAGAGATGTAAGGGATTCAGATGGGGGTCGCCTTGCCAGCCCAGGAGCGTCTCCCACAGATGGCCGTTGTTGTGCGCAAAGAGATCCAGCCCCGGGTAACGGTTGGCCAGCCAGCCGGCGAGCAAATAGATGGTGAGCGGAAAGCCGTACATCTCGGTAAAGAGCGCAACGAGAAAGGCGGAGAATGCGCCAAAACTGCGCCAGTCGCGTTTCGTCTGGGGGCGGGCAAAGCTAAAGGCGAAGATGATAAAGACCGCGGCGTTGATGACCACTAATGGCCACAGGCCGTAGGCCGCTGCTTCCTGTCCGTTCATGACTTTTCTCCTTGCCACGGCTGTGGCTTTTCCGCGGTGTGTTGACTGTGATCACCCTGGTTGCCGTGTCCCCCATGACCGCCATGCATGAAGAGATGCAATAACGGACACAGGAGCAGCAACGCATAGGGCAATAGACCAAAGAAATGCACCGTATGTTCTGTAATCAGAAAGAACGCCGCAATCGCGAGAAAGGCGAGCAGGATGAGGCCCGTCCTCGACTGCCACCACGGCCGGCTCAGATTAGAAGTTTGACCGGTATTCATAAACATCCTCCCATTTTTCAACCTGTAGTTTTTAGCCTACAGCGTTTAATCGCTTGCTACTCCATCTCATCCCTGTCCTGGTGATGTACTTTATACCCAGGCCGAGGGCCAAACCGTAACAGGAAAAAGACCAGAACTGTTGCCGCCACTGACATAAGCAACATCCCCACGCCCACCGCCAGACCAATCGCAGCCGTGACCCATAACGTAGCGGCAGTCGTCAGGCCGTGGACGTTGCCCCGTGCGTGCAAAATGGCGCCTGCACCGAGAAAGCCAATACCGACGACAATCTGTGCCGCCACACGCCCCGGATCACCCACGCCGTCGAAACCGTACAGTGACACCACGGTGAACAGCGCCGCCCCCAGGCTGACCATACTATGGGTGCGCACCCCGGCGGGCTTGCCGGCGCGCTCGCGTTCATAGCCGACGAGCGCGCCAAGCCCTGTTGCCAGGAGCAGGCGCAGGAGCATCTGCGCTTCCAACGCAAGGGAAATCGTATCTTGCCACACACCGACCTACTACTTATTCTGGCGGTATAGCACATTTGCTATACCGCCCTCATTCCAAGTTACAGACCTTTGGTACAGCCACAACTCAGGCCGTAACAAGCGCATTGGCCGGTATAAACTCGCGCACCAGACCCAACGCCGTATCCGTTTTGCGAATCGAGGTGGCGGCATCTTGTTCAATTCCTGTCAGCGCACGGATCGCGTCAATGGTTTCCGGTATAACGATGGCTTGATTGTAGACTTGATAATTGTAGAACAGTTCGTTGCCGACAACCGTCAAGCCATCCGCCCACAGGCCGACTTCCCACATGTCACTGCGCGGGCGACCCAGATCAGCCATCAACTCCAGGGTACTATTGAGCGCAACAATACCATCGGCCATGTGCAGAAAGGCAATACGCGGGGCCGCACGGAAGGCCGCCAACACTTCCTCTTTACCAGCAGGACGAGTGAGTTCCACGCTCCAGGCGTGTAAATGGCTCGTCGTATGCGCCGCCACCATAGCGATGGTCACCACATCCAAAGCGGGATCGACCGTCTGCGCATCCGGTCCCTGGTGCGAAGGAATCACCTTTTCCGGGACGACGGTGTTCATTACGCCACCATGATCGGATTCCCAAGGATCGGTGGCGCGACGCACCAACACCCCCCGTGCCTTCCTGAGCAGCCCGGCTTTTTTAAGTGCGCCGAGCGTGCGTACAATGCTGGTTGTATTGCATGAAACCACGCGCGTGGCATTTCGCCCGATGGCGGTTGCATAGTTGGCCTGGGCCACAAAGGAATGGCCGGTCAATTCGTGCTTCTCACCACCCTGAAAAATGGCTTTGACGCCGGCTCCCTTATACTTTTCATAGTTGGCCGGTGCAATTTTCTTGGGTGTGGCGTCAGCAATAACATCGACTTTGCCAAGCAAATCATCCAGGTTGCCGGCCACACGCAAACCGGCGGCCCGCATCTCTACCAGGGCTTGTGCCGTAGCGGCATAGATTGGGTAGCCTTTTTCGCCAGCTACCTTGATTCGCCAGTCGGTGACAACATCCGCCACACCCACTAATTCCATATCCTCTTGAGCAACAACGGCGTCGGCAATGCGTTTACCGATGACACCGTAACCGTTGACCGCCACCCGTATTTTTCGATGCGTCATCGTTGATTCTCCTTATCCAACTAACTATCGTGTCTTTACCCTCGGCGCCGGCTAGACGCTATGCCGGCGTACCGATGATCAGCTTCAGCATAACATTCATGTTCGACGGACAGAAGGGCTATTTCACTAGGGATGGTATAGGCATATTTGCCTATATGCGCGGTTGGTCTTTGCTTCTAAAGGTGAAATAGCTGTATTTGCGTGCGTTACTCAACGCATACGCCAGATCGACCACAGCAGCCCGATTCCCAGAATCAAGACCACTGGAAGCGCCAACCCGAAAACCCAGCCGCCCCAAGCTTCCCATCCAGGAGGATGGTAGATCAACATGAGAAGCCCTACGCTGATGATGAGAGCAGCGACAAGAATACTCATTGCCAGCCGGTTGGCAACGCGATTCAGTTCGGCGATGAACTCGTTTAAACCCTCATGGCGCGTTGTAACGGTGACCTCCCCGCGCGCCATCTGGCCCACCAAGCGCCGCAGGTACTGCGGCAAATCCAGGCCCAGTTCAGTCAGATCCACCATGCCTGTAGCGATCTTGTGCGCCAGATAGGTTGGCCCCCGGCTCTGCAACCAGAAACGTTTTAGATACGGCTCGGCAAAGGTTAATAAGTTGAATTCAGGATCAAGTTGCGCGCCCAGCCCTTCACTCATGGCGATCACACGGATGAGCAGGATCAGATCAGTCGGTAGTCGCAACCGGTGACGGAAGGCAATGGCCATCACATCGTTAAACATCTGGCCGGCAGCCCACTCACCGATGGGCAAGTCATAATAGCGGGCAACCAGGTGGCTCAGGTCGCGCTTCATCACCTGGCGCTGAACGCGCTTTGGGGCGACGCCCAAGTCTAATAGTTCGTCCACCAGGCGATCACTATCTTTCCGGGTCAGCGCCAGGGTCAGGCGTAGCAGTGCGTTGCGCAGTGATTCGTCAAGTTGGCCTACCATACCAAAGTCGATCAGCCCGATGACATTATCAGGCAGGATAAAGAAGTTGCCTGGGTGGGGATCAGCATGGAAAAAGCCATGCTGGAAGACCTCGGTCAGCATAATTCGCACGCTGTTCTCGGCAACGCGGCGGCGATCCAGCCCGGCGGCATCCAGCCCGGCCAAGTTATTGATCTTGACCCCGCGCAGCTCTTCCATCGTCAGCACACGCGGGGTGGAGAGATGCCAGTAGACCTGCGGCACATGCAAAGCCGGCTCGTCGGCAAAGTTGCGCCGCAGGCGGTCGGCGTTGTTCCCTTCGCGCGTATAATCCAATTCGTTGCGGAGTGTGTAGGCGAATTCGGCCACCCACTCTTCCAAGTCATAGTATTCGCCAAGCCCCATCCGCGTGGCAGCCAAGTGGGCCAGGTCGGCCAGCACAGCCAGATCCTTTTCCACCACATCGGCGACGCCTGGCCGTTGCACCTTGACGATCACAGGCGTGCCATCAGCAAGGCGGGCGGCATGGGCTTGGCCGATCGATGCCGAAGCGCGCGGTGCAGGCTCAAATTCAGCATAGATGGTTTCGGGTGGCGCGCCCAGTTCGGCCGCAATGACAGCCGCGATTTCTCGGTAAGGCACGGGCGGCGCTGCATCCTGCAGCCGAGCGAATTCGGTGATGTACGCTGGTGGGAGCATGTCCGGACGTGTACTGAGCACCTGACCTAGCTTCATGAACACCACCCCTAGCTCTTCCAGCACCATGCGAAAGTGTTCCGGTCGGGTGTATGGTTCATCACGTTGGGGATGGCCGAGTAGACCCTTATGGAATGGAATCAGCGCGCCTAGCCCCAGATCTAACGCCACCCAGCCCAAGCCGTGGCGAGTCAGGGTGGCGGCAATCTGACGATAGCGACTGAGATGACGGCGATTGCGCACTAGTGACAGCATTCCTATCTCCATTTTGGTCCAGACTTTAGGCGTTTTCAAACAAATAACGATCCACGAAGTTACACGAAGAAAACTAATCGTTCATGAAACTTCGTGGCGGGCGCCCACTGGGCGCGTGGAGCATTGAGAGTTTGAGTATGCCTTATTAATCGCTGTGTGGCGGCCACTGGCCAACCACTTCACTCAGTTGCGCCGTATCGCCGCCGCTGATCCGCCAACCGCGCGGCGTCTTGGTTAACGCCAGATCCTGGATCGCGACAAAGCCGAAAAGCACCTCGCTGCCACGGAGTACGCTCAAGTGCAGTCGATAGGTGGCTCTGGCCAGACCATCACTCTCATGAACCGTAACCTCTTCTACAGCAAAACTATGAAATTGGATGCGGTCGCTGCTGGTCAGGCTTTCTGTAAAGCGCAGCAGCGCGCCCCAGGTCTCTGCCAGACCAGCCTGGTTTGCCCCCTCTGCTTCGGTGGCAAAGGACGCTTCAACTTTGTCTAGATTCCGCTGGTTTAGTCCGCTCTCGACTGCTTTTGCGGCATCCTCCACGGTTCTGCGCACGCTTGCCGCAGAATTGTTGCCACAGGCCGTTAGGAGCAAGCTGCCCGTAAGCAGCAACAGGCCGATTAAAATCCAACGTCGCATGGTGAATCTCTCCCCTTTTGTTAAGATTTTCGCGAGACCTGACAGGTTTTGGGAAACCTGTCAGGTCTGGGGTCGGAAAAACATGATCTTAAAAACTATAGCGCCTGGTCTGGACGTGTACCGAGCGTGATCTCCACTGTAAGCGCTTGGCCGTCACGGGAGAGGGTGAGCGTTACCGTCTTGCCTGGTTCAGCCTGGGTGACCAAATAGCTGACCAGATCTTCGAAGCGACGCACCGGCTTATCCGCAATGGCGGTGATAATGTCGCTACCAGCCTTGATTTGACCGGCGCCACCGGGTTGGGCAGCGCGAATGCCAGCTTTGGCAGCCGGGCCACCCGGTACGACTTCGGCGACATAGACGCCTAACTGATCGGTGGGCAATTCCAGCGCAGCGGCCAGCGTCGCGTCAATGGCGCGACCGCTGAGACCCAGATAGGCATAGGTGAATTTGCCATTCGCAATCAGGGCGGGTACGACGCGCCGGACAATTGACGCTGGAATCGCAAAGCCCACCCCCGAATTGACGCGCGCCGGCGATTCAATGGCGAAGTTGATCCCCACCACTTCACCGGCCAGATTCAGGAGGGGGCCGCCAGAGTTACCGGGATTAATCGCCGTATCCGTTTGAATCACATCCGGCAAGGTGTAGCGGCTTTCACCCAAGCCACCGATGGGCATGCCGCGCCCCAGGGCGCTAACGATCCCGGTCGTCATCGTACCCGCGAGCCCAAACGGATTACCAATCGCGATTACGGTATAGCCCACCCGTAAGCCATCCGGTTCAGCCAGCGGCAATGGTTGCCATTGCATGTTTTTCGGCGGCGTTACCTTGAGTACGGCCAGATCAGCCTGGGGATCGGCGGCAACGACTTCAGCCTTAGCCCAGCGACCATCATTGAAGACCACCGTGATTTGGTCGGCGCCCTCCACAACATGGTTGTTGGTTACAATACGCCCGTTGTTATCGTAGATGAAGCCGGAACCCTGCCCTTGTTGCGGCGCACCCTCCGGCTGGCCCGGTTCGGGTAGGCCGTTGCGCACACCACCCATTGTCACCTGGATATTGACAACGGACGGCGCCACTTGCTCGTAGAGCGCCGCCAGGGCTGTTTGGTTAACCAGCAACGTTTGATCGACGGCGCGCACCGGTGCGTTGGCCGGCGCCGCATAGGTCGCAGGCTGTGGTTCAAGCGCATTAACAAGGTTGCTCTTTTGCAGCAACGGCGTATAAAGCGCTGCCAAGACCAACCCCAGTACCAGCACTGCACCCCAAAACAGCTTAGAAATGATCCTCTTCGATGGATTCGCCCCACCAGGCAACGACAGACCATCGTCTACCTTTTGCGTTGACATAACCTATCTCCTTGTGATGATGTACACTCCTGTTGAATGCAAATTTTCAACTGTCCATACAGCCTTGGTTTGAGTATAGCGAAATTCTTGCCAGCGCGGGACGGGCGTCCAGCGCGTTTTTAATAGGCAAGATTGCGTGTTGAGGACCTGGTCGGCGGTGCAGGCGATGCGATCAACGGGTGTAGCCGTTCCCAGCGCAGGATGGGAGTGGGGTCAGATTAGCGTAAGTGGGGCGGGCAGTATACAAGAGAGCCGTTAGGTTTCACAAACCTGACTGCGCAGTCCTGGTTTGTGTGGTCTCATTGCCTGCGTGTGCCGGCAGCCGGACAGTGATCGTCGTCCCACTGCCGATTTCACTTTCGATCTGGCATTGGCCGCCATACAATTGGGCGCGTTCCTGCATGCCCAACAAGCCATAATGGCCCGCTTGCACCAAATGGTGGGGATGGGCGGGCGCGTGGAAACCCACGCCATCATCTTCGATGCGTAACAGGATGCCGGTCTGGTCAAAGATCAGTTCAACATGCACCCAGGTGGCTTGGGCATGGGTCATAACGTTGCGCAACGCTTCTTGCACAATCCGATAGGCGCTAATCTCCACCGTTGGCGCAAGACGATAAGGGGGTTGGCCGGATACCTCAAAATCACCGATGATCTGCTGTTGCTGCGTCATCTGCCTGGTTAACATCTCCAACGCCGGCACAAACCCTAAATCTTCCAGGTACAACGGGCGCAGATCCTGAATCTGCCGACGTAGACTGGTGATGGCTTCCGCTACTAGGGGGTGGAGGTCGCGCAGCCGGTTGGCGGCCTGCTGGGGGTCGCGCGCCAGATCGCGTTCTGTCAACTCAACTTGCTGGTTGAGCGCGATCAGGGTCTGTACACTCTCGTCGTGCAGTTCACGCGCCAGCCGCTTCCGTTCTTCCTCTTGCCCCAGTGTCATGGCGCTAATGTAGCTCTGTAACTCTTGTTGATATTGGCGAATTTTGTCGGCCATGCTGACGAGCGCAAGGCGTAAGTCTTCAATCTCCGTAACGCCACCTACCGGCTGCTGAATGGTCGTAAAGTCACCCCAGCCAACCCGGCTGGCGGCCCAATCCAGCCGGCGCAGTGGTTGGACAATCCGCCGTAACCCAAAATAGGCAGCCAGCAGTGACAGGGCCGCCGCCAGTGCCAGCCCGGCAAAGATGGCGTTTTCATAGCGCAGCACCGGGGGCACCAAATTAGCCCACGACTCATGCAACACGACCTGCCAACTTGGCAACGGGACGGTTGCTTGCGCCATCACAATTTTGTCCGGCGCACTGGGTTCTTCTCCCGTGTGAGGACGGGCCAATTCAGCCAAAACCTGACCGTTGGCGTTCTCCAGATGGAGTTCGGTGGTAGGGCTAGGTGCAAACGACTGAACGAGAGCGGGCAACGCTAGGGTGTCGATGGGAACGCCACTGACCAAGACAGCCGTTGGCGGTTGCCCTGGCCCCCGCGCCGCTTGCACCAACAGCCAGCTTTGCGCTTGTTCATCATAGAGCGTAACCACCTGACCCGCTTGTCCAGTCAGCTCCGCTTGAATCAGCGCGCCGATCGCTGGTTGATCCAGCCAAGGTGCGGTTGTGGTCGCGCTAATCAACTGACCAGCAGTACTATAGAGCGCCAAGTCGCGTTCGTGCCCACTAGGCGCTCGACTGGGATCGGCGTGGAATACGGGCAGGCGGGGATCATTGGCAGACAGATCGGCTGCTAGTTCCATCAGCATATCTTGAAACTGTTCGATGCGCACGGTCACCAGGGTCGCTGTGGCCTGCACCAAGCTGTTGGCCCGTTCTTGCACCAACCGCTGCATGGTCTGCTCATGACCACGGATCTCCACCAAAGAGACCGTCAGGAGGACAACGGCTGCCGGCAGTGCGCTCCAGAGCAACAACTGCGTACTCAGGCTACTGAAGGCGCTGCGCGCCCGCTGTCGCCACGCTTTATTCCCCATCGCCATTATTCCATATCGTCAGCATCAGGTTGGGTATCGGCTAGCGTAATCAAGCCTTGCTGTAAGGCTACGGTTACAACTTCGGTGCGCGAATTCACCTGGAGTTTACCGAATACATTAGCCAGGTGACCTTGTACAGTCCGATCACTGATCGACAGGGCGCGCCCAATTTTGCGGTTAGTCCACCCTTTGGCTACCCCGCGCACCACCGCCAGTTCGCGCTCACTCAGGGTTTCAATCTGCTGTGGACGCGTTAAGGTCGCCAATACTTTGGGGGCAATCTCCGGATCAAGAACGCTTTTGCCCGCATAAACCTGCTTGACGGCTCGCACTAGATCGTTACTTTGCGCCGTCTTTAAGACATAGCCATCGGCGCCGGCGCGCAGCAGAGCGAGGACATAGGGTTCGTCGTCATACGCCGTCAGAATGAGTACACGCACCGCCGGATAGTGCTGCTTGATGCGCTGCGTCAACTCGATACCGCTGAGTTGGGGCATCCGAATATCGAGGACCGCCACATCGGGTTGCTGTTGGGTGAGCAGGCGCCAGGCTGCGGCGCCATCATCCGCTTCGGCAATGACGGCAATCGTCGCATCCTCTTCTAAGAAGTCACGTATCCCTTTGCGCACGACGGCGTGATCATCGGCTAAGAGAACAGTGATTTGTTTACATTCAAGCGAAGGATTCATACAGCTTTATCCGCCCCACTTCATCACCGGCGGCGCTCACGGCATAGTCAAACTTGCTGGCGCCTACCATAGCTCTCCTTCATTATGGCATCCAATTGTGAAGAAAATATGAAGTAGGTGCTGGTAGCTTGCCAATGGTTATCGTCTGCTAGAAGACTGGAGTAATTTCTCTTTCCGGATTGCCTCAATGGCTAATTCACGCACAGCGCGCGGCGCAATGGCGGTCACCCGATTCGCCATGACGACTGCACCATCCGGTCGGCTATGAAGCCAGCCGAGAATCGTTACTTCCAGCGGCTCATCTTTGCTTGCCTGAATAAAGTAGTGCAATTCCAGTGCTTGTCGCCCCGTCACAAAGATGCGGTGGCGGCCCCCTTGGTCGGGTGAATCAGTCTGCACCTGGAGATCCATCACCGGCGTCAGATCCCCGTCTACCGTTAAAGTATTGGTGCTGTGTTGAACGATCGTGCCCATGAGAAAGACGTTATTGTTACGGCGCATGACATACCTCTTTTTCCAAAAACTGAGCGTACTCAGGAAAGGGTGATCGACGTAGCAGCGATGTCAGTAATGGTACCTCATGGTGCGAAATCACGAATGGGGAAAGAGTGTTTTGTTGCGTTCAGACCGAACAATGCGCGGTTGTGGGTTGAGCAGTAGCTCGCCCATATTGTAGGCATTCAGGGCATACTCAAGGAGGACGCGCACAATTTCCCCAACCGGCACCTTGAGTTCCTTCGCAATGGCTTTCATTTGTTCATCAACCGCATCAGGGATACCCCGGTAAGAATGCACTTTGCTGGTATGTGGCGACTCATCGATAGCCTCTGGGGCCTGTTCAGTCATTGAGCGTGAGCATGTTCCATTGAACCAAGGTTGCGGTTGGGGATGATGTAGCATACTATTCTTCTCCTCTCCATGATAATTGTCTCCTCTCCATGATAATTGTATTGGCAGCTAGAAGTTCGCCCAAGTCAAACACCGGCTTCCCAATGACGAAAAGTTTGACGAAACAACCCCTGTTGACATTGCAGTGTAAACATGCTGTTATGGATGATGTATTGACAGTGTGGAGTAAACAGTGCTTGTCAACACGGTTTCTTTCCCGCTGTTGTCCTCAAACGTTTTTTGGGTCAAGTTACCGCCCTGTGTTTTTTGACCCAAACTTCGTCTTTGCTCCTTACAACAACAGTTCATCCAAGGCATCGGCCAATTCTTCGTCGTCGGGTAGGTTCGCATCTATCAGACGTTGCATGTTGCCTGACCGCAGTGCTACCTTCAGGGCTGCTACCCGACGCCGACCAGGGATCGTGCGGAAAAAGGCAATGAGGTCATCATCTTCGCCCTCGCGCAGCGTCAGATTAATGTGAAAACGGTACACCGGTACCGCAAGCCGTGGCCGTCCCATCAGTCGCCTCGCTGACGCGCCATCTGGGCCAACGCTTGCTTGTAGAGACCACGTGCCGTAGCCAATACAGGCTGGTCAGGCAAATGGGTTTTACCGCCAAACCGACCCATCAGATAGTCACCCAGTAGCAAAGCGCCACCACCGACAACGATAATGCGCTCAAAACGGCGCCACTGCTGTCCCCACCGCCGTTCAATAACGCCATTGACCTCCCTGGCCCAGATCGGCAATACATCACTAACATCGAGCGCATGGCTGCGTAGCAGGGCGTCGAGTTCACCTAACGAGTAGTGATTATCCTGATTGAGTAGCTCGATGAGCCGGCGTACACCAACGGTGCTGCCGGTTGTGAAGCGCTGCACGGTTGACTTATCGCGTACCGCCAGTAACTCAATCGTGTTAAAGCCAACGGAGACAATGCCCAGTTCTTTTTTCATGTGCGGCTTGCGTTCGGTGACAAAGGCGCCTTCGTCATCTAACAAATAGTCAAAGAGCGCACCAGCTGGTTGTGACGTTACCCGCACATCCTCCACCAAAACTTGGTAGCACTGCCCATCCGCCTGCCAGGTATGGTTACCTTTCATCCACTTACGCACAGCAGTGGCCGTTGTCTTGGCTTGTTCCTCGGTGAGCGTTTCCAAGGGCATACCGACAAGACAAACCAGCGGACAGTGGAAACAGCCATAGTCGCGGATATGCGCGGTTAGCGCGCCATAGAAGAGTGCCACAATTTCGGGACTGGCGGTCAAGCGATCGTAATCGAGATTTTCAATTGCGCGACCGTAGTCATGGGCAGAGAGACCAACAAAATAGGGTTGCGTGCCGACCTTGATTTGCATGGCCGGCAGTTGGCGAGCAAAGCCGGTCATGCGGGCCGTCTGTACCCCACTGCCCACAGCCACAAACGAAGGCAACTGTGTGCCGCCTTGAGCACCAAACAGTTTGATGGCGCCCATGCCGAGATCGACGCCCAGATAGGTTACTTCAGGGTTCGGTTTGGCTGTTTCGACGGTGTACGGTTGTGTGGTTGCTGTATCTACTTGCATGCGATTCCTCCTCTGGCTACGCCAGAATTTGTGAATGAATTGCTGTACGAAGGTGATTAGTTTTTGAACATCCATACCTCGTGATCTCATTAGATACACACTGGCTATCGAATTAGCAGATCATGCTTGACGCTTGCTTTTAGCAATTGCTGTTCCAGATACCTTTGCCGCTGATGGCGCCGGTAATCAGTGACCTCATGAAGGCCGACCGCTTGCGCGGCGCCATAAAGGCGGCTCATCACCCGTCCGCTCCACTGCTCTTCTAATACATCGAGATCCAAGTTGGTCGTAACGATGGTAGCAAGATTGACGGCATAGCGTTGGTTAACCACATAGGCCAATCGCTCACGCGCCCATGCCGTTGGCTTTTCCATACCCAAATCGTCGAGGATGAGTAGATCGACGCCACAGACGGTCTCTAACAACTCAGCCTCACTGTACTCTGCTTCTTGTTGAAAGGAAGCGCGAATGGCGAGCAAGAGTTCGCCCAAGGTGGTGGCATAGACGCTGAAGCCTAGACCCAACGCGACAATGCCCATTCCCACCGCCAGATGCGTCTTACCACACCCAACGCCACCAGTCAGCATCAGCCCCCAGCCGCTTACCAGGTGCTGTTCAGTGGTTTCAGCATAGCCCTGGAGCAAGTTGGCTAGGTGTACCGGTAGGCGTTGCCACTCAAAAGTGGACAGATCCGCTGCTTGGTAGCGCTGCCAGGTGCGGATGCCGCCACTCTTCGCTAGATGGCCGGCGACCAGGCCAACACAATCCCGACAGGGAAAGCGCCAGCCGGCAATGCCAATCTCGCTGCCACTCCCTTCACAGGTCGGGCAGCTAACCTGTATCCAGTGGCCAGCGAGTAGCTCGGCTTTGGGCCACTGCCACAGGGGTAGGCTGATCCGCAAGGTGGAAGTCGGCTGGGCGAGGGTTAGTGGATAGTGTCGTTGCATGGTCTCTCCTTTCCACGGCGCCATTAGCTAACTGAACCGTGAGCATTTGAGGCGGATACGCACCGCGTCGCACCTGCTTGCGTAGATACGCGGCCGGTTTCTGGACGCCATTGGCTGGGTCGAGTACATAAGCCAACCAAGCGGCTGTGAGCGCGGGTTTTGCCAGACATTCGCGAACACCGGCTGGGCTCATCGCCTGGGGTGTTAAGTTCGCTAGCGCCTCCACCAACGCTGGTTGCTGCGTTGAAATGGTGTTATTGGTCTGACCGCTGCTCAGTGCCTTGATCTGATCTGATCTTTGATCTGATTGTTTCTGATCCATCATCAAATCAATCAATTCAACGGATTGGGTGTGATCAGGCGTAGCAGCCATCGCGCCAGCAGGGGTTTGGCTGTGATCGGGCATCGCACCCAAACCCTTCTCTGGCTGCTGAGTGTTATGGGATGTAGCACCCAACGCCTTCGTATGATCACTGGGTGTCATGGACGGTAGCACCCAAGTCGCAGCAGGCGCCGTTTGGGTGTGATGGGGCCTAGCACGCACGGCGTTACTTCCCAGTTGGGTGTGATCTACCGTGTCACCCATTACTTCGTAGATGTCGCTGAGTGCTACGTGGGATAACACCCAGTTCGTAGTCGGTGGCTGGTGAGTGCTAGGCCCCATCACACCCATTTCTGTTTCTTCGGGTTGGGTGTGATGGGCCGTCACACCCAACGCCTTACGCTCTTGGTTGGGTGTGATCGGGGATCGCACGCAGTTGTCGGAGTACAGTGGTTGGGTGTGATCGGGCATCACACGCACCGTTTCATGTTTTGCTGGTGTGTCTAACGTTGGGTAGGTACGCCAACAAATATTGTTGATTCGCTCGCGCCGGAGCAACCCTGCTTTGACCAACCGGTTGATGCGGGCGCGTACGCCACTGACGGTCAACGGCACGTTCCCTGGATGGCAGTGGGCGAGTTGCTCATAATCTAAGTCGGTGTAAGGCTGCTCGGCCTGGGGATGGGTGCGCCAGGCTAGATGGCAGATGAAGGCATAGGTGCGGAACTCACCATCGCCGATGTCTGCCAGCAGCGCAAGATCGGGGACTGGCGTTGTCGGTAGTTCAATCATTCGCCACCTCCGACCGTTCCAGCAACCCCAGTTGTCGGTAGGGCTGGCGCCAGCGAAGGGTAGCAACGAGATCATAAAGCTGAAGCAACCGCCGGTCAGCAGCCGCATCGAGCCGCATGAGGTAGTGGGTCTCCTGCTCACGAATGGCAAAACCTAAAGCGGAAAAGGCCACCGCCATACGTGCGCCGCGCTCATCAGTGGTCCAACGTAGAGCTGGGCAACCGATGCCGATCTCCGTCACCTCTGGCGCAAAATCATCTAAGGGCAAGTGATCGTCGGCTGCTGTTATAGACAACAATGGCTCACAGTCATCAGCAGATTTGCACGGTACTGGTGGATTCATGTATCATCCCCTTTGGAACATATTTTCTGAGAGTGAGCGTCTGTCCTTGGCAGAGGACAGGGAGCGTTCACTCTTTCTTTTTGATCCAGCGATTGCGGATTTGCTCAATCCAAAATCTGGTAGCTGGGTCCATCTGACCCATGGCGCGTATCATCCTCCTCATCCGGCCAGTTACGGCTCGGCAAGGATCGGGGCGGGGGCCCCCAGGGCGCCGCATCCGTCGGCGGCGATTGGCGTTGCCGCCAGGCATCGAGCAACCGGCTGTCGCGACGCTGGGCATCAAAGGTTGTTCTTTCGTTCTGCATGGCACTCCGTTCCGTGCGCGCCAGTTCGCGTAAAGCGCGTAGGCGTTCCACTTCGCCGATGTCATCGCGCTCTTGCAGATGTGTTGCGCCCCGAATGACGAGAATATAGATGCCGCCCACGATTAGCACCACGACTAGCAAGAACGGAATACCCAGCAACAACCCCAGAAAAAAGGCTGAGGCTTCCGGCCCAAACCGGCGGTCGATATAGACCAGCAACCCTGTACAAAGCAGGATGACCACCAACGCCAACAGCGCCCATAGCCCACACCCTTCTGCTTGAAATCGTTTCATCATCTCTCTGCCTCCTCTGTTGATGGGGGTAACGCAAGCGTAACGTAACGCTCCATCGGTTTGGCGCGTGATGCGCCTGACCGCTCCCGTTGCGTTACGGTTACGTTGCTTCCTCTGTGTAGGCAGCCGATGATATTTGCGTTTGGGCAAGGGCATCGGCAATTGCCGCTTTCACGCCTTCCCAGTTGAGCATCTGCCCAGTTTCCTTCTGATGCGCCCGTTGCACCGCCTTCTGGCTGGGCGGTTTGCCGTGTTGCCGGAGATACTGCACCACCAGTTCATACAACCAATCCGGATAGCGTGGGGCGATTGCCGGTGGTGTAATCATGGTTTGTCCGCTTTGCACGGCCACAGCCAGGGGTGGTAAGGCCCAGTGTGTATCAACCATGGCCCGCCACAAGGCTTGGACACGAACGACCTGATTAGGAATTTGCGTCTTGGGCAGGTGGTAAGCTTGAATCCGCTTGATCTCTCCACCACGCAGTAGCAACATCGCCCCTTTCCCTGGCAAGCGTTCTGCACCGGTACCCGGAATGCCGGCGGCTACCTTGGCATCATCAAGGCTGGCGACCTTGCCAACGATACGCACGGGGAAGTTGGCCTTGACCAACGAGCCAATGACGCTAGCTAGTGGCTTCTGCGTAGCGCCGATTACATGAACACCCAGACCCCGTCCAATCTGTAACAGCCGCTTGATGTTGGCCTCCACCTGGGGGCCTGCCACATCGGCCAACTCGGCCAGTTCATCGATAAAGACGACGATACGGGGGTGAAAGACCCCATGGTGCTTGCGCTGTTCCAATTCGACCAGCACTCGTGCGAGTGTCTCCACCGAAGTACCAGGTTCGGTCACCACGGGACAAGCCAGGTGAGGCAGCCCATTGAAACCGATTAGGTCGATGCCCTTGGGGTCTAGTAACACGAGTACGAGTTGCTGGGGGTTATAGAATACAGCCAGGCTGAGGATCAACGTCGCCAACAGGTTGGTCTTGCCGCTGCCTGTTGTTCCCGCTACGAGCACATGCGGTGAATTGGGGTTGAGCAGGTCAAGCAGAATCGTGTCAGCGCGGTTATAGCTGTTGGCCTCACCGACAATCCCCAGTAACCGCTCATCCAGCTTCAGTTGCCGCCGCTGTTGGTGCAGCCAACGGAGTGGCTTGGTGAGCAACAACGGTTGCGGCTGCGCTAATGGCACTTCCAGACAAAGCGGCAAACGGTCAAAGCGACAGCGTACCTCCTGGCGTCGTGCGGCCGTCAATGCCTCGTCTAGCTCATCAGCCAGATTCGTCACCCGACTGACCGTCACCCCTTGCCCGCGTTGCAAGCGATACACACGCACTGCTGACGTTTGAAAAGAGGACGGTGGCGGCAGCACCAGGCAATCTACCCCATGCTCAGCAAAGACGCGCTCGATAATGGCTGCTTCGCGTTGCATCTTCATCGTTCCACCTCCTCCAGTGTCAATGGCTGGCGGTGTAGGGGCGGTGAGACGGGTTCTTCACGCCAGACAAAGGCGCCCAGCTCGGGGTCATATCGCTCACGTAGGGCCGGTTGCCAATCAGGGTGCGTGAACGGCAGTGTCAGTAAACAGCGACCGCCATTCGGACTGCGCCGGCAAACGCCGTTATTCAGTAAATCATTCGTCGGGCAGCCTTGACCGGGCATGGATCCCACCTCTAGCCATTGCTGCACCGCCAGACACCACTTGCGCTGGTCAGCCGGTTGATAAACGTTGACCACCGGCACCGCGGTCAAAATGCCCAGGTCAGCCAGCACGCCCGGTGGAAGCACATCCACCACCACAGGAAAGTCACGTTCACTCAATGGACTCTTTGCCATGAAACACCTCCGGGTACACTCTGTTCATTAACTCCTCTATCCTGCGGCCCGGCGGCATTCACGATTTTCCCGACCAAATTCGATGGAAACGATTTGGCAAAGCCTGCGGATGGCAGTATCATGTTCTACCGGCGTGCCGCTGCCTTAATCAGCGGTTACGCTGGCCGGTTCGGTGTTGCGAGCACCGGACCGGCGTATCCACAACATCTGTTTTCGATGACAGCCTGGGAAGGTCACTTCTCAGGCTGTTGTCATTGGAAATTCCTCCTCTCCTTCTCCTTCCCGAACTCATGTGCAGCGCACGCCAGCCCGCTGCCGAGCCAATGCAGCCTGGCGCTCCAATTCGTCCGCCAGCAACACTAGGTGGACCTGTGCTGACATCTGCGGGGGTGCGGCTGGACATTCATCACAGCTTTCAGCAATGTCCAACGCTGACATCTCAAAGGCGATTCGATAGGCCCCCGCCTCAATATCCCGCAGGAGAACAGGCACTTGGCGGTACGGACCTGTGCTGGTCTCCATTTCGGTGAGGGCAAGGCGTGCGCGCTGGGCAATCAGGCGCAACTGATCCTGCATCTCTTCCAAACAGGTGAGAAACTTCCTGGGCAACGGCCGTGCTGTAGGCATCGATACGCAGACCTCCTTTTCTTTGACTTTTTGATGACTTTTTTGCGCCTTTTGATCGCTTGCCGCCAAAATCGTGTATGCTAGGGGTGTGTTGGCCAACACAAGCTTATTCACCAACCGATGTCACAACTGAGCATGGAAGGAACTGTCTTATGTTGATCACACCAACGCAGGAACGCGTAGATGCAACCCTGATTATTCCAGAATTAAACCAGTGGGTCGACCTGTATCTCTATGACTGCCGACAGCAACTCTTCAAAGAGACAACCATCGGGCACTATAGCAATGCCTTGAAACGGTTTGCCATCTGGTATAACACCCAAGTGCCGGAAGGCAAGATTGACCGGCGCAAGGCCAAACACTTTGCCTATTGGTTGTCGAACGTGAAGCAGAAATACGATGACCACCCTGGTCGGCCAACCGAGACAATCCAATTATCGCCGGCGACAGTAAGGCGGACGATTGGCGTTGTCCGCACGTTTTTGAGTTGGCTCTACCGGGAGAATTATTTGACTCACGATGTGAGCCGTTGGTTCGTCCTGCCGAAGATGCCCAAACTGCCCAAAAAGCTGATCGAAGCTACTACGCTGTCAGCCTTATTGCAAGGGGCTGTCCAGGGTGACATGCCCCGTCGCGATACCGCCTTGATTGCATTGCTGGCTGATACAGGATTACGGCAGAAAGAGGTGACACTCCTACAAATTGAGCAAGTCTGTTGGCTAGACGAACAGGGCACAGGGTATTTACGCTATGTTCGTGGCAAAGGCGATACCCTTCGTGATGTGCCTTTTTCGCCTGTTGTCGGCAAAGTACTCTTGCATTGGCTGGAGCAGCGTACCCAGTGGTTGGAAAGATTGCCGACAACAGCCAGACTATTCATCACGGAAGAAGGAGGACCGTTACGCCCCGTGAGTGTCTACCAGGTGTTGCGCCGCTGTGCCGTACGTGCCGGTGTGGTCGATGCGGTTTGGAACACCCATAGTCTCCGCCATAACTTTGCGACCCATTTCTGGCGCGTTCATCATGATACCAAAAGTTTGTCCCTCATTCTTGGCCATAGTGGGCAAAAAGTCACGGAAGACATCTATGTACATCCGGATCCCGAAGACTTGCTCAAGGTGCATACCTCCATGTTGGCAACTGGGCAAGTGTCGCCCCCTGCGTCAATTCAATCCAGGCGCCAACCTCCATCCAAGTTCCTGTTGCAACTAGCGATTCAAGAAAAACCTAACTGGCGTGGACTGGCCCAGCAGTTTCAAATGTCCGATGTGGGGATTCGCAAACTGGCCAAGAGGTATGAACTACTTGATCTCTACTACGACGTACGTAAACAGCGAATGGCGGTAACGACAAACCAAGTCAGTACAAACTACTGATCGCCAGTAAAACAAAAAAGAAGCAGCATCCTGTACGATAATTTGTACAGGATGCTGCTTCTTTTTTGCAACATTGCGTTTTAGGCGATATATCAAGCGGGTGAGTATTCCCTCCGCATAAGGCAAAGTTCGACTTTGTCCTTGTCTGACAACTTCATTCCCAGAGTATTTCCTCGAATTTCCAAGATGGTTCCTTTTAAGCCGTGGGTTCTGGGTTCGAATCCCAGGGGGCTCATACACAACTGATTTTGTGAAGAGTCACTCTTCTATAGGCAAAAGCGGCTTTATTGTCTCGCCGCCGCGAAGGTGATCTGGTCGGCAATTAGGGTGACATCGCCATCGCCACTGGGTACTGCCGTTGGGGGGCGCGCCTGGCGTAATTCCGCACCGTCCGCCGGCAAGCCAAAGGTTTTGTCTACCAAGAACAGGGTAAAGGCTGCATCGCCGGCCAGATGCAACGCCAGCGTGATGCCATCGCAGGTGGGGCCAAAACAGTGAAAGGCCTGATACCCATCCCAGCTGCGTACCGGTGCGCTGGTGTAGGGCGTGCCGACAACGTCAATGCGCTGCAGTCCGGCCATTGCGGGCAGATAGAGCGAGAGCTGATTGGCGTCACGCGGGGTGAACATCTGGAGTTGGATGACCCGTGCGCCGGCAGTCCGCTCATCGGCCAGTTGTCGAATGATAGGGGTCGGCGCGCCGGTAGCCTTGGCTGGGGCAACCGCATATTGACGGTTCGACCAGGGCAGCGCCGTAGCGGCAGCCACCAACACGACCAGTGCTGCACGAACCAGCCACCGGTGCGGCAGTCGTCCACCTTCCCCCGACAAGGCCACCAGCGGGACCAAGGCGCCGGCCGCCAGCCCAACCATCACGCCGACCAGTAGACCGAGTTCGCCCCCAGCCCCACTTTCGGCGGCTAACGCAAAGGGTAACCAGAGCCAACTGCCGCCAAAGAGGGCAATCAGCGTCGCCCCCAGGCGCGCCTGGGGCACACGACGGAGTGGGGTCAACCCAACGACGGCTAACGTCAAGATAGCGAGCAGGGTGGGTGGCAGAAACAGTGCGCTGAGACCTGGCTCGCCCCAGGCCACCAACAAGGCAAACAACGCCCACCAGAGCCAGACGCCCAGGCTCACCCCCCAATAGCCAGCGCGCTGGGAGAGCGTGTTTGCCACCCAAACCAGACACAGCAGTGCGCTCGTCCAGAGCGCCACCCGCATGGGCAGCGGATAGGCATACCACGGCGCTGGCGCACCACGCCAATAGCTGATCCCCAGCGACAGGGCCAATCCCAGCAGCCCCGCCGCCAGCAAACCCACCGGCAACACCAGGCATCCCCACAGCAGCGAACGCCAGGACAGCGTACGGCGCCAGAGCAAGTGAATCGCGACCCCAAGCCACACCAGCAAGCCGCTCATGGCTAACCCGGTGGTCCATGGCTCCGGCCATTGCAACACAAAACCAGGCCACAAATCCAGATAGACGCTCTTGCCCGGTGGTGGATTGACCAGATCCTGTTCACCAAAGACCCGCACCGCCGCCAGCGCATTGTCGCCCTGATGTTGCACGCTGCGCGGGTCAAGATTGGCAAGATTGTCAAGCGGAGTGTGATAGTGGGTCACTTCTTCGGTAAAGGCAAAGTTGATCCCAGCCAAACCCGCCTCTTCGTAGACATCCAAATCCGTATTGGCAGACAGAAATTCGTAGAGTACATCGTACACCGAACTGGCAATGGGAGTGGGCGCCTGGGCCGCGAAGGCGGCAATTAGCCAGGCGCTGTTCTCTGTCGTCTCAAACAAGATGCTGGGGCCACGGTTGCCGCGCGCCTCCAAATTGACGACGACGCCCACCGCAGCGGCCCAGGGATGTTCGGCGACAAAGGCCTCGGCGCCTAAGAGGGCCGGTTCTTCGCCGTCGCTAAACAGAAAAATAATCGGATTGGGCAGCGGCGCTTCTATCCGTAAGATGCGTGCGATTTCCAAGATGACCGCCACCCCCGCCATATCGTCCGCCGCACCCGGCCCGGCCGGGACGGAATCATAGTGGGCGGTCAGTAACACGGCTGGTCCGTTTGTGCGGCCCGGCAACCGGCTCAAGATGTTCGTGACATCCCCGCAGGTGGCCCACTCGGTACGACAAGCAAAGGTCGTCTGGGTTTCAACCCGGTAGCCGAGTATACTCAATTCCTGGATGATACGGTCGCGCACCTGGGCCTGGGCCGCTGTGCCAACGGGGTGCGGCGCACCGTCGCCCAGGAGTCGTGCGGCCAGCGCCAGGGCGCGCGCCGCGGAAAATTCATCGGCCGGCGCCGTCACTGGTTTGGGCGCCGGGGGCTGGCTGCTCAGAAGCGCCAGCCCCAGCGCCACAGCCATGAGTACAAGGCCGCCGACTAGTAACAACGGTGGCATGAGCGCACGGAGATGGTTAGCCGGCGTTGATAAACGAAGCATCCTTCTTCCTTTCTCTCTCCGCATTTGTCCTGACCGTAGCACGCGTTAAAAGCAAGCGCCTTTTGATTCCGCTTGTTGGGGCGGACATTGATCGTTGCTATAAGAACAGAAGACGCAACAGTCACCGACTTTGGGATGCAAGATTGTTCCACACCCGTGACAACGATACCGAATGACACAAACGTCAGTTGGCATCAGTTCTTCGCGCGCAAAGCCGCACACAGGACAACGGATAATGGTGGATCGGTTCATCGTCTTTTCGCTGTCGTGATCGTTCATTGGCGCTCGAAAAAAGTGATCAAATTGTGGTCGCGGTCCAACACGCCGAATTCGCGCGTGCCCCACGGCTGATCGCGGAGTTGCCCATTGGGATGCACAACGCCGTGGGACTGTAGCTCCTGGTAAAGCTCATCCACCCCTTCGACGGCGATGCGACAACTGGCCGTGCCGGCGATAAAGGATTCTGCTCCCGATTGGACGGGAAAGGTCGTGCTGCGGGTTTGCCAGCTTTCATCATTGGCTTCCCACAGATGCACGTCCACGTCGTCACGGCGGACAATCGCAAAGCCGCCGGCCTGGTAGACCAGAGTAAAGCCCAGCGTATCGACATAAAAGGCAATACTCTGTGCAACATTGGTGACTGGTAAGGCGGGAATGGCGTATTTCATTTTCATGTTGTTCGATCTCCTAGTGTACTTCAGATAAGCCGCACCTACATCGCTGCCGCTCCCAGGCGTCGAGCTTGTGATACTTTTTTTTCGTTCTTCTGTTTCTGATCGATCCGCTTGGTAGCGAACATAAACAGAGGTACCATCTACGAATTCCAGCCGACCCGCTTGCGCCCTTCTCTAGTTTTCAAGGCCATGGAGTACTATTCAGACAGAAGGACGCGTTCTGCAATGGCCTTCCCGAGGTCCCAGATAGGGACGCCGCCGCGGTTAGCAAGGAGAATGATGCCCACCTGCGCATCCAGGAAGCGAGCATGATAGCACGAGCACCTGGGACCGCCCCCATTATGGCTCACCAATTTGCCGCTTTCGTGCTGCTCGACCTTCCAGGCAAGACCATACTCGGCGCTTTTTCCATTCGCGAGAATGGTCGGTTCCCACATCTGGTGGAGCAGCGCGCGGGAAAGCGCCTGCCCGGCAGTCAAAGCCGCATCCCAACGCGCCATATCCATCACAGACGAAACGAGGCCATTGGGGGCAAAATACCACTGGGCGCTGGTGTAGTCTGCCTTCCTCAATACCCCATCCGCCAGGCTATAGCTAGCGGCGCGGTGAGGAATAATCGCCGCCGGATCATTGATTCGGGTCGAGTTCATCGAGAGCGGATGGAAGATACGCGCCGCTAGCCATTGGGCGTAGGACTTGCCGCTGATGCGTTCGATGATGATCCCCAGGAGAAAATAACCGATATTGCTATACTGGGTTTTTGTGCCCGGCGCAAAATCGAGAGGTATCTGCACGGCGGCGCTGAGGAACTCCTCTCGTGTCACATCCAGTCGGTACAGGAACTTTTCACAAGGGCCATACTGCGCAAAGCTGACCTGAAACGGGAGGCCGGAGGTATGCGCGAGCAGGTGGCGCAGGGTGATCGGATGCCAACTGGCCGGTGCTTCCGGCAGGTAGAGACGAATGCCATCGTCTAAGCGGCACTGGCCATCAGCGACCAGCAGCAGCAGAGCCGTCGCGGCAAAGGTCTTGGAGATAGATGCCAGCCCATACACCGTCCGCTCATCGGCTTTGACGCCCAGTTCAAGATTCGCCAGACCATAGCCCTGAGCAAAGAGGAGTTTTCCAGATTGCAGCACCGCCAGGGAAAGAGCGGGAATCTGCTGCGCAGCCATCGCAGACGCGACATTGGCGCTGACCTCGTCCCAAAATGAATGGGTCTGGAGCGGCTTCTCCATTGGATGATCTCCCTTCTCTTCAAACATTAGGCGTTACGCAGTTGGACAAGACCTGTCAGGTTTGCGAAACCTGACAGGTCTCTGGTAGCGGCCGTCAACTGCGTAACGCCTAAACATATCAGATCCTTCGCGAAATGCTCATAGGCATGTGCGGGGAGATGCCGACAGATGCTACCGCTGCACAACCCCTTCCCGCCAGGCCAAAACCGCCGCCTGGGTGCGGTCGGCCAGGTGGAGTTTGCCCAGGATATTGCTGACATGGCTCTTGACCGTCTTTTCACTGATGATTAGTTGGACGGCAATTTCGGCGTTGCTCAACCCGGCCGCCAGTAGCCGCAAGACCTCCAGTTCGCGTTCACTGAGTTCGACGAACGGGTTGGGCATTTCCTGGCGGGCGCCGTGCAATTCCTGGATCACACGTGCCGCCACCCGCGGATGCAGCACCGCCTCACCGTGGGCGGCCCGTCGCACCGCTTCGCCCAACGCTTGGGCGCCGACATCTTTGAGCAGATAGGAACGCGCACCGGCGCGAATGGCGGGGAAGATATGTTCGTCCTCATCATACGAGGTCAGCACAATCACCTGCGTATGCGGGCTGACGGACCGGATCTGGTGAGTGGCCGCCACGCCATCCAGCCCCGGCATCACCAGATCCATCAACACGACATCCGGCACCTGTTGCGCAACCAGGCGGATCGCTTCTTCACCAGTGGCTGCCTCGGCGACCACGGCAATATCTGGTTGGGTCGCCAAAAAGGCGCGCACCCCTTGCCGCACCACCGCATGATCATCAACAATCAGCACTGTAATCGGCTCTGTCATGTTGCCTCCTCTTGGAGACTGTTTGAAAAGGGTGTGTTGCCACGCTACACCTGACAGGTTTCCAAAACCTGTCAGGTGTAGGCGACCGACTTTTCAAACAGCTTCTTGGCGCACAGTCGAGTCGGGGTCAGGGTAAGGTACGTGTGCGCACAGGCGCGTTCCCGCCTCCGTACTGTCGAGCTGCAAGACGCCCCCAAAGGCAGCAAGGCGTTCCTGCATGCTCTGTAAGCCGAAGCCCTTGCCGACAACCCTGGCTGGATCAAAGCCGCAGCCATCGTCCTCAATGGTAAGTGTCACGCCGTCGCCATCATAGGCCAAATGCAGATCCACCCGCTGCGCTCCGCTGTGGCGGGCGACATTGGCCAGCGTTTCCTGGGCGACCCGCCACAGCATCTGTTCGACCGCCAGGGGCGCCGTCCGTTGGCCTTGCACCTGTACAAGCGTCTGAATGCCCGTGCTGTGCGACCACTCCGTCGCATAGTCTTGTAAGGCGGTCGCCAGCCCTTTGTCTGCCAGGGCCGCCGGGCGCAACGCACGGATCAGACCGGTCAGTTCTTGTTGCGCTTGCTGTGCCAACCGCTCGGCGGCGTTGAGGTGCGCCGCAACCGTGGCGGGGTCGCTGGCTAATTGCGCCCGCGCCGCGCCGATCTGCATGGCGGTGGCAAAAACCTGCTGCTTGACCGCATCATGCAATTCGCGGGCGAGCCGTTGGCGTTCTTCGAGGGCGGCCAGCGCCTGGCGCGTCTGCAGCAAGCTCTGCAGTTGCTCGGCCATACGATTGAGGCGAGCGGCCAACTGCCCGATCTCATCGGGGGCCTGATCGCCAATCAAGCGGGCAAAGTCACCACGGCTCCAGGCATCACTGGCTTGCGCCAGTCGTTGCAGCCGCCGGGTGAGCCAACGGGCGGTCAAAAGGCCAAAGAGGGCGCCGACCAGCGCCACAAAGGCGACAAACGCCAACAGCGCCGGCAGGATGGCCGCCCCCCAGATCGCTTCGAGAAAATCGAGCAGGTTCGCGGGGAGAGGCGCAATCAGCAGCAGCCCGCCGAGCAGTTGCCCATCTGGGCCGACGACAGGTGCGGCGACCACAGTGCGGCCATCGGCCAGGGGAATGGGGCCCGTGGGCGTCGCCAACCATGCCTGTATCACCGCCGGCGGGGGAAGCGACAGCGTGTGTGCGTCTGGCATTGCTGCCGCCGTCGCCGCCCCGGCGGTGGTCGCCAGCAGATGGCCGGTGCGATCCGCCACGGCCAACGATGCTTGCCCGGAAGGCGCCCAGCGGACGACGGCCAACCCCAGACCGCCTTCATCCTCCAGCGCCAAATCAAAGGTGAGGTTGCGTAGCCAAACGACCAGCCCGTGGCGATCAGGGGTCGGGTCGATCAGAAAGGGCGCTGCTGCCGGAGCGACTTGCGCCAACGCCACCTGGATCCGCTGGGGAATAGGATGGGCGCCAAAGAGCAACTGGTTGACGACGGCCAACCCCACAATAGCCAGGGTCAGGGCCATCGTCACCGTAACCAATGTATAGGCGAAGGTAAATTGCCACTGCAACCTGTACTTCATGGGTTTACGCTCAGGCGCGCCCGCGGACGCGCATATCGGCTGATACACTAGCGGGATAGGGCGTTGGTTCCACTGGTAGCCGTTCTACACGGCGCAGCCAGTGGCCGATCAGCATGGCAAGCCAGGCTAACGCCAACGCCACCGGTAGCCCAATGCTCATCGTTACAAGCGTCGCTGTAAAATCCAGAGTGGGGATCGTCATAAAGCGGGCGATGTAGGGGAAAGCCACCACAAAATAGATCCCCGTATAGAGCAAAGCACCGCCCCACCGCGTGAGCGGGGCATCAATTCGATCCCGCCGCAGCCAATACCAGCCATCCAAAGCCAGGGCCGGCAGCACGACCAACAAGTGGGAAGCGAGGAACGGCCCCGGCGTGGCGACAGCGGCAGCATAGGCCACCCAGCCCGCCTGCGCCGCCAGCAGCGCCAGGGCGACAACCGTGGCCGCACCGATCCGGCGGGTGGCATAGAGCGTCACATGCGCCATCGCAATGCCGATCAACAACGTAACGACCGGATAGGTCCAGGCCGGGCGTTGTAGAATCACCCACGGGGCGTCGCCACTCAGCCATTCCCATTCGGTCGTCCCCAGGTGGAAGAGGCTGGCAGTGATGAAGCCAAGCATCGCCAGGGCGACGCCTTCCATCGCTTGTAGCTGGGGAAAGAGGGGCCGCCACGGGCGCACCGGCAGCGTGGCGAGGGCAATGGCCACGCCGATCAGGCTGGCGGTGGTGCCGGTCAACGACATCAACCAGTGTGGCAAACTCCAGGCGGTGAGGTCCGGCCCGATGATCTCATGCCACAACAGATCGGAAGGGATCGAGGCCACCATGTAGGCCGAAAGCAGCCCCAACCAGCCGATCAAGGGTGCGCTGCGGAAGCGGGTGCGGATGTCGCCGGCGCCCCGCAGGGCAAAGAGCAACCCGCCCAGGGCGAAAAGCGCCGTCAATGCCAAAGCGCCATAGAGCAGCAAATGGGGCGGCCAGAGAAAGTCCTCGCCAAAGCCGCCGTACATGCGGTGCCAGAGTTCATCCCAGTGTCCGCCAATCGAGCCTAACACCATCCCGAACAGGTTGAGCACCGCCAACCCGCGATAGAGGCGCTGTGTGCGTTCGGTCATACGCGGCGGGCGCACCGGTTTGGGTAGCGGGCTGAAGAAGAGCCACCACGCCAGCAGGCTAAACGCACTCACCAATATGGCCAGTGCCACTATTCCTTGCCAAAGCGGCGCCCGTGGCAGCGTCGGTGGCGCTGCATCCAGCGTAAATGAAAGCAGATTCACGAGGAACATGGTCACTATCTCCTTTTCTCTTCTTACATTGCTTGGACAACGACAAAGACTTCCTATGCAAGAAGAGCATACCCCCCTTTCGTCTACAGCACATCCGTCCGGCGGAGGATCAGCGTTCGGTCTGGCGATTGATTTATACTCGTTTCCTTTTCGCTTGCAGGTTGGTAGCGGTCAACTTGCGCTCTGTCATTGTCATTTCTCCTTCTATCGACAATCGGTGACTTACTCCATAAACGAATTTTCGCCTTCTTGTCATAAGATGAATCTGCGCCTGGATACGACCAAACGCCACCCCTACAAGCACCTCTCCGTCCACTTCAGTAACGGTCGTGATAAAGCCAGCGCATATTGCCCCCTTATGGAACCAACGGATAGGTCAGACCTGCTGGGGCGGGCGTGTTACCTGGGCTGAAACACACCGCCATTCCTCACCCAAGCGCACCCACACATCGACATAGCGACTGAGACCGGTTGCCCCTTGCTGCGTCCGCCATGAACCGGTGCAACGCACCAGCGCCACAGGACTGTAAAAGCGCACATCTACCTCAGCCAAATGATAGTGCGCCAGGTCAGAACGCTGCGCGGCCATGCGCAGAAAGGCGGCTTTGTCGAGTACCGTGGCGTCCGACTCGATACAGACAAACTCCTCGGCCAGGTGCGCCTGAAACCAGGCCACATCACTGGCCAGGATGGCACCGATATAGGCGTTATTAAGCTGTTGGATTTCTGCGGCACGTGTCATTGCTCTCTCCTTTGCATGGTCAAAGTTCACGCTGCAGAGAGTATACCAGGCGGCGGCGGCACTGTCTTGAATGAAATTGCGGTGAGTTTTTAGCGGTTAGGATTCAATTAGTTGGCGCTGCGATCCCGGGCAACAACCCCTGGTGTCACACCGACAGTACGCTTGAAGAGGCGCGTCAGGTGAGCCTGATCGGCGAAGCCAACCTGGGCAGCCACATCCGCTGGTGGTGCGCCATCCAGCAGCAATGATTTGGCACGGTCGATGCGCAACTGGTTGAGAAAGGCATGGGGCGGCAAGCCCATCTCGTCGCGGAAGACGCGCAGCAGATGATACTTGCTCAAGCGGGTAAGACAGGCTAACTCTTCGAGGCGGATATTGTCGGGCAGATTGTCATGGAGGTAGTCAACAATCTGCGCAACGGCGTGGTGTTCGGGCTTGAGCGGGCGCACACGCTGCACCGGATCAGCATAGCGCTCGATCAACCGGCTCAAGGCTGCAATCAGCCGCGATTCCCGTTCCAACAGCGGGGCATCGGCTTCCAGCGCCTGGTGCATGTGCGAAAATTCGCGAAACAGGTCAGCGTCGTCAATCACCGGTTCTCGGAAAAAGGGGAGAGCATGGCAGCGACCACCCATTTCTGTTACGGTTTGTGCGATCAGCGCCGTGTCTGGGTAGAGCGCCCGATACCGCCATCCCTGCGCGCCGAGGGGGCCGCCAGTGTGCAACTCGCCTGGATGAATCACGGCGATGGTTCCAGCGCCGGCGGCTTCGCAACGCCCCCGGTAGTCAAAGGCTTCGGCGCCGCTTTCGACAATGCCAATCGCATAGGTATCATGGGTGTGGGGGCAAAGGACTGGGTTAAAAAGCGCGCGTATAACAATTCGAGTTCGTTCAGGGCCGGGTCGCGCCACAGGCGAGCAAAATCGTGCGGTATCCGATGGGTGGCTTGCTGTGGCGGCGTTGGATTCTGTTCTTGTGTCATCGAATTGTAATGTTCCCAAGGATAGGGGCAGTCAATCCGTTGCTCGGCTCCGAGTAAGCTGCGCTCACGCTTCCTACTAGGTTTTGTTGACATTTCCTCGGTAGAGACACGGGGCGATTACGGAAAAATGTCAACAAAACCTAGTTTACACCAAGTTTTGAGCAGGGTGCGTATTCAACCTTCCTGATCGTAGGTGCTGACCATCGCCGTGCGCCGTTCCCAGAGATTTTCGGAGCGCGCAAGGGTGTAACGTGATGGGCGCTTGCTTGCCTGTGTCTCCCCGCCCTTTTGTTGGATTGGTTTTCGCCATACCCTCACCCCTCGCTATGAGACGGATTGCCTCATGAAAACGCGCCGGCATTGAATCATTCTGCCAGTTTATTGTTGTCGCTCGTGAATGATTCACAAGGGCAGACTTCGATCCCACCGCCAAGAAAGCGACCGACATGGGCGTCAGGATGCTTGGCCGCCACCGCCACCGCTTCCTCAATGTCATTGGCTTCGACGAAGAAAAACGCCCCAATTTGCTGGGCCAGCTCACGATAAGGCCCAGCGCTGATCACGGGGGCGCTGCCGACTCCGTTGCTGGCATCGGTGGGGCGAATGCTCCGCCAGAGCGACGGGTCTGTGAGCGCGCCGAAGCTCCCTAGATAGCTAATGACAGGCGGCTAAAAACTGGTTAGCGCAAACTCTGGAAAAACTGGCGCACATCCTTCGCCAACACCACAGGGGCTTGATGGGCGGCGTAGTGACCACCGACATCGTAAGTGTGCCACTGCACGATCTGCTGGTGATCGCGCTCGACCAAGCGGCGGATCGACTGAAAGTCGTTGGCAAACCCGGCCAGCCCAATCGGGACGGTGGTTGGCTGGTGGGGGTGTTCGGCCTTGGCATCCTCGTAGTAAAGGCGCATTGAAGAGCCGGCCGTGCGGCAGAGCCAGTGAATCATGATGTTGGTGAGGGTGAAGTCGTCATCGAGGGCAATCAACTGTCCCAGCCAGCCGAGCAACCCGGCGGGCGAGTCGGCAATGGCGTGGGCGATTGTCTGCGGCGCCTGCGATTGTAGTTGGTTGAAGGCGCCCATCGTCTCCCAGAACCATTGGAGGTGCTGAAGCGCGGCCTGCTCCTCGCTGGTCAGATTCGCCATTTCCACTGGATCGCCAGAGGGGAAGGAGAAGAGTTGCGTGACATGCACGCCAACGACCTGTTCAGGGTCGATCCGCCCCACCTCCGGGGAAATCAGCGACCCGGCATCGTTGCCAACCGCGCCGTAGCGCGTGTAGCCAAGCCGCTGCATCAACGCGACCCACGCCCTGGCAATGCGGTAGCGATTCCAGCCGCGCTCGTGGGTGGGGCCAGAGAAGCCGGAACCGGGCAGCGAAGGGATCACCAGGTGGAAGGCGTCGCTCGCCTCGCCACGCTGGATGTGGGGGGTATGCGCGTACGGATTCGTCAGTGGGTCGATCACCTTTTAGCAGCGCGGTGCAACAACAACAATCGGTGCAAATCAGCTACGACGCGCCGGGTGAACAGACGACGCGCCGCGTTGATCCCTATGGGGTCGTCTCTCATTGGCGACACTGGTATCTCGTCGGTTGGTGTCATCTACGGCAAGATATACGACTCTTTCGCTTTGACCGAATCCTGGCGGCAACCATGGAAGAAACTGGCGCCTTCACTCGGCCCGAAAATTTTGATAGCCTGGGCTATGTGTTAGCGTCGTTGGCGGGTACGCCGCGTGGCTGGTATGCCGAGGTTTTGTTAAAAACGACGTTGGTGAAAGCCCAACAACAAGTTCCACCCGGTGTGGCCCTCTTGGAGGAAACCAGCGAGGGTGTACTTCTGAAATTCTACACCGACAATTTTGATGACACAGCACGTTACCTGATTCTATTTGGCTTCCCTTTCACCATTCGCCAACCAGACGCGTTACGCATGGCGGTTCGTACACTGGCTACGGAAGCGCTTCAGTGGACGAAATGAGACGCATAAAGGTGAACTGAGATACACCCTACGTAGCGCGCATTCTTGACTCGCTTTTAGCGCTGTAGTACAATTGTTCTATAGCTACAAATGGTTTCTTTGCTGCTGCTGGCGTTAAGAAGATAGAAACTATGTTTCAATGTCGAGGAGGCGATGATGAGCCAGACTGCCATAAAGCGTCTTTATCTGATGCAAGTTGGGTCCATGCCGGAATACCAGATTCCGATTGTGTGCTATTTGGTGCAAACGGGTGACGGCCACAATATTCTGATCGACAGTGGTCTACCGGAGGTTATGCCTGAAGAAGCCGCGGATTTCAAGAATGGGCAGGACGTTATCGCACAGTTGGCGAGCATTGGCCTACAACCGGACGATATTGATACCGTCATTTCGACCCATTATGATATCGACCATGCCGGCAGACACGCGGCTTTCACGAAGGCGCACTATGTGGTTCAGCGTGTGCATCATGTGGATGCGGCGACCAACCCACGGTTTGCCGCCAATCGACCCCAATGGGATCAGCCAATGGAACGCATTCGGCTGGTGGACGGGGACACGGAACTGCTGCCGGGGCTGGAACTGATTGAGACGAGCGGGCATGTGCCGGGCCATCAGTCGGTGCTGGTGCGGCTGCCCAAAACGGGGGCGGTTTTATTGCCGATTGACGCGGTCCCCTTCGGCGCGGGCTTTAGCCGCGACGCGCCGGAGGATGGTAGCGGGAGCCCCCTGGGCGCGGACGCCGCCGCGATCCACGCCAGTACGCTGAAACTGCTTGATCTGGTCGAACGAGAGCAGATCAAGCTGGTGATTTTCGGTCATGACCAGGGACAGTGGGATATGCTCAAAAAAGCGCCAGCGTTTTACGAGTGAGGGTACAAGCACCTCGCTTCCCCCCGCATGGCATGAGATCAACTTTCGCTAACGGTGCGACAGTACGCAGATCATCCAGCACCTGTGGCCAGAGGAATTTTCTATGGACATCCACGAACAAATCCATGAGTATATTGCTACCCAACCTGAACCAAAACGCAGCGATATGCAAGCCTTGCACCGCATCATTTTGGCGCTAATGCCAAACTGTAAATTGTGGTTCTTGGATGGCAAAGATGAGGAAGGTAAAACGGTTTCCAATCCCAATATTGGCTATGGACTGCGCACCACAAAATATGCCGACGGAAAAACCAGAGACTTTTATCAAATTGGGTTCAGTGCCAACACAACCGGAATCTCTGTCTATATCCTGGGCATCAACGATAAGCAATACTTGGCCCAGACCTATCAAAAGGAACTCGGCAAGGCCAGTGTGACGGGGTATTGCATTAAGTTCAAGCGGCTAAAAGATATCAACCTTGCGATTCTTGAAGCGGCAATACGCGACGGGATTGCGCAGACAAGCGTCTAACATCACTGACGGAAAGTGAAGACGAAGGTGTAATCAGTGCTATCCGTGCTGTGTAAGGAAAGGAAATAATTATGGCAAAGCTCGTATTTGGCATGAACCAGTCCCTGGACGGCTACGTCGATCATCTGGCCTTTGGGCCAAGCCCCACGCTCTTCCGCCACTTCATTGCCGAGGCGCAGGGGCAGGCCGGCAGTCTGTATGGTCGCAACGTGTATGAACTCATGCGTTACTGGGACGACGATCAGCCTGAATGGAAGGCCGATGAACATGCCTTTGCGGCGGCGTGGCGGAAGCAGCCCAAATGGGTCGTCTCGCGCACGTTGCCGTCGGTCGGCCCCAATGCCACGCTGGTTACGGGTGATCTGGCGGACGCGATCCGCAAGTTGAAGGCCGAGCGCGACGGAGAAATCGAAGTTGCCGGCCCGGCCTTGGCGCACAGCCTCACCGAACTTGGCCTGATCGATGAATATCGCATCTACCTACACCCGGTCGTGCTTGGTCACGGCACACCCTATTTCGCCGGCCCCCGGCCGCCGCTCCGCCTGCTGACTCATGATCGGATTGACGAGGATGTGATCAGATTGACCTACGTTCCTGCGTAATCGCGCAACTCGCCGGATGGAGCGGCACGCGCTTCCTCGTAGCGCCCGCGTTTGGCGAGCAGATCATCGCGCACGCTGGGCAAGAGGTGATAGCTTTTACGCCGTGGCTCGGCCCGTAAAGTGCGTGCTGAAAAAGTCTTCAGCACGCACTTGGCATTACTCACAGGAAAATCTTCAGTTTAGGCTGCCTTGCGCGCCGGCTCATAAATGATCGATCCTCATCAATCATCCCCCACCACGCAACCATGATCAAAAGCTGATCGCTCGATTTTACCACAGGTGACAAGGTGTTGTCTTGAACAAAAACGACAGCGATAGTTCAGCATCCGCTTACGATAGGAGTTCGACATAGCCTTCCGTGCCATGCACACGAATGCGCTGCCCATCTTTGATCAGTTTGGTGGCATTTTCTACGCCGACAACGGCTGGTAAGCCATATTCGCGGGCGATCACGGCGCCATGGGTCATCAGCCCACCCACTTCGGTGACCAGGCCTTTGCTGGCGACAAACAAGGGTGTCCAGCTCGGGTCGGTAAAGGCGGTGACTAAGATATCGCCCTCTGCCAGATCCGCCTCGGCCATGGTTAGGATGACACGCGCGCGGCCCTCGATCACGCCGGCAGAGACAGGCAGACCGACAAGCGCGCCGGCTGGGAGATTCTCCCGTTTGTACGCACCGACAACAATTTCACCAGCAGAGGTGATCACACGGGGCGGCGTTAGCTTTTCGTAGTGTTTATACTCGTCCTGGCGTTGGCGGATGAGCTGGGTATCCAATTGATTCGTGCGCACAACGGCGCGCAGCTCTGCAAAGGTGAGGTAGTAAATATCTTCTTTTGCAGAAATGACGTTGGCTTGGACGAGTCGTTCGGCTTCTTGCAGCAAAGCCTGCTTGTAAACGAAGTAGCGACTCACCATGCCGTATTTGGGATATTCACGATACCCCATGAAATTCCGGATCAGGTCGATATTGCGTTTTGTTTCTCTGGCTTTTTGTTCACCATCCGGCAATGACGCCAAACGCTCTAATAACTCCTGTTCTTTTTGCAAAGCTTCCTGCCGTCCTTGCTCAAATTTCCGTTTGCTTTCACCAGGCGCAAAGTTTTGGATGTTGCTGAGAAGCAAGGGGACAAGCGTCTTTGGTTTCTCGCGCCAACGGGTGCGCGTAATGTCGATCTCGCCGGCACAGCGCATGCCGTATTGGTTGAGAAAAGCAGAGATTGCGTCGCTGGCTTCCTGTCCGCCGTTAACCTGAATCAGTTCATCCAAGAAGCGATCATCTTTCACTTGTTGCAAATACGCAATTACTGCCGGATAAGGGCGAATCGCATCGGCGACATCCAAGAGCGCCAGCCCCATTTCCGCAGTGATATTGTTTGGTACCGATTGCGAGAGCGTATCGGCTGCGTTCTTTTCGCCTAGCCACGCTTTCATCTTTTCGTTGATCCACGCTGACGCATTGATCGCAGCCATAAATACAGCCGAACTTTGGGGATCAAACAAAATCTTCCTTAATTCTTGGATGTCTTCCAGGATAAAATCAAACAGCTCCGCGCCTGATTTCGTTTGGATCTTTCGTTGCAACGCTTCGATCGAGGTCTGACTCTGCTTGATCAAAGCAGCAACGATGGCTGGGTCGTTTTCGATTGGCGGCTGAGTACCGACAGGCGGCGCGCCTTTACTGCTTTGACCGGGTGTATCATGGGGCGCCGCTTTGATAAAGTCTCCCCGCTCGATGAGGGTCGCCAGTGCATCTTTCATGAGGGGATCGTGTTGTCCCATGGCCTTCAATAACATTTCTCGGCTGACAGGTGAAGCCAGTTGCTGTGTGACATCCACAAACAACCGTCCGCCCGCTTGAAACATGGGCCGGCCAGCGGTTAACTGCCATAAAGACAAGCCCAATGGTTTCATCGGGTCGGTCATCATTTGTTGGTGGCCGACCGAGATATAGACATGGTTTTCCTGACCGGAACGGGCGTTGTGCACGCCATCATTGGCTTCAGGGATGGGGTATAACGTCGTGATCGGCCGGCTCTGGACAATCGTAAATATGTCATCAGCCAAACACCATTCAATATCCTGGGGCTGACCGAAATGTGCTTCGATCGTGCGACCGATGCGCGCAAGCTGTAAGATCTGCTCATCCGTCAGCGCTGGCCTGTTCTGCCGCTCAGGTTCAATCGCCTGTTGTTTTGTACCACCCTCTTTTAAGGCATAAATAGCCCGCTTCTTGGTAGAAATCTTTTTATCGATCACCTTGCCGTCGCGCACTTGATAGGTATCCGTGTGCACCAGGCCGGCGACCAGGGCCTCGCCAAGGCCGAAGCTGGCATCGATGGATACCACCTTCCGGTTCGATGTGACGGGATCGGCCGTAAACAAAATGCCGGCCGCCTGGGGGAAGATCATCTTCTGCACCACCACTGCCAGGTAGACTTTCCGGTGGTCGAAGCCATTTTGCAGGCGGTAGGTGACTGCCCGCTCGGTAAAGAGCGAGGCCCAGCACTTGCTGATATGCTGGAGGATGGCCTCTTTGCCAATAATGTTCAAATAGGTATCCTGTTGGCCGGCAAAGGAGGCCGTCGGCAGATCCTCGGCAGTGGCGCTGGAGCGGACGGCATAGGCATTCTTTTCTCCAAGCCGGGAGAGGTGGCGGGTGATCTCTTCCTGAATATCTTGTGGGATGGCGATGCCTTCGATGATCCTGCGCATCTCAGCGCTAAGTTCACCGATTCTATCCCGCTCCACCACCTTGAGCAGCGATAACTGATCAAGGTATTGGTGAATCGCTGGCGTTTCCCCCATGATTCTTTGATAAGCTGCCGTAGAAACACAAAAGCCCTCTGGGACGCGAATGCCTTCAAGCCTGGCAAGTTCCCCCAGGTTCGCGCCTTTCCCCCCAACAACCATGCGTTTGGTTTTGTCAATCTCTGGCAAACGCAGCACATAGGAACTCATCTATTTACCTCCTTTGGCAATCCTCACGGTGTATGCCGATGGTCGGTCAGAGATCGCTCCGGTTGTTATACGCCAATGAACAGATCTATTCCAACCCGGAAGCTTGCTTGGCGACAAGCAAGTGCCGTTCTACCTGTACCCATGCGGGAACACTTTAACCAAGTTGCTCGGCAAGCCCAATGATAATGCCCTCGGGGCCACGGACGTAGGCGAGAGGATTTGCGTTGGCACAGTCACCTGCGTGGCCCGAATGTTACCCACTTTCTTGCTTCTTGCTGCCATAGATAGGCAGCGAAACAGGGGACAACCGTCCCCTGGCTAACGTCAGGCTGCCATCTCTTTCAGGGTCTCCGCGGCGTATTGCTCGACGTACTCCCCAGAGGTCAACCTGGTCGAAGCCCAACTGCTGCACAGCCGCGGCCACATCATCGGCCATCGCTTCCATACTCATGGGACGATCAATATCGGCGGTGCGCC
>QWII01000089.1 GCA_021405325.1 Caldilinea sp. CFX5 | reverse complement strand
TAACCGCTATCCCTTTCAGATCATTCAGCGGCTTTGGCCACGCTTTGACCTTGACCCGGAAGTCGAAAACCTCCGGTTTTCACCCTGATTTCAGTATAATTTGTGAGAGGTCATACGCTATGGTTGATGTCATTGCACAAATCCTGGGTGCGGTGGTCATGGGCCTGTTTATGGCCTGGCTTTTACGGAGCGTCTCGCCCAAAGCCGGTATGGAGGCGGGCAAACATGTCCTGTCTTATGGTCGCAGCATGAAGCTGTTGGGCGTTGGTGGGGTGATTCTCTGGGTAAGCCTGATTTTGCTCATGGTTTCAACAGCGACGGAAGAGATCCTGATGCCGTTGATAATTTTCGCTGCATTCGCTTTGCTCAGTCTATACCTGACACTCGAAGCCTATTCTGTGCGCGTACTCTACGATGAAGCTTTCATCTATTACTATTCATTCTGGCGGAAAGAGCGGAAGATTGGATGGTATGATATTAAGGCGATTACATTTTCATCGTTTAGCCAATACTTTATCTGTGAAACCACCTTTGACGGGAAGCTTCGCCTGTCGCTTTACCTCTCTGGGGTCCAAGAATTTCTGCAAGAGGCGGAACGGCGTGGCATTCCTGTCCCGCCAGCGCCATGATACGCCATCAATAAATCGACAGAGTAACTATGAAGTGTTTAGCCAGTCCGTGACTGGCTAAACACTTCATAGTTATCAATTGACGAGAATTGTATTGGCCAATTCCAGGCAAACGATCACAGATCATCGACCTTGATGCCGAGCGCAAGTAACTGCTGGGCATAGCGTTCTGCGCGCTGTTTTTCTTGCTCTGCGCGCTGTTGCTCTTGCTGGATACGATCTAAGGCTGCCTGATAGGCCGGCATGACATAGTAATAGACCTCATCCTTTGCCAATTCCTCGAAAAGAGGCAGGCGCTGGAGATCGCGCAGGCGGAATTGAAAACCGGGCAGCACGTTGGAGCGGATCACCCCATCCGCATCGGCATTGATTTGGTGGGCGATCCTGGTTGCTTCACCACTGCTGGGGCGCTTCCGCGTTTCGCCATCGTGTTTGCCACCTTCCTGGCCTTCGCCATCCTGGCCTATTCAGCCCTGTTGCCGAATAAGCTTAGTATAACATGGCCGACGAACTTTTCCAATCATCAAGGATAACTCAACCTTATCAAAGGTTAGTCAGCAAACGCTGACGGGTTTCTGAAGAGAGGGGAAGGATCATTTTGTATTCATGTAACCCTGGGGCAAAGCCATTTTCCACAATCGCCTCGACAACAAAGCCAACCTTGGCAAAGAAACCATAACTATGTTGACTGGTGTTGATAAAGACGCTGGTGATCGTCGGTTCCTGGCTAAGGCGGCGGAGCCGGGCAAGCAACAGAAAACGACCGATACCTTGCCGATGTAGGTGGTTGCTCACCATGCCCCAGGTTAACCCAGCCGTGGCCCGTTCCCGGTTGAGATAGTAGCCGCCACAACCAATAATTTGTCCCTGGTTATCCGTGACGACAAAGTAAGGATCCGTGCTTGTCGCCAAAAATTCGGCAAACTCGGCGCGTTCGTGCGGAGCAAAAAACCGCGGGACGTTGCTATCAAAGAGGGCTAGACAACGTTCGCAATCCTCGGTTTGGTAATCGCGTACCTTCATGCTTTTCCTTCACTCACAGCGTTACATTGCGCCCGCTGTCGGCCTCAAAAAAATGCACTTTCGCCGGGTTGACAACAAGCGCCGCATTACTACCTGGTGGCAGATAAAAATCGGCGGGTGCGGCAACGGTCAGTTGTTGCTTGCCGACCTGCACAATCAAAAGGTTGCTTGCCCCCATGTGTTCCGCCAGGGTGATGCGACAAGGAATCGTTGCGCTATTCTCGGCTGCATTTGTGACCAAGGCAAGATCTTCCGGGCGGATGCCCAAGGTAAGCTTGCCCTGTAACCGTTCACGATTTTTCAGCACGCGTTCACCGGCGGCACGTTCACCACGGAGCGGCAGCACCCAATGGAAGCCCTCAGCGCTAATCGCCACTGCGTCGCCGCTTTGTTGCACCTGGCAAGGAATAAAATTCATGGCCGGGCTGCCCAGAAAGCCGGCGACAAACTCATTGTTGGGCAAGTTGTAGACCTCCAACGGCGTCCCCACCTGTTGCACCACGCCCCGGTTCATTACCACCACACGGTCACTCATGGTCATCGCTTCGGCCTGGTCGTGGGTCACATAGATCACGGTGCCTTGAATCCGTTCAAAGAGCAACTTCAGTTCGGCGCGCATCTGGACGCGCAACTTGGCATCCAGATTGCTCAACGGCTCGTCGAGGAGAAAGACTTTGGGGTTGCGCGTAATCGCCCGTCCCAAGGCGACCCGTTGGCGCTGACCGCCGCTCAACTCGCGCGGCTTGCGGTCGAGCAGATCGGCAATGCCCAGGAGGGTGGCCGCCTCTTGCACCCGTTTGGCAATCTCCGGCTTGGGCATCTTGCGCACCTTTAGCCCAAAGCCGATATTGTCGCGCACGGTCTTGTGGGGGTAGAGCGCATAGCTTTGAAAGACCATCGCAATGTCGCGCTCCCCCGGCGGCACGGCGTTGACCAGCCGGCCATCAATATACAACTCGCCGCCGCTGGGATCTTCCAGTCCGGCGGTGATGTTCAAGGTGGTCGATTTGCCGCAGCCGCTTGGCCCCACCAGGGTGACAAATTCCTGGTCATTGATAGTCAGGTTGAAAACATCAAGGGCGGTGACGGAACCGAAGCGTTTGCTGATGTTTTTGTACACAATTTGTGCCATAATCACGATTGCCTATTGCTCTAGTAGGGCTTACGCACCGGGTAGAAGGGTAGACAGGCCAGACCTCTGCACCCGCAGGGCACCTGGGGGCAAAGAATGTTCTGATTTACCAACTGGTTACTGCCCCCTTCCCGGAGGTCTGGCCGGCCCGTGCGTAAGTTCTATCTGGTTTTGTTTGCGAAATTCTGCTAATTTCAATAGTTCATTGGCGGTTGCTGTCAGCGCTTGATCCATTTTCGCCATGTAGAAGTCTAATTCTAGCGCTTCTGCCGCGGTTAACTCGCCCTCGCGGTTCTTAAACAACAATTCGCGCAACTGTATCTGTTGATGAAGCGGCAACCGGTGATTTTCGACAATTTTCGCTGCTTCCGGATCAGTAACTGCGTTGCGTTTCGTCCAGATTTGTTCAAAACCGGTCTCAAACTCCGCTAACTCTGCTTCATTCAATTGTTGAACCGCAGCCAGTAATTCTTCGACGGTTTGTTGTGCGGCGGCCGGTTCACTTGTCATGTGAGCTTCCTCATGCTTTTTACTCCTTCACCGCCCCAAAGGTCAACCCGCGCACCAGATAGCGTTGGGTAAACGCAGCAAAGATCATCACGGGCAGGATCATCAACGACCCTAGCGCCGACATCTCGCCCCAGCGCAGAAATTTGTCGGACATATAGCCGGCGATCACCACCGGCAGCGTCTTGGCGTTGACCGAGGTGAGCATGGAGGCGTAGAGAAACTCATTCCACGAGTAGATAAAGGTAAAGATCGCCGTCACCGCAATGCCGGGCAACCCCAGCGGCAACACCACCTGGCTAAAGCGCTGCCAGAGCGAACAGCCATCGACAATCGCCGCCTTTTCAATGTCATCGGGGATGTCCTGGAAAAAGCCCAGCATCAGCCAGATGACAAAGGGCAGCGCATAGGTGACATGGGTCAGGATCAGCGCAAAGTGGGTGTCGGCAATCCCCAGCCGGCGGATGATCACAAAGTAAGGAATTGCTGTGGTGATGGGCGGGTAGATGCGCGTCACCAGAATCCAGATCATCGTCGCCTGGCGCAGGTGAAAGGCGAGATAACTCTTCGCCAACGCATAGGCCGCCAACGAGCCGAGCAAAATGGCAACGCCGGTGCTAGAGAGCGCCACCACAATGCTGTTGGTAAAATAGCGCATGAGGTCGGGCGAGTTCAATACCAGCCGGTAATTTTCCCAGGTGCCGCGCAAAGGCAGAATGATCGCCGGGCTGACGATGGCATCGACCTCGTATTTGATCGAGGTTGTCACCAGCCAGTAGGCGGGGAAGGCGATGACGACGAGGACGAAAAAGGTAACCAGATAGAGCAGCGTGCTTTCCACCCGCCGGCGTAATTGATAATTTGGTGTTGCTTGCATAGGATAACCATTATCTTTGAGAACTCAAAAGCCAAACGCCTCGATCTTCTTGCACAAAAAATTCACTGTCGCGCCAAATAAAAAGTAGATGGCGCTGATCGGGTGAGATGGCGAGCGCTGTTGCCTTGAAGGGTGGACGACCGGCTTCCACCAGAATTACCTTCTGCCGTTCAACTGTATCATAGCGTAACAGCCGATCACCCGCAGCATCTGCTCCACCACAAGCGACAAAGGCAAAACGCCCACCACTTGACCACGTGTAACTGCGGACAAATTCGTTTGTCTCACACAGCGTTGTCACCGGCTGACCATCAATCTGGAAAAGCTGACCGTGGGCGTTGCTGAGTAAGAGATGGTGGGCATCGGGCGAAACTTGATAGGCGACGCTCCCTTCACAGTTATTTTGCCCGCTGTTTTGGATCGTGTTTATGCTTTCAGCATGGATGTCGATGGTGTAGAAGCCGGTTCCTAGTTTGTCGCCGTAACAAAGGCTATCAACAAGGATATATCGGCCATCTGGTGACCACTGATAGGCCCAACCCCACCGGGTAACGAATAGTGGTTGTAAATCACCACCGTTGCGGTCAAGCAGAAAGCCTTGGTAGAAGCTGGCGGTTTCTTCCTGCGGGTCGTCACTTCCGATGCTTATTTTGGTCGGTGCGGGCGCTTTTACAGTCGCAACAAGCAACCACTGTGTTTGGTCAGGGGCTAGCTTGTACTCAACGATTTCGTCAATGGCAACGCGTCCGGTTTCTATGGTGCCGGGAAGGTGCGGTTCACAAACTTGCACCGATTCGGTCAACATTCCCGTAAACTTTAAGCCGGTCTGCGTATCGGCCACCTGATACTTCTGCCATGTTTCCAGCCAACAGCCCGCTTCTTTGCTAAATTCCACGGAATACCGCAGGGCAATCACGTCGTTACTTGCCCAGCGCAGCGCCTGTACATCAGGTTGAACTGGCGGTGTCACTTGACTTAAAGTTGAATACCGGTCATCAGGTATTCTTACCAATGACATGCTAGGGTAATATGCGCTCAAGAACATAGAAAGGCTACAAAGCCAAAAGCAAATGAATCTTCTCATCGCCTTTTCTGTTGTAACTCCCGAATAAAAAAGATCGAAATGCAAAAAATCACCAGCAAGAACAGCCACGACATCGCGCTGGCCTGCCCAATCTGGAAAAATTGCAACCCACTCTTGTAGATCATCATCGAGAGCAATTCGGTTGTGCGTCCTGGCCCGCCAAAGGTGAGCGTCCAGATGATGTCGAAGACACGAAAGGCGTCCATAATGCGTAGCAGCAGCACCACCAGGATCACCGGGCGCAACAGGGGTAGCGTGATCTCGCGAAAAATCTGCCAACTCGACGCGCCATCGACCCGCGCCGCCTTGTAGAGATCAATCGGCAGCGACTGAATCCCCGCGGCCAGGATGAAGACCACCACCGGCAACTGTTGCCAGATCTCCACCGCAATCACCGAAGCCAACGCCTGGCGCGGATCGCCGACAAAGGGTTGCGACGGGATGCCGACGAGGTTGAGGAAAAAGTTGATCGCCCCGTAGGAGGTATGAAAGAGCGTGCGCCAGAGTACCCCGACCACCACCGGCGTCATCATCAACGGGATCAGCAGCACCGTGCGGATCAAGCCGACGATTTTCAGATTGGCGGTCGCCAGCAGCGCCAACGCCATGCCCAACAAAAATTCCAGCGTCACCGACGCCGCCACAAAGATCAAGGTAATGCGCACACTGGAGAGAAAATTCGGGTCGCTAAAGAGGCGCGTATAATTGTCCAGCCCAATAAAGACCGGCTGGCTATTCGGCACCGACATATTCCACGAATAAAAACTCAACCGCAGGCTATACAACAGCGGATAGACCGAGGTAAACAGCAAAAACAAGACCGCCGGCGCCAGAAAAAGCAGCGACAGCCGCCGTTCGCTCCGATGCGTTTGCACAATGACTTTGGAAGCGGACATGGTAGACCTTTATGCCTTCACAAGTGTAGCCTTGGTATAGGCCAGATGAAATCCTTTGCGCATCAAGTTGCGTTGCGAATCACTGCCCGGCTCTGTGATCACCAGGGCAAAATCACAGCCCAGCGCTCGCGCAGTCAACAGGCGCTGACGAATCAAGGCCGTCTGCGCGCCATGCCGACGAAAGGCGGGTCGCGTACTGGCGCCGCCTAATTCAACCACATCTTCATGGTAATACATGGCGCCACCGGCCACCGGTTCGTTGCCAAGCCAGGCAAAATAACAGTAAGCTTGGGCGGCGTGAAAGTTCGGCGCCAGGACATCGAAGAGTTCCGGCGCCGGTGACTCTGTCCCGCCAAACCCTTGGGCTGTGGTCTGAATCCACAGGGCGGCCTCTTGTGGCGTTGCTTGTGTGACCCGCAGTTCCGTCGGCGCAGCAACTTGGGGCAGCGGTTCGGTTAAGGCCAATGCCAATACACTCTGGAACCCTGCCATGCGATAATCACGACTTTGCAGCAAGGTGAGCAATGTCTCGTCAGCCAGTGGGCAAAGATCAAGGCAGACAGGACTGCCCGCTTTTGTATAAAGCGCTTCAATCTGCGCCAGATCTGCCGCCGTGACCGGGCCGGTGCAGCCCAGCCCGATCACGCGATTGAGCGGTGAGTTTGGCCCGGCGTAGATGGCATAGCCATCGGCCACCGGCTCGATCCGGATGGTGCGTTCAGGGTGAAGCGCCTGCTGGGCGCGCGCATAGTGAATGCCACGCCAGGCATGGGCTAACTCCAACCGGACGGCAAGGGTCGGATCGACAAAAGGGAACATCGATTCATTCCTTGTATTCAAAACTCAAGGGGTTCTGCTTGAACAAATCTTCCCACTTGGCCGCGACTTCGTTGAGCGCGTCAGCGGGGCTGGCCTGGTCGGAGAGGGCTTTGGACGCGCCTTCGCCAACGGCGATGAACATTTCCAGCCACTGCGGCACGCCGGGGGCGAAGGGGCGACCGCGGTCGAGGACTGCCGAATAGTCCGGCATATAGGGGACGGCGGCGACGACATCGGCGTCACTAAAGACCGATTTGCGCGCCGGAGTGATACCGTTGTTGATCGCCCCTTCTTTTTGCTTGGCCGGCTGGGTGAGATAGGCCATGAGATCAAAGGCAGCCTGTTTGTTCTGCGAAGTCTTCATCATCACCACATTGTGCTGGACAAAGTTGCCTGTGCCATTTTCCGGGTAGGGGGCAATCGCCCATTGATCGACCACCTTGGACTTGCTGGCGTCGTTGAGGTTGGGCAGAATAAAGCCGCCCCACCCTTCATAGACGGCCACCTGCCCGCCGACAAAAGCGTTGGCCGCCTCCGGGTTGTCCCAGGCCAGGATGCCTTCGGGCGCATAGTTGGTCATCTGATCCTTGAGCATGGTCAGCGCCTTGACCCCCTTTTCGCTGTTGATCAACGGTTTCCAGTCGGGCGTCAACAAGGCGTCGCCCTGCGACCAGTAGCGGGCCAGGAAGAGCTTGACTAACTGCGCCGTTACGCCGGCAAAGGACAACCCCTTCATCGTGTCGTTGGTGTTGTCGGCCAGCATCTTCTCATAATCGGCCCAGGTGGTGGGGAAGCTGCTGATCAGATCCTTGCGGTAGAAGATCAACGAGACGCCGGAGACAATCGGCAGGCCAAAACGCACACCCGTATTGCCGGCAATGCCTTCACCATAGTTGTAGACCGGCGCAAAGAAGCCTTCCATGTCATAGTCGCTGCTGCTGAGGAAGTCGTTGATCGGCTCCAGGTTGGGCCAGATGGTGTACTGGAACTCAATGTCATTGCAGAAGAGATCAAACTGGGGCGAACCGGAGGCGAGATCGGCTTGCACCTTGGGCATCAACTGCTCCCACGGCGCAAACTCAAATTCGACCTTGGCGCCCGTCTCGCCGGTGAACTCTTCGGCCCACTTGCGGAAAGGCGCTTCGTAATCGGCGCCGGCTTGGGTCAACATGCGCAGGGTGATGCCATCATACTTTTTCCCGGCTGCGCTGGCTGCCTCTGCGGCTGCTGTTGCCGTTGGTTCCGCCGCCGCCGGGGCCGCTGCCGGCGGCGCGCCGGTTGGTCCACAAGCCGCCAACGCCGCGCTTGTCCCCAACAAGCCCAACGCTTTCAACATCTCCCGCCGATTCAAATAGAAATTGTTCATTGTCGTTCTTCTCCTGTGATGAGGTAAGAGTAGCGAATGACGGTGGCGCGTTACGCATCACGGTTCACGCAACACGCAACACGTTTCACGAATCACGCAAATAATCATAAACAATTTCGCCATAGCTTTCGGTGTAGCTGGCAATTTGGTAGAACGCACTCACTTCTGTCAGCGGGGCAAAGGCGCGCAGATCACTGTTGGCCGTGGCGCCAAAGCTCACCGTGCCGCTGCCCTGGTAGAGCAGATGGGTAGTGACATCGGTGGGCGCGGCGGTGACTAATTGTTTGATCGCCGGCCCGGGGCCATCGGCGCGGGGAATCAATTTCAGCCGGTAGCTGGGAAACATGGGGATGAGCGCGTCGGGCGTGGTCGGCGCACCCAGGTCGGAGGTGAGGGTCATGATCGGCAGGCCATCTTTGATCGTCTGCGTCACCAGTAAGTTGTGGTGCTGCTCAATGCGCACTGAGGCGTACTCCTTGGGCGCGCCCCACCGTTCGCGACCGGAGCAGATCGCCGGCACATTGTCCAGGTAAAGATGGGAGTTGTAAAAGCCGCTCTGCCCGCGAAAATCAACTTTGATCTGTAGCCCCGCTTCATGAAAGGGACCATACGAGGAGGAAAAAGGTACATCAATGCCAAACGCCACGCACAACCCATCCGCCGCCGGTTCCAATGGCTCCGGCAAATAGGCGCGCAACCGGGCCGGATCGGCGCGGAAATAAATCAACTGAAAGCGCACCTCGCGGTAATGGGTTGGTAGCGGCGGATAGTAGGGGCGATGGGCCGGCATCCCGTCGCCCACGGTGGTAGGCAAGCGTGTATAACTCATTGCACCCACCAATCGGTATGAAAGATTTAGGGTCAGCAATTGTACCGCTGCGGTAACGATTCAGCCCACGCCTAACTACATCCTATCGGGGACTTCGGTGGAGTGCGGTTAGGCGCCGAAAGTTACCTGCTGCGCCATAAATCGGCTAGCGTTGCTGTTGCCCATTGTACTGCATCGGTCTGCTTTGCGCAACCCTACTCTCGCGCACCGGGCGCATTTGGAGTTGGGGGCGCGTCTATCCGAACGACAAGCGTTAGCGACTCGCTGTCTATCCGAACGACAAGCGTTAGCGACCCGACAGCGGGTCGCTAACGCTTGTCGTTCGGAAGTTGCTTCATAGTTGAAATACACCCTCGCGTACCCGTCTGCTAACCAACTTGCAGCAAATGCTCGGCAAAAAATGCCGTAATTTGATTGTAACAGGCGACCTTATTCGGCAGCTTTAACACATCATGCCCCTCATCCCGAAAAACCAGATAATCGACCTGCTTGCCCTGACCACGGAGCGTTTCGACAAGGTCGGTTGACTCCTGTTCCACGACGCGTGGATCATTGGCGCCTTGAATCACCAGCAACGGGCAGGCTAGTTGATGAAGATGGGTGCTGGGTGAGCGTTCGCTGAGGAACGCTTTGTCTTGCTCCGGGTGGCCCAGGGCTTGATAGAAATAGGTCTTCCAAGTTTCCGGCAAGCGCTCCATAAAGGAGAAGAGATTATAGGGACCGAACATATCCACCGCCGCCTGCCACAGTTCCGGGTGACGACCGGCTAGGGTCAGGGTCATATAGCCGCCATAGGAACGTCCCATGACGCCGGCCCGGTTCATATCCAACCGCTCATCCTGGCGTAGCAGGTCAAAGGCAGCAACATGATCGAGCCGATCCAATCCACCCCAGTCGTGATCCACCCACTTGGTATATTGCAACCCGTAGCCGGTGCTGCCGCGGACATTCGGCACCCAGACCGCAAAACCATTGAGGGTGAGGAATTGAATGAGCGGCATGGAGAACCAAGTGAAGTCGGGACGTTCCTGGCTCTGCGGTCCGCCATGAATGTAGAAGATCACCGGGCGTTTGCCCTGAAAACCCAAGGCGGGCGCCGGCAGGTAGAGCCGCGCCGAGATGCGCAGACCATCGTGGCTGCTATAGGAGGCATCTTCACCGGGCGCCAGGAAGGCGGGGTCGATGCCTAGTAGACGCTCCTCTGTTTGCACAAGCACCTGGTCATCCGGCTCGACCATATAAAGCTGCGAAGGCGAAGTGGCGGTCGAAAAAGAGAGGACGTAGCGCCCGCTTGCTTTCTCATAGTCAATGGCCTCCAAGACGCCATTTTGCAGCACGCCCTCGCCGCAAATGATACGAGTGACGGTAAAGGTGTGCGTCGCTTCCGCAAAGACGCCCTCATAGGCCCAGGAGCAGCCGTCGATGTTATAAGTAAGCAGATAATGGTTGGCATACACATGTTCCAACCCAATCAACTCGCCCATCCCTTGATGGCGCAGCCCGTGGATGGTCACCGGCTGCACTTCGGTTGGTTGGTCGAAGGCTAAATAACCTAGCCCGTATGTGTCAGCAAAGAGGGCAGTCGTGAGCAACAAGCCGCGTTCGGATGCAAATTCGCAGGCGCCGAAGGCGGTCAACGGCACGCTTTGCCCCGCTGTCCGTTCGCCCAAAGGCATGCCGTAGAGCAAGGCGCGTTCATTATCACCGCGCTGCCATGAATAAAGCACCGTGTCACCGACCGTGTAGAAGTCGGCAAGAATGACCCGTGTCCGATCGCCATTGACGGCCGCCGGGGCATTGCCATAGGGGCTGCTACCTAGTTCCGTGACCGTCAGCGTAGCAAGATCAACAAGAAAGGTACGATAGTTCGGCTCGACGCGCGGCTCGGTGGTAAAGATGGCGCAATTCTGTGCCGGATCCAGCCAGCCACAGTTTACCTGCTGGCCGGCAAAGCGGTCGCCAAAGAGTGCTGTCGGGATGCCGCCGTCGAGCGGGATCAGCATTGGTTGATAATTTTCATCGCCATCCCGATCAAGCATGAGCAGAATTTTGCCCAGCCCCGGCAACACGCGATAGACCCCCTCGCCACCGATCAGATGCGGATTTTGCAGCGCAATGTGAGGAGGCAAGAGCGGCTGAGGGATACTGCCGCCCAATCGCATCCGGTAGAGGCTCAGACGACCGGCCATATCGCTGACAAAATAGAGCCAGTCACCCACTAGTTGCGGGGCAAGAAACTGTCTGGCAGCCAACAACGATTCAATGCGAAAATGGTAGTTCATGGGTACGTTTTCCTTTGGGCGGTCGCTCTCCCCAATCGTAGGTAATGGCTATGACTGCTATGCGGTCTAGCCGCTGGGGAGCGCCGCCATTTCTCCTAGACATCTCCTACACTTATCGTATCCTAACTTGTCGCTGTTCGCAATCAATTGCTGCTCTTGGTTGCCTTAAATTGCTAGACTGACAGCATTCTGTTAGTCAAAATTTGCCGGAGTTGGATTACACTAGGCGAGGTCGCAGGATAAGTTAATCAGCAATTTTGTAAGTTGAATAGGGGCGCGATTTTTGTAAATGGAGGAGAAAAAGATGAATCTGCTATTACTCTTCTTAGGGCAGACTCGTGGGGCGGCGATGGTTATGGATTCGATTAACTGGACGTAAAGCTGAAGTAGCGATAAAAAAGGGGCTTATGCCGCCCCTTTTTTTCATTGGCAATGGTGATCGGTTGGCGTCAAGGGTAGCCAACGATAGATGTTCAGGAAAAGAACCGAAACATTCTCTGAACATCTATAAATCTGAACATCTATAAAAGAGGGTTGTGCTTTAAAATTTGTGTCAATCCGTAGAGCGGGTTACAATTCAGCTATGTTTCTCTCCCCAAGCCGCACCCGATGTAAATGAGTGTGCAAGCAAACCAACAAACCCTAACCTGAAATGGAACCCAACCATGAAAGCAAACCGCTGCAAACAAGTCATGGCGGCCGGCAAAGTGCCGGTTGGTCACATGATTGGTGAATTTGGCACCCGTGGCATCGCCCAAATCCTCGACACTGCCGATCTCGATTTTGTCGTGATCGACACCGAACACGCCGCCTTTACGCCAGCCCAACTGGCCGATCTCTACGCCTGGTTCAAAGTCACCACCATCGCCCCCTTTGTGCGTATTCCCCAAGTGGAGTACCACTTTATCGCCCGCAGCCTCGACCTGGGTGCGCTGGGCATTATGGTGCCTAACGTCAAAACGGCGGAGCAGGCCAAAGCCATTGTCAACGCGGCCAAATATGCTCCGCTAGGCGACCGTGGCGTGATCCTCGGCAATGCCCAGACCGATTACAAGTCGGTCAATCCGCCGGAGTTTCTGGCCTATGCCAACCAGAACACAACGATCATCTGCCAGATCGAAAGCGTCGAAGGTCTCAACAATCTCGAAGCGATTGCCCAGACGCCCGGCGTCGATATTTTGTGGGTCGGCCACTTTGACCTGACCAACTCCATGGGCATCCCCGGCGACTTTGCCAACCTACGCTTCCATGACGCGCTCAAACGAGTCGTCGAGGTGAGCCGCAAGTATGGTCTGGGCGCGGGCATCCAACCGGCCAACAAAGCGCAGGCGCAAGAGTGGATGGCGATTGGCTTTAATGTTATTTCCTACAGCATGGACACAGCCGTCTACGCCGCCGCCATGCGCCAAGGCGCAACCGAGATCCGGCAATTGGCGGGGTAAACAGGACACAACAACGGATAGAGGTAGCAACGGATTTGCCTTCTTCTTGAGAGAAATCCGTTGCTACCTCTATCCGTTGTTGTGTTTGCGGCCAGTTGGTAGTCGCGCAGCAGGGTATCGATCCAGTTCTGTGTTTGTTGGTCAAAGGCGGGAAGCGGCGGCTTCTGCGTGTAATCGATATATGGATCCATGCCTGGAAATGGTGAAGGCATCTTTTCCGCTTTCACTAGCGCTACGTTCGATTTCGTGGTATGCTATCTGCATTATAATTCTGTTCGCCTATAAGATCAACTATCGAGGAACCAGCACCTATGACCGCCACCTATCAATTTGCCGAGGTTGGGCGTTTGCCCTTGCCCGGTGATAATGTCGCCATTGCCACCCGCCGCCTGGAAGCCGGCACGACGATTCAATATCAAAACCAGACCTTGACCCTCGATTACACGTTAATGGAAGGCCATCGCTTTGCCATTCAACCGATTGCGGTTGGCGAAGCATTGCTCTCCTGGGAATTGCCCTTTGGCGTCGCCGTGCAGCCGATAGCGCCGGGGCAATATGTGATCAACGACAGCGTCTTACATGCGTTGCAGGGGCGCACCCTGGATTTCACGTTGCCCGCCGCGGCCAACTTTGTCGATCAGGTCAAGCCCTACATCATCGACCCGGCGACCTTTCAACCGGCGGACGCCCTGCCCCCCTATACGGAAACGCGCACTTTCCTGGGCTATCGCCGCTCTGCGGAACGGGGCGTTGGCACGCGCAATACCATTGTCCTCTTGGGAACCAGCTCGCGCACCGGCAGCTATGTCAAGCAACTGGCTGCCCGCCTCCAGGGTGAACTCAAAAACTACCCCAACATTGACGGCATTGTCCCCATTGCCCACACCGAGGGCGGCGCCGAACAGCCCAACAACTTAGCGCTGCTCCTGCGCACCCTGGCCGGCTTTATCACCCACCCCAATGTGGGCGCGGTGCTGCTGGTGGACTATGGGGTCGAGGCAGTAACCAACACCATGGTCGCGGACTATGTGCGCCAACACAACTACCCGCTGGACGATGTGATCCATGACTATTTGTCCCTCAGCGGCGGCTTTCAGGAGAATTTAGCCAAGGGGGAAACGGTTGTGCGCGCCTGGTTGCCGGCGGTCAACGCCTTTGCGCGCACGCCGGAATCGATTGCCCATCTCAAGATCGCCCTACAATGTGGCGGCTCCGATTCCTTCTCCGGGATCTCAGCCAACCCGCTGCTCGGCTGGATCGCCCGTGAGTTGATTCGCTATGGCGGGGCCGCGAATTTGGCCGAAACCGACGAGTTGATCGGCGCCGAACCCTACGTCTTACAAAAGGTGCGCGACCTGGCGACCGCCCAGAAATTTTTGCAGTTGATGGAAGAATTCAAAGCGCGCGCCGCCTGGCATGGCGCCGACGCCGAAGGCAATCCCTCCGGCGGCAACAAATATCGCGGACTCTATAACATTACGCTCAAATCGATTGGCGCGGCCCGTAAAAAAGACCCCGCGTCCCGGCTCGACTATGCCATTGACTACGGCGCGCCCATGAAGGCGTCCGGCTACTACTTTATGGACAGCCCCGGCAACGATCTGGAGAGCATTGCCGGTCAGGTCGCCGCCGGCTGCAATGTGATCTTCTTTACCACCGGCAACGGCTCGATCACCAACTTTCCCTTTGTGCCAACCATCAAAGTGGTGACGACGACCCGCCGCTTCCAATTATTAGCCAATGACATGGATGTCAACGCCGGTCTCTACCAGGATGGGTTATCGATGGATGAGTTGGGCAACCAGACCTTTGAGCTGACGCTCAAAATCGCCTCCGGTCAGCGCAGTGTGGGGGAAAAGGCGGGTCATGCCCAGGTGCAGATCTGGCGCAACTGGCGGCAGACTGACGAGAGCCAACTGGCGACGCTACTCACGGCCCCGTTGCCGACCGGGACGCCGATTGCCATTCAAACGGATGTGGCGCCCAGTCCCCTGCGTTTCACCGTCACCCGCCACAACGGCCACCGCGCCAGTGACCAGATCGGCTTGATCCTGCCGACCAGCCTCTGCGCCGGCCAAGTGGCGAATATGATTGCACGGCGGCTCAACCAGAGCGGCCTGGCGCAAGCCAACCAACTCTCCCGTTTTGTAGCGTTGGCCCACACCGAAGGCTGCGGCAACTCCGCCGGTCGCTTTGAGGAGATGTATGCGCGCACCATGGTCGGCTATGTCACCCACCCGCTGGTCAAGCACTGTCTGTTGCTGGAACATGGCTGCGAGAAGACCCACAACGATTTCATGCGCCATCAGATTGCCGAGCAGGGGGGCGATCCCAGTCGCCTGGGCTTTGCCAGCATCCAACTCGATGGCGGCATCGACAAGGTGACAGCCAAAGTGGAAGCGTGGTTTGCCGAACAACTGGCAAGCGCCGCACCCACCAGCCAGGAGAAGGTCGGCTTGGAAGCTTTGCGCATCGGGCTGCTCAGTGACGGCCCGGTTTCCGCCGCCGTCGCCCAACGACTGGCAAAGCTGACTAAGATGATTGTCGGCGCCGGCGGATTGGTGGTCGTGCCGGAAAATACGGGGTTGCTTTCGGCGGCGGCCTACCGGGACAAGCTGTTGACACAAGCAACCGTCCTGCCGTCGCTGGCCTATGGCGAACATGCACGCCAACAGGGCTTCCACATTATGGAGACGCCCACAGAACATTGGGTCGAAACCGTGACCGGATTGGCCGCCACCGGTGTCGAGTTGATCCTGGCATTGGTCAATGACCACCCATTGCAAACCCATCCCCTGACGCCGGTGATCCAGATGGCGTCGGAGGCGACCATGCAACGCTATGCTAACGACCTCGATCTCTTCCTCACCGGTGACGCCAATGGCTGGGTTGACCAGATCCTGGAACGCTGCCAACAGGTGATCGAGCATCGCTATGCGCCCCGGCTTTATCAGCAAGGGAATATCGATTTTCAATTTACGCGCGGGTTGTTGGGCGTTTCGTTGTGACGAAGCGGTAACGACGCCATCAATGGTTTCGGCGGTGTATGACATAGGCCGTGGCAATCCGGAAAAAGTGTGTGGTGTCGGCTTTGGCTGCACCACCACAACAAGAGGGGCGCAACGCGGCGCGCTTTCCGTAAAAGGGTTCATCGTGGCTATCGATGGCCGCTGCCAGCCGATAGCTATGGAACAACGCCGTATTCATTTCACCTAATGACAACCCAATCCACCGCCGCCGCCAACGACCGCCGATCGGGGTCCAAGCCAATGCGCAAGTAGGCGGAATTGGGATCGACAATCAACGCTGCACTACCGGGCATCGCCCCTTGCACGCCGATGAGGGAAAAATAGTTGCCTTGCAATGTCTCGATAGTCACCTCTGCGCCCAGCGCCCGCAACCCATTCACGGCGGCCTCAGTCAGATGCGCCGTTGCGTCGCCCTTGGTGGTGACCAGGACAATCCGCCCCGGCTCAATCTTGCCCAGATATTCGGCCAGGGCGTCACTTTCGTAGCTGTTGGCGGTGGTGTCAAAGCCTTTTTTGTCCAGCACCTCACCCGCTGCGTCCAGCACCGTCACGTTGACCCCGTTGCGTCCGGCTGAGCCATCGCTCTGGTTGCCGGCTTCGTCAAAGAGCGCAATGAAGCCACCCTCGGCAAAGCCATTAAGTTCTGCATCGACCGGCAAAGTGACGCCAGTGCTGCCGATCTGCCGGCTGCCCCCCAACACATCACGCGGGCGCACCGTCCATCCCCAGTGCAGGTCAATATGATTCAAGCTGTCGATGAGAACGCTGCCTGGGATCGACCAACTCACCTCTTGCCAACCTTCAGTCAGGGTATGCTGTTTTCCCTGCCAGGTGTTGACTTGCGCCGCCACGGTTTGCCATTGGCTGCCGGGGTAGCTATAGGGATGAAGCCGCAACTGAAGCGTGTAGGTGGCGTTTGCATCCACCTGCCGTAGCGGCACAAACAAGCGGCTTTCTTCGGCGGTGGCCCAGATGATTGTAGCGTCGTATTGATTATCGGTTTCGCGCTCATCCCACCCTTCGCCGCGGTAGGGATAGGTGCCGGCGCTCCCCAGATCCAGGGTGAAATCATCACTGCCTGGCGGTTGCACCACGCGATAAGCTTCAATGCCATCGCCGCGCCAGAAGGGTTCGGCTTCTAGCGGCAGGGTCGCCTTCACGAGATCCCACGTCTCTTGCCAGTTGTCTTCGTATGGTTTGCGCTGCGGAATGGGCGGGTAGAGCAACACATAGCCGGTGTTGTAGAGATACATCAAATCAGCCGCTTGCGCCTGCGCCGCTTCTAACAGCGGCGGTTCAACTGGGTCATCCTTCTGCACATTATGAATCGCCTGAAAGAGTGGGATGCGTTTGAAATAGTCCATTTTGAAAGCGGGCGCCCGGCTGATGTTGCCACCTAACATGGGTTTCCCGTGCGCAGACTGGAAATATTGCAGTTGTGTCTGTTCCGGTCCCCAGGTGCCAAAGCTGTTACGCCATCCTAGTGGCACTTGTAAGACGCTCACCGGTCGCGGGTCGGCGGCAATCTGGGCATAGACCGCCGGAATGCGCGCATCCGACAGCGGGGCCGGCAGGGCGAGATGCTCGAAGAGGATGGCGGCAGTCAGAAGTATCGTGACAGCGAATTGGAGTGACAAGGTGACAGGGTGAGGGGGTGACAAGGTGACCCCGGTTCGGATTTTTGATCTTTGCCAATATCCTAATAACCAATACACCCCATACCCCACCAACACCGCCAACCCCAACATTAACAAAACACTATTCCGGTTGGGCGCGCGGTTTGCTTTAATAATGGGCAGATAATGGAGGATGACAAAGGGCAGGGGAAAGGTTGCTTCGATGCCATCCAGGTCAAAGCGGTAGCGGCCATTGATTTGCAGAAAGGGGCCGAGGGTGAAGATGCCAAAGATCAAGCTCGTCCAGAGCCAGATGCGCACCTGGCGCCGGTAGGCGATCACCCCAAGCAGAGCCAGCGCCAGAGTCGCCCAACCCAGAAAGACCGTGTTGATGTCCTGAAAACCAACGCCGCTATTGAGCTGTACCCGCTCCTGTACGCGGCGTAACTCCGCCGCCAGATCGCTGCCGAAGACAGGATGCAACACCGTTGGTGTGAACCAGCCCAGCAGATCGACACTCAACGGAATCGCCTCTCCCCAGCCCTGCAACGAAAAGTCATTGGTGAGAAACTGGCTGAGAATGGGCGCCAAGACCGGCCCCCAGAGCAGGGCGGCGACCAGGCCGACAATAGAGAGATTTTGGATTTTAGCTTTTAGCTTTTGGCTTGTGACGGGTTCGGTGCGTAGCTTGATGACCAGGACAATTAGCGTGAAGATGCCGAGAAAGAGGGCGGTGATCATCTCGGCCAGTCCATTGAATGCAAAGAAGATGCCGGCTAGCACAGCCGCCTTGCGTCGTTGGCCAGACGACAAATTTTTGTCCAAGCTACGCAATAACGTTAGTGCGTAAAAGGGAATCCACTGTGTCGTCACCATGTCATAGTGGCCGAGTGTTGCATAGATAGCGCGATTGCTGGCAAAAGCATAGAGTGCACCGGCAGTGAAAGCGGCATAATGCGTGTTGCGTGTTGCGTGTTGCGTAAGCAGGTAGCTGACCAGCAAAAAGGTGCCGTAGCCACTGAGAATGGTGCTGAGGAGCAGGGCAATGTTACTGGCGAAGGGGAGATTGACCGCCAGCATGAGCGGTTGGGCAACCAGAGCATGAAAAAAGTTGTAGGTGTAGAGAATCAAGTCAATGCCCAGCGGATACCAGATCAATTCGCTATGGAGCGGACTCTGGTGCAGATCGATCAGGCTATGCTTGAAGTACCAGATATTCCACAAAAAGGTCGATTCATCAAAGGCCCACTGCGCCACGCCGGGGACATGGGTGGTCAGATGTGTTAACAAGGGCCAGGTGAGGGCAAGGGTCAGAATCGAATAGAGGGTCAGAACAAGGGTATGCTTACGTGTTGATGTTCTACTGGGTCGCTTCACCATGACGATTCAATCAATTCTATATGTCTTCCGCACAGCGCGGAAAGGGAAGATTGGCAAATCCTAATCCATTGGCGATAAGGGCGCCACTTGTCGCTCACCGCCACTTTCGGTGTGCCAGATCAATCTGCTGGCGCAGTTCGGCACGCGCGGCTTGCAGGTTTTCTTTGGCTTGGAAATAGGCGGCTTCGGTAAAGCCCAGGTCGCCTTTCTGCAAGATCGTCTCTAGCGTCTCAACAATCCGTAACACCTTGCCTTCAATCAACTCAATTGTCGTCCCGTAGAAACGTTCAGGGACAAAATAGAAAAAGAAGAGAAAGAAGACATAGGTGGTGACAAAGCTGGACGAGAGCAACCGGTAGGCGCGTGACTGCAACGCCAACCAAATAACGATCCCCAGCATGAGCGCCAAAATCAGCAATTGCCAGCGGGCAATGGGGCGGGCCGGACGCAGGGTGCGCAAGGCCGGCGCCAACTGCTCATACTGCTTTAATTCACGAAGCCAGCCGTTAAATTGATGACATTGTTGCAGATTGACGCGCGTCTGGTCAAAGTGCGCCAGTTCGAGGGCATAGGTGCGACACCGCTCGGTCAGGCGGTAAAATTCCCGCCGGGTGAGCGGGGTCAGTGTGGTGCTTGAGCGCGTAGGGGTCGGTAGATTGCTCACGAGAAGGCTTTGTCGGCAAGCAAGGCAACACAAAACAACAATCCAGTCCAGAGTGTGACATGCAACATCGTCAGATGCAGACGGAAAACAACCTCCAGGGGCGGCTGTTCACTGCGCAACTGACTAAAAGTGCGTAAGGCCAACGGCAAGGCTGCCAGTGTCACCAGGATACTCAGGGGCAAATGGGCCAGGCTGGCAATGGCTAAGAACGCGGCATAAACCAAGATGGTCAACATCGCACTGACATCAAAGGTGCGTAGCGGCCCCAGACTGACCACCAGCGTGCGTTTGCGCATCAACCAATCGCGCCGGTAATGGAGCAGATTGTGGGTAAAGACGCTCAATACCGCCAACAAACCAAAGGGCAGACTCACCAGGAGCGGCAACCAGCTTATGCTTTGACTGACAATAAAATAGCTGCCGACCAGCGGGAAAAAACCATAGCCCAACAGGACGCCTAATTCACCGATAGCCCACCCGCGATAGCTGTAGCGCGTCGGCGGGGTGGTATAGGTGTACAAAAATAGGAGGGTGACTGCGTAAAAAAAGATAACCGGCCAGCCCACAAGCCAGTACAACCCAATCGGCGCCAGCGCACTGACGAGCAATGAACCATAGCCCAGGCGCCTAAGTTGCGCACTACTGATCTGCCCCGCCGCCAGCAGATGGTAGGCTGTGGCAAAGAGTTCCGGGATAAATTTAACATCATTGCTTTTCAGGGCGTATTGGTAGTCCCAGTGGTCGTTGAGCAAATTGATCCCCAGGATCATACAGAAGTTGCCAACCAGCACCAATGTCACAGTCAACGGGTCAACGCCGCCACTATGCCAGGCCACTGCCACCCCGGCCAGCGTTGGCATCCAGAACGCCAGCACCGCTCGCAGATGCAGCAGGCGCCAGAGCAACGCCGCCTGCCCAGCCGGCGCACTATAGAGCCACTGGTGCAACCGCTTGTCGGCTACACTCAACTCTACCCCCGATATATCCCCCGGCATATCCCCCGGCATATCCCCCGGCTGACCGGGCAGCGACTTGATCGGTTGGGTTGACGCAAAATGATGTTCTGAAATCTCCACAGGTCACCTGAAGGCGTGTTTATTCTTACCCATCCTGTCCGATGCTGCTTGCTCATCGAACATCTGCGCGATGCGCGCCATTGTATCATTACCGTAAGTGACTGTCAAAGTTGCCGGGGCACTCGTGTTGTCGCTACGGCGCAATTATGTTGCCGTAGAGCGATAATTACCTGGTTGTCACTTCGGCCCTTGATCGGGTAGAATAAGCGTAGATTCGATTCAAGCCAACTCATACAAGCCAACTTATACAAGGAGTGGTGTCGCAGCGATGAACCGTGAAAAGTTAGTTGAATTTGCGCAGGCCCTGGTGCAACACCCTAGTTTGAGCGGCATTGGCGAGGCGACCGATCTCAACCTGAACCGTGGCGGGCGCGGGCGGGCCGAAATCCACCTGGCTACTGTCGGGCGACCGGCCCATTCGTCGTCGCCGCACCTGGGGCGCAATGCTGTCTTGGATATGATGAAGGTCATCGCTGCCGGGGAACATGTCGCCTACACCGGAGCCACCCTGCGCGCCGACAAGTTTTTTCCGGCCTGGCTCTTCCCCGAAAACCATCCCTTTGTCGCCCGTTCGCTGGCTGGTCTACAGGCCGTCGGCTTGCAACCGGCCATCAGCGCCTACCACTTCTGCACCAATGGCGCCTACCGCGGGGGCATTGCCGGCGTCCCGACCATCGGCTTTGGCCCGGCCAAAGAGAGCGACGCCCATGTGGTCGATGAACGGCTGTTGTTGTCTGATCTCTTTGCGGCGGCACAGGGCTATTAAGGAATTATTGAGGCGGTGTTGGGTGATTAGGTGATTGGGTGATGCGGTGGTTTCGACAGGCTCAACCACGGCTTCGACAAGCTCAGCCACGGCTTCGACAAGCTCAGCCACGGCTTCGACAAGCTCAGCCACCGCATCACCCAATCACCTAATTGCTCACCTGCCGCGCCGCCAGTGCACCGCCGACAAAGCCAAAGAGGTGGCCTAACCAGGAGACATTCGGTTGCAGGGGCAGGACGCCCCAGATCATACTGCCATAGAGAAACGCGGCGAGGAGAGCCAGGCCAATCGCTTGCCAACTGCGTTCAAAGTAGCTGCGAAAGAGGAGAAAGCCGAGATAGCCAAAGATGACGCCGCTCATGCCGACATGAATGGTGGCCGGCATTCCGAATAGCCAAATGCCCAGCCCACTGACCAAGGCGGCGGTGAAGCTGACCAGAAAAAAGGTGCGCGTCCCGCGCAGCAGGACAAACCACCCTAAAACCAAAAAGGGCGCGGTGTTGGCAAGGAGATGGTTGATGCCGCGGTGAAGAAAGGGGGCCAGAAACAGATTGCGCAGCCCCATCATCGTCCGGGGTTGGATGCCGTAAAAATCGAGCATCCCATGCCAGAAGAGGAGATCGAGAAATTCAATCAACCAGAGCAACAACACCACACTGCTCAAGATCAGCAGGTGGGTAATCAACTCACTGCGTACACTTTGGTAACGTACATTCATAAGTGGATCAGTGTCTAAATTTACGTGATGCGTGATTCGTGAAACGTGCTACGTGATTCGTGAAAAACAGACTGCGTGAATCGCAGCGCATGGATACATAACAATAGATGATTCGGGCAGATGCACTCAAGCAACAAACGCGATACAATCTTAGGAGTTACGCAGTTGGACAAGACCTGTCAGGTTTGCGAAACCTGACAGGTCTCTGGTAGCGCCCGTCAACTGCGTAACTCCTAAATCTATACGCCATTATACAACAACAGTTTCACCAATAGCGATCACGCTACACGCAACACGCAACACGAATCACGCAATCCAAGGAGAAGCCATGAAAATTGCCAAGATCGAACAGTTCTTCCCCCGCCCACGGATGCGGCTGGTCAAAATCACCACCGATGACGGTATCGTCGGCTGGGGCGAATCGACGCTGGAGGGCAAGCCCAAAAGCACGATGGCCGCCATTGAGGAATTGGCCGACTATCTCATCGGCAAAGATCCGCTGCGCATTGAACACCACTGGCAACATATCTATCGTTCCGCCTTCTTCCGTGGCGGCAATGTGTTGATGTCGGCGCTCTCCGGCATCGACCAGGCGTTGTGGGACATTGCCGGCAAGTTTTACGGCGTGCCGGTCTACAAATTGCTCGGCGGGGCTGTACGCGACCGCATTCGCGTCTACGCCCACTGGGGCATTGGCGACATGAGCGACGAAGGGCTGGCCAAAGCCAAAGCGCGTCTCGATTTTCTGCGCGCCAAAGGGGGCTACATGGCCTTCAAATCCGGCCCCGGCGGCAAGTGGCGCGCCCATGAACCGCCCGCCGTCATCGACGACTTTGTCAAGCGCGCCTATCTCATGCGCGAGTGGGTGGGGCCGGAGGTGGAGTTGGCCTTTGACTTTCACGGCAAAATGACGCCGGGGCTGGCGATTGAAATCTGTCACGAACTCAAGGGAATGCGCCCCATGTTTGTCGAGGAGCCGGTGCCACAGGAGAATGTCGATGCGCTCAAGCTCGTCGCCGACCATGTCCCCTACCCGATTGCCACCGGTGAGCGCCTGTTGAGCCGCTGGGAATTCCGCCAGGTGCTAGAAAAGCAGGCCGCCTCCTACATCCAGCCGGATGGCTCCCATGCCGGCGGCATCACCGAGCTCAAAAAGATCGCCAACATGGCCGAAGTCTACTATGTGCATATCATGCCCCATTGCGCCATCGGCCCAGTGGCGTTGACGGCCTGTATGCATGTCGATGCGGTGGTGCCCAACTTCTTGATTCAGGAGAGCGTAGGGCCAGATTGGCTGGTAGAGGTCATCGAGGAGCCGTGGACGGTGACCAACAGCCACATCGACCTGCCGACCAAACCGGGTCTCGGCTTTGAGATCAACGAACGGGAAGTGCAAAAGCTCCATGCCTACACCGAAGAACTCGGCGGCGAGTTCTTCTATGAGCAGGATGGCAGCGTCGCGGACTGGTAATCGTCTTTTCCTAGGGGCACGATAATTGTAATTTTCTGAAATAGTACCGGTATCGTAGGTGCGGTTTGTAACCGCACGTTTCTCTGGAAGCCAGTGCGGTTACAAACCGCACCTACGATACCGGTACTAATTTGCTAATTTGCAATATCGTGTCTCTACGAAAAGCGAGAAGTTACTTCTTTAACCAACGGTCCAACCAATCAAAGGCCACCGTTCCATGCCAGACGTGACCGCCATCGAAGGTGTCGTGCGTTAGACGATCCGGAACATCAAGCAATTTATACGCCTGCTCCGTAACGGTATATTGCTCAAACACATTCGCCATCCCCCGCGGCCCGTTGAGCGGATCTTGGCGTGCCGTCTCGATCAAGAGCGGACGGGGCGCGATCAACGCCGCCACATCCCCCATATCCGCCGCTTCCCACATACGGGGAATATAGTTGCAATCGCAGTTGCCGGAGAGGTGGAGGAGCGAATCATCGACGCCATAAAAATAGCCGCTGATCACCGCACAAGTCACCCGTTCATCCAGCGCCGCCAGCCACATGGTCTGTAACCCACCACCTGACAGCCCAATACACCCAATCGGCTGACCGGCAGTTTCGGGGCGTGTCTGGACATAATCGAGCAGCACCATCAAATCCCACGTCCACATACCCGCTACCGTCAACCCCAGCGGCAAGCCCATATGCGCCAACTGGCGACAGGAGGATTCGAGCAACTGTTCCGGCTTTTCATTCAACCACTCGCGGCGCTCGCCAAAACCGCGGGCATCGGGGCAAAAGACCATATACCCGCGCCGCACCGCTTGCACGCCATAGTCATAGTTGTGCTGGTCAATGGTGCCGATCACCCCGGCGTCTTCCCGAATGCCAGCCACCGCATATTTGCCACCGCTGGCGTGACCATGCGGTGCTAACACGGCCGGCACGGCCCCTTGTAGCTTGTCGGGAATCAGCACATAAAAGGGCATGGTGACGCCCGGTTCCGTGTCGATCAAGACTCGCTGGCGCTGATAGCCATCACACGGCACGGTTTCAGTAATGCGCGGATTCATAGGCGCGAGGAGCAATCGGTCAATGCCCTGCAAGTCACGAATGGTACTGCGCAAACTCTGCTGCCAAAAGCGCCACTCGTCCAGCGTGCGGGCTTGAAAGCGCAAGCGGCGCGCCGTAGCTTGAAAGCGGCTTTTTAGGTAGCCCGCCGTTTGATAAAGTTGAGTCATGATGAGTTGCCCTTGTGAATATTGAATACAGAATCAATGAGGTGGATGTAAACCGGCTCTTACCCAAATCGATCGGGCTCGCACACGTAATTCATGATTCAACGCTAGCGCTTCAACTGTTGCCCGCCCAATGGCAGTTTTGCCGCTGAGCCAAATCCCGTTTTCTTGCCAGACAAAGTGGGCGTTCCAATTTTGTGTGCGAGGATTAAACAGGGGGACAAGCGCACCGGTGTCTGGATCAATCGCTTCTGCTACGCTTCCTTTGCGTTCGTTGCAACTACGGCAGGATAACCAGAGATTTTCGTCATCATCTATGCCGCCAAGTGCTTTGGGTAAAATATGTTCCACAGTTAGCGGGATGCCACTGACCACTTCCGTAATAGACAGTAGCCACAGCGGTAGTTGGCAGCTTCTGCAATCCGTTGGCGTTGCGCTTTGGTGATCACAAAGATTAGGAGACCTTAGGCAGTTCGTCAATGGTTGGTGAATGATAACCGCGTCGCTTGAGCAGCAAGGCCGCATAGCCTTTGCGTAACATAAAAATATCTGCCTCGCGTCGCAACTCATCGAGGTTGGTCTCTTCGTCTCGGCGTAGGGGGCGTTCCTTTTTCTGTTCAAGTAAGGCTTCCTATTGTTCCCAGCGGTCCATTGGGAAAATGGCCTTTGCTTCACGCATGAGTGCGATTTCATCCATCGCCAGGAGTGGATACAGGTCGCGTTGATAAGGTGCTGGAATATCTTCGACCAGGGGCGAAACCGTGTGTACCAAACCTTCCTTGACAATCAAGCCAAGCGGACGTTGGATTAATTCCGCTGTACGCTGTAGTTGATCGTAAAAGTCATCTGAAATCTCAACCGTAATTGCGTGGGCCATTGCGTCTCCTGTACTATACAAACCGTGCGCTAGGTTGAATAGCATTGTAGCATAGGTGGGAGAAGGGAACAATTTCCCACAAATTACTTGCCACCATAGTAGACCAGCCGCCCCGACACCCGAAACAGCACAACCGTAAACGCGATCACGATCAAGAAGAGCATCCACGCCTGGGCCGAGGCATAACCAAGCTTGAAATATTGAAAGGCGCTCTGGTAGAGATAGATCGACATCATCAGTGTCGAATCGGCAGGGGAGCCGGTGCCGCCGGTCATGACAAAGGCTTCGGTGAAGTATTGAAATGCGCCGATGATACCGGTGATGACATTAAAGAGAATGACCGGGCTGATCATCGGCAGCGTGACATGGCGAATCTTCTGGCCGCCATTTGCGCCATCCAATTCCGCCGCTTCGAGCAATTCGCGCGGCACATCTTGCAGCGACGCCAGATAGATCACCACTGCGCCGCCCACGCCCCACATGCTCATCAAAATCAGCGCCGGTTTTGACCATTGCGGGCTACCCATCCACCCCGGCCCATGAATGCCCACCAGGTCAAGGAAGTAGTTGATAACGCCATTGATCGGGTCAAACATCCAAAGCCAGACAATCGCCGTCGCCACCACCGGGGTGATGCTGGGCAAAAAGTAGATGGTGCGAAAGAAGGACAACCCGCGCACTTTAGTATTGAGCAACATCGCTAGGCCAATCCCTACCAGGGTCGCCAACGGCACTGCGCCTAGCGCATAGTAGCTGGTGTTGTAGAGCGAGGTCAGAAAGCGCGGGTCATCAAAGAGGTTGATGTAGTTGTCCAGCCCCACCCATTTGGGCCGGTCGAGAATCGGATAAAAGGTGAAGCTGTAGTAGAGCGAGGCAAAAAAAGGATAGACGCGAAAGGCCAGAAAGCCAATAATCCACGGGGACGTAAAGAGCAGGCCGTTACGTAGGGCTTTCCGTTCGCTACGCGTCAATTTTCGTATGCGGACCATGTTAACTCCGTAAATGACTTCGCCTATAGCAGGCGGCCATCGACCGACCGGCACGCGAGATAGCTTGTAAGATTTTGCAATTCGGTGTATAGTCAACCACAGTTGGCTATGTTTGATTACATCTATTCCGAGGGCTTTTATGCAAAGCAACCTACTCAACTTGACTTATGAAATTGAATTGCAACCCGGTGAAAAGCTGACGTTGCCCCCAACGCTTGCCGATATGATCGGTGCAGGAGGTTGGGTAGTTACCATTCGCCCAAGTGAAACGATCACCGCTGTGTCCCCGGTTCGCAACCATAGCGCCTTTTTAAACAGCTACGTGCCCGAAGACGAAGGACTTTATGACGACTACGCGGCTGCGTAACCTTTCACTTACCCTTTTAAACCACTCAAAGCAATACCCTCAATAAACGTTCGCTGGGCAAAGAAAAAGAGCAAAATAATCGGCAACACGCTCATACAAGTCGCTGCCATGATCCAGGCGAAGTTGGAGAAGCCATAGCTGGCGCGCATATTGGCGATGCCCAGCGAAATCGTATAGAGCGCTTTGTCATTGATGTAGATCAGCGGGCCAAAGTAGTCGTTCCAACTGCCGATAAACTGGAAGAGCGCCACCACGGCCAACGCCGGCTTTGAAAGCGGCAGGATGATCTGCAAAAAGATACGAAACTCTGACGCTCCATCCACCCGCGCCGCATCCGCTAACTCTTCCGGCAGCGACATAAAAAACTGGCGCAGCAGAAAGACAAAGAAGGGGTTGCCGAAAAAGGTTGGCACCACCAGCGGCAAATACGAATTGATCCAGTTCAGTTGCTTGAAGATCAAATAGAGCGGGATAAAGGTGACAAAGCCGGGCAGAATCAATGTCGCCAGCAGCGTGCCAAAGAGCAGATCGCGACCGGGCCAGCGAATGCGCGCAAAGCCATAAGCCACCAGCGCGTTCGAGATCAGCGCCCCAATCACCGACGGGACGGCGATCAGCACCGTATTTCCCAAAAAGCGAGAAAATTCGGCGCGGCTAAAGGCTTCAATGTAATTATCCCATCGCACCGGGTCAGGAATCCAGATAATCGGATAGACCGCCAGTTCATCGGGATTCTTGAGCGATGTCGAGATCATCCAGACCCAAGGCAGCACAAAAAAGCCGCCAAAGAAGAGCAGCAGCGCATACTTACTGAGCGTGCCAATCCACCCCCACAGACGCGCCGGCGCTGCCTTCTCATGGTCCACCAGCGGCCTCGCCGTCATGAGATCAGTTGGTGCAGCCAATGGTTACTCCTTGTTGATACCTGACAGGGTGACAGGGTGACAGGGTGACAAGGTGAAGGGGTAAAAAACCTTCTACCGCTTTCCAACGAACGGGCAACTATATCGTTGCAATGATAAATCAATTCGTAGCCGATGCTTCACCCTGTCACCTTGTCACCTTGTCAGGTCTATCCCTGATTCTGCTGGAGCCACGTATCCAATTCCTTCTGCGCCGTCTCCTGGACAAAGTCGAGCGCTTCCTGGGCGCCTTTTTCGCCGAGGCGCACCTTTTCCCATTCGGCGCCCATCAGATCCATGTAGGAGCTGCTGGTCGGAATTTTGGGCGGGTAGAGATAATAATCGGCGTCGTAGAGATCGGTCAAGAAAACTTCGGCATAGCCAGGGCAGGCGCCCATGACCTCTTCTTGGAAGAGCGGCCATTCGGTCATCGATTTGGAGGAGGGGCCGTTGACACAAAGCCAGGTGGTAAAGAGGCTGGTGTAGACATCGCGATTGCCGGTGGCGCCAGTCATTGCGCTGATGATCTCCCAACCCGCCCCTGGATTCGGCGCACCCACAGGGATGATCCAGCCGTCGCCATAGGTGTACATCCCTTTTTCGGTCTGATTCGCCGGGCCGGGCAGCGGCCAGACGGTAAATTCAAAGCCTTCGGGCTTGAAGTTGCGTAGCGTGTTATAGTGCCAGGGGCCAGTGACCAGCGTTGCCCGTAGGCCGGAGAGGAAGGGATCCTGGCCGGCAGAGCGTTCGCCACGTCCGGCCAACGAAGCGTTCCAGGCGGCAATTTTTTCCGGGCCAATCTTTGCCCAGCGATTCGCCACCCATTCCAACGCCTTGACATTGTTGGGGTGATTGGCGGTAATCTGCGCGCCATCCTCCGAGACCCACTGGCCGAGGAAGCGCCCCATGATCATCGCAGCCCAAGCAAAGTCGCCACCCAGCACATCGATATTGCCGTCGGCGTCATAAGTAGTCATCTGCTCCCAGACGGCATCCAGTTCTTCCAGCGTCTGCGGCGGCTTTGTGACATCGACACCCATCTCGGTTGCCATCTTAACATTGACATAACAGCCCATGCACTGATTCCACATGCTGGCGTAGTAATATTTGCCGTCATAGATGCCCAGTTCCCAAATGGCGGGATCCATCCAGCCTTTGAGCGTCTCGACTTGCTCCGGGTTGCCCACTTCGTCGAGCGCCATCAACCCTTTTTGCGCCGCCAGTTGATAGGCAATGTTGGCACCAAAGACCACCGCGGTGGTCGGCGGGTTGCCGGCAGAGACGGCCGCCAGCAATTTCTGGGTCATCGCCTCCGGCACAATCACATGCTTGGCGACTACGGCCTCCTGCGATTTGTTATAGCCGTCGAGGATCTTTTCAATATTGGTGGCGGCGTCTTCCGTCCAACCGGTCCACACATCGATCTGCACGGGGCCTTCGCCGGCTGGTGCATTGCTCTGTTGCGCGCCCGGCGCCCCCGGCGGCACACAAGCGGTAAGCACCGCCATGCCGGTAACGCCGGCGCTCAAGCGGAGAAAATCACGGCGTGTCCACTGTTTTTGCTGGAGTTGTCTCTGCATAATCCTGTCTCCTTGAACAAAGGTTGGGAGCGAAATATGGAACGATGAACGGCGTGGCGACCCTAGCCTTGCTTCAAGGCCGGCGCCATCCCGCCATCATTTTCACCGAATCAGAACATAGCACAGCAACAGCAGGTTGACGGGGGCCACCCACTGTCTGCGCCCAACAACAACGATCTGCCAAACAAGCTCAGGAAATGGTTCGAGGAATCACTACACAATTGTGGTTGGGAGCAAGTGTAGCATGGTCGCTGTTGCCTGTCAAACGTCTTGAAAACAGTATAGTAGCTGGCGAGTGCGTTGCAGCCGCTGTCGCCCTATGCTATGATAAGAGCCGGTGAGCCGATGGCAATTGGCGCTGTTGTGTAATTGAAGGAGGGTGGATGATACAACCGCAAAGCTATCCGGCGCTGGTGAGCAAAGCGCTGGTGTTGGATGCTGAACCCTTTATCGCGTTAACCGATGATGATGACCCCTGGGTGGAAGGGCTTTTTTTGACTGTCGGCGTCGGTTTTCTGGTGGGCGTGGCGCGGTTGATCGGCCAGCTTTTGACAACCGCCGTCTTGCCGCCGAACGATGCCCTGTTGGCCGCGCTGCTCCAAGGCTGGCGCCAGTGGAGTACAAGCGCGCCTAATGCCATCAACCCGGCTGTGATGGAAACCGTTTTGCGCGAAGGCTGGGCGATGGTCAATTTCTGGCTGGGCTATAGCGGCGGCTGGCTGCGCCTGTTGACCCTGGTGACAACGCCGACCCTGCTGCTGGTGCAATGGCTGCTGGCCGGCATGATCATCTATGCCGCGGCCCGGTTCTTGGGCGGCAGCGGCACCCTCAACCAAACGCTGGGTGTGAGCGCCTTGATCGTCGCACCGCAGATCCTCCGCTTTGCCGAAATTTTGCCCTTTGCCGCCGTCAGTCAACTGTTGCTGAGTGTCTGGGCATTACTCATCCTTTACCGTGGCGTGGAAGTGGCCCACGATCTACCCTGGCAAAAAGCCTTCGTCGCCGCCATAGCGCCGTTGCTCTTGCTCATCCTCTTTGCGCTATTGGTGGCGATTTTATTGGGGCTGGGACTGCTGCTCTGGAGGTTAGCATGAACGCACAAACCTTTGTCCATCGACCGGAGCGCACAGCCGCGCCCGATCTCTGGTCGCCGCAAGGGTGGCTGCCGGCTTGGTCACAGGTGCGCACTGCCCTGACGCTCCAGGTTGAACAGGTCATTGCCCCTTGGGCGACAGATGGCGTTGAAGAGAGCGACAATGTGGCAACTTTGCACACAACCAGTATGCGGCAAGGGGTGGGCTTGGTGATAGTGGCGGCTTTGATCGGCGGACTGTTGCCCTTGATCGTTCAGTGGGTGCAAGCAGCGCAAATCGGCACAGCGGCGCCGTTGGCAGCCCTGGCGCGCTATGCCGAAGCACAGAGCAACGGTTTTGCATTGACCCCATTCGCCCAGGTCTGGACAAACACGGCGCGCACAATGGCTGGGTTGGACCCTATCGCTCCCGTGTGGTTGGCCGCCGGACTGAGCGCTCTGGGCAACTGGCTCAACTGGCCGCTCACCTGGTTGACGATTTGGCTGGTCTACGGCCTGGGCGTCTTGGCGACGCTCAAGTTGCAAGGGGCGACAACTACGCTGCCCCACTTCTACGGCGCCACCAGCTATGCTTTTGTCCCGTTGGTGCTGCTGGGGCTAGGCGTCATTCCCTATCTCGGCCCGCTCTTTAGCCTGGCCGGCATCATTTGGGCGGTGCTGATTTATGGCGAAACAGTGCGCGCCCTGGTCAATCTACCAACCCAACGCGTTGTCCTCACGCTGCTGGCGCCGCTGGTTGTGAGCATTCTCATTACGCTCATTCTGGCCGGCGTCCTTGCCCTGATCTTCTTGCCGCTGTTTCTATAAGACAATGGGTCATGGTAGGGGCGCACCCTTGCGGTCGCCCCGTGTTTTTCGGCAAGCACGGGGCGACCGCAAGGGTGCGCCCCTACCTTTACTTGTTGTTCCAGGCGACCAAGAGCAGACAGACCCACCCGGCAATGAGGGCGACACCGCCTATCGGCGTGATGGCGCCCAGCCAGCGCAGCCCGGTAAAGGCCATGACATAGAGGCTGCCGGAGAAGATCACCACGCCGACCACAAAGAGCCAACCGGCAATCACCGGCAAGTTAGAGTTGGGCCAGCGCTGAATCGCCACCGCCACCGCCACCAGCGCCAGGGCATGGTAAAAGTGATAGCGCACTCCCGTTTCATAGTTCGCCAAAAGATTCTCAGCTATGCGACCACGCATAGCATGAGCGCCAAAAGCGCCCAGCGCCACGCCCAATCCACCCAACAAACTAGCCAGTAAAAAGAAAATGCGATCCATCAGTATTACTTTCTATCTTCAATCAGCGTTAACACGCGCAACACGAATCACGTCTCACGAATCAGATTATTCCCCAGTAGCCACTGGCCGCGTCGGATCATTCGTCCAGTCGCTCCAGGAGCCGATATAGGCACGCGCCCCCGGTGCAAAGCCCGCGTGTTCGAGGGCCAGGAGATTATGGTGCAGACTCACACCAGAGCCACAGTAAAAAACACACTCCTCCACGGGGCGATCCTGGAGCAGCGCGGCAAAGCGTTCCCGCAATTTTTCGGGCGATAAAAACTTGCCGTTTTCAGCCAGGTTGCGGGCATAGAAGGCCGATTGCGCGCCCGGAATGTGACCGCTGATGGTGTCGAGCGGGTTGGGTTCGCCCCGGTAGCGTTTTTCATCGCGCGAATCAAAGAGTTGAAAGTGAGGGGCGCTCAAGTTGGCGATCACATCGGCGCGGCTCACCTGCATGTATGGTTGCGGGTAGGGCAGGAAGCGACGACGGGAACGCTGTTCGACCCCACTGGTCATTGGTCGTCCTTCCTTTTGCCAATGGCGGAAGTCGCCATCCAACACCGCCACATTGAAATGACCCAGCCAGCGCAACATCCACCAAAGCCGACCGGCCACCATGCCGCCCGCATCGTCATAGGCCACCACCTGCACCCGTTCGTCAATGCCCCAGGTGGAAAGTGTTTCCACAAATTGTTCAAGGCCGGGTAGCGGGTGGCGACCGGTCTGGCCGGGGACAATCGGGCCGGATAATTCCTCGTTGAGGTGGGCATAGATCGCACCGGGGATGTGAGCTTCGCTGTACGCCTGACGACCAAAGGCCGGGTTGTCGAGCCGAAAGCGGCAATCGATGATCGCCCAGTCGGGATCGCCCAGGTGGGGGGCAAGTTCTTCGGTGCTAATGAGGACGGTGTAGGGCATGGTTGTTCCTTCGCTGTATGTGTTCATGCTGCTTTGGTTGTCATCAAAGCGCATGACGTATGGTGGGATATTCTATGGTAAATCAGCAAACAATTCGTGCAACGACAAGGTAAATCCCTCTAAGATCCCTTCCCCGCGCACACTTTCCTGCTCGGTAAGCTGGATAAAGTCGGTGGGCGTGCGGTAGACCAAGAGTTGTTTCTTTTCCGGCTCGACAATCCACACCCGTTCTACCCCAATCGCAAAGTATTCAGCGATCTTCGCGCGCAACTCACCCCACCGATCGTTGGGTGAGACGATTTCAACGACCAGTTCGGGGGCGACTTGCAACGCCTTGCCTTTGGGGGCAGCCAACCGTTGACGCGAAATAAAGATAACATCCACACCGCGCACGGTGTCTGGCTCATACCGGGTATAAACCCCCACTTCACCCGATAGCACCCAGCCGAGTTTGCGGGTGACATTAAAGTTGCCCAGGTGACGCGATAGTTCAGACTCGATAATGCCATGCTCATCGCCGGAATAATCTGTAAGAACAATTTTCCCATGCACAAGTTCAAACGGGTGCTTGAGACCCAAATTGAACGCCTCAGCACCGGTGAGCAGTTTTTCTTTTGCCATTGGCGCAACCGTGTATGGCGGCGCCGGCGGTGTCAACAAGGTCGTTGTTTGCATGGCGCATTCCCCTTTGTCTCAACCCACTCTTCCAAAGCTATGCACATTCAGCAGGATAGTATACCATACCTGCTTTGCAGATGGGTTACGCATTAGCCATGATCAACAAAAATAAGGCAGTCATCAGCGCTAACGAGCAATCTGTCCGCCAGTTTGCTACTGTAGGCGGTGTTGGAATAAGGTGAGCCAGGCGCGCCAGCGCACGTTACGATCAGTGAAGTAGAAGGTATTTTCATCAGCGCCTGGAATCAGCATGAAGGCATCACTGGCAAACGCCCAGCGCACGGCGCCGCTCTGCCGATCCACGGCGACAAAGCCATCAGCGCCATTGATGCCAATCGTTGTCGCTGTGGCCGGCGGCGGCGCAAGCAGCGAAAACCCTTCGTCCACCACCTGGGCGCGCCATCGTTCTTGCCCATCGGCGGGGTTGAGCGCCACCAGGGAACCAAGTTCATCATAGTTGTCGGGGCCAACGACAAGGTACAGCAGATCCGGCAGCGCCGTGACGGCCTGGAAGTAACGCGCCTGGTCGGGTTTCTCCGGCTCAGGGATAGTATATTGCCATTGCACGGCGCCGGTCGCTTCATTCAGGCTTACCAGTGCATATCCACTGGTGCGGGTGACGGTCGGGCCAAAATAGAAGACGGGGTCTTGCCCCTGGTGTTCATAGGTGATCGTCTTAGCGCCATCGGCCAGGGCATACCCCTGTACGTCATAGGCGCCATTGCTTTCCCAGTTCCCCTCTTTGGTCGCGGCGCCGCCCGCGCGGAAGAGATAAGCAGCCTGCGTCGTGGCGGCGACAAGGGGGCGGAGACCGAGATAGTTGTCGCCCAACGGTTGCGCCGCCTGCCAACGCTCGGCGCCATCCGCCGCCGCCCGCCGTGACAAGATGAACTGTTTCTCTGTGTAACTGAGCACCAACGGGTCGTCGGCATCGGGCGCCGCCGCCTGGTCCGCAACCGGCGGCAGCGTGACAAAGGTGACAACAGCGGGCAATTGCCACGCTTCCTGACCCGTGGCTGCATCTAGCGCCACCAGGGTTCGCTGCTCATCCTCCCCTACCATTACAAAGTAGATGCGGCTGGTCGTCGCCAGGAGCCGGTCTTCATAGTCAAGTTGGTGTCCGGTCGGCAGCGGCCAACGCCAGCGTTCAGCGCCGGTCAGGCGATCCCAAGCGACCAGGGCAATTGTTTTCTCGACCGTTGCCCGACGCTCCACCCAACCGACAACCAGGGTTGCATTGGTGACGGGCGGCATAGCGGCATAGTCGCGTTCGTCCGTCGCCAACGCTCGGCTCCAGCGGATGGCGCCGGTCGCGCCGTCGAGTGCCCAGAGACGGGTCTCGTTCTGGCGGCCATACCAGGCGAGGCCGACAACGCCAACGATAATGACAAACAAGAGGAAAAGACAATTATTCAAAATCCGAAATCGGCTCCAACCCGCGCAGGCGGAAGGGTTCAATACGTAGGGCCACGGTAAAGATCGACGCATACCGTTTCTCATCCATCGACAGGGCATAGATGCCCTCTCGGTATTTGGTGAGATAGGCGGCGTTTAAATCGGCTGGCGGCGCGTTTGGATCAATGGCGGCTTTCCCCAAGATAACCTGAATGTCATCACCATCCGCCGTTGCGTTAAAATGGAGGGCAACATTGGGGTTGTGGACAATATGCACGATCTTCTTGGCACGCGCCGCGCTATAAATCAGAAAAGTGCTGCCATCCCACACGTACCAGATGGGGCGCGGCTGGGGTATACCGCTGGGCGAGATAGTGGTCAGCCACATCACCATTTCCGTCGCAATGCGGTGCAAGGTTCTTTGCCCCAGGTCGTCATGCCAGTTGATCATGCTACCCCCATTGGCTCAAGGTCGCAAAAACTTATAATAGATGATGGTAGCACAAGGCGGACCGTCGGGCAAGAGCGCGTAAGCGGGAATGACCCCGCAGCGTTGCCAGCCATGTCGTTCATAGAGCCGTTCGGCGTCGGCGCTGGCGGTGTCGAGGACCAGGAGCGTTTTGCCGGCTTGCAGGGCGCTCAGTTCAGCGGCTACTAGCAGCGCCGCGCCGACTCCTTTTTTGCGCGCCTGGCGGTGGACGAGCATTTTGGCAATATCGCCCCGGTGGGGTTGATTTTCCGGTTGTTGTAAAATCACGGTCGCCGTGCCGAGGATCATGCCGGTCGCATCCTCGGCGGCCAGCACAATGCGTTCGCCACGCGCCACGCTGGCGGCGGTGTTGCGCCAGAAGGCATCGGCCTTGGCGCGGGTCATCGGCAACATAAAGCTGACCGAGGCGCCCCCCTCGACACAGTCGATCAACACGTCGCCCAATCCCTGGATGGCGCGTTCGTCAAGGGTTTCCAGCACGCGTACTTGGATGTTGTCTGCCATTGTTGTTTCCTTTGCAAGAAAAGAGTTTGGTTGCTCAATGGGAATGCGCCGTCGTAGGTGGCCGGTCCCCTTTCTGGAAGAGGCAACTACCGTTCGGTTTAACCAAGTGGTTCCTGCCTCTTCCAGAAAGGGGACCTCAGCTCGCAATTGTGCTCTCCGCTTTACCGGCGCTGTGTCCGACCATGTTCAGTCACGATGACCACGATATAGCGCGCCGGTTGATCGGTGCGGTTACGAAAGGTGGTTGGCGCATCGAGTTGCATTGCCAAACAGTCATCTTCGTCGAGCTGGTAAGTCACGTTGCCTAGCGCTAACTCGATGCTGCCCGCTTGCACCCAAATCTGTTGGTGAATGCTCACATCGCGTGCGCCGGTCTCATAGGCCACACTAGCGCCCGCCGGCAACTCGACCTCGACGATGTGAATGGGCGTGGGAAAGTTGGCCGGCGAGAGATTGCGCCGGATATAGCCGGAGGCCGGATCGCGCCACGGTATGCGATCAGCACGCCGTGAGATTGGATTGGGGGGTGCGCTGCCGTCATCAAAGAGCGACGCCAGGGAGACGCCAAGTCCCGTTGCAATCCTGTCCAGCACTACGGCCGTCGGACTGCTCTCCCCCCGTTCAATCAGCGAGAGCATTGAGCGACTGACTTCGGACTTGGCGGCGAGGGCGTCTAACGTCAGCCCTTGCTCTATGCGCAGCGCCCGTACACGACCAGCGATCCGCAGGTTGATCTCCTGGCCGGCTGAAGCTATTGTTTTATCTTGCGTTGTGGAGTTATCTTTCATGATGGACATATTTTCCATTATGTTGGAAAAGATGTCAAATTGCTTTGCGCGCAAAATTAGAAACGAAAAGCTTCAACGATATAACAGCGCAAAATTGCTTGGGTTATTGACAAAGCAGAACAAATATTCTATAATTTGTGTGACCCATGTCACTATGACAGCGCAAGCAGCATGAGGGGCGGCTGCAAGCGAGCGTAACGTAAAAGCCTATAATCAAAGCAGTAAGCGCTGTTTCGTTTCTGTCAATCACAACCCGCACCATTTTCATGGAGGAACCTATGCAAACCAAATTAGGCCATCTGCTCTTTAGCATCGACGGCAAAAATCGGGGCTTCTACCGCGATCTCTTCACCTTCCTGGGTTGGAAAGTCTTGTTTGAAGCGGAGGGCGCTCTCGGCGTCGGTGACAGCAATCACACGAGCGTCTGGTTTGGCGACGCAACCAAAGCCGTCACCAACGATTACGACGGTCCTGGTCTCAACCACTTTGCCATTCAGACGGCCACCCAAGCCGAAGTCGATCAAGCCGCCGCCTACCTAACCGAACGGGGCATTCCCCACCTCTTCGACACACCCCGTCATCGCCCTGAATTTGCCGGTGGCGACAACACCTACTACCAAGTGATGTTTGAAACGCCCGACCGCATTCTGGGTGAAATTGTTTACATTGGACCCAAACAGTAAGATGAATACGTACATTGGGCTTTTGCGCGGCATTAACGTCGGCGGTAATAACAAGTTGCCGATGAAAGAGTTGGTGACGCTGTTGCAAGGGCTGGGCTTGCAACAGGTCAAAACCTATATTCAGAGCGGCAACGTCGTCTTTCAAAGCGACCGCACCGACCGCACTGCGCTGGCGGCGGCGATCACGGCGGCGATTGACAAAAGTTATGGCTTTGCGCCACAACTCTTTATTCTGACCGTCGCGGAACTAGAGGCCGCCATCGCCGCCAATCCCTTTCCGGAAGGCGAAAGCGAACCGAAAACACTGCATCTGTTTTTTCTGGACGCGGCGCCAACCAACCCGGATTGGGCAAAAGTCGAAGCACTCAAAGCGCCCAACGAACGGTTTGCTCTCATTGACAAAGTCTTCTATTTGCACGCCCCCGATGGGATTGGTCGCTCCCAGTTGGCGGAGAAATTTCACCGTGGCTGGCAAGTCGGCATCACGGCGCGCAATTGGCGAACTGTCCAGGAGATCGCCCAGATGGCCGCGGCGTTGGCCGCATAACTTTGCGTGAGGTTTCAGGGGGTATAGACGCGGGTTAAGGTAGCGCGGATAGTTTGGCTGCCGTAGAAAAACCCGTGTTTCCTCAATCCGCGTCTGTACCCCCTGAAGCGTGACAATTTTTATTTGACAGAGGAGGAAGCAATGTCGAACCAAAGTGCTATCAACTTGCTACGTGAGCAGTACAAGCAATCCCATCAATGGCTCCAAGGCACCCTGCAAGGGGTGGATGCCCAGGTTGCCCATTTCCAACCGGGCGGGGTGGTCAGTCCGATTGCCGGTCACGCCGCCCATGCGGTGACCGGTCTCGATTTCTTGCTGCTGAGTACCATTGCCGGGAAACAACCCTTGCTAGTTTCCAGCTTTGCCGGCAAAGCGGGGGTCAGCAAGCCCAGTCAGGATGGCGATTGGCTGGGGACAGAGCGCGGCGTCGTGATGAACGTGGCTGAATTTGCCGCCTACCAGGATGCTGTCTTTGCCGCATTGGATGACTGGCTGGCCGGCTTGCAGGACACCGAGTTGGCGCGTGAGGTTGAGATGCCCTTTGGCACGTTTACCGTCGTCTGGTGGCTCAACACCATGCTGCTCAACACCTTTAGCCACACCGGTGAGATTGCCGCCATCAAAGGCTTGCAGGGGTTGAAGGGCTATCCCATGTGACGACTCCAACGACTAAAAGTCGTTGGCTTCTACAGTTTTTCGACTGAAACACTATCGTCCTAGTGTTGTTGTTACGGTTTGGTTGCCTGGTCTTGCGTACTTGTCTTATGACTTTCAGGCTAGTCTTTGCAACTGCGCCAGTACAAACCATGCGGCCAACGTTGAACATTTTACCCAGTCAACGATTCCTGACCGGAACCCCCTATCTTCAGTTGTGAACTACACCTGTAGGATAGCACAAAAGTTCGAGAAAGGATGTTTCAGTTGACTGACGAATCGCGTGGCTTGAAACAATCTCCTGGCGAGTACGCCACAGCGGCATCGGGAACCCTTTGGGTGCCTACGACTGAAGTCGCGCCTAGAAGGCAACCGCTTTCTGCCGGAAAGGTCCGTAAAGCGATTTGGATAAATGTTGAATTTGTGCGAAAATCGTCATCCATGATGACGATTTTCGCACAAATTCAACATTCACCTACCCATGAATCCCCACCAAATCCAATTCATGGGCGCGGTGACAACTGACCTGTCGTTGGTCAGCCAGGGTTTGCAACGGGGGGCTTTCGCGGCGGCATTGTTCCATGGCAAAGGCGCAGCGCGGATGAAAGTAACAGCCGCTGGGCGGATTGGCCGGGTTGGCTACTTCGCCCGGCAGCGGCGCACGCTTCTGGCGTTGTCCCGGATCAGCTTTGGGCAGCGAGGCCAAGAGCGCCGCCGTGTAGGGGTGCTTGGGCGCGGTGAATAATTGCTGCGGCGTGGCGACCTCGACAATTTTCCCGACATACATCACCACCACCCGATCACTCACCTGGTTGACGACGCTAAGATCGTGCGAGACAAAGAGATAAGTCAGCCCCAATTCTTCCTGTAGATCCAGCATCAAATTGAGTACCTGCGCCTGCACCGACACATCCAGCGCCGACACCGCTTCATCGGCCACGATAAAGCGCGGGTTGAGGGCCAGGGCGCGCGCAATGCCAATGCGCTGGCGCTGACCACCACTAAAGGCATGGGGAAAGCGATCCATATACTCCGGGCGCAACCCCACCTGGCGCAAAAGCTGTTCCACCCGATCTTGCCGCACCGACCGGCTGCGCACGCCATTGACCAGCAACGGTTCCCCCACGACATCAAAGACCGTCATGCGCGGGTTGAGCGAAGAGAAGGGATCTTGAAAGATCATCTGCATGTCACGGCGCAGCGGGCGGATCTGCGCCTGACTCATGTGAGTCAAGTTTACGGTGACATCATCGCGGGTGCGCAGCAGGATCTCGCCGCTGGTCGGCTCGATGGCGCGCAGCACACAGCGCGCCGTCGTCGTCTTGCCACAACCACTCTCGCCCACCAAACTGAGCGTCTCCCCCTGGTTGAGGGTAAAGTTGATCTGGTCAACGGCGCGCACATGACCCACCACCCGGCGCAAAAAGCCTTTTTGGATAGGAAAGAACTTGGTGAGATTCTTCACTTCCAGCAGCGCGGTGGTTGACTCGTTCCGTTCTTTGGTCACTGGCTCCGGCGCTTCCGCTCCATTCACGACCTGGATCACCGGCGTCGGTGCAATCGCCGGGCGTGGTTGGGCGTGATCATACAAAAAACAACTGACCCGTTGGGTGGCGCTTAGTTCTAGTAGGGCCGGTTCGGCGCGCTCACAGACCCCCGGCATAAAGGAGGGACAGCGTGGATGAAAAGCGCAGCCGGTAGGCCGGTTGAGCGGGTGGGGGATCGACCCCTGGATCGAAGGCAGCCGGGTGCGTGATGGGCTGTAGATGTTGGGCATGGAGGTCATCAACGCACGGGTGTAGGGGTGTTTGGGCGCATGAAAGATCTCCTTGACCGGCGCTTCCTCGACGACGCGTCCCAGATACATCACCGCCACGTCATCGGCGATCTCGGCAATCACCCCCAGGTCGTGGGTGATAAAGATGATCGCCATGTGGTGCGCTTCTTGCAATTCGCGCAGCAGGTCGAGAATCTGCGCTTGCGTGGTGACATCCAGTGCGGTGGAAGGTTCATCGGCAATCAGGATGCGTGGGTTACAGCACAGGGCCATTGCGATCATCGCTCTTTGGCGCAAGCCGCCGCTCAGTTGATAGGGGTATTCATTCATCCGTTGTGCGGCGTTGGGCATGTGGACGCGCTGCAACCAATCTACGGCCAGTTCGTGGGCAGCGCGTTTACTGATCTGTTGATGCAGGCGAATCGCCTCGGTGATCTGGTTGCCGATGGTATGCACCGGGCTAAAAGAGGTCATCGGTTCTTGGAAGATCAAGCCAATATCGCCGCCGCGGATCGCCTTCATCGTGGCGCCTTCGGGGTCAAGCTGCGCCAGGTCGATCGTCTTTGTCTGGTTGGCCGGCTGATAGTGCAAACTGCCCCCCACAATCCGCCCTGGCGGATCGATCAGTTGCAACAGGGCGCGCGTGGTGACGCTCTTGCCACAACCGCTTTCGCCGACAATCCCCAAAGTGCGCCCCAACTGCACGTCAAAGCTGGCCCCATCCACGGCGCGCACCACGCCCTCTTTCAGCGTAAAATGCACTTTGAGGTCGCGAACAGAGAGGATGGGGTCGTTGTGTTTCGCCAAGGTGATGTTCCTTATACAGTGACAGTATCCAAGTAAACACTACAACGGATGAAGGCGGGAACGGATATGTCCGCTCCTGTAAATGCTAACGGATGATTTGGTGGGCCTCCTTTATGATGCCCTTTCAGTTCGTCGATTTTTGTTCGGCAACCAGTCAATCCGTTTCCGCCTTTATCCGTTGTAGTGTCTTTGTCTCTAATTACTATACGGGTCCGCCGCGTCGCGCAGACCATCGCCCAGGAAGTTGAAGGCTAGGATGGCGATGATGACCGGGACGGCGGGGATGAGGAGCCAGGGGGTGATGGCGACGCTCTGGATATTCTGGGCGGCTTGCAGCAAGGTGCCCCAACTGATCGCTGGCGGGCGTAACCCTAGCCCCAGAAAGCTCAATGAGGTTTCACTTACGATCATGGCGGGGATTGCCAGCGTCACTGCCGCAATGATATGGCTGTAGAAAGAGGGCAGCATGTGTGCAAAGATGATGCGCCAGGGCTTGGCTCCGGCCAACATGGCCGCCGCCACAAAATCTTCTTCGCGCAGCGCCAGAAAGCGCCCACGCACCACGCGCGCCAGATCGGTCCAGGCAAAGAGCGAGATAATCACCGTAATGGCAAAATAGACCTGGAGAACTGTCCACTGCCGGGGCAAGGCCGCGGCCAGCCCCATCCAGAGCGGAATGGTCGGCACGGCGCGTATAATTTCGATCATCCGTTGGATCGCCGTATCAATTGCGCCGCCGTAGTAGCCGGAGATGCCACCGAGAATAATTCCCAAGACAAGACTTAAGCCAACCCCCACCAGACCCACACTCAACGAAACCCGTGTCCCCAACATCAGGCGCGACCAGAGATCGCGCCCCTGCACATCGGTGCCGAGCAGAAAGAGCGTCTCTTCCGGTTTGTAGCCGCCGCCTACGCCAATCAAATGGCGATTGGTGGGGAAGAGGCCGAGAAAGCGGTAGGAGTAACCGGTGGTAAAAAAGAGAATCGGCACCTTGTTGTTACAATCCGGCTTGTAGACCTTTTTGAAGGTTTGCAGCTCGCGCTGGCCC